>NZ_JAHRGL010000022.1 GCF_019097855.1 Geopseudomonas aromaticivorans
CCGTGATCGTCAACAAGCGCTCGATGGCCAGCGGCTACGCCGGCCTGGACAACGAATTGTTCTACATGGACAAGTCGATGATGGTGTTCGGCGACGCCAAGAAGGTCATTGAGGACATGCTCAAGGCCGTCGAGTAACTGCGCCGAAAAGCCGCGAAAAAGCCGTCTCCGCCCTGCGGAGGCGGCTTTTTTCTGCGACAAAAGGTCGCGATTAGGGCAAAAAACCGTTCGGCGCATTACGACCTTAGTATTAAAGGCGTAGCGATGGCGAATCCTTAGACTCGACGGACTGTGTTCGTCATACGCCGTATATAAAGGAACCGTCCATGTACCGTGATCGTATCCGCCTGTCCTATCTGCTCGAAAAAGTCACCACCGCAGCCGAAGCTGCCAAGCTGATCAAGGACGGCATGACCGTCGGCATGAGCGGTTTCACCCGCGCCGGTGAAGCCAAGGCGGTGCCGAAGGCCCTGGCCGAACTGGCCAAGACCTCCCCGCGCAAGATCTCCCTGGTCACCGGTGCCAGCCTGGGCAACGACCTCGACAAGCAGCTGACCGAATCCGGCGCACTGGCTCGCCGCATGCCGTTCCAGGTCGACAACACCCTGCGCAAGGCCATCAACGACGGCAAGGTCATGTTCATCGACCAGCACCTGTCGGAAACCGTCGAGCAGATGCGCAGCCACCAGATCAAGGTGCCGGACATCGCGATCATCGAAGCGGTCGCCATCACCGAAGAAGGCTACATCGTGCCGTCGACCTCGGTCGGCAACTCCGCCAGCTTCGCCACCCAGGCCCCGGAAGTGATCATCGAGATCAACATGGCGCACAACGCCAACCTGGAAGGCCTGCACGACATCTACATCCCGGCCAACCGTCCGCACCGCGGTCCGGTTCCGCTGATCAACGTCGATGACCGCATCGGCACCCCCTACATCCAGATCGACCCGGCGAAGATCGTCGCCATCGTCATCAGCGAAACCCCGGACTCGCCGTCCACCGTGACCCCGCCGGATCACGAGACCCAGGCCATCGCCGACAACCTGATCGCCTTCTTCAAGAAGGAAGTGGAAGCCGGACGCCTGACCAACAGCCTGCTGCCGCTGCAAGCCGGTATCGGCAGCATCGCCAACGCCGTGATGTGCGGCCTGATCAACTCGCCGTTCCATGACCTGACCATGTACTCCGAAGTACTGCAGGACTCGACCTTCGAGCTGATCGACGCCGGCAAGATGACCTTCGCGTCCGGCTGCTCGATGACCCTGTCCAGCGGCTGCGGCGAGCGCGTGTTCGGCAACATGGAGAAGTACAAGGACAAGCTGGTACTGCGTCCGCAGGAAATCTCCAACCTGCCGGAAATCGTCCGTCGCCTCGGCATCATCGGCATCAACACCGCGCTGGAATTCGACATCTACGGCAACGTCAACTCCACCCACGTGGGCGGCACCAAGATGATGAACGGCATCGGTGGTTCGGGTGACTTCGCCCGCAACGCCCACACCGCCATCTTCGTGACCAAGTCCATCGCCAAGGGCGGCGCCATCTCCAGCGTCGTGCCGATGGTCAGCCACGTCGACCACAACGAGCATGACGTCGACGTGCTGGTCACCGAGATCGGCCTGGCCGACCTGCGTGGCCTGGCTCCGCGCGAGCGCGCCCGTGCGATCATCGACAACTGCGTACACCCGGACTTCCGCGACGAGCTGAACGACTACTTCGAGCGCGCCTGCGCCAAGGGCGGTCACACTCCGCACATCCTGCGCGAAGCCCTGCAGTGGCACATCAATCTGGAAGAAACCGGCAGCATGCTGGTCAAGAAGTAATCCGCCGCGGCTGATTCACTGACCGCTGCACCACTGCGCCGCCTTCGGGCGGCGCAGTTGTTTCCGGCCGCCACATCGACTGACAATGGACCGTCGGTGTTTGCGCCGCAGGCCAGCGCCGTCACCGCGCCGCCCAGCGCCGATCCCGGCGAACCCCGCGCCCTGCGCGCGGTCTCAACTATCGAATCAACCCGAACAGGATTTCACCTCATGACTCGCTTCCCGCTTCTTGCCGGCGCCGCCCTGCTGGCGCTCGCCACCAGCGCCTCCGCCACCAGCTTCGTCGCCACCACCGACACCCTGGGCGGCCTGACCGCCAACGCCAGCGAAAGCACCAGCGACATCTCCTCCTCGTTCGACGACGACAAGATCGTCCGCGCCGCCCGCGACGATGCCGCCAGCTTCGTGGCCAGCAACGGCGCCATCCGCGGCGCCCAGCTCGAGGCCGCGCTGCGCCACATCCGCCAGCAGGCGCCGCAGGTGCAGGCCGATGACCAGCAGCTGGCCCGGGCGATCCTCGCCCTCTGATGAGGGCTGCCGGCGGCGGCGCCAGACGCCGCCCCGGTCACAGCCAGACCCCGCGCGACTGGCACGGACGCATGCGAATCAATACATTACGCGCCTCGTCCACCTTCACCGGAGATTCGCCATGCGCCGTTCCCTGCTCGCCGCCACCCTCGTCCTGCTCGCCGCCGGCAGCGCCCAGGCCCAGACCCTGGTCGCCACCAGCAACATCATCGTCCGCGCCCTCGAGCGCAGCTTCGACTTCACCTCTGATACCACCACCTCGGTCCGCGACATGAAGCTGGTGCAGGCCGCCCGCGACGACGCCGCCAGCTTCGTCGCCAGCGAGGGCAGCATCCGCGGCGCCCAGCTGGAAGCCGCCCTGCACGTGGTGCGCGAGCGCGTGCCCGAAGCCCGCCAGGCCAGCGACGCCGAACTGGCGCAGGCCCTGCTCGCCCTGTGATGAATGGACGGGCGGCGCTGGGCGGTCTCGCCCTGCTGCTGGGCGTTCTGGTCCAGACCAGCCTGGCGCCTCCCGCCCATGCCGCACCTGCCGGCCTGCGCCTGCAGTTGCACGAACAGGGCCTGAGCCCGGCCCAGCGCCAGGCCAGCCAGGCCCTGCTCGACGAGGCGCTGGCCGCCCTGCCGCCGCGCCTGCGCCAGCAGCTGCCGCGCACGGTGGCGGTGCGCTGGAGCGACGCGCTGCCGGCCAAGGTCTACGGCCGCCTGACCCGCCTCGACGCCTTCGAACTCAACGCCCGCCTGCTGCCGGCACTCACCGACGGCAGCGCAGCCACCCAGGCCACCGGCCGCCCGCACGCCACCCAACGCCGCGAGCTGCTGGCCACCCTGCTGCACGAGCTGACCCATCTCTACGACCGCGCCCGCGCCTGGCCGGCGGACGAGGCGCGATTGATCCGTCGCTGCCGCCAGCAGGCCGCCAGCCTCGGTGCCGTCGGCCTGCCGAGCGAATGCCGCGGGCAGAGCGCGCGGCGCTTCACCCTCTCCGACGACCCGCGCCTGCTCGACCTGGCCGGCTGGGCCGAGCGCGTCGGCCAGCGCGGTGCCCGCGAGACGGACAACCCGCAGTGGCTGCGCAGCCCGGACAGCTACGAGCTGAGCAATCCCCGCGAGTTCGTCGCGGTCAACCTGGAGTACTTCCTGCTCGACCCGAGCTACGCCTGCCGGCGGCCGGCGCTGCAGCGCTACCTGCGCGAGCACTTCGCCTGGAGTCCGCCGGGCAGCGCCGAGTGCGCCAGCGAACTGGCCTACCTCAACGCCGGCAGCGACTTCGCCCGCCAGCCGCTCGGCCGCCTCGACCCCGCGCGCATCTACGCGGTGGACTACCTGTTCGCCGAAGCCAACGACCAGTGGGTCAGCCGCTGGGGCCACAGCATGCTGCGCCTGGTGGTATGCGCCCCCGGTCGTCCGCGCGGCCCGGACTGCCGGCTGGACCTCGACCAGCACCTGGTGCTGTCCTACCGCGCCTTCGTCGGCGACGTGCAGCTGTCCAGCTGGGACGGCCTGACCGGCGCCTATCCCTCGCGCCTGTTCGTCCTGCCGCTCGGCCAGGTGATCGACGAATACACCAAGACTGAGCTGCGCAGCCTGGCCTCGCTGCCGCTGCGCCTGTCGCGCGCGCAGATCGCGGCCCTGGCCGAGCACGCCGCCGAACTGCACTGGAGCCACGACGGCGACTACTGGTTCCTCAGCAACAACTGCGCGGTGGAAACCCTCAAGCTGCTCAGGAGCGGCACTGGCGATCCGCGTCTCGCCGACCTCGACAGCATCACCCCCAGCGGCCTGCTGCAGCTGCTCGAAGGCCGCGGCCTGGCCGACACCCACGTGCTCGACGACCCGCGCGAGGCGCTGCGCCTGGGCTACCGCTTCGACTCCTTCCGCGAGCGTTACCAGGCCATGTTCGCCATCGCCCGCGAGCGCCTGGCGCTGCCGCAGAGCAGCGTGGAGGACTGGCTGGCGCAGCCCGCCGCCGAGCGCCGTCGCCACTTTGCCGGCGCCGACCTGCGCGCCAGCGCCGCCCTGCTGCTGCTCGAGCAGGCCGCCCGGCGCCGCCAGCTGCAGCTGGCCCAGGACGACCTCAAGCAGGACTACCTCGGCCGCCGCGCGCGCGGTGGCAGCAACGCCTCAGCCGACCACACCCTCGAACAGCTGCTGGCCAACAGCGGCTTCCTCAGTCGCCCGGCGGAACTGCTCGACGGCGGCTACGGCCTGCCGCAACCCGGCGAATGGCAGCGCCTGGAGCACGAGAGCAGCCAGCGCCAGAGCCAGCTGCGCCAGCTCAGCGACCAGCTCGACAGCCAGCTGCTGACCCTGCTCAAGCCCGAACGGCGCCGCGAACTGGACGACGGCGAGGCCAATGTCAAACAGATCGGCGACCAGCTGCGCGCACTGCACCGGGCCGGCGGCGGCCTGCTGCTGCCCTGAGGACACGACCGCCGGTCGTGTTTGCCGCTAGACTGCCGGGCGACGCCCCCACCACCGCTGGCGCAGCGCGCCCCGCCCTGCCACGGAGCTGCCATGTCCGCCCTACTGCTCGCCCTCTGGCCATTGTTCGCCCTGATCGTCGCCGGCCATCTGCTGCGCCGCAGCGACTTTCCCGGCGAAGCCTTCTGGCCCGGCGCCGAGCGCCTCAACTACTTCCTGCTGTTCCCCGCCCTGCTGCTCAGCAGCCTGGCCCGCGCGCCGCTGGACAACCCGGCGCTGCCGCGCCTGGCGCTGGCGGTGCTGCTGGCCCTCGGCCTCGGCTGGCTGGGCCTGCTGGCGCTGCGCCGCCTGCGCGGCTGGCCGGCGGCGCGCTTCGGCGCCCTGGTCCAGGGCACGCTGCGCTTCAACACCTACCTGGGCCTGGCCACCGTGGGCAGCCTGTACGGCCAGGCGGGGCTGACCCTGGCGGCGCTGCTGCTGGCGCTGCTGGTGCCGGCGGTGAACGTGCTGTCGGTGTGGGCGCTGAGCGCCGAGCGCGGGATCAGCGCGCGCGGCCTGCTGCTGCCGATCGCCAGGAACCCACTGATCCTTGCCTGCCTCGGCGGCGTGCTGCTCAACCTGACCGGCCTCGGCCTGCCCGCCGGCACGGAGCGCCTGCTCGGCCTGCTCGCCGCCGCCAGCCTGCCGCTCGGCCTGCTTTGCGTCGGCGCCGCCCTGCGTCCGCAGGAGCTGCGCGGCGAAGGCCCGACGCTGCTCGGCAACAGCCTGGCGCGCCTGCTGCTGATGCCGTTGCTGGCCTTCGCCGTGGCCCGTGCGCTGGCCCTGCCGAGCCTGGAAAGCACTCTGCTGATGCTGTTCTTCGCCCTGCCCACCGCGCCCTCCGCCTACACCCTGAGCCGCCAGCTCGGCGGCGACGGCCACCTGATGGCCGGCATCATCACCCTGCAGACCCTGCTCGCCGCCCTCAGCCTGCCGCTGCTGCTCGGCGGGCTGGGCTGAAGCGCAGGCACGAAAAAGGCGCCGACCTTGCGGTGGGCGCCTTGCTCTCGGCCAGCCCCGTAGGGTGCGCCATGCGCACCCATATGCCACAGCAGCGGCGCTGGTGCAGGCGCACCCTACGCGGACTGGCTCCGCCCCTACTCCGGCTTCTTCAGCTTCGGATTGGGGAAGAACTGCACGGTCTGCACCTTGGGGTCGGCCACCTTCGGTTTCAGCGCACTGACGTTGACCCGGGTCGGCAGCTCCTTGGGCACCGAGTTGCCACGGGCGTCGAGGGTGTCGGCGTAGCCGCAGGTCACGCAGTGGCGATTGGGCGTGCCGTCCTCGTCCCACATCTGGATGGTGTCCATCGCCTCGCAGGCCGGGCACACCGCGCCGGCGATGAAGCGCCGGGGTTTTTGCAGGATTTCCTCGCTCATGCTGCCACCTCCTCGCTCAGGCCGCTGTGGCGCAGCAGCGCGTCGATCGACGGCTCGCGGCCGCGGAAGTCGACGAACAGCTGCATCGGCTCCAGCGAACCGCCGCGGGCGAGGATCGCCTCGCGGAAGGCGCGGCCGGTGGCCGGGTTGAGTACGCCCTCTTCCTCGAACTTGGAGAAGGCATCGGCCGACAGCACCTCGGCCCACTTGTAGCTGTAGTAGCCGGCCGCGTAACCGCCGGCGAAGATGTGCGCGAAGCTGTTGGCGAAGCGGTTCCAGGCCGGCGGTTGCATCACCGACACCTCGTCGCGGATCGCCTGCAGCACCTCGAGCACGCTGCGCCCGTCGCCATGGGTGGCGTGCAGCTCGAAGTCGAACAGCGAGAATTCCAGCTGGCGCAGCAGCATCAGGCCTGACTGGAAGTTCTTCGCCGCCAGCATCTTGTCCAGCAGCTCCTGTGGCAGCGGCTCGCCGCTCTCGAAGTGGCCGGAGATCAGCGCCAGGCCTTCCGGCTCCCAGCACCAGTTCTCCATGAACTGGCTGGGCAGCTCCACCGCATCCCAGGCCACGCCGTTGATGCCGGAAACGCCGGCATAGTCGACGCGGGTCAGCAGGTGGTGCAGGCCGTGGCCGAACTCGTGGAACAGGGTGGTGACCTCGTCGTGGGTCAGCAGCGCCGGCTTGCCGGGTGCGGCGGGGGTGAAGTTGCACACCAGGTTGGCCACCGGGCTGATGCGTTCGCCGGCGCTGTTGCGCCAGTGGTCGCGGGCGCCGTCCATCCACGCTCCGCCGCGCTTGTTGGCGCGGGCGTAGAGGTCGAAGAAGAAGCGCCCGACGTGCGCGCCGTTCTCGCGGATTTCGAACAGGCGCACGTCCGGGTGCCAGGTGTCGAAGTCCTTGAGTTCCTCGATCTGGATGCCGTACAAACGCTCGACGATGGCGAACAGCCCGGACAGCACCTTGTCGATCGGGAACCAGGCGCGCACCTGCTCCTGGGAAATCTCGTAGCGCTGGTGGCGCAGCTTCTCGCTGAAGTAGCCGACGTCCCAGCTGGCCAGATCACTGACGCCGCGCTCGGCGGCGAAGGCGCGCAGCTCGGCCAGGTCCTGCTCGGCGAACGGCTTGCCGCGCACCGCCAGATCCCGGAGGAAGCCCAGCACTTGCTCGGTGGACTCGGCCATCTTGGTGGCCAGCGACAGCTCGGCGTAGTGCTTGAAGCCGAGCAAGCGGGCCAGCTCCTGGCGCAGGTCGAGCAGCTCGGCCATCAGCGGGCCGTTGTCGTGCTGGCCGGCGTTGGGGCCTTGGTCGGAGGCGCGGGTGGCGTAGGCGGTGTACAGCTCCTGGCGCAGGGCGCGGTCGTCGGCGTAGGTCATCACCGCGTAGTAGCTGGGGAACTCCAGGGTCACCAGCCAGCCATCCAGGCCCTTGGCCTGGGCGGCCTGTTGCATCTGCGCCCTGGCCGAGTCCGGCAGACCGGCCAGCGCGGCTTCGTCGGCGATCTGCTTGGTCCACGCCTGGGTGGCGTCGAGCACCTGGTTGGAGAACCGGCTGGACAGCTCGGAGAGCTTCATCTGGATCGCGCCGTAGCGCTGCTGCTCGGCTTCCGGCAGGTCGATGCCGCTCAGGTGGAAGTCGCGCAGGGTGTGCTTGAGGATGGTCTGCTGCGCCTGCTCGAAGCCGGCCGCCGCCGGGCTGGCGGCCAGCGCGTGCCAGGCCTGGTACAGCGCGCGGTTCTGGCCCAGCTCGGTGTAGTAGGTCGACAGCTTGGGCAGGCAGGCCTCGTAGGCGGCGCGCAGCTCGGCGCTGTTGCACACCGCGTTGAGGTGGCTGACCGGGCTCCAGGCGCGGCCCAGGCGCGCGTTCAGCTCGTCCAGCGCCAGCACCAGGCCGTTCCAGTCGGGCGTGCTGCCCTGTTGCGCGAGGATCGCGGCGATGGCGGCGCGGTTGTCGGCGAGGATCTGGTCGACGGCCGGCTCGACATGCTCCGGGCGAATGGCGGAATAGGGCGGCAGGTCGAAGGCTTGCAGCAGGGGATTGGTTGCAGTCACGGCATTGGACCTTGAGTCGGAAGATTCACCCGGTCATGTTAATTAGAATTGCCCGTCAACGCAGCTCAGGAAATTTCTATCGTGACCATCAGAACCTTTCAGGGCCACAGCCCGCAGCTCGGCGCGCGGGCCTTTGTCGATCCCAGCGCCGTGGTGCTCGGCGACGTGGTGCTCGGCGACGACTGCTCGGTATGGCCGCTGGCGGTGATCCGCGGCGACATGCACCGCATCCGCATCGGCGCGCGCACCAGCATCCAGGACGGCAGCGTGCTGCACATCACCCACGCCGGGCCGTTCAACCCGGACGGCTACCCGCTGGAGATCGGCGACGACGTCACCGTCGGCCACAAGGTGACCCTGCACGGCTGCCGCATCGGCAGCCGCGTGCTGGTCGGCATGGGCGCCATCGTCATGGACGGCGCGGTGGTCGAGGACGAGGTGGTGATCGGCGCCGGCAGCCTGGTGCCACCGGGCAAGCGTCTGGAAAGCGGCTACCTGTACGTCGGCAGCCCGGTGAAGCAGGCGCGGCCGCTGAGCGACAAGGAGCGCGCCTTCTTCACCTACAGCGCGGCCAACTACGTGAAGCTCAAGGACCAGCACCTGGCCGAAGGCTACCCGGCGGAGTGATGAGATGTAGGGTGGAAAACGACCGCAGGTCTTTTCCGCCATTAGCGCACCGAGGGTGGTGGATGGCCACCCCGTGGAAAATCGCTGCGCGAGTTTTCCACCCTACGATCTGGACGACTGGCGTAGGGTGGGAAACTGCCGTAGGCATTTCCCACCGGCGAGCCGTACGCCAGCGCTGTCTCAGCGGTTGACGTCCACCACCACCCGTCCGCGCACCCGGCCGGCGAGCAGTTCGCCGGCGGCGGGGATGGCTTCTTCCAGGCCGATCTCGCGGCTCATCGACGCCAGCAGGCCCTTGTCCAGATCGCGGGCCAGGCGCTGCCAGGCCTGCAGGCGGTCGGCGCGCGGGCGCATCACGCTGTCGATGCCGGCCAGAGTCACCCCGCGCAGGATGAACGGCGCCACCGTGGCCGGGAACTCCATGCCCTGGGCCAGGCCGCAGGCGGTCACGGTGCCGCCGTAGCGGGTGCCGGCGCAGACGTTGGCCAGGGTGTGGCTGCCCACCGAGTCGACCGCGCCGGCCCAGCGTTCGCGCGCCAGCGGCCGGCCCGGCTCGGCCAGCGCGGCGCGCTCGATGATCTCGGCAGCGCCGAGAGCCTTGAGGTAGTCGGCTTCCTGCGGGCGGCCGGTGGACGCCACCACCCGGTAGCCGAGGCGTGCCAGCAGGGCGATGGCAAAGCTGCCCACCCCGCCGTTGGCGCCGGTGACCAGCACCTCGCCCTGCGGCGGCGTGACCCCGTTGCGCTCCAGGGCCAGCACCGCGAGCATCGCGGTGTAGCCGGCGGTGCCCACCGCCATCGCCTCGGCGGCGCTGAAGCCGGCCGGCAGCGGGATCAGCCAGTCGCCCTTGAGACGTGCAACCTGGGCCAGGCCGCCCCAGTGGCTCTCGCCGACGCCCCAGCCGTTGAGCAGCACCGCATCGCCGGCGCGGTAGTCCGGGTGGCTGCTGTCTTCGACCACGCCGGCCAGGTCGATGCCCGGCACCATGGGGAACTGGCGCACCACCGGCCCGCGGCCGGTGATGGCCAGGGCGTCCTTGTAGTTCAGCGTGCTGTGGCTGACGCGCACCCGCACATCGCCTTGCGGCAGCTGCGCCTCGTCGAGTGTCTGCACGCTGGCACGGTAGCCGTGGTCGTCCTTGTCGATCAGGATGGCGCGGAACATGGATCACACCTCTCAGGTTTTAGACCGATCGTCTAGAAATGGGCGATAAAAAACTCAGCGCGGCAGCAGGGCCAGAAACCCGCGGATGAAGGTCTGCAACGGCGCATCGCTCTGCACCAGGCGGGCGCGCAGCACGGCGCCTTCCCAGCCGATCCAGAAGAACGCCGCCAGCTCGTCGCAATCTACCGTCGCTGCCAGGCTGCCGCCTTGCTGGGCGTCGCGCAGGCAGGCGGCCAGGCGCGCCTGCCAGTCGCCCAGTACGGCTTCCAGCTGCTCGCGAAAGCCCTCCGGCAGCTGGGTCACCTCCTGGCCGAGGTTGCCGACCAGGCAGCCGCGCCGCCAGGCGTGGCGGGCCATGCCGGCACAGGCATCGGCGACGAAATCCTCCAGGCGCGCCAGCGGCGGGCGGCGGGCGTCGAGCAGCCAGCGATCCAGCTTGGCGGCGAACCAGGCGGCGTAGCGCTCCAGCACGGCGCGGCCGAAGGCCTCCTTGCTGGCGAAGTAGTGATAGAAGGAGCCCTTGGGCACGCCGACCTGCTTGAGCAGCGTGTCGAGGCCGGTGCTGAGGAAGCCCTGCTCGGTGAGCAGGACCATGCCGGCGTGCAGCAACGCCTCGCGGGTCTCGCGGTTGTCGCGGTCGAGCTTGGGCGGGCGGCCGCGGCGCGGCTGGGGGATGGGCTGGGTCATGCGCCGATTATTGGACCGGTCGTCTCGGAAAATCAATCGGCGCTGACGGAATAAAAAAAGGGGAGCCATTCGGCTCCCCCTTCAGGACTTAACTTCCAATCTCGATGAGTACTTCACCGGGATTGACCCTGTCGCCCTTAACCACATGGATGGCCGTGACGGTGCCGGCGATCGGCGCCTGTACCTCGGTCTCCATCTTCATTGCTTCGGTGATCAGCACCGGCTGGCCGGCCTTGACCACATCACCTTCCTTCACCAGCACGTCGACGATGTTGCCCGGCATGGTGGTGCTGACGTCGCCCGGTGCCGCGGTCTGCTTGCGCTTGCCGCTGGCGGCGCCGCCGACGAAGGCGTTGAGCGGTTCGAACACCACCTCTTCCGGCATGCCGTCGATGGCCAGGTAGAAGTGGCGCTTGCCGTCGGTCTTGACGCTGACGCCGGTGATGTCGATGCGGTAGCTCTCGCCGTGCACGTCGACCACGAATTCGGTAGGCACGCCTTCCTGGGCCGCGGCGGGGCGGCCGGCCGCGTCCGGTTGCGGCAGCAGCGCTTCCGGCTTGAGGGTGCCGGCGGCGCGCTCCTCGAGGAACTTGCGGCCGATGTCCGGGAACATGGCGAAGGTCAGCACGTCTTCCTCGGACTTGGCCAGGCTGCCGATTTCCTCGCGCAGGCGGGCCATTTCCGGCTTGATCAGGTCGGCCGGACGCACGTCGATGACTTCCTCGCTGCCGATGGCCTGGAAGCGCAGGTGCTCGTTGACCTTGCCCGGCGCGCGGCCGTAGCGGCCCTGCAGGTACAGCTTCACCTCGTTGGTGATGGTCTTGTAGCGCTCGCCGGCCAGCACGTTGAACACCGCCTGGGTGCCGACGATCTGCGAGGTCGGGGTGACCAGCGGCGGGAAGCCGAGGTCTTCGCGCACGCGCGGGATTTCCGCGAACACTTCGTTGATGCGGTGCAGGGCGCCCTGCTCCTTCAGCTGGTTGGCCAGGTTGGACATCATGCCGCCCGGCACCTGGTTGACCTGCACGCGGGTGTCCACCGAAGTGAACTCGCTCTCGAACTGGTGGTACTTCTTGCGCACGCCGTAGAAGTACAGGCCGATCTCCTGCAGCAGCTCGAGGTCCAGACCGGTGTCGTACGGGGTGCCGCGCAGCGCGGCGACCATCGACTCGGTGCCCGGGTGGCTGGTGCCCCAGGCGAAGCTGGAGATGGCGGTGTCGATGTGGTCGGCACCGGCCTCGATGGCCTTGAGCTGGCACATGGCGCCCATGCCGGCGGTGTCGTGGGAGTGGACGAAGATCGGCAGGTCGATCTCGGCCTTCAGCGCCTGCACCAGTTCGGCGGTGGCGTAGGGGGTCAGCAGGCCGGCCATGTCCTTGATGGCGATCGAGTCGACGCCCTTCTCCTGCATGCGCTTGCCCAGCTCGACGAACGAGGCGACGGTGTGCACCGGGCTGGTGGTGTAGCTGATGGTGCCCTGGGCGTGCTTGCCGGCGGCCTTGACCGCCTCGATGGCGGTACGCAGGTTGCGCACGTCGTTCATCGCGTCGAAGATGCGGAACACGTCGATGCCATTGACCGCGGCCTTGGCGACGAAGGCCTTGACCACGTCGTCGCTGTAGTGGCGGTAGCCGAGCAGGTTCTGGCCGCGCAGCAGCATCTGCAGGCGGGTGTTGGGCAGCGCGGCCTTGAGCTGGCGCAGGCGCTCCCACGGGTCTTCCTTGAGGAAGCGCACGCAGGCGTCGAAGGTGGCGCCGCCCCAGACTTCCAGCGACCAGTAGCCGACCTGGTCGAGCTTGGCGCAGATCGGCAGCATGTCCTCGAGGCGCATGCGGGTGGCCAGCAGCGACTGGTGGGCGTCGCGCAGGATGGTATCGGTGACGGTGATCTTCTTGTTCATCTCAATTCCTCACAGGCCGGCGTGGGCGGCAATGGCGGCGGCGATGGCCAGGGCCAGCTCTTCGGGCTTGCGCTTGACCGAGTAGTTGATCAGTTCCGGGTGGGCTTCGACGAAGCTGGTGTTGAACACGCCGCTGCGGAACTCCGGATTGCGGAGGATTTCCTGGTAGTAGAGCGCGGTGGTCTTCACCCCCAGCACGCGCATGTCGTCCAGCGCGCGCAGGCCGCGGTCCAGCGCCTCTTCCCAGGTCAGTGCCCAGACGATCAGCTTCAGGCACATCGAGTCGTAGTACGGCGGAATGGTGTAGCCGGTGTAGATCGCCGTGTCGGTGCGCACGCCGGGACCGCCGGGCGCGTAGTAGCGAGTGATCTTGCCGAAGGACGGCAGGAAGTTGTTCTTCGGGTCCTCGGCGTTGATCCGGAACTGGATCGCGTAGCCGCGGTGGATGATGTCTTCCTGCTTGACCGACAGCGGCAGGCCCGCGGCGATGCGGATCTGCTCGCGGACGATGTCGATCCCGGTGATTTCCTCGGTGATGGTGTGTTCCACCTGCACCCGGGTGTTCATCTCCATGAAGTACACCTCGCCTTCGGCGAGCAGGAACTCCACGGTGCCGGCGTTCTCGTAGCCGACCGCCTTGGCCGCCTTGACCGCTTGCTCGCCGATGTAGGCGCGCTGCTCGGGGGTCAGCTGCGGGCTGGGGGCGATCTCGATCAGCTTCTGGTTGCGGCGCTGGATCGAGCAGTCGCGCTCGAACAGGTGCACGGTGTTGCCGAAGCTGTCGGCGAGGATCTGTGCCTCGATGTGCTTGGGGTTGACGATGCACTTCTCGAGGAACACCTCGGCGCTGCCGAAGGCCTTGGTGGCCTCGGAGATCACCCGCGGGTAGGCCTGTTCCAGTTCTTCCTGCGAGTTGCAGCGGCGAATGCCGCGGCCGCCGCCGCCGGAGGTGGCCTTGAGCATCACCGGGTAGCCGATGCGGCCGGCTTCGCGCAGCGCTTCTTCCAGATCGGCGACGTTGCCTTCGGTGCCGGGGGTAACCGGCACGCCGGCGGCGATCATCGAGCGACGCGCCTCGGTCTTGTCGCCCATGCGGCGGATGACCTCGGCCGACGGACCGATGAACTTGATCCCGCGCTCGGCGCAGATCTCCGCCAGTTCGGCGTTCTCGGAGAGGAAGCCGTAGCCCGGGTGCAGGGCGTCGCAACCGGTCTCGACGGCCAGGTTGACCAGCTTGCGCGGGTTCAGGTAGCCGGCCAGCGGCTCGTCGCCGAGGTTGTGGGCTTCGTCGGCGCGCTTGACGTGCAGCGCGTGGCGGTCGGCTTCGGAATACACGGCCACCGAGCGGATGCCCATCTCGGCACAGGCACGCACGATTCGCACGGCAATCTCGCCACGGTTGGCGATGAGGATTTTTCTTATCACGGAGGTCTCCCTCGGCTGGGCTGGCTGACCGGCCGGTCAGGCCGCAGGTGCAAATACCCTAGCGCCGAGAGATGGATTACTAAAAATGAATAATTATTGGGATGAGCATAAGTATTAACTTATACTTCTCGAAAAGCCCGCCATAGAGGCCTTCCGCCATGCGCAAGTACCTGATGCGCCTGACCCTGCGCCAGCTGCAGGTGTTCCGCGCCGTGTGCGAAACCCGCTCCTACAGCCGCGCCGCCGAGGAAATGGCGCTGACCCAGCCGGCGGTCAGCCAGCAGATCCGCCAGCTCGAGGAGCTGCTCGACCAGCCTTTGTTCGAGTACGTCGGCAAGAAGCTCTACCTCACCGATGCCGCCGAGGCGCTGCGCCGCGCCGGCGCGGACATCTTCGGCCGCCTGGAAAGCCTCGACATGCAGCTCTCCGACCTGCGCGGCTCGCTGCAGGGCCAGCTCAGCCTGACCGTGGAATCCAGCGCCGAATACTTCGTCCCCCACCTGTTCGCCGCGTTTCGCCAGCAGCACCCCGAAGTCGGCCTGCAGCTCACCGTCACCAGCCATGCCCAGGCGCTGCGCCGCCTCGGCGTCAGCCGCGACGAACTGATGATCCTCTCCCAGGTGCCCACCGGCATGAACCTGGAATTCAATCCGTTCCTCACCAACCACATCGTCGCCGTGGCCCCGGCCGGGCACCCGCTGTGCCAGCACGAGCGCCTCGGCCTGCAGGAGCTGACCGCCTGGCCGCTGCTGGTGCGCGAGCCGGGCTCCGGCACCCGCCAGGCCTGCGAGGCGTTCTGCCACGACAAGCGCGCGCACTTCGCCCAGACCCTGCAGCTCGGCTCCCAAGAGGCGCAGCGCGCCGGCGTGCTGGCCGGCCTCGGCCTGGCCCTGCTGCCCCGCCACGCGGTGAGTTCGGAGCTGGCCAGCGGCCGCCTGCGCGAGCTGCCGGTGAGCGAGCTGCCGCTGCAGCACAGCTGGTGCGTGGTGCATCCGCGCGACCGCCGCCTGAGTCCGGTGGCCCTGAGTTTCCTCGAGTTCATCCGCAACAACCGGGCACAGATCAACGCGCTGAACCTCAGCCTGTAGCGCGCCGCGCCGTTTCGCAGGGTGCGCCATGCGCACCACTGGCGGCATTCCAGCCGAATGGTGCGCGCGGCGCACCCTACGCGGCGGGCTGGCGGCGCGCCTCGCTGCGCAGCAAGCGCACGTAATTGATGGCGATCAGCTCGGGATAATCGTCGATGGCCTGATTGAGCTGACGCTCGTCGTTGTAGTGCTCGATGGCCCGGCGGAACGCCATGCGACGCTGGTCTTCCAGCTTGCGGCGGGTCTTGGCGTCCAGGTGGGGGGTAGTGACAGCGCTGTGGCGGGGCATGGCGTATCTCCCATCTCGAGTATTTCAGGGAGCTCCAGCATGCCGCAGCCGACGTGACGCCTTGACGGCAACCCAATGACACCGCCGTGACAGGGCAAAACCCGCGGAATAGAGCCTTCCCTGCGACAACCGCGAGCTTGCCCGGGCCAGACCGGGCCGCTACCCTGCGCCGCACTGGGAGGCGCCGGCAGTCGCTGGCCGCCTTGTACTCAACGGAGGAGAACACCCCGATGCACCAATCCCTGATCCTCGCCGCCGGCCTGCTGCTGGCCGGCAACGCCTGGGCCATGAGGTCCGGCAACGAACCGATCCAGCCGATCGAGCCGGCCACCGTCAGCGACGCCGCCAAGGTCGAGCTGGGCAAGCAGCTGTTCTTCGACCCGCGCCTGTCGAAGTCCGGCGTCATCTCCTGCAACTCCTGCCACAACCTGAGCATGGGCGGCAGCGACAACCTGCCGACCTCCGTCGGCCACAACTGGCAGCAGGGCCCGATCAACTCGCCGACCGTGCTCAACTCGAGCATGAACGTCGCCCAGTTCTGGGACGGCCGCGCCAAGGATCTGCAGGAACAGGCCGGCGGCCCGATCGCCAACCCGAAGGAAATGGGCTTCTCCCACGAACAGGCAGTGGCCGTGGTCGCCTCGATCCCGCAGTACCGCGAGGCGTTCAGGAAGGTCTACAAAAACGACACGATCACCGTCGCCGCCATCACCGACGCCATCGCCGCGTTCGAGAAAACCCTGGTCACCCCCAACTCGCGCTTCGACCGGTGGCTGAAGGGCGACCAGCAGGCGCTGAGCCCAACCGAACTGGACGGCTACCGCCTGTTCAAGGACACCGGCTGCACCGCCTGCCACAACGGCCCGGCCGTCGGCGGCAACTCGTTCCAGAAGATGGGCCAGGTGGCGCCCTACAAGACCGACAACCCGGCCGAGGGCGTCGCCGGGCTGACCGGCAAGGACGTCGACCGCTTCAAGTTCAAGGTGCCGACCCTGCGCAACGTCGAGCTGACCTATCCCTACTTCCACGACGGCGCCTACTGGAAGCTGGAAGAAGCGGTGGACGTGATGGCGCGCCTGCAGCTCGGTCGCCAGCTGCGCCCGGACGAGATCGGCAAGATCACCGCCTTCCTCAAGACCCTGACCGGCGAGCAGCCCAGCTTCCCGCTACCGATCCTGCCGCCGTCGAGCAACGACACGTCGCGACCGCAGCCGTTCAACTGACCGGGCTACAGCGGCCGGCGGACTTCAGTCGCCCTCGGCGCAGTTCGTTGACTACCCTCAATTCGTCATTGGTGCCGACATCCGTCGGCAACCCCAACACGAGAGGAAAGCATCGATGCGCCACTCACTGGTACTGACTGCCGGCCTGCTGCTGGGCTGCAACGCTTGGGCTGCCGCGCCGAACAACGAGCCGATCCAGCCGATCCCCCCCGCCAAGGTCGCCAACCCCGCCAAGGTCGAACTGGGCAAGCAGCTGTTCTTCGACCCGCGCCTGTCGAAGTCCGGCATCATCTCCTGCAACTCCTGCCACAACCTGAGCCGCGGCGGCAGCGACAACCTGCAAACGTCCATCGGCCACAACTGGCAGGAAGGGCCGATCAATTCGCCGACCGTGCTCAACTCGCGAATGAACATCGCCCAGTTCTGGGACGGCCGCGCCCACGACCTCAAGGAGCAGGCCGGCGGCCCGATCGCCAACCCGAAGGAAATGGCCTTCTCCCACCAGCAGGCGGTGGCCGTGGTCAGCTCGATCCCGCAATACCGTGAGGCGATCCAGAAGGCCTACAAGACCGACAAGGTGACCATCGACGCGATCACCGACGCCATCGCCGCGTTCGAGAAGACCCTGGCCACGCCCAACTCGCGCTTCGACCGCTGGCTGAAGGGCGACCAGCAGGCGCTGACCCAGACCGAGCAGGACGGCTACCAGCTGTTCAAGGAAACGGGCTGCGTGGCCTGCCACAACGGCCCGGCCGTCGGCGGCAACTCGTTCCAGAAGATGGGCCAGGTGGAAGCCTACAAGACCGAAAACCCCGCCCAGGGCGTTGCCGGGCTGACCGGCAAGGACGTCGACCGCTTCAAGTTCAAGGTGCCGACCCTGCGCAACGTCGAGCTGACCTACCCCTACTTCCACGATGGCGCCTACTGGAAGCTGGAGGAGGCGGTGGACGTGATGGCGCGCCTGCAGCTCGGTCGCCAGCTGAGCGCCGACGAGACCGGCAAGATCGTCGCCTTCCTCAAGACCCTGACCGGCGAACAGCCGAGCTTCGCGCTGCCGCTCCTGCCGCCCTCGACAGCCGACACTCCCCTGCCGCAACCGTTCCACTGACCGGCACACGCCGGCCGGCAGACCTCAGTCGTCGTCGGTCGGCTTCACCGTCTTCGGCGACAGGCGCAGGCTGCGCAGGCTGCGCTTGACGCTCTTCAGGTGGTTGACCAGGTCCGGGCCGCGGGCCATGGCCACGCCCATCGCCAGCACGTCGATCACCACCAGGTGGGCGATCCGCGAGGTCAGCGGGGTGTAGATCTCGGTGTCTTCCTGCACGTCGATGGCCAGGTTGACCGTGGCCAGGTCGGCCAGTGGGGTCTGGCTCGGGCACAGGGTGATCAGCGTGGCGCCGCTCTCGCGCACCAGGTTGGCGGTGGTCAGCAGGTCCTTGGAGCGCCCGGACTGCGAGATGCAGATGGCCACGTCGCCGGGCTTGAGGGTCACCGCCGACATCGCCTGCATGTGCGGGTCGGAGTAGGCCGCGGCGGTCAGCAGCAGGCGGAAGAACTTGTGCTGGGCGTCGGCGGCCACCGCGCCGGAGGCACCGAAGCCGTAGAACTCGACGCGCGGGGCGTTGGCGACGGCATTCACCGCGCGCTCCAGCGCCTGCATGTTCAGGTGCTCGCGCACTTCCATCAGGGTGTGCAGGGTGGTGTCGAAGATCTTCAGGCTGAAGTCGGCCAGCGAGTCTTCCTCGTGGATGGCGAACTGGCCGAAGCTGGCGCCGGCAGCCAGGCTCTGCGCCAGCTTGAGCTTGAGATCCTGGAAACCGCTGCAGCCGATGGCGCGGCAGAAGCGCACGATGGTCGGCTCGCTGACGCCCACCCCGTGGGCCAGGTCGGCCATCGAGCTGTGCATGACGGCGGCCGGATCGTTCAGCACGTACTCGGCGACCTTGAGCTCGGACTTGCGCAGCAGGGCATGGGATTGAGCAATGTGTTGCAACAGATTCACGGCGCGGACTCGGTTATGATCGGCAAAAGCCGGATGTAGTAACTTTGTAGTTATACTACAAGTTATGCGCCAGCGCCCAGGCAATCTACGTCGGAGAATTCCCCGTGCCGTCCCCTTCTCCTGCTCTTCCCTGCGACATGCTGGTGTTCGGCGGCACCGGCGATCTGACCCTGCACAAGCTGCTGCCGGCACTCTATCACCTGCATCGCGAGCAGCGCCTGCCCGCCGACCTGCGGATCCTCGCCCTGGCACGCAAACCGCTGGACAGCGACGGCTACCGGGCGCTGGCCGAACGCCACTGCCGGGCGCAGGTCGCCCGCGGCGACTTCACCGCCGACACCTGGCACAGCTTTGCCGCGCGCCTCGACTACTTCGCCATGGACGCCGCGCAGAGCGCCGAATTCGGCCGCCTGGCCCAGCATCTCGGCAAGGGCTGCAGCCGCGCGCGGATCTACTACCTGGCCACCGCGCCGCAGCTGTTCGCGCCCATCGCCGCGCACCTGGCCATCGCCGGCCTGGCCGGCGCCAACACCCGCATCGTCCTCGAGAAGCCCATCGGCCACTCGCTGGCCTCGGCGCTGGCGATCACCCAGGCGATCGGCAAGGTGTTCGACGAGTCGCAGGTGTTTCGCATCGACCACTACCTGGGCAAGGAGACGGTGCAGAACCTGATGGCGCTGCGCTTCGCCAACGCCCTGTTCGAGCCGGTGTGGCGCGGCGCGCACATCGACCACGTGCAGATCAGCGTCTGCGAGACCCTCGGCGTGGAAAACCGCGGCGGCTACTACGACCAGGCCGGCGCCATGCGCGACATGCTGCAGAACCACCTGCTGCAGCTGCTCTGCCTGGTGGCCATGGAGGCGCCGGTGCGCTTCGACGCCGAGGCGGTGCGCAACGAGAAGGTCAAGGTGCTGCAGGCGCTCAAGCCGCTGGCCGGCCTCGACGTGCGCGACCTGACCGTGCGCGGCCAGTACACCAGCGGGCACATCGGCGGCCAGGAAGTCCCCGCCTACTACTTCGAGAAGAACGTCGACAACGACAGCGATACCGAGACCTTCGTCGCCCTGCAGGTGGAGGTCGACAACTGGCGCTGGGCCGGCGTGCCCTTCTACCTGCGCACCGGCAAGCGCCTGCAGCGCAAGTGCTCGGAGATCGTCATCCAGTTCAAGCCGGTGCCGCACCGCCTGTTCCCCGGCGCCGCCGAGCACGCCAACCGCCTGCTGATCCGCCTGCAGCCGGAGGAGCGCATCAGCCTGCAGCTGCTGGCCAAGACCCCGGGCAAGGGCATGACCCTGGAGCCGGTGGAACTCGACCTCAACCTGGCCACCGCCTTCTCCCGCCAGCGCCGCTGGGAGGCCTACGAGCGCCTGCTGCTCGACGTGATCGAGGGCGATCCGACCCTGTTCATGCGCAAGGACGAGGTGGAAGCCGCCTGGCGCTGGGTCAACCCGATCCTCGACGGCTGGCGCGAGTGCTACCAGAAGCCGCGCCCCTACCCGGCCGGCTCGACCGGCCCGGAACAGGCGCACAGCCTGCTGGAGCTGCAGGGCCGGCGCTGGCACGATTGAGTGCCGCAGGTCGCGCCCGCCGGGCTCGCAGCGGCGGCGCCGTGATACTCTTCGCCGCACAATCCTTATTCATTCCCGCGAGCGTTGCGCCGGTCCGCAGCCGTCTCGCCCACGACGCCAGTACTGAAAGCCCATGCATACCGTAGAAAAGATCGGCGGCACCTCCATGAGCCGCTTCGACGAACTGCTCGACAACATCTTCATCGGCACCCGCAAGGGCGACGCCCTGTACCAGCGGGTCTTCGTCGTCTCGGCCTACAGCGGCATGACCAACCTGCTGCTCGAGCACAAGAAGACCGGCGAGCCGGGCGTCTACCAGCGCTTTGCCGAGGCGCACAACGAGGAAGCCTGGCGCGCCGCGCTGGAAACCGTGCGCCAGCGCATGCTGGAGAAGAACGCCGAGCTGTTCACCGGCACTGCCGAGCTGGCGACCGCCGACCAGTTCGTCAACGAGCGCATCAACGACTCCCGCGACTGCATGGACAGCCTGCAGCGCCTGTGCGCCTACGGCCACTTCCAGCTCAGCGAGAACCTGATGAAGGTGCGCGAGATGCTCGCCTCGCTGGGCGAGGCGCACAGCGCCTTCAACAGCGTGCTGGCGCTCCAGCAGCGCGGCATCAACGCTCGTCTGGTCGACCTCAGCGGCTGGCAGCAGGACGCGCCGCTGCCGTTCGAGGAAATGATCCGCCAGAGCTTCGAGGGCATCGACCTCAGCCACGAGCTGGTCATCGCCACCGGCTACGCGCACTGTGCCGAAGGCCTGATGAACACCTTCGACCGCGGCTACAGCGAGATCACCTTCGCGCAGATCGCCGCCACCACCCACGCCCACGAGGCGATCATCCACAAGGAATTCCACCTCAGCAGCGCCGATCCCAACCTGGTCGGCGTCGACAAGGTGGTGACCATCGGCCGCACCAACTACGACGTCGCCGACCAGCTGTCCAACCTCGGCATGGAAGCGATCCACCCGCGCGCCGCGCGCACCCTGCGCCGCGCCGGCATCCAGCTGCGCATCAAGAACGCCTTCGAGCCCGAGCACGGCGGCACCCTGATCAGCCAGGACTACTGCAGCGCCAAGCCCTGCGTGGAGATCATCGCCGGTCGCAAGGACGTCATCGGCATCGCGGTGTTCGACCAGGAAATGCTCGGCGACCTCGGCTACGACATCGAGATCAGCAAGCTGCTCAAGCAGCTCAAGCTGTACGTGGTCAACAAGGACTCCGACGCCAACAGCATCACCTACTACGTCACCGGCTCGCGCAAGCTGATCAACCGCGCCGCCAAGCTGATCGAGGAGCACTACCCGGCCGCCGAGGTGACCCTGCACAACGTCGCCGTGGTCTCGGCGATCGGCTCCAACCTCAAGGTCAAGGGCATCCTCGCCCGCACCGTGACCGCCCTGGCCGAAGCCAACATCAGCGTGCAGGCCATCCACCAGTCGCTGCGCCAGGTGGAGATGCAGTGCGTGGTCAACGAGGAGGACTACGCCGCCGCCGTGGCCGCCCTGCACCGCGCGCTGATCGAGCCGGAGAACCACGGCGACGTGATCGCCGCGGCCTGATCCGCACCCCACTGCCGGGCGCCCGCGCCCGGCAGCCTGCCCCGCTCGCCGCGCCCCGGCGCGTCTCCGTGCTATGGTCGCCACAGCTACGTGGCAACAAGGAGACCGCCCGATGACCCCGATCCGCACCGTACTCGCCGCCACCGACCTCTCCGGGCCGGCGCGCAACGCCGTGGTCCGCGCCGCGTCGATCGCCCAGCACACCGGCGCCCGCCTGACCCTGCAGCATGTGGTCAGCAGCGGTGCGCTGGATGCCCTGCGCCAGCTGTTCGCGGACCAGCCCGACGACCTGCAGCAGCGCCTGCTCGACGAGGCGCGCGACGAGGTCCACGCGCTCGCCGCCGAACTGTGCGCGCCGCATGTCGCCTCGGCGGACATCCACCTGAGTGCCGGCTCGGTGCTGGCGGACATCGCCAGTCACGCCGATGCACTGGATGCCGACCTGCTGGTACTCGGCGCGCACGGCGCCAGCCTGGTGCGCGACCTGATGATCGGCTCGACCACCGAGCGCGTCCTGCGCAAGACTCGCCGCCCGCTGCTGGTGGTGCGCCGGGGCGCCCGCCACGGCTATCGCCGGGTGCTGATCCCGGTCGACTTCTCGCCACGCTCGCTCAAGGCCATTCGCATGACCCTGGAGCTGGCACCGCGGGCCGAGATCACCCTGCTGCATGCCTTCGAGGTGCCGTTCGAGGGCCTGCTGCGCCACTCCGGCGTCAACGAGGAGGCGCTGGCCAGCCTGCACGCCAACGCCCGCCGCGAAGCGACCGCACAGATGGCCGAGCTGATCGCCGCTGCCGGCCTGCAGGACGAGGCGGTGCAGCAGATCGTGGTGCATGGCGAGGCCAGCGTGCACATTCTCGACCAGGAGCAGCTGCAGGGCTGCGAGCTGATCGTCATCGGCAAGCGCGGCCTGGGCATGCTCGAGGAGCTGCTGCTGGGCAGCGTGACCAAGCACATCCTCACCCAGGCCCGCGGCGACGTGCTGGTGATCGACCACGCCTGAGCTCGCCGGCGGCGACCACGCCCCGTGGACGCCGCCCCGGAAGGCCGGCTATCGTGGCCCCATTCTCAAGGACGCCCACGGCAACGGAACCCGCCATGCCCTCGATCTACCAGCTCAAGCCCCGCTTCCAGAACCTGCTGCGCCCGCTGGTGCAGCGCCTGCACGCGCGCGGCGTCACCGCCAACCAGGTGACCCTCGCCGCCGCCGCCGTCTCGGTGCTGCTCGGCGCGCTGGTCGCCGCCTTCGCCGGCCACCTCTGGCTGTTCGCCCTGATCCCGCTGTGGATGCTGCTGCGCATGGCCCTCAACGCCATCGACGGCATGCTCGCCCGCGAGTTCGCCCAGCAGTCCGTGCTCGGCGCCTACCTCAACGAGCTGTGCGACGTGATCGCCGACAGCGCGCTGCTGCTGCCCTTCGCCGTGCTGCCGGAGGTGTCGACGCTGTGGGTAGTGCTGGTGACCCTGCTGGCGGTATTCGTCGAATACGCCGGGGTGATGGGCCCGCTGGTCGGCGCCGCGCGCCGCTACGACGGCCCGATGGGCAAGAGCGACCGCGCCTTCGTCTTCGGCCTGCTCGGCGCCGGCGTGGCCACCGGGCTGCTGCCCGAGGCCTGGCTCGATGGCCTGCTGATGCTGATCGCCGCGCTGCTGGTCTGGACCCTGGCCAACCGCGTGCGCCAGGGCATCGCCGAGGTGGCGCGCCAGCAACCGCCGGCCTGACACACCGCCGCCACAACCCAGCGGCAACCTGACATCGCAGCAAGGAGCACGACGATGAACGACACCGCGATCCCGCCCTGCGGAGAAGACCTGCCGCCAGCCGCGCCGCCGCCGCGACCCAACGGCAGCCTGGCACAGCGCCTGCTGGCCCGGTTGATCATCGGCTTCGCCCGCCTGCTCACCGGCGCGCGCAGCCTGTGGCGTGGCTGTGCGCCGGACAAGAAGCAGCGCATCTACTTCGCCAACCACAGCAGCCACGCCGACTTCGTGCTGCTCTGGTCGTCGCTGCCGCCGGCGCTGCGCCCGCGCACCCGCCCGGTGGCCGGCGCCGACTACTGGCAGCGCGACGCCGTGCGGCGCTTCCTCATCCATCAGGTGTTCCACGGCGTGCTGGTCGACCGCGAGCGCAGCTCCGCCGCCAACCCGCTGCAGCCGCTGCTCGATGCCCTGCATGGCGGCGACTCGCTGATCCTGTTCCCCGAGGGCACCCGCAACCTCGCCGACGGCCTGCTGCCGTTCAAGAGCGGGATCTATCGTCTGGCCCAGGCCTGTCCGCAGGTCGAGCTGGTGCCGGTGTGGATCGCCAACCTCAACCGGGTGATGCCCAAGGGCCGCGTGCTGCCGCTACCGCTGCTGTGCACGGTGAGCTTCGGCACGCCGCTGACCCTCGACGCCGGCGAGAGCAAGGAAGCCTTCCTCGCCCGCGCCCGCGACGCCCTGCTCGAACTGGCGGCGGAGGCCGACTGACATGGACCGTGACACCCTTTTCCTGTTCGCCGGCATCGGCGCCCTGCTGGCGCTGGCCTCGCTGATCGGCGGCATCCTCAAGTGGCGCAGCCGCGGCGCCGCCAGCCCGGTGATCGACAACCTCAACGCGCGGATCAACGCCTGGTGGGTGATGGTCGGCGTGCTCGGCGGCGCCTTCTGGCTCGGCCACGGCGCGGTGATCGGGCTGTTCGCCGCCATCTCCTTCTTCGCCCTGCGCGAATTCATCACCCTGACGCCGACCCGCGGCGGCGACTACCCGGCGCTGGTCGCCGCGTTCTACTGCGTGCTGCCGGTGCAGTACCTGCTGATCGCCTCCGACTGGTACGGGCTGTTCTCGATCTTCATCCCGGTCTATGTGTTCCTGCTGCTGCCGATCCTCGCCTCGCTGAGTGGCGACACCACCGGCTTCCTCGAACGGGCGGCCAAGGTGCAGTGGGGGATGATGATCGCGGTGTTCTGCATCTCCCACGTGCCGGCGCTGCTGACCCTAGACATCCCCGGCTTTGAGGGGCGCAACCTGCTGCTGATCGCCTGGCTGGTGCTGGTGGTGCAGATCAGCGACGTGCTGCAGTACGTCTGCGGCAAGCTGCTGGGCAAGCGCAAGATCGCCCCGCAGCTGTCGCCGTCGAAGACCGTGGAAGGCTTCGCCGGCGGCGTGGCGCTGGCCACCCTGGTCGGCGCCAGCCTGTTCTGGATCACCCCGTTCAGCGTCTGGCAGGCCGCGCTGATCGCCTTGGTGGTCACCCTGCTCGGCTTCTTCGGCGGCCTGGTGATGTCCGCCATCAAGCGCGACCGCGGCGTGAAGGACTGGGGGCACATGATCGAGGGCCACGGCGGCATGCTGGATCGGCTGGATTCGGTGTGTTTCGCGGCGCCGATCTTCTTTCATCTGTTGCGCTATGGGTGGACGTGAGAAACAACTTTGAGAGTCCGAGCGCGAAGTGGTCGGCATATCGGGCAGCAAGTCGGATGCATGAGTTTGATAAGGCAGACTTTATGGCGCTGAGCAAGGAGCAGTTAAGAAAATTCCATGGAATACCGGAGCCGACTATTCCGGCCGATCCGGCGGTGCTTTCCCGTCGTAAATCACACGAAGCGGCCGCGATGTTGCTCGCCAAATGGTCATCTCGATTGCAAGCTTTCTTTGCACTTGTCGGGCTCATTGTTGTGCTTCTGCCGACGATTTCGAGGCCCTGGCGCACAGTCATTGACAGTGTCCCGGGCGTGACGCGCGTTTTTCATGATTTTTCCTCGCTCAGCGGCTGGGCAATGGCGAATCTATCCATCCTGATAGTTATATTTCTGATGAGGAGTTCGCTGACAAAATACATCCCTCAGGGTTACTCCCCTGGCCTGACTTATCGGGATGTGGCGGATATGGAACTTTACCCAAGGACAAAAAAAGAAGAGCTGGGGTACTGGGTCGAAGTTGCCTTCGGATTGACTGCGACGACTCTTTGGTTGTTTCTGCCGTTTGGTGTAATCGCGTATTTCATCAGGCTAGGAAGCGGGTAAGAGCAGGGGTGTCCGCTTTGGCCACAAGCTCACCTTTCTGAACTTATTGAAAACCTTGCAGTATTTGCTAGACAGTCGAAACAGGCGTTCGGGAAGGTGGGTGACCAATCTCCGTTTCGCCATAGCCCGCCAGAACCAGCATCAAGGACGAAGCCGATGCCTGCCCACCCCCCGAAATCCCCCTTCGCCTGGCTCGGCGACCTGTCCAAGCTGCACCAGCGCGACCAGCTCATGCTGCTGCAGGTCGGCGCGATGCTGGCGGTCGCCGGGATGCTGCTGGCCTGCGTGCTGACGCTGTTCCTGGCCGCCCTGGCGATCAAGGGCGTGGCGTGGTGGCAGCTCCGCGAGTCGCCCTGGGTCGGCATGGACGACCGCGACTTCACCCGCTGCGTGGACCTGGCCGGGGAGCTGCGGGAGGCGGCCCACGACGTGCGGCGCAGCGAGCAGGGCCACCTGGCCATCGGTGATTCCGCGCAGCGCGAGTATCAGAACCTGACCGAAGTGTTCTACGTGGCCTGCGGCGAGGAGCGCTGGAGCGCGGTGTTCGCCGCCAACGGCCAGCCGCCGCTGGGCCATCCGGCCGACTGGCTGCCGTTTGCCGGGCAGGCGCGGGACAGCTGGCCGTCAGGTGTGGGCTGGCCCGAGCTCTGAGCCTGGCCATGCGGCTGGCTGGAGGGGCGGCGCGCCGCTTCATGAGGGCGACATGACCCCGGTCAATACTGCCCCGAGCCGCGCGGTGCCAGACTGAAATCAAGACGCAAGTCACTGTTTTCCCGGTGCCGCCGCGAACGTGCGGTCCGCCACATTGCAGTCCCCATGACCAGGAGTTATCCATGTTTCCCGAATACCGCGACCTGATTTCCCGCCTGAAAACCGAGAACACGCATTTCACCCGCCTGTTCGACGAGCACAACGAGCTGGACCAGCGCATCAAGAACCTGGAGGCCCGCATCGAGCTGGCCACCGATGAGGAAATCGAGAACCTGAAGAAGGAGAAGCTGAATCTGAAAGACCAGCTCTATGTGATCCTCAAGGAAACCGACGCCGCCTGACGGCCCGTCTTCCCGACTCCCCGCCGCCCGGCGGGGAGACTCTGGATGGCCGTGGCCATCCGCCCCGCTCGTCACCGCCTGTAACTCCTGACCCGTCACCCGCCGTTTCTGCGCAGCGAAGCCCTTGCCACGCGAGTGATCGAGCAGCGGCTCAGCGCCTGAACAGCCCCAGCACGACCTCGCCCATCTGCTCCAGCGGCAGGCCCTTGGCCCTGCCCAGGGCAGCGGTGACCGCCCCGCGCAACTGGCTGCCGATACCGCACTGCCGCAGGTCGACCGCGCCGACGTGCGGATTGCCCCAGCCCATCTGGCAGGCGATGGCCTGGTTGCGCCGGCGCTCCTGCTCGGTGACCGGGTACATGCGATCCCAGGCGCCATACAGCTGCTGGTCCTGCCGGGACATGCGCAGCTGGTAGCGCTCGTGCATGTACAGGTAGGTGCGCGCGATGACGCCGCGGATCTCCTCGCGCGGCATGACCTTGCGCGCCGCGAAGTCGACCACCACCTGGCACTGGCCGTACTGGTGGGGCTTGGCGTTGAGCATGGCGAACGCATAGTTGCTGCGGTCGCCGTTGACCTCGCCGATCGCCGGCATCAGGTTGTGCAGGTCGGCCTCGGCGCGGGCGAACAGCGGGTCGTTGGCGCTGCAATTGTCGCGCCCGCCCTGCTTCCAGCACTGGCGCTGGTGGCCGATCACCCAGGCCGGCACCACATGCTCCCACTCGACCCGGCTGGCGCGCTGGCGGTTCTTGCGCGGTTGATAGCCGCAGCTGGCCAGATCGACCCGATTGCCCTGGTAGCGGCAGCCGCAGTAGAAGGTGCGCGGGTTGTCGGCATGGACTTCCCAGGCGAGCTGCTTGGCCTCCTGGAAGGTGGCGGGGGGGCGGATATCGCTGAAGACGATGGCGAGCAGGGCCGAAACCAGCAGCGAAACCAGTGCCAGCAGCTTCTTTGCAGCCGAGTTGCTCATCCACGCGTTCCCTGTAGGCGATCAAGGGGGCGGGACTCTATGCGCCGGACTGCGCCAAGGCAAGGCTGGCGCGGCGCCATGCCACCCGGCCAGCAGTCGCGCATTCCTCGGCAAAGCGCAGTAAAATCCCGCGCTTTGTGTACGCCTTGCGAGTCGCCGCGCCATGACCACCGCCTTCCGTCCCGAACTGCTCTCTCCCGCCGGCACGCTGAAAAGCATGCGCTATGCCTTCGCCTACGGCGCCGACGCGGTGTACGCCGGGCAGCCGCGCTACAGCCTGCGGGTGCGCAACAACGAGTTCGACCACGCCAACCTCAAGCTGGGCATCGACGAAGCCCATGCGCAGGGCAAGAAGTTCTACGTGGTGGTCAACATCGCGCCGCACAACGCCAAGCTGAAGACCTTCATCAAGGATCTCGAGCCGGTGGTGGCTATGGGCCCGGATGCGCTGATCATGTCCGACCCGGGGCTGATCATGCTGGTGCGCGACCACTTCCCGCAGCAGGTCATCCACCTGTCGGTGCAGGCCAACGCGGTGAACTGGGCGTCGGTGGAGTTCTGGCGGCGCATCGGCGTCAGCCGCATCATCCTCTCCCGCGAACTGTCGCTGGAGGAGATCGGCGAGATCCGCGAGCAGGTGCCGAGCATCGAGCTGGAGGTGTTTGTCCACGGCGCGCTGTGCATGGCCTACTCCGGGCGCTGCCTGCTGTCCGGCTACCTCAACAAGCGCGACCCCAACCAGGGCTCCTGCACCAACGCCTGCCGCTGGGAGTACAAGGTGCACGAGGGCAAGGAGGACGAGCTGGGCAACGTGGTCCACGTCCACGAGCCGATCCCGGTGATGCAGATCGACCCCAATGCGGCGGTGGAGCCGACTCTGGGTGCCGGCGCGCCCACCGACCAGGTGATGCTGCTGGAAGAGAGCAACCGTCCCGGCGAGTACATGGAGGCGTTCGAGGACGAGCACGGCACCTACATCATGAACTCCAAGGACCTGCGCGCCGTGCAGCACGTCGAGCGCCTGACCAAGATGGGCGTGCACTCGCTGAAGATCGAGGGCCGCACCAAGAGCCACTACTACGTGGCGCGCACCGCGCAGGTGTACCGCAAGGCGATCGACGACGCGGTGGCCGGGCGGCCGTTCGACATGTCGCTGATGGACACCCTCGAATCGCTGGCCCACCGCGGCTACACCGAGGGCTTCCTGCGCCGCCACGTCCATGACGAGTACCAGAACTACCAGCACGGCTACTCGCTGTCCGAGCGCCAGCAGTTCGTCGGCGAGTTCACCGGCGTGCGCAAGGACGGCCTGGCCGAGGTGGCGGTGAAGAACCGCTTCCAGGTCGGCGACCTGCTCGAGCTGATGACCCCGCAGGGCAACCTCAACTTCCGCCTCGAGCAGCTGCTCAACAAGAAGGGCGAGGCCACCGAGGTGGCGCCGGGCGACGGCCACATCGTCTACCTGCCGGTGCCGGCCGAGGTCGACCTCAACCTGGCGCTGCTGATGCGCCACTTGGACGGCAGCAGCACCCGCGGCTGAGGGCGTTGTCACCGCAACCTGGCGCACCTGTGGAGCCGTAGGGTAGAAAACCCGCGCAGCGGTTTTCTACCTGCCCTCCGCGCCACGGCCAGACACCTGGTGGTGGGCAATCGCTACGCGAGTTGCCCACCTTACAGCCTGAGATCCAGGCGCAAACCCCGCCCTCAGGCCGCCCGCGCGCGCAACAGCTCGGTCATCGCCTGCGCCTCCACCGGCCGGCTGAACAGGTAGCCCTGGATCTCGTCGCAGCCGTGGGCGCGCAGGAAGTCCAGCTGCGCCACCTCCTCGACGCCCTCGGCCACCACCTCCAGCCCCAGACTGTGGGCCATGACGATGATCGCCCGGGTGATCGCCGCATCGCCGCCCGTCTCGCTGCTGCCCAGCTCGCGGATGAAGGTCTGGTCGATCTTCACCACATCCACCGGCAGGTGCTTGAGGTAGCCGAGCGAGGAATAGCCGGTGCCGAAGTCATCGATCGCCAGGCGTACGCCCAGCCCGCGCAGCTGGCGGAACACCTCCGCCACATCCTCGACGTTGTCCGACAGCTGGCTCTCGGTCAGCTCCAGCTCCAGCAGCGCGGCCGGCAGGCCGGTCTCGGCCAGTACCGCGGCAACCTGGGCGACGAAGTCGCCCTGGCGCAGCTGCTGCATGGCGATGTTCACCGAGACGCGCACCTCGGCCAGCCCGCCCGACTGCCAGGCGTGTGCCTGGGCGCAGGCCTGGCGCAGGACGAACTCGCCGATGCCACGGATCTGCCCGGTTTCCTCGGCCAGGCCGATGAAGCTGGCCGGCGACACCAGGCCGAACTGCGGGTGGCGCCAGCGCACCAGCGCCTCGACACCCAGCAGGCGATCCGAGCTGAGGGTCAGCTTGGGCTGGTAGAACACCTCCAGCTGGCCCTTGTCGAGCGCCTTGTCCAGCTGGGCCTCGAGCAGCAGGCGTTCGCGGCTGCTGGCCTGCAGGCTGTCGCGATAGAACTGCACGTTGTTGCCACCCAGCTGCTTGGCGTGGCGCATGGCGACGCTCGCCTGGCCGAACAGCGCGGTGGCGTCGGCAGCGGCGGACAGCCGGGCGATGCCCAGCGAGGCGCTGACCACCACTTCGTGGCCGTCGACCGTCACCCCTTGGCGCAGCTCGGCCAGCAGGCGCCGCGCCAGAGACTCCAGCTCGTCGGCGCCGGTACTGCTGTCGAGCAGGATGACGAACTCGTCCACCGCGATCCGCGCGATGGTGTCGGCCTGCGGCACGCTGCGGACCAGGCGTTGCGCCAGCTCGACGAGGATGGCGTCGGCCAGGTGCTGACCGAGGCTGGCACCGACCCGGTTGAAGCGGTCCAGGTCGAGGTGCAGCATGGCCAGCTCCTGACCCGGCGCGCCGCGGCGCCGGGCGACGGCATCGAGGCGCTCGAGCAGCAGGCCGCGGTTGGCCAGCCCGGTCAGGGCATCGTAATGGGTCAGGTACAGGCGCTGCGCCTCTTCCTCCCGGCGCGCCCGCTCGCTGGCGCTGAGCGCCTGGCTGCCCTCGCTGACCCGCTGCTCCAGGGCGCGCTGCGCGGCGCGCAGCTCCGCCTCGACCGCCTGGCGCTGGTGCACCTCGCTGGCCAGCTCGCGGTTCAGCCGGACCGCGGCGCGCCGGGCCTGCTCCTGGAAATCCTGCAGCGACTGGTTCTGGAACCGCTGCAGCAGGTTGCTGCGCACCCCGCGATTGATCTGCCAGGCGCTGACCAGCAACGCCGCCAGCAGGATCAGGCCGAACACGCCCCAGCCCTGCAGCGCGGCGGCGTCGTGACCGAGCAGGTACAGGCTGAACGGCAGCAGGCCGGGCACGGCGAAGGCGAAAAAGGCGCGCAGGCTGGCGGCATAGACCACGCTGGCGGAGATGATCGCCGCCACCAGCAGGCCGCAGATCAGCGCCTGCAGCAGCGGTGCGGCCAGCGGGACGAACAGCACGCCGACCAGCGCCAGGGTGATGCCCGAGGCGGCAGCGCCGAGCAGGAAGGTCTGCCGCCAGATCGGCGCCGCCTGGCGCTCGGCCGGAGCCCGCAGGAAGGCCGCGCACTGCCACAGACGCAGGCCGGTCAGCAGGCTCAGCCAGGCCAGCAAGCCCGCCAGCAGGCCGTGGTCCCGCTCGCCCCAGAGCAGGCCGCCGCAGCTCAGGCTGCCCAGCAGCATCAGCAGGGTGGGCAGGCGCGAGCCGCGGTACAGCTGGCGGGTCACCGCCGCCTCGATCTGCGCGGCATAGTGCTGGCGCACCGCATCCGGCTCGATCACCGGCGGCGCGACATCCGACGAAAACAGAAAGGTCATGTGTGCTGCTTTTTTTGTTGTTCTTTTTTGATGGTCGTCCCAGACATGCTGTGGTCGCCTCCCTGCACTAATACGGGGCCGGTACTCCCGGCCGCACGGAGTTTGCCGCGTCTTGGCGCGGACCGCTAGAATGCCGCGATGCGCGAAGACCTATCCTTTCTGCTTAGTACTCTCAACGATGCCCAACGCCAGGCCGTCGCCGCTCCGCTCGGCCGCCAGCTGGTGCTGGCCGGCGCCGGCTCGGGCAAGACCCGCGTGCTGGTGCATCGCATCGCCTGGCTGATCGAGGTCGAGGGCGCCGGCGCCCACTCGATCCTCTCGGTGACCTTCACCAACAAGGCCGCCGCCGAGATGCGCGTGCGCATCGAGCAGCTGCTCGGCATCAGCCCGGCCGGCATGTGGGTGGGCACCTTCCACGGCCTCGCCCACCGCCTGCTGCGCGCCCACTGGCAGGAGGCCGGCCTCGCCGAGAACTTCCAGATCCTCGACTCCGACGACCAGCAGCGCCTGGTCAAGCGGGTGATCCGCGAGCTGGGCCTCGACGACAACAAGTGGCCGGCGCGCCAGGCGCAGTGGTTCATCAACGGCCAGAAGGACGAGGGCCTGCGCCCGCAGCACATCCAGCCGGCCGGCGACCACTACCTGGCCACCATGCTGCAGATCTACAGCGCCTACGAGGCCGCCTGCAAGCGCGCCGGCGCGATCGACTTCGCCGAGCTGCTGCTGCGCGCGCTGGACCTGTGGCGCGACCACCCCGGCCTGCTCGAGCACTACCAGCGGCGCTTCCGCCACATCCTGGTCGACGAGTTCCAGGACACCAACGCCGTGCAGTACGCCTGGCTGCGCCTGCTCGGCCAGGGCGGCGCCAGCCTGATGGTGGTCGGCGACGACGACCAGTCGATCTACGGCTGGCGCGGCGCGCGGATCGAGAACATCCAGCAGTTCGGCCGCGACTTCGCCGACGCCCAGACCATCCGCCTGGAGCAGAACTACCGCTCCACCGCGCGCATCCTCAAGGCCGCCAACGCGCTGATCGCCCACAACCAGGGGCGCCTGGGCAAGGAGCTGTGGACCGAGGGCCACGAGGGCGATCCGCTGGCGCTGTACGCCGCCTTCAACGAGTACGACGAGGCGCGCTACGTGGTCGAGAGCATCATGGATGCGGTGCGCAAGGACGGCCTCAAGCGCAGCGAGATCGCCATCCTCTACCGCTCCAACGCCCAGTCGCGGGTGCTGGAAGAGGCGCTGCTGCGCGAGAAGGTGCCCTACCGCATCTACGGCGGCCAGCGCTTCTTCGAGCGCGCCGAGATCAAGAACGCCATGGCCTACCTGCGCCTGGTGCGCGAGCGCGAGGACGACGCGGCGCTGGAGCGGGTGCTCAACCTGCCGCCGCGCGGCATCGGCGAGAAGACCGTGGAGACGCTGCGCGAGATTGCCCGCAGCGAGAGCCTGTCGCTGTGGCGCGCGCTGCACCAGGCGGTCGGCAACAAGCTGGTGCCGGGCCGCGCCGCCAGTGCGCTGAACGCCTTCGTCGAGCTGATCGACAGCCTCGCCCTGCGCGTCGAGGCCATGCCGCTGCACCTGCAGACCCAGACGGTGATCGAGCAGTCCGGGCTGATTCCCTTCCACCTCGCCGAAAAGGGCGAGAAGGGCCAGACCCGCATCGACAACCTCGAGGAACTGGTCAGCGCCGCGCGTGCGTTCGAGACCACCGAGGAAGAGCTGTCGCCGCTGGCCGCGTTCATCGACCACGCCGCCCTGGAGGCCGGCGACACCCAGGCCGACGTCGACGAGGACAGCGTGCAGCTGATGACCCTGCACAGCGCCAAGGGCCTGGAGTTCCCGCTGGTGTTCCTGGTCGGCATGGAGGAAGGCCTGTTCCCCCACAAGATGAGCATGGAGGAGCCCGGCCGCCTCGAGGAAGAGCGCCGCCTCGCCTACGTCGGCCTGACCCGCGCCATGCAGCGCCTGGTGCTGACCTATGCCGAGACCCGCCGCCTGTACGGCAGCGAGACCTACAACAAGGTGTCGCGCTTCGTCCGCGAGATCCCGCCGGGGCTGATCCACGAGGTGCGCCTGGCCAACGCGGTCAGCCGGCCGTATACCGGCAATCGCAGCGTGGCCAGCCCGTTCGCCGGCGCCAGCGTGCCGGAAACCGCCTTTGCCCTCGGCCAGCAGGTTCGCCACAGCCTGTTTGGCGAAGGGGTGATCCTCAACTACGAAGGCTCCGGCGCCCAGGCGCGGGTGCAGGTGAACTTCGCCAGCGAAGGCACCAAGTGGCTGATGCTGTCCTACGCCAAGCTGGAAGCGCTGTAGCGCGCCAACCGCGGCCCGAACCACCCTCGCGGCCGCCTGCGGCCCCAGCGCGATAGGGAGAGCAGTCGATGCATCGTCGCCAAGTGTTCGCTGCTGCCACCACCCTGCTCGCCGCCTTGGGGCTGGCCGGCTGCCGGCCGGAGCCAGCCGCGCCGCAGGACGCCGCCCAACCGGCTCCCGCGCCGCAGCCGCGCTTCACCTGGACGATGCTCACCGCCTGGCCGCAGGACCATCCGGGCCTGGGCAGCGGCGCCGTAAGCTTCGCCCAGCGGGTCGAGGCCATGAGCGGCGGCCGGCTGAGCATCGAAGTCTCGGCCGCCGGCGAGCGGGTGCCGGCGCAGGGCGTGTTCGACGTGGTGTCGCGCGGCAGCGCCGAACTCGGCCACAGCGCCGCCTACTTCTGGTCGGGCAAGACGGCCGCCGCGCCGTTCTTCACCGCCATCCCCTTCGGCCTGTCCGCGACGGAGATGCACGCCTGGCTGCAGCACGGCGGCGGCATGGCGCTGTGGGAGGAGGCCTACGCCCCGTTCGGCATCAAGCCGCTGCTGGTGGGCAACACCGGCATGCGCATGGGCGGCTGGTTCAACAAGGAGATCAACAGCCTGCAGGACTTCGAAGGCCTGCGGGTGCGCATGCCGGGGCTCGGCGGCGAGGTGCTCAAGCGCTTCGCCGCGACCACCGTCAACCTGGACGAGAGCGAGGTGCCGGTCGCCCTGTACAACGGCACCATCGACGCCACCGACGGCGGCGGCCCCTACAACGACCTGGCCGCTGGCCTGCACCAGTTCGCGCGCTTCTACTACTACCCCGGCTGGCAGGCGCCGCAGGCGGCCATCGAGCTGCTGATCAACCGTAAGGCGTGGGACGCGCTGCCGGCCGACCTCAAGGCCATCGTCGAGGAGGCCGCGCGCGGCTCGACCCAGCTGATGCTCGACGAATACGCCTACAACAACGCCCACGCCCTGGCCGAGCTGCGCCGCCAGGGCGTGGTGCTCAAGCGCTTTCCCGACCAGGTGCTGGCGGCCCTGCACCACGAATCCGAGCAGGTCCTCGAGCAGCTGGCCCGCCAGAACGCGCTGAACGGCCGCATCCGCGCCTCGCTGCAGGCCTTCCGCGAGCAGGCCGGCGAGATGAGCAAGGTCGCCGAGAAGGAGCTGTACAACGCACGCTGAGCCCGGCCGCGCCCGCCTCGCGCAACAGTCCGATACAATCTGCAACTGGCCGCCTGCCCGCCACTGGGCAAAGATGGCGCGCGTGAACCTTCATCGAGAGCACTCTCCCATGCAACGTTTTCTCAGCCTGGCCATGGCCCTGTGCCTCAGCCTGACTCTCAGCATCGACGCCTTCGCCGCCAAGCGCTTCGGCGGCGGCAAGTCGTTCGGCTCCACCCCGACGCACCAGACCCAGCAGCGCCAGACCCAGCAGGCCGCCCCGGTGCCCAGCGCACCGACCGCCGGCGCTGCCGCCGGTGCCATGGCCAAGCCCAGCGGCGCCTCGCGCTGGCTCGGCCCGCTGGCCGGCATCGCCGCCGGTGGCCTGCTCGCCTCGATGTTCATGGGTGACGGCTTCGAAGGCTTCCAGCTGCTCGACTTCCTGATGATCGGCGGCCTGGTCCTGCTCGCCTTCATGGCCTTCCGCGCCTTCGCCCGCCGCAAGCTGCAGGCCCAGGGCGCCACCCCGGCCTACGCCGGCATGGGCAACGCCCAGGCCTACCAGGCACCGGCCCAGCCGCAGTACGCGCCGGCCGCCAACACCGTGTTCGGTGGCGGCGCCGCGCAGCCGGCGCGCACCTTCCAGGCCCCGGCCTGGTTCGACGAGCAGCGCTTCGTCGGCATCGCCCGCGAGCACTTCATGAACCTGCAGCAGCACTGGGACGCCGCGGAGATGGACAAGATCGCCGAGTTCGTCACCCCGCAGATGCTCGAGTTCCTCAAGCAGGAGCGCGCCAGCCTGGGCGACGGCTTCCAGTCCACCTACGTCGACAACCTGCAGGTGCAGCTGGACGGCATCGAACCGCAGGGCGGCAAGACCATCGCCACCCTGACCTTCGCCGGCATATCCAAGAGCTCGCGTTTCGACCAGGGCGAAGCCTTCAGCGAAAGCTGGCGCATGGAGCGTGCCGACGGCGACAACCAGCCCTGGCTGATCGCCGGCATCCGCCAGAACGGCTGATCCGCAGCGCAGTGCAGACAAGACCCGGGCCTCGCCCGGGTCTTGTCGTTTCGGCCGGTCGCGAGCGGCCCGCCGTTGCGCTATAAAGCACCCCAATTTGCCATTCCCCCGATTCCAACAAGAGGGCTGTTGCCGTGGAAGAAGTGATCGACCGACTGCGCGAGCTGAACGAGCCGGTGCCGGTACCGCTGGAGCTGCCGGACGAGGACACGCTGGTGGAGATCCAGGAGCAGATCCTCATCCACCTGCCCTTCGAGCTGCGCGAGTACCTGCTCAAGGCCAGCGACGTAGTCTACGGCCACCTGGAGCCGGTGACCGCCAGCGACCCGCACTCGCACACCTACCTGCCCGACGTGACCGCCCGCGCCTGGCACGAAGGCCTGCCGCGCTACCTGGTGCCGCTGTGCGAGGACCGCGGGCGCTACTACGCGGTCGACCCGGAGGGCCAGGTGCTGCTGTGGGAAGACGGCGAGATCAACGAGGACCAGCAGTGGGACTCGGTGTGGCAGTGGATCGACGAGGTCTGGCTGGAAGGCGCCTGAGCGCCCTGTCGCCAAGCCGACAAACGCCCCCGCCCGCAACACCGCCGCCCCGCCCGCAGCCCTTGCCCGGCGCGGGGCCACCATTCTGCATACAGCCTCCGCCCGCCTAACATCCTGTACCAATTTCCGGCAATTTCCGCTCGACCCTCGGCCATCCTGCCGCGATCCTGTAACCCTGCCGACATTCAATTCTGGCCGGGAGGCCACAGCGTCGAAGGAGCGCGGATGGAACACAACATACCCCTGATCACCACCCTGGCCGGAGGCTTCGGCCTGGCGCTGATCTTCGGCTTCCTCGCCGAGAAGCTGAAACTGCCGGCGCTGGTGGGCTACCTGTTCGCCGGCATCCTCATCGGCCCGGCCACGCCGGGCTTCGTCGCCGACGTCGAGCTGGCCGCCCAGCTGTCGGAGATCGGCGTGATGCTGCTGATGTTCGGCGTCGGTCTGCACTTCTCCCTCGACGACCTGCTGGCGGTGAAGAAGATCGCCCTGCCCGGCGCCGTGGTGCAGATGACCGTGGCCACCCTGCTGGGCATGGGGGTCGCCACCTGGTGGGGCTGGAGCACGGGTGCCGCCCTCGTCTTCGGCCTGTCGCTGTCCTGCGCCAGCACCGTGGTGCTGCTCAAGGCGCTGGAGGCACGCGGCATCCTCGATTCGATGAACGGGCGCATCGCCGTCGGCTGGCTGGTGGTCGAGGATCTGGCCACCGTGCTGCTGCTGGTCCTGCTGCCGCCGCTGGCCGGCGTGCTCGGCGATACGCCGTCCGCCGACCAGACCAGCGGGCCGCTGTGGCTGACCATCGGCCAGACCCTGCTGCAGGTCGGCGCCTTCATCGCGCTGATGCTGGTGGCCGGGCGCCGCGTGCTGCCCTGGCTGCTGCTGCAAGTGGCGCGCACCGGCTCGCGCGAGCTGTTCACCCTGGCGGTGATCGCCGTGGCCATCGGCATCGCCTACGGCGCCGCGGCGCTGTTCAGCGTGTCCTTCGCCCTCGGCGCGTTCTTCGCCGGCATGGTGATGCGCGAGTCCGACCTCAGCCACCGCGCCGCCGAGGAGTCGCTGCCGCTGCGCGACGCCTTCGCCGTGCTGTTCTTCGTCTCGGTCGGCATGCTGTTCGAGCCCAAGGTGCTGGTCGAGGAGCCGCTGCACGTGCTGGCGGTGGTCGCCATCATCGTGGTCGGCAAGACCCTGGCGGCGATGGCGCTGGTGCTGCTGTTCCGCTACCCGCTGAACACCGCGCTGACCGTCGGCGCCAGCCTGGCGCAGATCGGCGAGTTCTCCTTCATCCTCGCCGGCCTCGGCCTGTCGCTCGGCCTGCTGCCGCAGGAAGGCCTCAGTCTGGTGCTGGCCGGCGCGCTGATCTCCATCGCCCTCAACCCCTTCGTGTTCGCTGCGGTGAAGCCGCTGAAGGAGCTGGCGCTGCGTCGTTCGTCCGTCGCCCGCCACCTCGAGCACCGCGAGGACCCGCTGGCGGTGCTGCCGACCAGCACCGCGCAGCACTACCTGGCCGGCCAGGTGGTGGTGGTCGGCTACGGCCGCGTCGGCCGGCGCATCAGCGGTGCGCTGGCCGAGCGGCAGATTCCCTTCGTGGTGGTCGAGCAGAACCGCGAGCGCGTCGAGCAGTTGCGCCACGAGGGCATCGCCGCGGTGAGTGGCGACTCCATCGACCCGGCGACCCTGATCCAGGCGCACATCGCCACCGCCGCCATGCTGGTGATCGCCACCCCCGACCCGCTGCATGTGCAGCGCATGGTGGAAATCGCCCGCACGCTGAACCCGGCCATCGAGGTGGCGATCCGCACCCACAGCGCCGCGGCGGTGGAGATCTTCCGCAGCGACAACCTCGGCACGGTGTTCTTCGACGAGGAGGAGCTGGCGCGCGGCATGCAGGCGCACATCCTCTCCAAGTTCGCGCCGGCCGAGGCCGCCCAGGCGGACAGCAACGGCCACGGTTCAGCCGCCTGAACCGGCCGGCAGCATCGTCGCCGCCACCTGGGTGCGGCGACGACGCCCGGCTCGACGCTCCCTGCCACCGCGGCCTATGATCCGCGCCCGTTTCGTCGCAAGGCGCGCAGTCCATGCCCTACCTGTTGATCGTCACCCTGCTGTGGGCCTTCTCCTTCAGCCTGATCGGCGAGTACCTGGCCGGCCAGGTGGACAGCGACTTCGCCGTGCTGGCGCGGGTGGTGATCGCCGCCCTGGTGTTCCTGCCGTTCACCGTCTGGCGCGGCCTGCCGGGGCGGCTGCTGGCCGGCTTCTGGCTGGCCGGCGCGCTGCAGTTCGGCGTCACCTACCTGTGCCTGTACCGCAGCTTCAGCGTGCTGACGGTGCCCGAGGTGCTGCTGTTCACCGTGCTCACGCCGATCTACGTGACCCTGCTCGACGACGCCCTGGCGCGACGCTTCAACCCCTGGGCGCTGCTCGCCGCCGTGGTGGCGGTGGGCGGCGGGGCGATCATCCGCTTCAAGCCGCTGGAGGGCGACTACCTGCTCGGCTTCCTGCTCCTGCAGCTGGCCAACGCCACCTTCGCCGCCGGCCAGGTGCTGTGCCGCCAGCTGCTGGCGCGCTATCCGGTCGAGCAGCCGCTGCAGCGCTACTTCGGCCACTTTTTCCTCGGCGCGCTGGTCCTCGCCCTGCCCTCGTTCCTGCTGTTCGGCAACCCGGCCAAGCTGCCGCACACCGCAGTGCAGTGGGGCGTGCTGCTGTGGATGGGCTTGTTCGCCACCGCGCTGGGCATGTTCTGGTGGGTCAAGGGCAGCACGCGGGTGAATGCTGGCACCCTGGCGGTGCTGAACGAGCTGCACGTGCCGGCCGGTCTGCTGGTCAACCTGCTGATCTGGAACCGCGACGCCGACCTGCCGCGCCTGGCCGCCGGCGGCGCGGTGATCCTCGCCTCGCTGTGGCTCAACCGCCTGGGGCGGCGCCTGGCGTGAGGCGGTGACTGGCCGGGCGGCGGCCGATGGGATAGTGTCGGCCGCGATGACTCCCAGGCCAGGCAAGGATGCCCCGATGATCAGCAACGAACCCTATCGCACTCCCGCAGCCAGCGCACTGGACTCGGCAGCGCTCCCGAGGAAAGGACTGCTCGGCTATCTGGACGGCAGCCAGCCGCTGTGGAAGGCCTTCTGGCTGGTCTATGTGCTGGGCTCGCTCCTACTCTCGCTGGCGATGGCTTTCGGTGTGCGGACCTCCCTGTTTGTGGATGTCGCCATCGCTCTCAAGCGCGCGATCGGGCTCGGCACCGAGACGGTTCTGGTGCTGCTGATCGCGACCCCGATCCTCGGCTTCGTGGCCTTTTCCTTGCCGGTGGTCTGGCGCTGCGCGGACAACACTGGACGCAAGCTCTGGACCCTGCTGGCGCGGCTGTGCGTGAGCCTGCATGGACTCTGGGCGGCGAGCAAGCTGCTGGGCATCTTCCTCTAGCCCGTCGCCTAGCCGCCGAAGCGTGCCGGCACCAGCCGGCGCATCTGCCGCCCCATCACTGCGCGAAAGCGCGGGCTGTGCAGGCAGATACCTCCGATCAGGCCGACCAAGCAGCCCAGCGCGGTATCGTAGAAGCGCGCCTCGATCAGCGCGCCGGCCGAGCCGTGGCCCAGGGTGGCAGCTTCGGCGAGCAGGATGGTCAGCGGGGTGATGAAGATGGCGGCGAAGGCGTAGTGCCTGACCACCGCGACCTCGATCACGAAGGACAGCAGCATCATCAGCAGGGCGATGCTCCACTTGTCCAGCGGCAGCAACAGGAACCCCCAGGCCGCCAGCAGGCCGATGGCGGTACCCAGCACGCGGTGCAACTGCTTGTTCCACACCGCCTGCAGCGACGCGCCCTGGATCACCGCCAGGCAGCTGACCGGCACCCAGTAGGCTTTCTCCAGTTGCAGGGCCTGGGCGGCGGCCAGCGAAACGCCGACGAAGATGCCGATCCACACCGAGTCGAACACCACGAAGTCGAAGGTCGGCGCCGGCAGCGGCGGCACCGGCTTGGGTGTCTGCACGCGCAGGATGTAGAGGCTGTAGAAGAAGGCGATCAGGCAAGCCAGCAGGCTACCCATGGAGATCAGCCCGACCATCAGCGGCACCTGCAACACGTCCAGCGGGGTATAGGCGCCGATCGACGCGGCCATGATGAAGAACAGACTGCCGGGCATCCCCAGACCGTAGAAACGGCAGACCATGCTAACCAGGATGCTGACGAACACCAGCGCCGGCATCATCAGCAGCGGGAAGAAGTGGCTCATCACCCCCAGCGTGTAGCAGGCGATCATCGCGAAGGAGCAGGCCATCAGCGTCACCATGCGGTGATACAGCGGCGTGCCGGGCAGGTAGAGGAACACCAGCCCGCCGAGCGAGGAGACCAGCCCGTAGTCCAGGCGGTCGAACCAGGCGCCGACCAGCAGCGGTAGCCCGGTGGCCAGCGCCGCGGCGAAGGGCATCTGCCAGGGCCGGTCGCTGGGGTTGATGGTCAGCAGCTGGCGCCACTGGGCCTGCAGCAGTCGATTCAGCTCAGTCCATTTGCCGTGCATCTCGTCTCCCCATCCTCGGCAGCGCAAGCCGCCCTGCCATCCTGCGCCCCGCTTACCGCCGTGCGGCAAGGCCGCGCCGGCCCGCCACGGGGCTAGTTGGAGTAAAGCTCGAACTGCATGTTGGCATAGTTGCTCGCCCCACTGAGGTCGGGGAACAGCGTCAGGTGGTTGATGTTCATCTGCTCGAGGCCGCGCAACACGCTGATCCGCTCGGCGTTGGGCAGGTGGATCTTCTTGATGATGGCAGCGTTCGAGCCGGCAAACTCGTGGGCGATCACCGCCTCCAGCTCCTCCCCGGAGTCCGAATAGGAGAACAGCCCGTTCTGGCCGAGCACCCGCGCATTCTCGTCGGAGAACGGCGTGTAGAAGCGCACCATCCTGGCCAGCTCGGGACGACCTTCCACTTCGCTCTTGTTCAGCGCAATGATCACCCGCTTGCGGGTGTCGTCCTTACCGGTATTGGCGAAGGCAAAGAACGCCGCGGTATAGGGCGAATGGGTCCAGTCGACCAGCGGCGTCAGCAACTCGAAGTGCTGACCGAGCGCCCACCACTCCAGCGGCTCGTCGTACTGCGGCGGGTTCGCCCCGCGCTTGCCGCGGATGGCCATCTTGAAGCGGTTGAGCTGATCCTGGCGCAGCTGGGTGGTCTTCGATTTGTCGACGATCTTGCGGTCGATGGTCGACTCGAGCTTGTAGTAGTCCTTGCGGTGCCCGCGATAGACCCAGCCGGACCCGGGCGAAAAGGCTTCCTGAATGTAGTCGATGAAGTAATTCCACTTCCTGATGTGGATTTCCTCGATACCGTCCTTGACCTTGCTGGACTTCCAGCGCGGCTGATTTGCGTCGCCCATGATCGAGCCCTTGTCTTCTGAGTGCGGCATGAGAGCCGGTCACAACCACACACGTCGTGATCCGCCCCGCGTTGTCATGCCCGGTGATGTGCAGCGAAATGGCGCTGTTGCGCGAACCCCCGTGCCGACCATCCAGCGTCGGGATAGCGGCCGGTGCACGCGGGCAGGTATTCGGCGCATTTTAAGCCCAGCGGCACAGGGCGGGGCGGTGCCAGGCATGAAAAAGCCATGGTCTTCGCGCGCCAGCAGCGGCTTTTCCTCACTGCCTGCGTAACGCGGGCCTGCTGGCGCGCGGCACGGACGCTCAAACGTGACCCGGGCGGCGTTGCGCAAGTATTTGCGCCGCAGGGGGGAGTGCCGGGAACGCGGCGGGCTGCTTGCTGTCTGCGCTCAGCCAACAAATCCGTTCCCATCATCACCACCCACTCGAAGCACTCCCCCATGCCTAGCCGCCCTGCCCGCTACCTGTCGCTCTGCGTTGCCTCCCTGTTGCTGCTCGCCTGCCCCGCCGCCCCCGGCGCGAACGGCTCGCGCCTCCACCCGGCGGCGGTGAAAGACCTGCTGCGCGTACACAACCGGGCGCGCGCGGATGTCGGCGTGCGACCCCTGCAATGGTCGCCGCAGGTCGCCAAGACCGCCCAGCGCTGGGCCGACCACCTCGCCGACCGCAGCTGCCGCATGCAGCACAGCCGCGGCTCGGGCTACGGGGAAAACCTCTACACCGGCACCGCCAGCTACTACGAGGTGGAAGACGCCGCCCTAGCCTGGGCGCGGGAGCGCAGGCTGTACCGCGGCGGCCCGCTGCGCCCGCACAACTGGGCGCCCAGCGGCCACTACACGCAGATGGTCTGGGGCGACACCCGCCGCCTCGGCTGCGGCGTCAGCGAGTGCGACGACCAGATGATCGTGGTGTGCAACTACGAGCCGAAGGGCAACTATCTGGGCCGGGCGCCGTACTGAGGCAAAAGTGTGGTGAGAACTATCGTGGCGGTATCAGGCTGCCCGCAAGGATGCCGCTGCTGAGCTTGCCGGGCGTGGGTGCACTGGTGGTCTAAGCTGAGCAAGGTCAATTGGCGATACCCAAGCGGTGTGGGCAGCCGGTCCGGCGACGATGGGGCTTTCTGATGCAGCGGGGCTTTAGCGGGAACAAGCCTCCCATCAAGCGCACTAGTGCCGACCGTCGCTCGTTGTCGTACCGAGCCGGGTATCGGTGACCCTAAATCGCCGCTCTAGCGGTCATCCCGTTGCACACATCGGATGAGCGTTTCTGCAAGGGTTGAAGCGGCTGGCCAGTCACTGCGAGGCAATCGTCATGGCAACCTTGATCGGCATTACCAATACCGGGGTTTTCGATCCCGGCTTCGATTTTTCCAGTTTCTGGCAGGGCATCGAAAGCTCCGGTAGCCAGGCCCTCACTCTGCTCGACCAGTTGCCCGAGCCCACGAGTTACGAGCCGTATGCTGGTGGATACAGCTTGAACTTCAGTGATGGAACAAACATCTGGTTCGCCGGCAGCATAGGCCCGGATCGCATCACCATCCGCGAGTTCGATCTGGATAGTGGCACTCTCGATCTGGGCTTCCGTGGACGATTTACCCTCAGGGCCGATCAGGTGAGCTTCCCGCCGATCACGGTCAAGGAGGCCTGGCTAGGCGATGTCGGTGGCTATGAGCTCGATTTTCGTGGGTCACTGGGGGTTACGGATACCGGCATATCCGGCAGTGTAAAAGAGTTCTACATGCTCTCCGCGAATGGCTCCGGGCCGGGCGGGTTCGATTACGTCAGGTTCACCGGACAGGTGTCCATGAACTCGCAGGGCGACATCTGGGGTGGCAAGATCAAAGGCGTCGAGTGGGGCCAGGTCAACTTTGTCGATGGCCAACTAGCCGATCCGGTGGTTTCCGGAAAAGTTACCGGTGCCAATATCGACGCTGTGGCCCTGGGCGGGGCACTGGATAGCCAGGGGTTCGATGGCTTGATGCCGTTTGTCACGACGGGCAGCGACAAGATCACCGGAACCGCCGGAGGCGATTTCCTTGACGGCGGGGCCGGTAACGACAAGATCTACGGCGAAGCGGGCGACGACACGATCTTCGGAAACACCGGCAACGACCAGCTGTTCGGTGGTGATGGCAACGACACCATTGATGGCGGCGCCGGCCAGGACAAGATCAACGACCTTTCCGGCAATAACACCATCTCCGATCTTGAGGGCAATGCCAGGATTACCACCGGCGCCGGGCACGACGAGATCGTCACCGGGGCAGGCAACGACAAGATCGTCGCTGGTGATGGCGACAACAGCATCGATACCGGCGCCGGGAACGACAACATCACCACCGGCTCAGGCAATGACAGCATCCTGGCCGGGGCCGGCAATGATCGGATCAATTCCGGTGCCGGCGACGATGACATCCTCGCCGGCTCGGGAAACGACAAGGTCGTCGCTGGCGCTGGTGCCGACCGCATTGATGGCGGCGAGGGTGCCGACGTGCTTTCCGGCGGCAGTGACAACGACATCTTCGTCTTCAGCAACCTGGCCGTGGGCGGCATCGACCGGATCCAGGACTTCGCCAAGGGGGACATCCTGGCGCTGGATACCAGCGTTTTCACCCAGCTCGCCGGTGCCGCCGTGGAAAACCTCACCTTGGGCTCGGCCGCTGCGGATGGCGATGACTACCTCGTCTACAACGCAGCCACGGGCGCGCTGTACTACGACGCCGACGGTTCGGGAGCAGATGCGGCCATCCAGATCGCCGGCATCAAGGGTGAAGGGGCCAAACTGATTGCGTTCGATGACTTCCAGTTCGCCTAGCGACTGAAAGTGGCGATCACTGCTGGAGCAGGAGCGTGAGCAACTTCAGGCGGATCTGCTCCAGTCCGGCTGTCGAGGAGCTGCTCGATCTGCACAGCGGATCTGCGAGTGAGGGTAGGTCGCTTAGTGATTGCCCTGCGGCCGAGACAGATCGGTGGATAAGGCTGCGTTTGCTCGACACCATTTGCGCAGCTCATTCCCCGTGCAAGGTCACCACCAGCGTCCGCGCCCCGCCGTGCTCGCGATGCTCGCCCAGGTAGATGCCCTGCCAGGTGCCGATGTTCGGCCGGCCGTCAGTGACCGGCAGGCTCAGGCTGTTGCCCAGCAGGCTGCTCTTGATGTGCGCCGGCAAGTCGTCGCTGCCTTCCAGGGTGTGCTGGTAGTACGGCTCGTCCTCGCGTACGGCGCGGTCGAACCAGGCCGCGAAGTCGCTGCGCACCGTGGGGTCGGCGTTCTCGTTGAGGGTCAGCGAGGCCGAGGTGTGCTGGATGAACACATGCATCAGCCCGACGCGCATCTCGCGGATCGCCGGGCAGTGGGAGAGGATCTCGTCCGTCACCAGATGAAAGCCGCGACGGCGGGGTTTGAGCTGGAAGCGGTATTGGTGCCACATGGGGCGGTGTTCCCTTTCGGATTCACGGGGTCGGCGCTTCGCGCTCGTAGAGCTTCTGCCCCACGCGCCGGATGTGCTCCAGCAGCGCCGGGTTGTCGATATGCGCCAGCAGCGACAGGTCGATCTTCCACGGCAGCAGCAGGTCGTCCAGCGCCAGCTCGATATCCAGCAGGTCGCGGTGCTGCAGACCGTCGCCCTGCAGGGTGAGGTCGATGTCCGAACCGGGGCGTTCGCGACCGAGGGCGCGGGAGCCGTAGAGGATGGCCGCGTAGACGCCGGGGTGGGCGGCCAGCACCCGACGGATCGCCTGCAGGGCCTCTGCCGGCAGGCCGTAGTCCGGGGTCATGCCTGCGGCTCCTCGCGGACGCCCAGCACCTGCTCCAGCGCGCGCAGCAGCGGGTGATGCTGCTGCTGGATGTTGCTCAGGATCGCTTCGGCGGTTTCCTCGTTGTAGGTGTGCGAGGTGCGGTTGCGGTCGGTGAGCATCTGCATCCAGCCGGTGCCGTCGGCGATCAGGCCACGACTGAAGCCTTCACGGATGGTATCGCGCGAGCCGACCAGCCCCTCGATACCCTGCCAGACCAGAAAGTCCTTCAGCGTGTTCCAGCCCAGCTCGTAGCAGTACTCGAAGCCTTGGATTACTCCCTGCTTTTCCAGCTTCGACAGTGGACGCTCGGCCATCAGCGCCATGGCGTCGTCTAGCTGGGCCAGTGCCCGGCGAAAGTTGTACAGGCGCTGCTGCCAGCGAATGTCCGGTGCGCTCATGGTGCTCTCCGCAAGGTCTGCTCTGAGGCGGGAGTGTAGCAAGGGGGTGGGCGGGCCTGCGCGCACGGGTAGTACCGTAGGGCAATGAAATGGACTCCCCCCTCCTAACGGCGTCAATGCGCCAGACTGAAGTTGCTGAAAACAGCAGTCACCGGAGGAGGGAGTCACCATGAAACTTAAGCGAATCGGCATCGATTTGGCAA
>NZ_JAHRGL010000023.1 GCF_019097855.1 Geopseudomonas aromaticivorans
CGGAGGGATGGTGTGGGGCGGGTTTTGAACTGATCAGTAGTGCCATACACCACCGCCATCCTGGCAGTGAGCTAGTGACAAAAGGCACTTTTTAAGGTTGCGCGAAAGCGCAGTGAAAGCCATAATCTGCTCACTTGTGTGGTGAAGGGGGCTTGTCCGCCAAGACCTTTCCCCCTTCATATGCTTCCCCAAAAGCCCGGCCTGCTAGCCGGGCTTTTTGGTTTCTGAATTTGATTGCCTGTCGGCATCACTCCATATCGTTCTCCCGCAAGCCTTTCCTACCGCCACGCTGGCTTCTCAGGCCCAAGACTTGCAGTGCGCTGCAACGGTAGCACTCCAAACCGTCCATCTGCAAGCCAAAGTCCGCAGAAAAATCGAGCACTTATTACGCTCATTGGAACCCTCATGGGCCTCGGATTTCCGCTAAAGAATTTCTCCTCTAAGCCTTGTGAAATATATTTCGCGCTTAAAACTTACGTAAGTTATTCGCATAGATTAATCCGCCTAAGTTAAATAACTTACATAAGTTACGTCGCGAAATTAATTTGAATAAGTTACGTAACAGATGCGCTGTCGTACCCGGTCCATCGCTGGGAAGGTCCGGCTAAATTCATTCCAGCTGGCTCGACATCTCTTCCGCCTATTCCACCATCCGGACATACTCGGCCAGGCACCGGGTATCGGTCTCGCTGCCATGGCTCACCGCTACGCACAGCGGGTCTGCTTGCGCCCGCGATCTACGCTGACCGACAGCTTGTATGCCGTGCTTCTACGCTCAGCGCGCCTCGACATCGGTTTGCCGGCGATTCAGCGCCCCGGCTCCTTCACTGCAGCCTACCCATAGGACGCGGCGCGCAGACGATGCTCGCATTGATGATCGTCCCCTCGCGATCCGGCAGATAAAGATCCTTGAGCAGGCCATTGCGTACCATCTTCGCCACGCATAGACTTACGTAAGTTAAGTACATTACTTCATTGGTGGGCACGTATGATTTTGCTGCTAGGCGGTGAGAAGGGGGGGAGCGGGAAAAGCTGCCTCGCTCAAAACTTGGCTGTATGGATCCAGGCGCGTGGGGGGGACGTACTGCTGCTTGATGCAGACCCGCAAGGCACAACCGCTGACTGGGCGGCTGAACGGGCCGAAGGCAATCTCCCTCCAATTCCTGTTGTACAGGCACACGGCAACATTCGACAGACCCTGCTCGACCTCCGTAACCGTTATCGGCAGATTGTTGTCGACGCAGGCGGGGCGGACTCCGAAGCGCTTCGCTCCGCGATGACGGTTGCTACGCACATGCTCATTCCTTTTCGGCCGAAGCGCCGCGACCTCAAGACCCTGCCGAATGTAGAAAATTTGGCGCGATTGGCTTTGGCAGTTAATCCGGAGCTGACTATTCGGGCCGTCATCACGCAATGCCCTGCACTCCCCAGCCAGGTACAGCGCATTCTGGATGCGAAAGATGCTTGTAAGTCTTTTGGCATTGAAGCTCTCAACGCGATCACAACCGCACGAAACGTCTACGATGATGCCGATGAAAACGGCTGCTCTGTCTTGGAGAGCGGTGCAGACCCTCGTGCTATTGAAGAAATTGAAGCTCTGGCTACAGAGCTGTGGAGGGATTTTAGATGGGCTTGAAAAGTCTCATCCGTCCGCCCAAAGCTGAGGGAGCTGCCGCTATAGATACTGACGCAGCGGCCGAGGCGTTCATCGCAGGAGCTCCTGTAAGCACCATCCCTGCGGAGGCACGAAAGCGCAAAAAATCAAAGGCCAACTACGTTCGCACCACGTTTTCGTTGAGCAAGACGGTTAACAAGCAAATCGACAAACTGTCGCTTGCCCCGCGGCATTTCCGGGCTAGTCGATCTGACGTGGTGCGAGCGGGCGTGATGGCTCTGCTTGAGCTCGAGCGCGCTGAGCTGCTGGCCATCCTCGAAAAGGCATCGAAAAGCGAACCACTCACCGAAGTGCTCGATGACGATGACGAGTAATATCAGTAACTTACATATCATCAGTAACTTACATAAGTTACTGATGATATGCCTTTAACCAAAAGTGACTACCGCCTAGTCGCTCGATTCTGGTGTTTTCAGTTTCAACGCCTACCCAGAGTTTGGCGGCAGCGGGCCAGATTAATTTCTCCCACATACGGATTCCCCCATCCCATCGCACAGGCGTTGGCCTGGTTACGCCACCGCTCCCACTCGCTGACGGGGTACTGGCGGCTCCAAGCCTCGTAGACGCGGCGGTCGAGCTTCGACAGGCGCAGCCGGTAGCGGTCGGCCATGTACAGGTAGATCCGCGCGGCGGCACCGCGCGTGCGCTCCGGTGGCATGGCGGTCTTCTGCTTGAAGTTGACCACCATGGGGCAGGCGCCGTACTGGCTGGGCTTGTCGCTCAGCATGCCCAGGGCGAAGTTGCTGCGGTCGCCGTTGACCTCGCCGATGCTCGGCACCAGGTTGTGCAGATCTGCCTCGGCCTTGCTGAACACCGGGTCGTTGGCCGTGCAGTTCTTGCGGCCGCCGTTCTGCCAGCATTGCCGCTGGTGGCCGATCACCCAGGCTGGCACTACGTGCTCCCATTCGATACGACCGGCGCGGTTGGCATTCTTGCGCGGCTGGTAGCCGCAACTCTCTAGGTCGACGCGGTTCCCCTTGTATTCGCAGCCGCAGTAGAAAGTCTTCTCGTGGCCGGCATACAGCTTCCAAGCGATCTTCTTGGCTTCCTTGAATGTGCGGGGCGGTTGGATGTCGGCGGCCAAGGTGGAGCCGCACAGGAGGAACAGGCTGGAGAGCAGGGCAAGCGGGCGAAGCAGATTCACGAAAACATCCAAGTTGGTGTGACAGCAGTAGAAGAAGGAGGCGGGAGCGATCAGGTCACGCGGCGCGCTTTTTCAGTCGAGGTGCGCCTCATGAGAGCGCTGGCCCGGGGCTGACACACTTCATCACGCCGGCCTTCTGGTGGCGGTAGCGGGCCGGTATCTCTCCTCACGCCTCAGCCAAGCGGAATGCGGGAGCCATGATGTCTTGTTCGCGCGCAGAGAGTCGTAACCCTCCAGCAATGATTCGCCACTGACTGACGATTTCCTGGAAGTTCGAGATGATCTCGTCGGCCTCGGCTCTGCTTAGGCGAAAAAACTCTGCCACCTCTCGAGCCAGCTCCAAGTCCAGTGCGTTGTCCGCCTCCGTGATGTTCAGCTTCAAGCCGCTGGCGATGGGAACAGGGTTCATGTCATAAGCGTCAGATAGCCGCCATCCGATCCCGGGTTTCAGGATAAAGCCGTGGTTTCGCAGGTGATCATCGGTGTTCGACACTAGGATATTGAACACAATGCGCGACCAAAGCTCGCGGAGGTCTGCGTTAGTCTCCGCGCCGTGCCGGATCAGTACCTCTGCGAGTTCTAGGTAGCTTGCCCCCGTACTGGCATCATCGCCGTCTACATGCCCAGTAAGGGTCATGGCCGAGGCAAAATGTAGTCTGCGACCTGTATCGGTACGATCAAAGCGCTTAACCATGAAACAGTGGTGCTCGCTGGCGAAGCGTTTGGATAAGCCATCAGCCACACGCAACCCGCAGCCGCGAGCCAGCGCGTTCACCACCATTTCCCAGGCGCCGACATCGTATTCGTCGCGAACACTCGGAAACTTGGCAATCCAGAGGCACCCATATTCGTCGACAACGCTGGCCTTCGGGCGTGCGCCACCCAGTGAGCCGCCAGGGGCTATGAGCATACGCAGCCACTCACGCCCATCGGCGGAGATGTTATCTGGGTCACGCTCCAGAGCCAGGCTTGCACGCTCGAGATCGCGAAGCGCGACAAAAGGAGGAGCGGCAATATTGTCGCGGTCGTCGAGAAAGCTGCCCTCGTCATTCAGTCGATATCGGAGCGCGCCGGCTCGATAATGGTCATGCACCCCCAGCAGATAATCAGACTCATGCAGCCGAGTTCCGCTAGGAAGTGCCCCCTCTCGAATATCACGCTCAAGGCGCCGCTTCATCAGCAACCGTCCCCAACGATCAGGGCATGAGTCCGCGAAAACACCGAATTTGTCTTGCCCTTCGCCCGGAAACTGAGGACCTTCAAAGAGACCTATGCGCGGATCGATCTGTATCTGGTTCAACGCCGGATCACGTAGTGCCGCCGAGTCATACTCGAACTCGAAAAGCTCCGACTGGCGTGAGATTCGGGCATGCAACCAGCCGAGCCGCTTAGGCTCAGGAAGCCCTTCCCAGTCGGCATACACCCCGATCATCTTGCTCATTGCTCATCGTCCTTGTTGGAAGGCTTCTTCTTCCACGGTGAGAGCAGTGCCGCAAGCTCGGCACTGCTGGTCGCCGTCGCGGGCGACTCGTGTGGGTAATCCTGCTCCCGCGTACGGCGTGACAACGGAGCGGGTGGCAACTGCTTTATCGCAGTGATGGAGCCATCGCGTTGCGACGATGATGGTTTCCTGACCGATCTGGTTTTCACCAGCCCAGCATCCTGAAGGTGCCGGCCTACCTCATCCACGTCTGCGATCTTGGCCAGATCCTTTTCAATCCCTAGAACCTGCATGACTGACAGGTACGCCCCGATGGTCACGCCTGAGTTGCCACGCTCCAAGCCGCGCAAGGTCACCTGTGACATCCCAGCGCGCTCAGCGACCTGCTTTGCTGTCAGCTTTCTGCGCAGGCGGGCCAGACGCAAGCGCTCACCGAGCTGGATGAGCAGCAGGTTGGTAGAGGGTAGAAGTGGGGCCGTTTTCTTAGCCATAGCGAAATTATTCCTTCACCATCTCGGATAAAGCGAAAGAATAATATCACTTTCATCGCGCGGCGCGGAGGTGCTTCACCCTATCGAACCTCCCGCAGCTCCCCCCACCGACTCACATACCCCGGCGACTTCAGCTCCTGACGCATCCCCCAGCCCGGCGCCGCCGGCACCCGGGCCAGCCGCACGGTGCCGCGGCCCATGCGCGCGTTGATCTTGTCGAGGGTGGCCATCAACGCCTCGCTGCCAGGCCGCAGCGCCGGCGCGAACAGGTCGCCCTGGATCTGCCCGGGGCTCACGAAGTCCATCAGTACCACACCGGCCTTCTGGTAGCGGTAGCCGGGCCGGTAGATGCTCTCCAGGCCAGCCAGAGCAGCCTGCACCAGGTCGCGAGTGTCGTGACTGGGGCACGGTAGCGGCACGCTGGCCGTGCGCCCGTAATGCGCCTCGTTGGGGTTGAAGCCGCTGGTGCGGATGTAGACCTGCAGCAGCCGGCAGTAGTCGCCCTGGCCGCGCAGCTTCTCCGCCGCGCGGCTGGTGTAGCAGGCCACCGCTTCGCGCAGGTCACCGGGATCGGTGACCCGCTCAGAGAAGGAGCGGCTGCAGGCGATCATCTTCTTTGGCTCCGGGCCGTCCCCCAGTAGGAAGCAGGCTTCGCCGCGCAGCTCGCGTACCGTCTTCTCGACGACGATACTGAAGGCTTTGCGGATGAACGCGGCGTCCTGCTGGGCGAGATCCCAGGCGGTGGCCACGTTCATAGCCTCGAGCTTGGCGGACAGCTTGCGGCCGATGCCCCACACCTCGCTGACCGGAGCCAGGCGCAGCAACTTTTCCTGGCGGGCCGGATCGGTGAGATCGACCACTCCGCTCCTGGTGTGCTTTTTGGCGCACCAGTTGGCCAGCTTGGCGAGGGTCTTTGTCGGCGCGATGCCGACGCAGACCGGGATACCGGTCAGGCGCTGCACCTCAGCCTTCACCCGCCGGCCGTAGAGCGGCAAGGGCTCCTGCAGGCCGGTTACATCCAGGAAGGCCTCGTCGATGCTGTAGACCTCGCTACGCGGCGCCAGGTCGCGCAGCACGCTCATGACGCGCGCAGAGAGGTTGCCGTAGAGGGCGTAGTTGGAGCTGAACACCTCGATGCCGTGCAGGGCGATCAGCTCGCATAGCTTGAAGTAGGGCTCACCCATGGCGATACCCAGCGCCTTGGCCTCGCTGCTGCGGCTCACCACGCAGCCGTCGTTGTTGCTGAGCACCACCACCGGCAAGCCGCGCAGATCCGGCCGGAACAGGCGTTCGCAGCTGACGTAGAAGTTGTTGCAGTCGACCAAGGCGAAGGTGGGCATGTCAGGCGGCCAGTCGGCGCACGGCGGCGACCACTACGCCGAAGACCTCCAGCTCCTCGCCAGACGCGAAACGGATGTCCTGGTAGCGGGGGTTCTCGGCGCGCAGGACGGGCAGACCGTCTTCGGCCTCGAGGCGCTTGCAGGTGAAATCGCCGCGCACGGTGGCCACCACGATCATGCCGGTGCGCGGCTCGATGGAACGGTCCACCACCAGCACGTCGCCATCGAAGATCCCGGCGCCCTGCATGCTGTCGCCGGCGGCGCGGAGCAGGTAGGTCGCAGCCGGGTGCCGGATGCATAGATCGTCCAGGGACAGCGTGGCTTCGATGTGATCCTCAGCAGGCGAGGGGAAGCCAGCGGCGACCAGGTTCGAGAACAGGGGCACCTGCTGAACGGACGCGCGCAGCGGGCCAAGCGGTGTCAGACTCATGATTGCGGGCTCTAAATGCTGTATTTATATACAGTAATTCAGCGCCGCCAATGCGGCAACCTGGCTGCGATGGGAGGTGCGATATGTGTGGAGGCGTCGAGGTAGCAGGCCGCTTCACGGAAAGCGGCAAACCGGTGAAGGTCTACTTCCCTAACCCGAAGGCGGCCCTACCTGTGCTGCAGGCGGACGGCTCGGTGGAATGGCTGCCGTGGGGCCGCCGCAAGGAACAGGAGGGACATCTTCCGGCGACCGGCTGGGCGCGGGTCGATTCGATCAGCGCCGGGAAGTGGACCCGCTTCCACCCCCAGGAGGTGCGGATCGCCGCGGAGCGCTTCATGGAGAAGGACCCGGCGGGCGTCTCGCACTGGTTCGACCTGGAGGAAGGCCAGGCCATCGAGGGGCTGCTGGTGGCTGCCGGCGAGGAGCGGCGGATCTACGTGATCACGTCGTTGCCGCCGGTGGGGTGCGAGTCAATTCATGGGCGGTGGCCGGTGGTATCTGCCTGACTGCGTGAGGTCTTGCAACTTGCAAAGGGGCAAGAACCAAGTCTCTTGCGGCCGTCAGCTCCATATTTAGGGGCTGCCGCCCGCCAGCCGATCACTCTGTATCGCCCAAAGATCTCGATGTATCGTCTAAATGTCTCGCTCTATCGTCCAAAGGTCACCTTTCGCTGAGCAAATGGCCAAGTTACATGAGCTGACTCAGTGAATAGGCCTCCGCATGCCTGCAAAGGCGTTGTAACGCGACATTTGGCCGATAACCAAGTGCCTTGGCTGAGACCTTTGGCCGAGAAGGGGAACGGAACTCATCATGACTGACCAAGATCGAGTCGCCCTCACCTTCTTCCACAACCTGATGGCCCATTGGGGCTGCTCGCCCGACCAGCAGCTCCGCCTCCTGGGCTGCGGCGACCAGACCAATTCGTGCGAGCTGGAGCGATGGCAGGCCTGCGGCCTGCCGCATGACGTGCTACTGCGGGTCTCGCATCTCATGGGCATTCACCGGGCGCTGCGGACGATCTTTGGTGAAAACCAGGCCGCCTATTCCTGGGTATCCCGTCCGAACGATGCGCCGCCGTTCGCTGGCCGGGCCGCCATGGAGCTGCTGGTCGAGGGCCATTTCGCGGAGGTGCGCGAGTACCTGGAGCAACAGTTGCGCTTCTTGCCCGAGTTGGAGTGAGGTCAGCCATGAAAGAAATCCTGGAGGCCAAACGCCGCCGGCAGCAGGAGTTGATCGATGCGATTCGAGCCGCCTCACCCGAGGAGCTGGAGGCCTCGGCCGAGAAGATCAGGGCCGTCATGCGCGCCTTGAAAGGTGGCCGCCGGCAACGCATGACTCCCCCGCCGAAGCGGGGTGACTAGGCTGCCGCCCCTCGATTATGGGCAATTATTGCCCCGACAATAATTGCCCATAATCCGCTGGCAGCAGGGCCTGGAGGTCGATGACCAAGGCCGGCTGGAACCCCGACTCCTCCCCCGGATAGCCCCGCTGGTTGGAGACAATCCGCGTCCCGGCCACCTCGAAGTCGACCGAAGTATGCGTGTGGCCATGCACCCACAGGGCCACACGGTCGGCGCCCATCAGATCCTCCCAGTCATTCGCGAAGGCCGCATCCAGGGGCGTGCCGGCGTGGGGGTTTTCCTCCAGCGAGCGCAGTGTCGGGGCGTGGTGAGTGATCACCACGGTCGGCCCGTCATGGGGCTGGGCGAGCTTGCTGCGCAGCCAGTCACGGGCCTTCTCCGCCTGCTCGATCAGATCCGCCGGCCGGATACGGCGGTAGTTCTCCGTGCGGATCTGGCGGAAATCCTTTAGCTCCTGCTGCGCGCTCAGCGCAGCCAGGCGCGGGTTGCCGGTGGCGGCGAAGTCCGTCCACATCGTGGCGCCGAGGAAGCGCACGCCGCCGATCACGACCTCATCCCTGTCCAGGACGTGCACACGCTCGTCGCCGGCAGCCCGCATCGTCTGAAGCGTCTTGATGAGGTGGCCACGGTAGAACTCGTGGTTGCCCGGCACGTACAGCACGGGGCAGTCGAATGCCTGCCTGGCCCAGTCGATGCCCCGTGCGCCGATGTCGATATCGCCCGCCAGGATGACCACATCCGCCTCCCTCACCTCGGGCGTGAAGGGGGCGAACTCGTTGTGCAGGTCGGATAGAGGGTGAATTCGCATCGGGAGTACCTATAAAAGAGGATGCCCGTCAGGTCACGAGGCTGCCTGATTCGCAGACAGCCTGTCAGTATGTGCAAAATTTGCACATTCCTCTCCGCGGGGAGGCCACCTATGACAGCTGAGGGCCGAACCGTGCAACGGTCCTCCATATTGAAGGACCTGGCGTTCCAAGTTGGAACACGGGAGCGCTCAGGCCCTCGGCCGGCGGCGAACCGTGCAACGCTCCTCCATATTACGAGGCCAGAGGCGTTCCAACTTGGAACGCGGAGGCCACTCAGGTCCTGGCTGACGGTGAACCGTGCAACGCTCCTCCATATTTACGGGGCCAGAGGCGTTCCAACTTGGAACGCGGAGGCCACTCAGGTCCTGGCTGACGGTGACCGTGCAACGCTCCTCCATATTCAGGATTTTATAGTTCCTCCTTTTCTTTATTGTTCCGGCTCGTCGTCATCGAACATGTGATTTACCCGATGCGCGCTCCTGAGCGTGGCCATCGCGTAGTTGAAGCAGGAACGGCACAAACGCATGCCCTCGGCCTCTCCATCGCGCCACTGCGCCTGCAGCACGCCGTGCCCCGTTTCGGCCGTACTGGCGTTGCACACGTCGCACAGCACGACCTTCGTCAGCCGGATCGCCGTGCTGTCGTTCGGGTCGCGCTCCAGCTCCAGAGTGTCGCCCACCGCCATACCGGCGGCCTGGAGAAGATCGTCGGGCAGCTCCAGGATCACGTCGCCGCTGCCGTCGCCGGCGTCACGGCAGGTCAGTTTCCAGCTCATCGTTCACCTCCTGGAGACCGTGCGTCAGCAATAGACCCCGCGCCCGATGCGCGAGAGGTAGTCGTCGACCAACTCGTAACCCGCCTGCGTGGTCAGCAGATCAATTGGAACCTCCCGATTCAGGCCGATGGCCGGGGCCATCAGCCATTCGACGGCGGCCTGGCGGTCGCCGAATACGACTTCAGCTTTGCTCGTGGCGCTGGCTAATCGCCAAGCGTTGCTGCTCGGATCGTTTGCCAGCCACATCTGCGGTGGGCAGGTGCGCCACTCTCGATGCGCCACACAGCGTGTGCGGTGCCAGCCGGCCGGGCGGCCGTCCTTCAAGCCCTCGTAGATCAGTTCGCCGCGACGGCCGCACAACTCGCACACATGCAGCGACGCCGCACGGATCTCGGCCAGGCGCACGCGCTGGGCGGCGCTGCCACGGGTCGTGTCGATCACCAGGGCGCCGGCGTCCTCGCGGATCGCCAATATTTTCAGATCGCTCAAATCGGCCAGCGCTTCGCGTACTAGAGGCAGCCAGCCTCGGCCGGCCGACAGCCGCACATCTGCGGCCAGGTTCGCCCCGGGCAGATCAGCTCGTGTGATTAGAAGTGGCATCAGAACGCCCTCCTCTCCGACTTGACCCCGCTCTGCTTCAGCTCGCGCCTCAGAGCGCGGGCGCTGTCGATGCCGGCGAACAACACCACCGCGATCAACACCAGGGCGAGCCAGGAAGCGTCGTAGTGTTTGTTGCCGACGGCATCGACAACCAAAAATGCGGTCACGCCAGTCAAAACCGTAGTGAACAGCGGCGCCGACCGCTCTCGATAGACCGACCGCCACCAGCTGGTGACCACCAACAGCGCGGAGCCCAGCAGGGCCAGCACCACCAGGGCAATGTAAACCTTGCCGGCGACGGCTGGGGTGTATTTGAGCGGGATATAGGCCGACGCCAGGGCGGCATAACTCATCAGCCGGCAGTGGCTCGCGATGCCGAGCAGTGCGCCGAGGTAGAAGAAAAGCGCCTTTCTCGTCCTGGGCGTCATGGTGCGTACTCAATGGCCGGCGCCGGCTCGATTACTGCGAGTACCTGGGCCAGCTCGTCGTCGTTGTGCAGCATGATCGCCGGGCGGCGGCCACCCAGCTCGGCGTAGTTTTCGCGCATCCATTTCTGCGCCCGATCGAGGCCCCAGCGTTCGACAGCGGCGGCCTGGGCGATGGCGTAGCGGCGCATTACCCGGAACAGGGCGGACAGGTTGAGGGCATCACCAGGTGCGCGATGAGCCTTGGCCAGTGCGGCTACGTCCAGCCGCTCCAGCGCCTTCGCCTGCCCTGTTCCGTCTCGCTCGCCGCGCATGGCCTGGAAGATCAACTTGAGGTCGAAATGCCGACCAGCCGGAAGCGGATTGGCGCAGCCATGGCGGGTCGCTTCCCGCTCCAGCAGCTTGAGGTCGGACACGCCCCAGCTTCCCCAGGACCACCCGCCCGGCAGCGCGTCGAGCTGGGTCACGAACTCGGTCAGCGCAGCGCTGGCCTCCGGGTAGGTCGGGGCACCGTCTACCTCGGCCTGGCTGATGCTGGTGTAGTCGACGCAGTACGCCGTCAGCGTAGGGTTGAGCACCGGCCGAACTACCGAGGAAAACTTGGCAGTTGGCTCTGCCTGGTCGCCCTCGAGGTTGATCACGACCAGGCCGATCTCGATGATTTCGCAGTCGTCGTCAGTGATCACCAGATCGCCGGGAGCCGGGTTGTCGCCACTGGTGGTGGCTTCGAGGTCCATGAGCACCATGTAGCGGGTTGACGGGAAAAGGGCGGCATTCCAGTCGAGGTTGAGTCGGGCCATCGTCACATCTCCATTCCATTGGTTTCCCCGCTTTCACAGGCGGTGCCCGGTTTTAGCTGGTGGGAGCCCTCCACGATGACTGCCCGCAGTCGCGGGAATACCGTTGTGGGAGATAAATCCGGGGACGCCTCACCGGTCAGTTGAGGGCGTCTTTCAGACCCTTGCCCGGCTTGAAGCCCGGCACCTTGGCAGCGGCGATCTGTACAGCCGCACCAGTCTGCGGATTGCGGCCTTCACGCGCGGCACGCTGCTTCACCTCGAAGGTGCCGAAGCCCACCAGGGTGACGTTCTCGCCCTGCTGGAGGGCGCCGGTGATGGCGGCCGTGAAAGCGTCCAGGGCGGCAGTTGCGGTGGTCTTCGGCAGGTCAGCAGAAGCAGCGATGGCGGCGATCAGTTCGGATTTGTTCATGCTTCGGTCCAGGTTGAAGGGTGGCCCTCGAGTATAACCAGCGAGGGCCACCACAGATCTGGTCAGTGCAGCCACATCGGACTATTCCGGCACATCCACAGGCCGCCAAGACAGCGCACCAGCCCCTCCTGTGAGTCAAAGCGTCCCAAGCTGGGACGGTGCGTCAGGGGCCGACCAGGCCGCTGAGCTACGCATACCGGGCGTTATGGTAAATGGCAGCTACGGCTCCTATGGCGACCCACCTCCAATGATGGTTACGCCCCGACGTCCCCTTTCGACACCAGGCACCTAAATTGGGGCGTCGGCCGGATGGTTCCGCAGATGGGCATCCAGCACGAAGTGGAACAGGCTGGCCACCTCATCGTCGCTCATCGGCCCCGGCTGGTGGTGATGGGCCGGGCGCAATACGCGCGTCTTTCCATCCCGAGCCATCCAGTCGAACACGAAGAAGTGCGCCCCCTCGACCTGGTTCAGCGGCTTCACCATGCCCCATGTGCGCGTGCTGCGGGCATAGAGCGCAAGGTACATGGTCAGCATCTGGCGGGCGTCCGTATCCGGCTCCTGTAGCGTGTCGTAGAAGTGCAGCGCGTCCGACAGCGCATCGCCCGGCACGGGCACCTGCGTGGCAAGTTCGCCCATCAGCCCTCCACCGGACAGCATTTCCCGGTAAAGCTGCGCGCCCGCCTGGGTGACCATGCGCGGCCCGCCGTGGAGATTCACGCTGTAGAGCCACAACTTCACTGGGTTACAGGACAGAGCTTCCGCGTCCGGCGTCCATCCGGCTACTGCCATCTGCCGCTGCAGACGCGCCATGCGTGCTCGCTCCAGATCACTACCCATGTATGGATCTCCAGTATTTTTACGATTTTTGCATGATGCCCGGTTGCCATGGGGCTTTCCAATACCGAGAATATGCAAAATGCGAAAAACAGTCCCTTAGGAAAAAAAATGGCACCCAATGACCACCAGACCAGCTTTGCTTCGCTGCGCGAAAAAGCCGGCATGAGCATCGAAGACGTGATGGAGCTGACCGGAAAATCGAAAAGCACCGTTTACCGTTGGGAGAAAGGGCAGGTTCCAGCCGAAAAGCTCGCGCTCAAGGTGATCAATGAGCGTATCGCCCGAGCGAACCGCACCCATACCGACAAGGCAGACGCGGCCTTCCGCTTCATCGACCTGTTCGCCGGCATTGGCGGCATGCGCAAGGCATTCGAGGGCGCCGGTGGCCGCTGCGTGTTCACCAGCGAGTGGAACAAGTACGCCCGCATGACCTACCAAGCGAACTTCGACTGCGACCATGACGTGGCCGGCGACATCACCAAGATCGAGGCCAGCGAGATTCCCCAGCATGACGTGCTGGTGGCCGGCTTCCCCTGCCAACCGTTCTCGATTGCCGGCGTGTCCAAGAAGAACTCACTGGGCCGCGCCCACGGCTTCGAGGACAAGACGCAGGGCACCCTGTTCTTCGACGTAGCCCGCATCATCGCGCACCACCGCCCGGCTGCCTTCCTGCTGGAGAACGTGAAGAACCTGAAGGGGCACGACAAGGGCCGCACCTTCCAGACCATCATGGAAACTCTCAAGGACGAACTTGGCTACAACGTCCACTACCGCATCGTAGATGCGCAGCACTGGGTGCCCCAGCATCGCGAACGCATCTTCATCGTGGGCTTCCGCGAAGACGTGCCGTTCGATTTCGACCAGCTGGTTTTCCCCGAAAAACCGCCGGTCCTGGGGGACATCCTGCACCCGCAAAACGGCGACGAAGAAGCCGAAGCCCCCTTCACCGTTGGCGACGAGGCCACGGTCGCGGACAAGTACACCCTGACCGAGAAGCTCTGGGACTACCTGCAGGCCTACGCTGACAAGCACAAGGCGGCCGGAAACGGCTTCGGTTTCGGCATCAACGGCAAGGACGACGTGACCCGCACCCTGTCGGCCCGGTACTACAAGGACGGCTCCGAGATTCTGGTGCACCAGCAGGGCAAGCGCCCGCGCCGTCTGACACCGCGCGAATGTGCCCGCCTGATGGGCTTCGACATGCCCGGCGAACCGCTGTTTGAAATTCCGGTTTCGGACACCCAGTCGTACAAGCAGTTCGGCAATGCGGTGGTGGTTCCCAAGGTTAGGGCCATCGCCAAGCTGATGCGTCCGCACGTTGAGGCCATCCTCGAGAGCGCCCGGCAGCATGACCCGCGACTGGCTATCGCCGACCGGTTTGAAGAGAAAGCTACTGCATGACCGATGTTGTCAGCTCCGAAAAACGGAGCCAGATGATGTCCGGTATCCGCTCGAAGGATACCCAGCCTGAAATGATCGTGAGGCGTGCGCTGCACGCCCGCGGTTTCCGCTACCGCCTGCACGTCAAAGACCTGCCGGGAAAGCCGGACCTGGTGTTCCCCCGCTATCGAAGCGTTCTCCTGATTCACGGCTGCTTCTGGCACGGCCATGACTGCCACCTGTTCAAGGTTCCTGGCACCCGGACAGAGTTCTGGCTCGGCAAGATCGGGCGCAACCGCGAGCGTGATGCAGAGGTGAAAAAGGCCCTGACCGAGCTTGGCTGGCGGGTTCTTGAGGTCTGGGAGTGCGAGTTGCGCGCGGCCCGCAAGGCTGGCTATCTGCCCGTTGTAGAGCGGGTTGCGGCCTGGCTATCCTCGACCGCTTTGGACAACGAGAACCAAGCATGGAAAGCCTCCGGAAGCATTTCACCGGCGTAGCGGCCAAATACCTTACGGTGGTCGATGCCACTCCCAAGTCCCATCAGCACGAAATCGGCTCCAACGCTTTCACCAAGATTCTCGGAAACCCTGGCTCACAGAAGGTCTACCTTGATGGCACGTTCCTGTACGTGGATGACGAGCTGGATGAACCGCTTAACGCCGCCGGAACCCTTACCTGGTACGACACCCGCCTCAACCAGCCGCACCGTTCTGCCGAGTACCGGCTCTATTACCGGGAAAACCCCGTCACCGAGCGGATGACTGCTGGCGACTTCTGTGTGATTGCGCGCAAGCCTGACGACTCCCTGCTGGTCGTAATCACGCCTCCGAACTCGACCAGCGAGCAGCAGATTCGCTGGTTGTTCGGTATCGACCGAATCCCTGAAAAAGGTTTCGAAGTCCGGGCTGTTGGGCAGCAGCTGGTACACATGGCCGAGGCCAGCATTCTTGAGGAACTGGGCATCGAGGTCCGCAGGTATGACGAAAACTGGCTGGACCGCATCCTGGCGCGCTTCAGCAATCGCTTCCCGACAACGACCGACTTCAGCGATTTCGCGCGTGAAACCTGTCCGGTCGGCGTTGCACCAGCTGCTGATCCTGATACCGCCCTCATGGCGTGGATCGAACATGAAGAAATGCTGTTCCGTACTCTTGAACGGCAGATCGTGCAGACCCAGCTGGACGCCGGCTTCCGAGATGTCGACCACTTCGTCGAATTCTCCCTGAGCGTGCAGAATCGCCGGAAATCGCGGATTGGTTACGCTCTTGAGCACCATCTGGCGAAGGTTTTTGAAGCCAACTCACTGCCATTCGAGCGGCAGGCCGTGACGGAAAACCGCTCGAAAGCGGACTTCCTTTTCCCTAGTGCAGCCAAGTACCACGACAAAACCTATCCCGACGACAAGCTGATCATGCTCGCCTCGAAGTCCAGCTGTAAGGACCGCTGGCGGCAGGCGCTGGCCGAGGCAGCGCGCATCAAGCGGAAGCACCTCCTGACGCTGGAGCCAGCAATCAGCAGCCACCAGACCGACGAGATGGCAGCGCACAACCTCCAGCTGGTTGTGCCGCGTGATGTCATGCGGACTTACAGCAGCGCCCAGCAGGGGTGGCTGCTCGATCTGACTTCATACGTCAGTTTCGTGCGCTCAACGATGGACTAACTGAACGGGCCAGCTTTGCGCTGGCCCTTTTTTGGCTGTTACTCCACAGGAGTCCAACCAGCGTAGCTACTGGAACCGGCTCCGGCGGGTATGAGGATGCAGTGCAGCCGATTCTGAAGATCAAATCCAATCAGGACGTTATCTCCTTCCTGCGCTTGGTCCATCACAGGATTTCCCTGAAAATAGAGCCTGTGTTCTGTCCGTTTAGGATGATTTTCTCTGGAGTCGTACCAAGTCACTCCGGCCAGATGGGTGCCAACCCCTCCGCGCACAGAGAAAATTGCTTCGAATTCCACCCGATCTTCGCCGAACATGTTTTTAAGTGCTGCCACCCCATTGAACTCATGCTGGTGCGAGCGTTCGGGATGAGCCTCCACCGCAACAAGCGTTTTGATACAGGCTGGCTTAAGAACAACAGGCCTTGTAGACATTATTTTTTCCTTCGTTGAGCGACCAGAAACCTCGTACAGGTAACTCCTTACGGGCCTGGGCCAACACCATATGGTGGCATGCCAGATGATTTTCAACTGATCTGTTTCACCGTTATTGTCCAGCTGAGCACGGTAACAGCGGTTACCAAACAAACCTCGCGCATTTTTCGTGGGAATAGCAAAGTTACACTCAAAAACAAACACTTTGTCGTCGGAATATAAAAGTTACAGACAAAAACCCACACTTATGTTTGTGTTGGCATATCTACAGTGGTTCGCCTATTATGGTGAAATCATAACTAACCTGTGTTTTCCCCATGGCAACTATGTCGTCGCTCAATAACGCAGTTTCCGTTCGCTCAGCTGAACTTCTCGCCACCCCAAAGAAAAAGTTCAGTGTCGACCTCCCATCCGGAATCCATCAGCAGCTCAAAATTATCGCGGCAGCCAACAACACTACTGTCCGTGATCTGCTGCTCGACGGCGTGGTCAACTACGTGTTCCCAAAGTACCTAGTGAACGCCACCAACAAGGAGAACTGATGAGAGACGAAATCTTCTGCCGCCTCCGGGCGTTGTCTATCGAGAGAGGTGATAGCGGCACCCCTGCTGAACGCGACCAGACGATTGCAGCGTTCCTGTCACAACTGCGCGAAGCCGGCGCACCCCGCGTAGTCAAGCGACTCGAAGATGAAGCTGTCCGACATCTGTACGTCAGCTGGACCGAGTACATCATCGCCGGTGAGCACAAGGAGGACATCCTCGAATGGCTCGCCTTCGCCGCCCATGCACCGTACTCAACCAAACTGGCCAGGACCGACAGGTCGGAAGCCGAAGACACCAACGTGGTATCCCTGTTCAGATAGGAAGCACCTGTGGCAGACATCGACGACAAGGTCTATCAGTACACACTGAACTTCAGCCATGAAGCTGGTCTAGAGACAGACCCGGTTGCCCTCAAGGATGGCGTCCTGCGGCACATGGCATCCGCTAGGACCGTGGTCACCACTGCAACCCTCGAGCGCATCGGCCACGTGCATCTGTCACTGATGATCAACACCGCCGCCCGTTATGGTCTGAGCTTGGGCGAAGTCGTGATAGAGGCTGTCCGCAACGGAAGCCAGCCGGTAGCAGCCCTCTGCTCCGCCATCTCTAGCCGGAAAAACGGCGTTCGCCGACCTAAGCAAAAGCCGACTCTGCGGCTTGTATAAAGCAACTTGCTTTCTGCCCTATCCCTGTTTTTGATGTGGGCAATGATGGAGAAGTCGCGGATGCTGTCACCGTCATTGGGGGCAATGCGCATAGATGGGAGGCTGATGCTGCTCAATGATGAGCCTCGCCATCTTCACCTGTAAGCAAGACTCACAATCAGAGGCCTGAATCAAACGGTGGAAGCTCAAGCCTTCCGCCACCCCTCAACCACATCAGAGCCGAACTCCGCTTTCCAGGCCTTGAGCAGGGCGTGGTTCCCACTCTTCGTCTCGATACGCTTGCCGGTGACCGGCTGGACGTAGACCTTCACTTGGCGAGGGAGGCGCGGCTTCACGACCGTCGGCTCTGCCACCTCGAGCTCGACAGTTCGCGGCTCCAGTACGTCGACTACCTTCGCCAGGTCCATGCCGTAGTCCGCCATCAACGCCTTCAGCTTGTCTTCGAACTCCATTTCACGCTTGAGACCACTGTCGCCCTGGAGCTTCTCCAGCAGGGCCAGCTGTTCTTTGAGGGCCTGCTCAGCGCGGCGAAATTCAGCAAGTTTGGACATGTCGTCTCCTTTGGTTTCGTAACGTAATCAAATCAGGTTGCGGCCGCCTAGTCGCCAGCGCGCAGGTATTCATAGAGGGTGGCCCGGCTGATGCCGAACTCGCGGGCGAGGGCAGCCTTCGGCTCGCGAGCGTCGGCGCGACGCCGCAGCTCGGTGATCTGGGCATCGTTCAGGGCTTTCTTGCGGCCCCGGTAGGCACCGCGCTGCTTGGCCAGAGCGATCCCTTCGCGCTGTCGCTCGCGGATCAGCTCGCGCTCGAACTCTGCGAAGGCCCCCATCACCGACAGCAGAAGGTTGGCCATCGGTGAGTCGTCGCCGGTGAAGGTCAGCCCTTCCTTGATGAACTCGATCCGCACACCGCGACCGGTGAGCTGCTGCACTAGGCGGCGCAGGTCGTCTAGGTTGCGGGCGAGGCGATCCATGCTGTGCACCACAAGGGTGTCGCCATCGCGCACGTAGCCGAGCAGCGCGTCGAGCTGGGGACGCAGGGTGTCCTTGCCGGAGGCCTTATCGGCGAACACCTTACTCACCTGGGCGCCTTCGAGCTGTCGATCTGGGTTCTGGTCGAGGGTGCTGACCCGGATGTAGCCGATCCGCTGTCCGAGCACGCTGCCTCCAAGGGTAATGTGTATGGATGAACCCTATATATCTGCCGGACACATGTCAAAGAATACAAAAAACAACCCTATTCAGACACTCGGCAGCCGGCTTCCTAGGTGTCCGGATAGGGTATGGCTCATCCGGACAGATGAGTGGCGGCCGTAATCGATCAAAAACTCTGTCACGCCTATCTTCTGCTTTATCTGAATTGTCTCTTGCCGCTTGAAAACACCTCAGCCCAGAAATAACGCCTTTCAAGGTGCGAGAATGCCTGCACCACAAACAGGAGGGGATTGAGGATGTTGCGAGACTGGCTGGAGCATAACCAGATAGGCTTGTATTTCGTCGCCGTAGCCATCGCGGCTGCTGCAGGTCTGACCTCCGAAGATATGGCTGATCTGGCGGCAATGGCTATCACGCCGGCGATTGCCGTGTTGATGTATGCCATGTTCATGCAGATTCCATTCCTTGAACTTCAGCAAGCCTTCGCCAACCGACGCTTCGTCGGCGCCTTGCTGCTGGCCAACTTCGTGCTGGTGCCGCTGCTGGTCTGGCTTCTGACCCTGCCGCTGTCGACCAACAAGGCCCTGCTGGTCGGAGCCCTGCTGGTTCTGCTGACGCCCTGCATCGACTACGTGGTGGTATTCACCCACCTGGGCAAAGGCGACTCGCGGCTGGTACTGGCCGCCACGCCCCTCCTGCTGCTGCTCCAGCTGCTGATGCTGCCGGTTTATCTGAAGCTCATGCTCGGCACGCAGGTGGACACGGTGATAGCTATCCGTCCCTTCGCCGAGGCCTTCCTGTTGCTGATCGTCGCGCCCTTGGGGCTGGCCGTCGCCACCGAGCTGAGTGCGAGACGCTCCGCGGCGGTACGCATCTGGAGCGCCGGCTGGGCCTGGCTGCCCGTGCCGGCGATGGCAGTGGTACTGGTGACCGTGATCGGTTCGCAGATCGCTGCGGTGGCCCAGCAATTGGAAGTGCTGGCCCCCCTGCTACCGGTCTACGCCGCGTTCATGTTGCTCGCCCCTGCGCTCGGGGCGTTCAGCGCCAGGCTGTTCCGCCTGGCGGCGCCGGCAGCGCGGGCGGTGGCCTTCAGTACCTCCACTCGCAACTCGCTGGTGGTACTGCCACTGGCACTGGCCCTGCCCGAGCCGATCAGTGGGCTGGCGGCGGCCGCGGTGATAACCCAGACCCTAGTGGAGCTGGTCGGTGAGCTGATCTACCTGCGCGCCATCCCGGCGCTGGTAAGGGGTATCTAGAGCCTGTACCTGTCTGTGTTTGGTAGCGGGCGAAAACAGCACTCCAGCGAGTGCCGGTGCCATCCCGGCAGCACCACCCGCCGGGTGCCTACGCTACGCCCGGCAGGAGGTGGACTGTAAGCTCTATCAGCGCACCCTTGGTGTCAGTTCCTGGCCTTGGCTACTTCGCTGCGAACCAGATCGCGCAGCGGCTCGGGACCGAACTCGCTCAGCGCGCGGCCATTGACGAAGAAGGTCGGGGTGCCCCGGATACCCACCGTCTTGACGTCCTGCATATCCGTCTCCAGTACGGCGTCGACGCCGGGCGTGTGCATGTCAGCGCGGGCCTTCTCCACATCCAGGCCGGCGCCCTCGGCGGCGACCCAGGCTGCTGCCACCTTGGGGTCGTCGTGCCAGCCTGGCTGGGCGGCGAGCACGGCCTCCAATACCTGCGGGTAGAGGTTCTGCTTGCGCGCGGCCTCCAGCATGCGCGTCACTTCCTCGGAGCCCTGGTGGAACAGTACATAGCGCAGCACCAGCCGCACATCGCTGGGGTTCTCGACGAGGATCTTCTTCACATGAGGGTAGAAGGCACGGCACGCCTCGCAGGAGGGGTCGAAGAACTCGACGATGGTCACCGGCGCCTGTGCCGGGCCGAACACCGGCGAGTGGAAGCGCACCAGGTTGCCGCCATTGGGCGCGTCCGGCGGCATCTGGGCGGGCGCCTGGGCCACCTGCGGCGGTTGCGGCGGCGTCGTCTGCGAGTAGAGGAATACGGCCACGGCGAAGACGGCCAGGATCGCCACGCTGATGATCATGACCAGGGTACGGCGGTTCATGGAGCAGTTCTCCGGCGAATGACGAGGAGCAGGATGGCGATAAGGACGAAAGCAAACAGGGCCAGCATCGGCAGCGGCACGCCGCCGAAGATGGTCATGCCGGCGCCCGAGCAGGACGGACCGGTAGCCGTGCAGGGCTGGATCGGCTGAGGAATCAGCCCGGCGTAGAGCAGCGTGTGAGCGAAGGCCAGTGCCGCGCCGATGCCGGCCAGCGGCAGAGCGTAACGCCAGATGGCGAAGTCCGAGCGGTAGCAGGCGATGGCCAGGATCACCGCCAGCGGGAACATAAAGGTGCGCTGGAACCAGCACAGTACGCAGGGAGCCTGCCCCATGACCTCTCCGATGAATAGTGCGGAGAGACTCGACAGCAGCGCCACCAACCAGGCGAGTAGAAGCAGTGGCCAGGGTCCGGAAGATGATGACGTACTCATTGGCCCCTCCTTGTTATGTAACGAGGACAGCAGTGGACAGCCATCCCATTGACTTGAAACATGACGATTCCTCCCAGATTGGCGGTTTTCAGAAGGGCTTGTCGGGATCCTAAATCCCATAGGAGATTCCCTAAAAAATCGGCGCCACTGGGACGCCGAGTGTCTGGAAAGGGGCAAGGCCCAGACGAAAGCACTTTCAACCACACGGCTGCAGTCAGCCGCTCCTTACATTAGGTGGGGCCATTTTTAGGCGATTGGTCAGCCGGCCCCCGCTCAGCCGCGCCGGCATCCTCCTCCGACTGCTTGGTACTCGACCGTTTGGAGCTCACCCTTTGAGTCGAGGAAGGTCATCCGCGCAGGCACCACGCCACAGACCTTGGCCTTGCGTGTCACACTGATCACCTTGACTACATCGAGCTCCATGCCATAGCGATACTTCTCGACTTTCGGAGCGGGTTTCCCGAGCTCTGCGGCATACGCTTCCATGGCGCGTTGGTTCTCCTGGATGAGCCTGCCAGGATCTTTATCGAAACCAGCCGACATTGCGATGGAAGAGACGGCAAACATCGAGATGGCCAAGATTGCTTTCAGGGTTTTCATTTGAGTTCCTCTATCACTTCGGTAATTTGCCGAGTGCTGCTTCAGTGACTTCAGCTTCCGGATCATTTGCCGGCAAACACGGTTACGTTGTGGTGCGCAATACCGCCCCGGAGGGCTGTGATTTCGATGAAAAATGAGGCAAACCATCAGAAGGCCCCCGCTTCGCGATCAGCCATCAGGCGCTCGGTGTCCTTGCGGCCGAACAGCCAGAACATCACCGGGGTCAGGTAGGTATCGAGCAGGGTCGAGCTGATCAGGCCGGAGAAGATCACCACCGCCACCGGGTGGAGGACTTCCGTGCCCGGCCGCTCGGCCTCGAACAGCAGGGGCGCCAGGGCAAAGGCGGTGACCAGCGCCGTCATCAGCACCGGGCTCAGGCGCTCCAGCGAGCCACGCAGGATCATCGCGTGGTCGAAGTTCTCGCCCTCGATGCGCATCAGGTTGATGTAGTGGCTGACCTTGAGGATGCCGTTGCGCACCGAGATGCCAGCCAGGGTGATGAAGCCGATCAGCGCAGCAATCGACAGCGGCTGCCCCGACAACCACAGGCCGAGCACCGCGCCGACCAGGGCCAGCGGGATGTTGACCATGATCAGCGCCGACAGGGTCGCCGACTTGTAGCGGCTGTAGAGCACCACGAACATCAGGATCAGCGAGACGATGGACAGCAGGCCGACCAGACGCGACGCTTCCTCCTGGGCCTGGAACTGGCCGCCCAGGGTGATGAAGTAGCCTTCCGGCAGCTTGCTCTCGTCGACCACCTTGCGGATGTCTTCGACGATCTCCGACAGCGGGCGCCCTTGGGCGTTGGCCGATAGCACGATGCGACGCTTGCCGTCGTCGCGACTGATCTGGTTCGGGCCGTCGCCGTCCTCGATGCTGGCGATCCGCGACAGCGGCACCCTACCGGTCGGGGTCTCGAACAGGATGTTGCCCAAGCCCTCCGCCGAACGCGCCGTCTCGGGCAGACGTACCACCAGGGCGAAACGCCGGCCACCCTCGACGATCTGGGTGACCTTCTCGCCCTCGACCAGACTCTCCAGCGTCGCCAGGATCTGCGGCGCGGGCACGCCGTACTGGGCGGCGGCGGCGTAGTCGATGCGCACCTTGATCTGCGGAGCCAGCACCTGCTTCTCGATTTCAAGGTCGGCGATGCCAGGAATATCCGCCAGCCTGCCGCGCAGGGTATCCGCCTGGCCGCGCAGGGTGTCCAGATCCTCGCCGAAGATCTTGATGGCGATCTGTGAGCGTACGCCGGACAGCATGTGGTCGATCCGGTGCGAGATCGGCTGGCCGATGCCGATGGCCGCTGGCAGATTGACCAGCCGCGAACGGATGTCACCGCTGATCTCATCCATCGAGCGGGTCAGCTCCGAGGCCGGCTTGAGGCCGACATCCAGCTCGCTGACGTGCACACCCTCGGCGTGCTCATCCAGCTCCGCGCGACCGCTGCGGCGGCCGACGTGGGTCACTTCCGGCACCTGCATGACCAACTGCTCGGCCTGCTGGGCCAGCGCCGAGGACTCCGCCAGAGTCACGCCGGGGTTCAGACGCAGGCCGATCAGCAAGGTGCCCTCGTTGAACGGCGGCAGGAAGGTCTTCGGGAAGAACGGCACGCTCGCTGCCGCGACCAACACGGCAATGCCCGCTACGACTACAGCTGCCTTCGGACGCTGCAGGACGGCTTGCAAGCTGCTGCGATAGCGGCTTTTCAGCCAAGCCAGCAGTTTGGTGTCGCCATGCTCCAGCGACTTCATCCGCGGCAGCAGATAGAAGGACAGCACTGGGGTGACGGTCACCGAAACCACCAGCGAGGCCAGGGTCGAGACGATGAAGGCGATCCCCAGCGGTACGAATAGCCGCCCTTCCATGCCCGGCAGGGCGAACAGCGGCAGGAACACCAGCACAATGATGATGGTGGCGTAGAGGATGGCCGAACGCACCTCCATGGTCGCGTGCCCCACCAGTTCCAGCGGGTGCAGGCGGTGCTCGGGGTGCTTGGCCCGCTCCACCTTCAGCCGGCGCAGCACGTTCTCCACGCCCACCACAGCATCGTCGACCAATCCACCGATAGCGATGGCCAGGCCACCGAGGGTCATGGTGTTGATCGACAGGCCGAAGTACTTGAACACCAGACCGGTGATGAAGATCGACACCGGAATGGCCGTCAGCGCGATGATGGTGGGCCGCAGCGTGCCGAGGAAGAAGAACAGGATCGCCGCGACGAACACCGAGGCGCCGATCAGCTTGCCCTGCAGGGTGCTGATCGAAGCCTCGATGAAACTGGCCTGACGGAAGGTGACCTGGGGGGCCTCCATTCCGGTCGGCAGCGACTTGCGCATTTCCCCCAGCGCCGCCTCGATGGAGCGGGTCAGCTGGATGGTATCGGCCGTCGGTTGTTTCTGGATGCCGAGGATCACTGCTGCCTTGCCTTCGAAGCCGGCATCGCCGCGCTTCAGGGCTGCGGCAAAGGTCACTTCGGCGATCTGCCGCAGGAGGATCGGCTGGCCGTTACGCGCCGTGATGGCCAGGTTCGACAGATCCCCCAGACTCGACGTCCGCCCCAGGTTGCGAATCAGATACTCGCGCCCATTGAGCTCGAGGAAGCCCCCGGAGGTATTCGACGAATAGCCCTTGAGCGCCTCCTCCAGCTGCGTGTGGCTGATGCCCAGCTCGGCCATGCGCGCCGTGTCGGGCTGGACCTGGAACTGGCGGACCTCACCGCCAATCGGGATCACCTGGGCCACACCGGGGATCGCCATCAGGCGCGGACGCAGCACCCAGTCGGCGAACTCGCGCACCTGCATCGGGGTGATCCGTGCCGCGTCGATGGGAATCGCGATCTGCATGATCTCGCCCATGATGGAGCTGATCGGCCCCATGCGCGGGATCACGCCCGGTGGCAAGCCCTCCTCCATCGCGGAGAGCCGCTCCGACACCATCTGCCGGGCCCGAAAAATCTCCGTGCTCCAGTCGAAGGTGACGTAAATGAACGACAGCCCGCTGCTGGAGACCGAGCGCACGCTCTCCACGCCGGGCAGACCGTTCATCGTGGTCTCCAGCGGGAAGGTGATCAGTTGCTCGACCTCTTCGGCGGCCATGCCGCCAGCCTCGGTCATGATGGTGACCGTGGGCTTGTTCAGATCGGGAAAGACATCCACCGGCATGCGTGACAGGGTGAATGCGCCGTAGGCCATCAGCACCAGGCTGGCGATGATCACCAGCAGACGATTGCCGAGGCTGTTGTCGAGGAGCCACTTGAACATGGGTCAGGCTCCCTTCAACGAATCTGGTTGATCAGGCTGGCAGCCTGCGTCACGACACGATCCCCAGAGGCAAGCCCACTGGTCACCAGCACGGATACCCCGTCCAGCGCGGCAAAGGTGACCGGGTGCGGCACGAAGTGCTCCGGCGCGGTCTTGACCCAGACGACATTCTGGTTGGCGGCATTCTTCATCAGCGACGCCGCCGGCACCCGGATGCCCCGGGTACGACTGGCGGTCTGCACGAAGACTTTCACCGGCTGTCCCACGGCCAGGCGGGACAAGGCGCTGCCCTCGCCCTGGAACAGCATCGGCAGGGCCTGTTCACGCAGGCTGCGGGCCGCGCCGATGAAGGTCAGCGGCACACGTTCGCTACCCACCGCCAGAGTGGCTCCCGCCACATCGGCGGCCTGGTTCAGGTCGTAGGCCAGCGCTTCGATGCGCAGACGGGAGGGATCGACCACCTCGAACACCAGTTCGCGGGCATCGACCACCTGGCCGGAGACGGCATTGGTCGAGGCAATCACCCCGGAAACCGGCGCAACCAGTGCGTCCCGCGCATTGACGCCCGAATTCAGCGCAGCGACTTGCGCCCCCAGACTCGCGGCCTCGCTGGCTGCTGCCTCGATATCCTTGCGCGGCACCGTATCGGCCAGCTCGCGCAAGCGCGCCAGGCGCTGGTCGGCAAGGCCCTTGGCCGCTCGCAGTTGAGCCAGCTGCGCAGCCTGATTGGCCCGCTCGAGAACATCGCCGGTCGCCACTACATAGGCCAGCACCTCACCTTTCTTCACCGCCTGCCCGACGCTGGGAAAGCCGCGCGGTCCGGCTTCGAGGCGCCCAGCCAGCACGGCCTGCACCTTGCCGCCGGCATTGGGGTCCATCACCACCTTGCCGGCCAACTCCAGCGAGCGCGGCAATTCGGCCGTCTCGAGCGGCAAGGTGCGCACCCCGATCTGGCGTTGCGCCGGTTTGGGCAGGAATACGCTGCCGTCGGGCAGTCGCTGGGGGCCGTTGCTGTTGCTTGCAGGCGCTTCTTCGCCATGGTCATGCCCTTCGCCAGCCCAGGCGGGCGAGGTCAGCGACAGCAGGGCCAGGCACACCGCGGAAATCAGAAAATTAGCTTTCATAAAACACCTTCACGAATGACGAGGAGCGACACGGGCGCGGCGCATAGCCCAACCCAGCAGGGCAAGCAGAACCAGCCCGCCGGCCCCCCAGGCCCCATAAGTGCCCCAGGACACGCCAGATGCAGACTCTTCGGCGTGCTCTTCGTGATGGATATCCAGTTCGGCGGTCAGCTGCTCACGCTGCTGGTCGGCCACCACCAGGGCGACGATGGCCAGTTCGCCCTCTTCGGGCTCCTCCGCCAGCGCGGCCTCGAACTCGCCCGGCTCGTGCTGCTCGACCTCGACCTTGACGCCACCCACCATCAGCTGGAGGGTGGCGTCCGTCACCGGACTGTTGTCGGCAGCCCGGTCGAGCCACAGGGTGAGGTCGTGGCCATCGAGCACGCCGACCAACTCGAAGGTGTCGGAAGTCGCCGCGAAACGCGGCAGGGCCGGGCCTGTCGGAGTGGCCGGCGCTTCGCCATGGTCATGCCCATCGCCGGCTTGAGTGGCCAGGGGGGCGGCAGCGATCAAGATCGCCGCAGTGAAGGCTGTCAGCCTTGGAAACAGTGTCATCTTTGCAGTCCTGTAGGTTCGTTCTGGCCCTATTCGGGCAGCAGACCCAGTGCCTGGCGCAGTGAGGAAGTCGCCGCCTCCTGATCGAGTCGGGCCAGAGCGGCCTGACGCTTGGCGTCGGTTGCCTCGAGCTCGATACGCAGGCGCGTCGGCAGATCGGTTTCGCCGAGGCGGAAGGATTTTTCGAAGAAACCGCGCGACTCCTGGGCGAGCCGGGCACGCTTATCGGCAGCAGTCACTTGGGCGCGGGCGGATTCGAACTCCAGCCGGGCGGCCTCCAGCTCGCCGAGCAGGCGCTCACGCGCCAGACGCGCCTGCACCTCGGCTTCGATGGCTTCGGCCTCGGCCGTGGCTTGCTTGGCGCGATTGCGGCTGCCCGAGCCGAAGGGGATGCGAATGCCCAAGGTGAGGCTTTCGTCATAGGACTCCCCCGGCTCGCGTTCGCGGCTGGTAGACAAGGTCAACTCGGGATTGGCTCGGGTCTGCACGCGAGCCAGCTCGGCCGAGCGGCGAGCGACCTCGGCCTGATCCAGCAGTGCGACCACCGCCGGATGCTGGGCATCCAGCACAGCGAAGTCGGCGGGCAGCGCGGGTACCGGCTCACCGGCAACTACGCCAGACGCAGCCTCTTCGCGACCACCCGGCAGGGTGCCGATCAGGCTGCGCAACTGCTGCGCAGCCGTCGCCAGCGCACTCGTGGCTCGCGCCGCTTCGATCTCGGCCAAAGCCGCAGCCCCCTCGGCCTGGTGCTGATCGGCCTGGGCCAGCTCACCCGACTTGACCCGCTTGGCGACATCGGCAGCGAGCTGTCGGGCATTGCCCTCGCGCTCGCGGGCCAGGCTCGCTTCGACCCGGCTGCGTTGCCACTGCCAGTACGCCTCGCGCACCTCGGCAGCAGTACGCAGCTGCGCAGCCGAGGCGCGACTGGCGGTGGACTGGGCCTCGGCCTCGGCCACGGCGCCCGTCCGCGAGCGCTCGCCGGGCAGCCACAGGGGGATGGCGAGGCCGACATTGTGCTCGCGGCTACCATCGTTGCCATTGAGCTGGTCGCCTTTGCTCGACAGCTCCAGGGCCATGGGCTCGGCGGTCCAGCTGGCGGCGGCGGCGCGACGGGCAGTGGCCGCCTCACGACGCGCAGACGAGGACTCCGCTTCGGGCTGACGCGCCCAAGCGGTATCGAAGGCTTGCTTCAGCGATAAAGGACCGGCAGTGACCGACTGCAGGCTGGAAGCACTTGGCGCTGTCTGCGCCAACGAACTGCCGGTGGCCAGCACGAGCAAGGCACAGGGCAGCCATTTTCTGGTTTTGCTTGGGAACATCCCGACTCTCCAGTGATGAAAAAGCTCACGGGGAATCGGCGAGACGCCATCAGCTGGCTCGCAGCACGCCAACGCTCATCGTCGCTGACGATGGTCGTTGAGTGGGTACGGGAGAGAGGAGTCGCCTCGCCGATCAGGCGAGGCGGGCCCAGGCAGGGCGCTCAGGCGGAGAGAATGGCCGGGACAGCGGATGAGCTTGGTAGCCAGTCTCGCCAGCTGAGGAGCTGTTCACATCAAACAGAGTTGCCGCGGAAAAGATCGCCGTGACGCCAGCGGAAACGCAGGCGTTGCAATCGCCATGCAGGTTCTTGCCGCCTTGGGGATCGGGACCGTCGTCGTCCTCGCTTCCCGCCTGGCTTTGGTGCTGATGAACGTGGTGGCCGAAATGCTTCGTCTGGTTACCCGATTCGTGCTGGCAATAGCTGCCCACTGCAGCCCAACCGAGCTGCAGCGGCATCATCACCAGCAGAAAAATCGTTAGCCAACGGCGCATAAGGACTTGATAGTAGATGGATTAGTTATATGGAATCTTAACAGTTGCTGTCTGGTAAGAAAACCTGACGGGACCGACGGCACGCTGACGATCTCGACCTTCTGCCAGTCTTTCAGCTTCATCAGGGCTGGTCACCACATCCTGACGGTGGCTGGCCAGCAGATCAACCACGGCCTTCGCCTTGATGTTGGTGAGGACGCAACGATAACGCCGATCCAGATACAGTTCATCGATGCCAAGATACGGGGCGTCTCGAGGCGGCGCCAGTAGCTCATGAGCTCGGCACAAGCGTTGAAAATGTCCCACACCGTCTTCTCGTCCAGGCCGGTCTGTTCAACCACTTAGGGCAGGGCCTTCTCCACGTACTCATGCAGCCGTAGCGTCAGGCGGAAGCCGTCCATCATCTCCGGTAGCTGGAGTCTGAAGGTGGTCTTGCAGGCCCGCACCTCGTATTCCGGCATGTGCAGGATGTCGTCGGGAGTTTCGGTCATGGCTTTATTAGGTGTAGGCTTCAGGCAGCCCCATCTGGCTCGACATTGAGATTTGATTTCCCACGTAACAAGCTTACGGAAGCGATAAGAAATGCACCGAGGACAATTGCAATGTCGGCGAGGTTGAAGGCCGGCCAATGCCAGTATCGCCAATAGAAATCAAGGTAGTCCACAACATAGCCACGGAATATCCGGTCAATCAGATTACCTGTAGCACCACCGAGGATCAGGCAGTAAGCGATGGCTTCCCCTTTATGACGATTGTCTCGGATAAATTTGATAAGCACAATCGAGACCAATACCGCGATCCCTATAAAAAAGTAGCGCTGCCAGCCTCCACCATCAGCGAAAAGACTAAATGCGGCACCGGTGTTCCAAACGTGTACCCAGTTAAGGAACGGAGTCACTGGAAGAGACTCGCCATAACCCATTGACTGCTGGACTATCCACTTTACACCTTGGTCCGACGCTGCTATCAAGCCGGAGAGAGACAATATGGCATGCGACGAGAGCTTCTTGTCAAGAACAAGCATTTTTTAATCCTTAAGCGCCAGAATGCACCTAGCGCCATTGTGCACAACAACACCCACGACGGTACCGGCAATCAGATCTGGAAATTTGAACCAAGCCAAGCGACGAGAACGCCGCCCAACCATATATTCCGGACACCCACACTTTCCAGCCTGGCTTGCCCCCCTGGATCAGCACTCGTGGACCGCAGAAGCTCGCAAACCCATTACTTGCGCAGCAACCGCAGCCCGTTGGCCACCACCAGCAAACTGGCCCCCGCGTCGGCAAACACCGCCATCCACAGCGTGCCCTGCCCGGTGAACGTCAGCAGCAGGAAAACCGCCTTGATCCCGAGGGCGAAAGCGATGTTCTGCCGCAACACCGTGGTGGTCGCCCGCGAAAGCCGGACGAATGCGGGAATCTTGCGCAGGTCGTCGTCCATCAGCGCAACGTCCGCCGTCTCGATGGCGGTATCCGTCCCCGCCGCTCCCATCGCGAAGCCGATGCTCGCCCGGGCCAGCGCGGGCGCATCGTTGATCCCGTCCCCCACCATACCGACCGCACCGGCCTTGCCACTCGTCATCAGCCCTTCGATGGTCTTGAGTTTGTCTTCCGGCAGCAGCCCACCGCGAGCCTCGTCGATGCCGACCGAGCGGGCAATGGTTTCGGCGGTATGGATGTTGTCGCCGCTGAGCATCAGGGTTTTCACCCCGAGGGCGTGCAGCTCGCTGATCGCTTCGCGACTGGTTTCTCGCACCGTGTCGGCCACCGCGAAAATGCCCAGGACTTCGTGCTGGTTGACCAGCAGCACCACCGACTTGCCCTGGCGCTCCAGGGCAAACAGTTGCGCCTCGATGGCTTCCGAGCAAAGACCCAGCTCCTCGATCAGCCGGTGGTTGCCCAGCTGGTACAGATGATCGTCGATACGGCCACGCACGCCACGGCCCAGAATGGCAGCCAGATCGGTCACCGGGTATAACGCCAAGCCGGCTTCGTTTGCCGCCAGGGCGATGGCGTGGGATACCGGATGATCCGAGCGCGCAGCGAGGCTGGCCGCCAGGGCGTGAACCCGGGCCTCGTCTCCGCGCAAAGCAATAAAGTCGGTCTGCACCGGCTTGCCATGGGTGATGGTGCCGGTCTTGTCGAGTGCCAGCGTGGCCAGCTTGCGACCCTCCTCAAGGTACACACCGCCCTTGATGAGAATGCCCTTGCGTGCGGCCGCAGCCAGGCCGCTGACGATGGATACCGGCGTGGAGATCACCAGTGCACAGGGGCAGGCAATCACCAGCAGCACCAGCGCCTTGTAGATCCAGTCCATCCACTCGCCGGACAAGAACAACGGCGGCATCACCGCGGTCAGCAAGGCGATCAGGAACACTGTCGGCGTATAGATCTGCGCGAAGCGGTCGACGAAGCGCTGGGTCGGCGCCCGACTCCCTTGGGCGGATTCGACGGCATGAATGATCCGGGATAGCGTCGAGTGACTGGCTTCGGCCGTCACCCGAAATTCGAACGACCCCGTCTCGTTGATCGTCCCGGCAAACACGCTGTCACCCACGGTCTTGTCCACCGGCAAACTCTCGCCGGTGATCGGAGCCTGGTTCACGCTCGAGTGCCCCTGGGTCACCACGCCATCCAGCGCGATTCGCTCGCCCGGGCGCAGACGCACCGTGGCTCCCACTGCCACCTGTCTGGCGGGTACACCCAGCCACGTGCCATCCGGTTGCTGGACGGTGGCCGTTTCCGGAGCGAGTTCCATCAGGCCGCGAATCGCGTTGCGCGCACGGTCGAGCGATCGGGCCTCGATCACCTCGGCCAGGGCGAACAGGAACATCACCATGGCCGCCTCCGGCCACTCGCCAATGAGCATCGCCCCGGTAACGGCAATCGACATCAGCGCATTGATGTTCAGGTTGCGGTTCCTGAGGGCAATCCAGCCTTTCTTGTAGGTCGAGAGTCCGCCGACACCAATCGCCAGCACGGAAAGCGCCACGACCAGCCAGTGATTGCCACCGTTCAACCAGTGCACGACCTCAGCCAGGGTCGCACTCACGCCCGCCACGGCCAGTGGCCACCAATGGTGGGTGCTGGCAGACTGTTCGGCGGTATTGTTGGCAACCCTCGGTTCGACACGGGCTTCGAGTCCGAGGGATGTCAGAGCGCCCAAGATGGCATTCAGGCTCTCGGGACTGTGCGTGACCGTCAAACGACGTTGCAGCAGATTGAAGTCCAGGGACTCGACGCCGGGCATGCCGGTCAGCTTGTCGCGAATCAGCCTTTCCTCGGTAGGGCAATCCATCTTCGCGATGGTCAACACCGTGCACACCTGCTCGGCTGGAAGGGCAAGACGCTGGGCCTGCATGCCGATGGCACGCAATCCGGCTTCGACCGGTTCCAACGAATCGAGCTGGTGGCTCACCGTCAAAGAGCGCTGCATCAGGTTGAACTCCAACCCTGTCACTCCGGCTAGCGGCTCCAGCTTGTCGCGAATCAGCCGTTCCTCGGTGGGGCAGTCCATGTTGTCGATGCGGTACTGCACGACCTTTCCCGCTCCGGTGGCAGGACTCTTCGGTTCCGCTAACGACGTAGAGGAACAACCGCACCCAACAGCCTTGCACTCACCCATGCTGAACCCCCAAGACTGACGTTGGGCACGAGTAAACAACCTGTAGCGACTACAGAGTCAAGAGCCTATGCTGCAAATAGTAGTCACCAGACCCGGCTATCGGAGACCAACGTGAAGATCGGTGAGCTGGCCAGAACCACGGGCACCCAGGTCGAAACCATCCGCTACTACGAGCGCGAGGGGCTACTCGCTTCGCCCGCCCGCAGCGACGGCAACTTTCGCATCTACACCGAAGCGCATGTCGAAAGGCTGTCCTTCATTCGCCGTTGCCGCATGCTGGACATGACACACGCCGAGATTCGGGGGCTGCTCCACTTCAAGGATGCTCCCAGCGAGCACTGCGCCGATGTGAACGCCCTGCTGGACGCGCACATCGGCCATGTCACCGCGCGCATCGAGGAGCTTCGCCAGCTGGAACAACAGCTCAAGAGCTTGCGTGAATGCTGCAACGAGCCGAGGACCGCCGCCGACTGCGGCATCCTCCAGGAATTGTCGCAGCCGTTATGCGAAGGCGAAACGAGCGAGGGCAATCACGTGCGCTGCGCGCACTCAGGAGGCATCTCCCATCAGAGGTAGCCGGGGCCAGCCTGAGTGCCGCTTGTGAAGGGAGCAATCAAATGGGCAATCCAGCCAAGAGGCTCTACAGTTTTAGGCAAAACCCGTTGAGTCAACGCAATCGCTCGCTCATAGGGATGTTGGTTCAGCTCACCACCACAAAGGCAGCTCGACATGAAAAACATCAAACTGGCGGTACTCCTCGTCGCCGCATCACTGTCACCCGCATGGGCGCTGGCGGCAGACCCAACCCCAGCCAAAAGCGCTACGTCTCAGGCGCAGCAGCAAGCCCCGAATATTGCTGAGTTCGACAAGCAGATGGCTCAGGCGCAGGAGAACCTCCAGAAGATGCAGGCCCAGATGGAGAAAATCCGTCAGACCCAAGACCCGAAGGAGCGGCAGCAGCTCCTCCAGGAGCATTGGAATACGATGCAAGGAAATATGGGAATGATGCACGGCATGTGGGGCCAAGGAATGATGGGATGCTGCGGAAATGGAGGCATGATGGGAGGGCACATGATGGGCGGCGGCCACATGATGGGGTGGCAGGACTACTCGAACCTGCCCCCGGAGCAGAGAGCACAGCGTCAGTACATGATGGACAGATATATGGGGATGCAGCAGATGATGATGGACCACATGATGTGGCACCAACACTACATGGGGATGCCGTCAGCTAAACCCGCTCAGTAAGCATGACTCTGGGTTCTCTCCGAAAAGTCAGCTGAACGAAGGTCACACAAGGCGAAAAGTGACGATGGCTCGGAGTGTTCTGGCAGTAATGGAGCATTCCGAGCCACTTTTAAACGTGACCTCACCTAGCACAGGCACTTTTGGCACATAGCCCAAGGTTCCCTCCCATGGCCGGAAAGTGACGATAAAATCCGTTATCGTCACTTTCTGGCCGGCGGCCGTTTCGCTACCCTGAACGCCTGTGCCGTGGGATCTGTGGGCGGCGGCTCGCCGTCGCCTCCCCCCGCGGACGCCTTATCTAACTCATCCAGGAGCCGCCCATGGAAACCCGGCAGGTCGTGATCGAAGACTGGGAAGGCGATGGCGGCATTCGCATTCCCGATGAAGCCCTGCAGGAAATGGGGGTGGACGTCGGGGACTCGCTGTACCTGATCGAGGAGTACGTGGGCACGACACGCTGCCTTGTGCTCAGCAAAACCCCGCGCATTCCCGATCGCGTCGATGAACTGGTTGGCCACTGGGAATCCTTCGGAAAGGTGGCAGCCGTTTTAGACGCCAAAGATGAATGAGCTGATCCCAACTCCTAAGGATTCTTTGGTCGTTGCCCTGACCGAACGCCGCCTGACCGCCGCCGAGTTCCATGGCCTGGCCGAGGTGCCGGCCGCCGCCGAGTGGTTCGCCAACCTCTACAACCCGCGTACCCGCCGGGCCTACCAGGGCGACTTGCAGGACTTCTGCCGCTTCATCGGCATCACCAACCCCGAGCAGTTCCGCGCGCTCACCCGTGCCCATGTGCGCGACCAGCGGCCTAGCCGGAGCCAGCATCATCAGGATGGTTGTCGACACCGGGAATAGACTTGCGGATTACCAGCCATCCACTACGCCCATTGGAATCGAATCTTTAGGAAACAATGAATTGTTTTGCATAGAAACGCATTGTTTCGGAAGAAAACGCTGAAAGCCTTGCCGGGCGTGCTTCGAAATATTTCATTGATACCCATAACAATTGATTGTTTTGCATAGAAATGCATTGTTTCGGAGGAACACGCTGAAAGCCTTGCTTGGCGCGCTTCGAAACATTTCATTGATACCCATAACAATGAAACGATTCAGGGGCGATGGCCTAAACCATCATATTGCCCCCCCATACCCAGCTCCTCATTAACCCCTAACGAGTCGTGCGCAGCACGGCTCGCTAGGGGGCCAACACTGTGTCGTTCCCGCACCAGGCTGAGATCTGCTCCTTCAGGAGCACGGGGTAGCACCGCACCGGACCGGGCAGTCTTGCGGTTCCCGTACTGCTCGATGCTCTCAGTCGACTGGTGGCCCATGATCCAGGCCACCTCCTGACGACAGAGCCCGGACGCTTTAAGGTCAGAACCGAGTTGATGCCGCCAGCTGTACAGCGACGGCACAGCCCGGCGCTGAGGCCATAAGCGCCGCCCGGCGGCGCTTACCCGATCTTGGATCGCCCCAATATTCACGTATTGGAGAGTCTTGAGAGACTCGGCGACCAGCTTCGCATCCTCCTCAGTGAGTACCAGGACGCGATCCAGCCCACGCCAGCCGCCGTGGCTCTTCTTGCCGCTCTTGATAAAAACTTTGCCATCCTCAACCCGCATCGCCTCAAGCTCGACAGGCCTAGCGCCGGTGTACTTCGTCACGACCACAGCGCTCATGCACTGGTAGTCGCCTACCTTTGCGAAGTAATCCAGCAGTCTCAATTCATCCTCCTCTTTCACTGCCCTGACCCGCACCTGCTTCGCCTTGGGCTTCAGACCGGAGTCCTCCTTGGTTACCGGATTACGTACCTTTGCAATCCGCTCGGCAGCATCGCTGTAGCCCTTGTCGAGCTGATCGAACTCGATCGCGTTTCTCAGGCGGCGCCAGTAAGCAGGCCGGTACTCTGGTGCTGCAGCGATCAAGGCGTCGGTGATGGCCTTCGGGGTGAGCCTCTGGCCAGCCAATCTGCGACTGTAGAAGTGTTCGGCAAGATTCTTGTAGCTAGCCTTCGTTGCCTCGTTCATCTGCCTATCCAAAGTAATGGTTGATCCTACCCAAGGTGCTCTCCAGCCCACTCCGATGCTGCGCATCTACGGGGCTTCCGTGTCACCTCGCCTGGCTCGGTGCCATCGCACCCCCATACTTCCGCACGGAAGTATGATTTTACATGGCGCACGCCCGCTGACAAGTTTCGGCGTACTTCCGTAATTTTTCGTAGTTTCACAAGGATTCAGATGGAATTCCGATGGCATCACATTGGCGGTTTTCGTGATTTCGGATCGACCGACCAAATTGATTTCATAACGCATATCACCGGCGAGCTGCCAGATTGAACACAACCGACCGCCTCCGGCGGCCCGCCCTCCGCGGGACCCGCGGGAGCCTGGCTCGAAGAGCGCACGCCAGGCCCCGCCCCAAGGGTTGTGGCGTCTCGCAGGCGTCAAGGCCCCGTGTTCTCGCCCTACGGGCTCGTGCCCGCGCCAAGGCCTGGACCCCTGCTCTTCGCCCGAGCGCTTAAGGCGCGAGGTGGCCTGTGCGTTGGCTAGTTACTCGCACCGGAGGCGCTGGGCGAGCACGATACCGCCGTTCTGAACCAGATCTCTCCCGCTCCACCCCGCGAGCTCACCACGACGGAGACCTTTATTCCGACCAGCAACGCTACGCAGGCGACTGAGGAGGGCAGCTGTTGTCGACGGCAACGAAGGCCTGGACCTGCCGCCCCTAGATCCGCCGGCCAACCAGCGCGCTCGTGAGCAGGCGGCCCGGCTGTTCGGCGTCGCTCAACGCCGACCTCCCCTAATGCCTCCTGAACATTCCACATAGACGGACGGAAAGAGGCCAGCATACGGGAGAAAGCCAGACGTAGATGAACCCCGTCTACGCTGAAAGCCTTGTTCTAGAGGGGCTAATCCGTGATCGTAGACAAATACCCCACCTCATACATCTCTAGCCCCAAGGACATGTAAGGACCGATTTGGCGATTCTGGGTATGTGTGGATGCATCTATGTTGTCTTCTGGGTTTGAAACACCAGAAATGGCAAGGCTTTCAGGGTAGACAATGGACTGTCTACAGACGTCTACGTTACCAACGAGTGGTCTGTCCCGGGCTGAGTGGACACTGACTTAAGGTGGATAATGCCCACCGCAAGGAGTGTTCATGACCCAGACCAGACGACGTTTTCCCGAATCCTTCAAACGCGAGGCGGTAGACCAAGTGCTTGCCGGTACGCCGCTTCGTCATGTGGCCGAGACGCTCGGCATCGCAGAAAGCCTGCTGGGCAAATGGAAGCGCCAGTACGAACAGCAAGGTGACGATGCCTTTCCGGGCAATGGCAAGCAGCGTGGCGAGAGCGCGGAGTTGCGTCGGCTACGCCAGCAACTGGCCCAGGTGACCATGGAGCGCGATGTTTTAAAAAAGGCGCTCGCCATCTTCTCGCAGCCCACGAAGTGAGGTTTCGCGTCATCGAGGCGCTGGCCAGTCGTTACCCCGTAGCACCGATGTGCCGGCTGCTGCGAGTGTCACGCAGCGGTTTCTATGCCTGGCAGCAGCGGCGTCCTTCGGCGAGAGAGATGGTAAATCGGCGCCTGAGCAAGGAAATCCGCACCATCCACCATGAGGTGAATGGCATCTATGGCCATCGCCGCATCAAGGCCGAGTTGACGGCCATGGGATATGAGTGTGGTCGACATCGGGTCGCTCGACTGATGCGCGAAGCCGGCTTGAGTGTTCGTTCGCGAAAGCGCTGGCGGCTGGCTTCCAGCAGTCGCCACGATCTACCCATTGCACCGAATCACCTGGATCGCCAGTTCGCCTCGGATCGCGCCAACCGGCATTGGGTCTCGGACATGACCTACGTGCGAACGGCGCAGGGCTGGTTGTATCTGGCCGTTGTGCTCGATCTCTATTCACGCGCCGTCGTCGGTTGGGCGATGCACCACCGCATGCATCAGGCCCTGGTGCATGCCGCGCTGGAGATGGCCGTTGCACGCCGACAGCCACAAGCGGAGGTGCTGCTGCACTCGGATCGCGGCAGCCAATACTGCGCGTACGACTACCAAGCCTTGCTTCGGCGGCATCGCATCGTGCCCAGTCACTCGCGGCGGGGAAACTGTTGGGATAATGCGGCGATGGAGAGTTTCTTCCGTTCGCTGAAGGCCGAACGGGTGTACCTGACGCGTTACGCCAGCTACCAAGAGGCGAAAACCGACCTGTTCGACTACATCCGCTTTTACAATCACCGCCGTCGCCACTCGACGTTGGGCTACCTCAGTCCGATGGAGTTTGAGCGGCGAAATGCGAGCAGTAACTCTTAACTACCTGTCCACCAGTTCCGGGACAGACCAGAGAGCCAAGAAGAAAGTCATGGCAGGGGGCATCCCGATGGCTGCCCCCTCACACCTTGGCTGTGGCTATTCGGGGAGGAAGAGCTTGATCGCCCTGCCAGTATCCATGGTCCGCACGCCGTACGACTGAGCCATCAGGCGCAGTACCAGATTCCGATCCGAACCCTTGGTGGCTCCAAAGCATCGACAGTCTGCGCTCAATCTGGCCTCGGTTTTCGGCCCGTGCCGACGGAGCACGTCGACGGCAGCCGCAGCCACGGCGTCCAGGGTGTTACCGGCAAGAATGCCCTCTCGCCGGCACAAGTCCAGGACCGACCATTGCAGACGATCCACAAATGCCACGGCCCACTCCAGATCACTCCTGGTTACCTCATCGCGGTTATCGGCAAGTGCCAGCACCTGCGCGATCTTCAGGGCATGCTCCAAGTCGCGGCGACGCAGCTCCCTGACCAACTGAGGCTCCTGCTCGAGGAGGTCGTCCCGGCGCGCATCCTCGTCCCAATAAAATTGAATCAACTCGTCACTCCAGGTCAGACGAGGGATTCGTTCTGCGAGAGAGCCGGAGTCGGCAAACCTAGACTCAGGGCCGGCACCACCACGCGCGAGCTGCTCAGCAGCCCAGCTAGCCCACCAGGAGGGCGGCGCACTGTCGTACTCCGGGATTTGTCGCACGCCATTCCAGTCGTCGAGACAGACGATAAGCAGCCGGTTGAGCTGCCCTGCAGCGGTCATGTCAACGCTGAATGCCTGATTCAACATTGCGGATGTCGTAGCGCCAAGGAGCGAGAAATGAGGACAGTGAACAGGGCGCATATCAACCACGCCCTTCTGCTGCCGTCGGCCCCGTGGATGGATGATTTTCCTCGCAGCGCTGAACAGCTCCATCAAGAATCCCCCCAGATCATGCATATGCGAGTCTCGCTGATTGCTGATCGCCTTCAGCATGTGGCCAACCTCATCGACGACCGACAGCGTGCTGGGGACCTCCATCAACCGCTCATACAGGGCAGGGCGGCTAGCGAACTGACCGCTGATGCTGGCGGCCATCGCATCACCCAGCGGGGCCAACAACCACGATGGCACATCGATGAGCGTGTCCTTCCCGCGTCCCGTTTCTGCCGTGAGAATGAACATGCTGTTCATGCCCAAACCGGTTGGCCCGAGCCACCGACGACCGTACAGGTGACCAACCACTGAGAGGACGGTAGCAGCGGCGGAGATAGCCGATGGCTTTCGCATACGGCGCATGACAGCCAGCTGTAGGTCGCCCAACCGGCCTGGCAGCTCGTTGTCGCATGTCGGCTCAGGTAGCGGGAGCACTGCAACATCGTCGTCATGTCGATGTAACTCGCGCAGCTCCTCAACGATCCTGGGCAACGCCACCTCAACCGAACCGAACAACACCAGGTCGTCATCCCCAACGCCCACTCCACGCCACAGCTCGAGCAAGATCTCCGCCTGCCCTTTCGCCGAAATCAGCACACGGCGCCTGTACTCATGTTGCGAGCAGGGCTTGACGGCAAGAGGGAACAGATCGTGAAAAGACAGGCCAAGCTCGGACAGGATGTGCTGCAAGCTAGACTGCGCAAAATCGTAGACGACGACACTGCCGCCGCTCTCCTCCGAAACCAGCAAGCCACCCAAGCCGTCGTGCCGGTTGGGGCTAACGGCCATCCACGCCTTCGGACCAACCTGATTTACCCCCCTGAGGCGGGAGAGCACGAGTTCAATCGGCGGACGCGGGGACACTGCCAGCGCCTCATCCAGGCGCTGCTCATATGCGGTCATGCGTCACTCCCCCCGCGTGTGGAGGTGACGACAGGCACTATTGTGCGGAAACGCGGCTCTAATTCTGCGGGCACTCATCATCTCAAAAATTCCAATAGATGGAGGCCCGGCTATCGTTGATGCCGTTGGCAAGCGTGCCTATAATCGATCCACTAGCCTATGCTGGTACCACCGCCAAGTAGTAACGCGCCGGGATGCAGATTCCGATGCACGGACCTCCAGGTCCCTGAGAACCCCCTCTGATTCCAGTCAGCGGGGGTTTTTGCTTTCTAGCGCACGATATAGACCCTGCAGCTCACTCGTCAATTCCCGCGTATAGCCAGCAGTTTCGGCGATATTCATGTGTTATGCAGATGTAATTCCAACTGCATAGCAGCCTCTGGACGCCCATCACCCTCCCCCCTCTACACCGCACCATTACCGCGCCCACCGCACGCCCTTACCCCCTCAGATAAATAGAAGCCATGGCACCCGGCTGACCGCCGAGGTCGGAGCCGGCGAACACCCGTTCATCCTGCCGATGGCCGGATGCAATTCACGATGCCGTTGCCGCCCGGAGACTGACGACCACTGCCTGCGTAGCGACTGCACGCCTCCCAGTGACCGAAGCTGTAGCCCTTGCTCATGCTCAGGCGGGCTTCGATCAGCCATTCGCGCAGGCGCAGGGCGCCGGATCTGCACGCACACCCGTCACCACAAGCCCGCACTGCAACTCGCCGCGACGGCAGCAAGCCAAACACCGGACAGGCGGGCGAAATCCGCCGACCAAACCAGTCTAGCGCAAAGTTTGTTTGTTTGTTTGTTTGTTTGTTTGTTTGTTTGTTTGTTTGTTGCTTGATTCGTCAAGCATCGTTATGCTGGACATATGGAACCTCAGGAGTCCCGCCGACATGCGTCCCGCCGACATCACCGCTGATCAGATCATCGAAGCCGGCCAGGCCCTCCTGGACGCTGGCCGCAACGTCACCGGATTCGCCCTGCGGCAGCGCATCGGCGGTGGCAACGCCAATCGCCTCAAGCAGATCTGGGAGGAGCATGTCACCAGCCAGGCCGTCGCCCAGGCCGTACCGGTTGCCGAGCTGCCCATCGAGGTCGCCGAGCAGCTCAAGGCCGACAGCGAGGCCCTGGTCGAGCGCCTGGCCCGCCTCGCCGTCGAGCTCAACGACCGCGCCGTGAAAGCGGCCGAGCGCCGGGTCGCCGAACTGGTGCGCAGCACCGGCGAGCAGCGCGAGCAGATGGAGCGCGAGCTGGCCGACGCCGGCACTGCCGTCGACGAGATGGAGGCGAAACTCGAGGCCGCCGAAGCCCGCATTGCCGAACTGAACGGCGCCCTGGCCGGCGAGAAGGAGCGTCGCCAGGCCCTCGCCCTCGAACTGGCCCAGGTCCAGGAGCGTGCCTCCGCTACCGACAAGACCGCGAAGGAAGCTGCCCTGGCCGCCGCCCAGCGCGAAACCGAACTGCGCGGACAACTGCAGCAGTCCCGACAGGACGAGCAGGCCGCCCGCGAGCGCGAAGCCACCGCCAACGGCCAGCTGCTGGCCGCCCTGCACCAGCACGAGGAAGACAGCAAGGTCAGCGCCGAGCTGCGCCGCGACCTGGAGAAGGCCCGCAAGGAGGCCGAGGACGGCCGCGTCCACCTGCAGGCAGCCCAGGCCCGCCTCGATGGCGCAGCCCGCGAGATCGAGGACGCCCGCAAGCAGTCCCGCGAGGCCCGCGACGAAGCGAAGCAGGCCGCGTCCAGCGCCGCTGAGCTGCGCGGCGAGCTCAAGGCCCTGCAGCAGGAGCTGGCCAGCCTCAAGGCCGCGAAGCCCGCCACCCCGCCCCAACCTAAAGGCCGCCACTGATGCCCGATCGCCAGGAAGCCGCCGCGGCCGCACGCCGCTGGCTGGAACAGGACGCCCTGTTCCTCGACACCGAGACCACCGGCCTGCACGCCGGCGCGGAAATCGTCGAACTCACCCTGATTGACAGCCGCGGCCAGCCGGTGCTCGACACCCTGATTCGTCCGGAGCGTCCGATCCCCCCGCAACTGACGCGCATCCACGGCATCGACAACGCCATGGTGGCCAGCGCACCGCGCTGGCCGGACATCCACGAACAGCTGCTCGAGCTGATCGAAGGCCGCCTCGTGGTGATCTACAACGCCGAGTTCGACCTGCGCATGCTCGCCCAGGCCGCCAGCCAGCACCGGCTGCCCTGGCCGGAGGTGGCGCGCCGCGCCGGCGCCATGACGCGGCTGGAGAACGACACCTTGGCGCACTGCGCGATGCTCGAGTACGCCCGCTTCTACGGTGCGTCGCGCTGGCAGAGCCTCGGCAAGGCCTGCCAGCAACAAGGCATCGAGGTCGTCGGCGCCCACCGCGCGCTGGCCGACTGCCGGATGACCCTCGGCGTGGTCCGCGCGATGGCCAGCCACGCCCATTGACCCCACACGCCAGGGACAGGCCATGAGCTTCTTCGACCGACTGTTTGCCTTTCGCCAGCGCGAGGAACGCGCGCCCTTCGAGGATTTCCTCACCGAGCTGCTCGCCGAATGGCTGCGCCAGGCGACCGCGTCAGGCCGGATCGCCGAGGTGCTGACCGAGCTGTTCCGGTTGCGCCCCGAGCAGCTCGGCGCCCCGGAAAACCTTCACGAGCTAAGCTGGGAAACCCAGCACATCATCGGCCCCGGCCACCGGGCCGAGGGCAAGCGCCCGGATCTCGTAGGGCGTGGTCCCGGCTTCTTCCTGCTCGTCGAAAACAAGATCGCCGCCGCCTTCACCCAGCACCAGGACGAACTGGGCGACAGCCACCAACTGGAGCTCTATGCCGAGTACCGCCAGGAACGGACCGAACCCCATGGTGGCATTCTCCTGCTGACCCACGTCACGCTGCCGCCACCCGGCTGGATGCATGAAACGCTCTACTGGCGCAGCGTCGAACGGTACCTGCGGCACTTCTCTGACCACAGCCCGGCCGCCCTCCCCTCGGCCCTCGACTACCTCACCCGGCAACTGACCCTGTTCCTTGGAGAAAACGGCATGAGCGGCACCCGCATCGCGCTGGAAGACATCACCGCCTACCCTGCCTACCAGCGCCTCACCGAAGGCCTCTACAGCCTGGGCAAGATCGCCGAAAACCAGCTGAAGCTCGCCCTTCAACACGTCGATATGCAGAGTCTCAGAGCGCCACGCGGTGGCGGCAGTGGTGCCTACAGCTCTCCAAAGTTCTTTGGCTGGACACTGACCAACGACGGTCTCAAACCTGACGACGCCCACCTGATCCTGTGGAGCGGCATCGTCGCTTATGACATCTATGGCTACGTTAATCCGCGTACACCAGGAATTCCGGACCTATCTGTCGGCGTCGGTCTTTGGTGCGGCGCTGAGCAGGTCGGCGAAGCCGATCGGGACTTCCTGAGTGCCTTGGTTAAACAACTCAACGACCGTCAGCATGTAGTGGAGTGGCGTCTGGAGGCTTCTGACTGGCGAGATTATGGGCATGTGTTCTTGGTATCCGCTCGCCGCGCGCTGATCGAGGTCCACGTCCAGGCTGGCGGCGACGACCTGGACGATATCGCCAGCGAGTTCTTCCGAACTCAGTGCGCGGCGCTCCTCGAAGTACTGTCGGCACCGGCCGCCGACCGCGACATGCACGTCGAGTCGTATCTGCGTAGCCTCACGGTCTCCCAGTGAGTCGCGCCAAGGGCTGGACAGTTCAAGTGCAGCACTCTATTTATGGGCTATTAGCCCATAAATAAGGTAAAGCTATGTCCGCGCCCACCCAACGCTCTCAGCCCAACGACCGCAAGATAGACACCCGAGCGGCGGCCGAGTGGTACGCCGCCGCCACCGCGTTCATCCGGACCCTGCGCCGGCGCTACGACGTTCGCCCGCAGGCCGAAGGCCTGGACAGCTTCCGCTGGCTCGACGCAGCTGAGCTGAACGAAGCAGCCGCCCACTGGGCCGTCCTGGAGCACCGGCGTACCGAGCTGGGTATGAGCCCCGGGCGCTGGCTGCACGATCGCGAGCGCGACGAGCGCCTGGCCCCGCCGACCTTCCTGCCAGCCAGCACCGTGCGGGCGACCTTCCGCCATGAAACCGGCTGGGTGTACACCCAGCGCCTGCTGCTCTCCCCCTACGCCCTTAGCGAACCCGCCAAGGGGTGGCTGGAGCAGCACGACGCCCACTGCGAAGCCCTTCCCGAACAGGATGGCCAGCCGGCCGGCTGGGAAGTGCGACTGCCGGACACCCTGACCTGCCGCCTGCTCAGCGGCCGCGGACAGCGCATCCATGCCTACCTCGCCGACGGCAGCAGCCTGCGCTGCCGCGCCGGCAGCCTGACGCTGGTTCCGAACGGATGCGACGTGGCCATGGCCCGGCCGCGGAAAAAACGCGCCGACGCGATCGACTGGAACAGCGCGGCCCTGATCCTGGCAGAACATTACTTATGGGTAAATAACCCATAAGTAATGTTCTGCACAAATGGCCACTCCCGCACGATCGATGCCTGCTCGCAGGCATCTTAGCCGCCGGCACGGCCTGAATTGTGATCACTGGCGTCTGTGCGGCGATACCCGAGTAGCGGCCGGGTTTTTGTCAACGAGGTGGCCAGAGAGGTTAAAAACGACGCCGAGGCTCCGTCGCGGTATGCGAGGCATCAGGCGCGAACGGCTCACGACGCGCCTGATTACCCGCCCTCTGGAAACGGCGGGGATGGGTTGTGCTGTCATTGGGTGCAGGGCATAGCCCTGCCGCGGGTGCGGGGCGAGTAGCCCCGCGATGTTTTCTCGCGCAGCGCCATAGGCGCGAATCAGCGCGTGGCATTTTTGTTTTGGATCTTTCTTTTTTGAGGGTCTGTATGGGCCTTGGTGTTTTACCGACTGTACTGAGTAGTTAGACCTTTGAGGGGGTCATAGGACACTTAATTTCGATAGTGGGGACACCTAGGTTTTTTGCTCCTCATGGCAACGGCTGCTCTATCCACTGTGAGGTCCGCTGCGGCTCGCGGGAAGGTGTTTTGGATGGTTGGTTGGGGGCTTTGACGGCTGCATCCGCGCGCGCTGGATGGAGTTTTTACGCGCGTTCTCAGGAACGCACCATGGGCGCATGCTGTGGGCGCGGGTATGCAACCCTCAGTGAGGGGGTGCGGTGAGGGGTGTCAGTCTTTAAATGTGAGGCGCTGGATTTCGTCTATGTCGATGCCGCGTGTTTTGAACGTTCGGTCAACCTCTCGGCTGATCGTCGCCGCGTCGGCGTCAGGGTTCGCCAGCTTCATTTCGAAGATCGCCAGGCCCCGCTCGCGGAGTATCTCGCTGCGCTGTTCGATGGAGATCTTTTTGGTGACCGACTTTCTCGATGAGATGCGGCCGATTTTTGCGACCAAGCCATCAAGCACCAGGCCGGTCCTCGCCCGTGCTGCGCCGCTGGGCTTCTGTTTCTGTCCTTCCTGCTGCTGCGCTTTCTGAGCTTGCCTGCGCTGCGCCGCTTTCTCCTGCTCTTTTTGCAGCCACTGGCTCAGGCCGAATGCGCCAAACAGGTGCTTGCTGAAAATCTTGATGGCAGGCTCAGCACGAAACTCGCCCTCGACAAACGGCACGGGCTTGTTGCGCTCGTAAATACGCACGATCCTCGACTCGCGCAGGTCGCGCAGTGCGCGATCGAAGCGCTTTTCGCTCAAGCTCGTGAGTTGTCGCATCTTCGCTTTCGTCACCCAGGCGAAGCCGGCCGGGATCGGGCGGCCGAGATGTAGAGTCACAATGTCTACGAAATGCACGGCCGCGCGCAGGATTTGGATGATGGCTTCACGCCGCTCGCTGCGCATGCTGCGGCGGCGGTCATGGCGGCAGCCGTCGCGAGAAATAGAGCACCAACGCACGTTGGGTAGAAGGCCAGGATTGCTGTAGAAGCGACCGACGTTCGCGTGGAGGGCATCGAGGATCTTCGGACGACGACGGCTCGTTTCAGGCCTCACGATGTCGAGTGCCGGACCTGCGGGGTTGTGGCCGCAGTAATTTCCGCCGTTATTGACCCGAGGGACGTGGACCCGTGCAGGTTTGCTGTCACCGGAGGGATGGTGTGGGGCGGGTTTTGAACTGATCAGTAGTGCCATACACCACCGCCATCCTGGCAGTGAGCTAGTGACAAAAGGCACTTTTTAAGGTTGCGCGAAAGCGCAGTGAAAGCCATAATC
>NZ_JAHRGL010000024.1 GCF_019097855.1 Geopseudomonas aromaticivorans
CCCGGGAGGGTGGCCGGATGGCCGTGGAATCAGTGGCCGGATGCGCGTGGAATGGGTGGCCGGATCACCGTGGAATCGGTGGCCAGATGCTCATGGAATGGGTGGCCAGATGACCGTGGAATCCGCAATCTAGCGGCGCCTGCACCTTTTTCGACTTGCCGTTGCCGGCCGGCAGGGCACCCTTCATCAGCATCCGGCTGTGGCCGTTACGGAAGACCTCGAAAGCGGTGTTCTGATAGTGATCGTCGATGAAGGTGCCCAACTCCTTGTGCAGGCTCTGCACATGGTAGGCCTCGTTGAAGTTGTCCTGAATGACTTTCCAGTTGCAGTCCACTTCGCCGGTCAGGTACATGACCCGCACCATCTTGTCCATCTCGTAGGCTTCGAGCTGGTCGGCGACGATGCCCAGCGAGTCGCGCAGGCTCTTGGCTTTCGGGTCCATGTTGAACCAGACCAGACCGCCAAAGGTTTCGCAGCGCAGCTCCTTGAGATTGGCCTTGCCCACCGGACTGCCCTGAGGGAAATCTTCCGAATCCTTGGCAATCAGCAGGCTGCCGTTCAGGCCGTAGCACCAGCTGTGATAGTTGCAGACCAGGCGCTTCACCTTGGTCTCCTCGCACTGGACCATGCGGTTGCCGCGATGCTGGCAGACGTTATAGAAGGCACGAATGCTGTTGTCGTCGCCGCGCACCATGATGATGGACTCGTTGCGCACCTCGGCGGTGATCACGCAGCCCGGCTCCGGCAGCTGGGCGACAGTGCCGCCCACGTGCCAGGTGCGCGTCCACATGTGCTCCCATTCTTTCTCCATGAACTCCTTGGCGTAGTAGCGATCACCCGTGATGGGATCACCGCGCAGGAAATTTTCGTCGACCAGGGCTTCCTTGGTGCGCTCGGCAAGCGACAGCAGAGTCATGATGGTTCTCTCCTTGCATTCCGCGCTCCTGGAGCGCGGAATTTCTTGTTGTTATTGGCAGTCGACCGTCTTAGCGGGCGGCTCGAAGGGCGTAGGCCGGGTCCTGGGTGCTGCGGCTGCCACGGCGGAGCGCGGCGAAAGGAGCGTCCTCGCGCTGGCTGTACGGCCAGAAGGCGTTCCAGTCCACCACCAGCCCGCGCGAATACATGCGCCAGATACCGTCGCGCTTCTCCCAGACGTCCAGGTAGCGGATGTTGTCCGGGAAGTTGAGCAGGGTGCCGTCCGGCGTCGGTGCTGCCGCGTTGCCCAGCATGTAGGACTCGGCCACGGCGCGCGTATCGCTCTCGAATTCGATGGTGGCGGTGCTGAAACGGTGCGCCCCCATGCTCAGGTTTTCCTTGATGAACGGAATATCGAAATCGCAGAACTCGTGGGCGTTGCCGTCGAAGATGCCGAAGTGCACCACGCCGTCGGCATGGAAGGTGTACTTCAGCAGTTCGAGGTCACAACGGTCGACGGCCTGGATGTAGCGCGCCATCTGCTCGAGGATCGCTTGATAGTCCGCCGCACGGCGGATGCGCTGGGAGATGTCCATCGGTCACTCCCCGAACAGCTGGTAGGACGGATCCTGCTTGTCGCGCCGGCCCTTGAGGAACTTGGCGAACATGCCCTCCTCGAGGTTGGCGCTCGACGGCAGGTTCATGTTCCAGTCATGGACGAAGGTGCGCTGGGCGATCTTCCACTGGCCACCTTCCTTGCGATAGCGATCCAGGTAACGGCCACCGATTAGACGATCGATCTTGCTGCCGTTTTCCAGCACGATGCTGACAATGATCACCGAAACCTCGCCAATCGCGGTGTCGCCGTCGACCTCGAAATATTCCGTGGATACCGAATGGAAGCTGCGCTCTAGGCTCGGGTCGGCAGTGGTGGCAGCGATCACGAAGGGTTTGGCCAAACCCTTGTGTGCGCCCCAATCGATCTGGCCATCGTCGGTCCACAGGGACACCATCAGGCAGCGGTCCATGCGGTCCATGGCGCGGGAGAACTTGGCGTTGAGCTGTTGCAGGGCCTGCTTCGCCTCGACTTGCTCGAGGAGGGCCAGATCGGTCATTTCGGTAATTGCGTTCATTGTGCCTCTAACCTTTTTATTGGATTTATCAGGTCTTTCTGGCTGGTTCGACAAACTGCATTACGAACCTGGCTGGTTGTCTAGCGCCTGAACCAGCTTGTTCTGAAAGCTAAACCCGCACACAAAACAAGTCAAATTGTTTTTTATTTGTCATCTACCTGGGCTGCCCTAGATCGGAAGGCCGGCCCTTCAGCCTTCCGGATCGCCTGGACCGCTTGGCCCAGGCGACCCGGGCAGCCCCTCGAAGTAGCGCCCCGCCAGCGAGCCGCCATCGACGACCAGCTCCGTGCCGCACACGTAGGAAGCCTCGTCGCTGATCAGGAACAGCGAAGCCAGGGCGATTTCGTTCGGCCGGCCGATGCGCTGTATTGGCTGCTGCCGATAGGCCTGATCGAGGGCATCGGTGTCCTCGTCGAACATGCCGCCCATGCTGGTGTTGACGCCGCCGGGATGGATCGAGTTGACCCGCACGCCCTGGTGCCCCAGCTCCATGGCCGCCACCCGGGACAGCCCACGCACGCCCCATTTGCTGGAGCAGTAGGCGCCCATCGAATTCCACGCCGTCATGCCGCCGATGGAGGAGATGTTGACGATCGATCCCCGCCCCTGCTCCACCATCACCGGCGCCACGGCCTTGATGCCTAGGAACGGCCCGGTCAGGTTGACACCCAGCACCCGCTCGAAGTCGGCCTTGCTGGTCGCGACCAGCGCCTGGGAATGGGCGATGCCGGCATTGTTGACCAGGCCATCGATCCGCCCCCAGCGCGCCAGGGTTGCCTTGACGGCGGCCGACCAGTCCGCCTCCTGCGTCACATCCAGGTGACAGAAGATCGCCTGCTCGCCCAACTCGTCAGCCAGCCGCTCGCCCTCGCCATCCAGCACGTCCGCGATGACCAGCAAGGCGCCCTCGCCGCTGAACAGCCGGGCGGTGGTCGCCCCCATGCCGCGGGCGGCGCCGGTGATCAGCACGACCTTGCCCTGCAAGCGCTTCATGATTACGCCCCCTCCGGGTTGGCCAGCGCCGCACGCGCCGCCTCGATGCCGGCCAGGCGCCCGAACACCACCGCATTGCCGATGCTCAGGCCACCGCCGCCATAGCGCTCGCCCTGGAAGCAGCCCAGCACCTCGCCGGCGGCGTAGAGGCCGGGGATCGGACGCTTGTGCGCATCGAGCACCCGCGCCTGACCATCGATATCGAGTCCCGCGGCGGTGAGGCCGATGATGGCTGAGCGGATTTCCACGGCGTAGAACGGCGCCTGCTGCACCGGAAAGAACGCCGGGGCCTGCTTGAAGAACTGCGAATCGCAGCCGTTGGCGCAGTCCCGGTTGTAGACCTCAACCGTGCGCTCCAGGGCGATGCCGTCGATGCCGACCTGCTCGGCCAGCTCGCGCAGGGTATTGCCGACCTTCACCCGCCCCTTGCGGACCTGCTCGCGCAGGGTCGGCTCTTCCCAGGTCGGGATGCTGATGCCGGCGTTGTAGGGGTCGAGGTACTTGGTATTGGTGCTGGCCTCGACCAGCGCCTGCTCGTCGAAGATCGCCCAGGCGCGGCGCTCGGTCTGCTCGTTGAGCAGGTAGCCGCAGACACTGTAGGGCGACAGCTCGGACATGAAGCGCGAGCCTTCCTTGTTGACCGCGATGATCCACGGCGGCAGGAACGCTTCCAGCGACTTGCTGAAACCCGAGGTGGGCAGCAGCAGGCCACAGTCATGGCCAACGACAGCGGCACCGATGTTCTCGGCCAGGCTGATACCGTCGCCCAGCGCGAATGGCACATCCTTGTGCACGGCCCAGGTCCAGTCGCCGTGGCACGCCGCGGAGGGATACAGGCGCTGCAGCATCTGCGGGTTGTTGCCGAATCCGCCGGTGGTGATGATCACGGTCGGCGCACGCAACTCGGCGCCGGCGGCGCGGATGCCGACGACGCGGCCATCTTCGACCAGCAACTCCTCGACGCGACTGCCATAGGCCGTCTCGATACCCTTGGCACCGGCGGCATTGATCAGCGCATCGGCAATCCCGGAGCCCGCGCCCTGGCTGGAATGGCCACGGGCCACGGTATCGACGCCCGAGCGCACCAGCCACTGCGGGGGAAACTCGGTGCCCAGCTCCATCAGCCATTCCAAGGCCTCGCCCGCATGCTCGGCGTAATACCTGACCAGGTCGGGGCGCATCTTCCAGCGGTTCAGCGTCATCAGGTAGTCGTACAGCGCCTGCGGGGTATCGTCCGTGATGCCCGCCGCACGCTGCACCTGGGTCCCCGCCGCGTAGAACACCCCGCCGGACTGCGCCGTGGCGCCGCCCAGCTTGCCGTCAGCCTCGACAATGATGCAGGACGCCCCCTGCGCATTAGCCATCAGCGCCGCGGCCAATCCCGCCCCGCCGCCACCTACCACGATTACGTCGTAATCCCGATCCATCATTCAGTCCTCGTCATTCTTGTTATTGGAGCAATAGCCGGGTGAGCGCCGGCGACCTGTCCGCAGGCGGTCCAACCTGGGCTGCAGACTCAAGGGGCTACCGCAGGGCAACTGGAACTCTTGCCGCGCCGGGCCATAAAAACATGAAGTCACAGCGGTCACAATACAAAACAAACAAGAGTGCTTTTATTGTAATTCGGCGCAGGCTGTCACTACACTCAGACTCACCTGACGACGGCGTGCAGCAGCCATCGCCGGTTAGCTTGGCGACCAGGGCCGAACCGCAGCCGCACTCATGGCCAGAACAATAAGAACGAAGGAGCCCAAGGTGTCCCTGACTCACATCCACACCCCGATCCAGATCGGCGGCATCCAGATTCCCAACCGAGTGGTGCGCACCGCCCACGCCACCAACCTGGGCGGCGGCACCATGACCGACGCCCTGATCGACTATCACCTGGCCAGGGCCAGGGGCGGCACCGGCCTGTCGATCGTCGAGATTCTCTCGGTCCACCCCACCAGCCCGGCCACGCTCAACGTGTTCAGCCCGGGTATCGAGGACGGCTACCGCCGGCTGGTCGAGGTCATCCGCCCGCACGGGATGCGCCTGTTCCAGCAACTCTGGCATGGCGGACACAACGCCCTGCCGCTCAACGGCAGCCCGCCCTGGTCTGCCTCGGATGTGCCCAGCCCGACCATCGGCGTCACGCCCATTCCGATGACTCCGGCGATGATCGACGAAGTCATCGCGGCCTATGCGCAAACTGCCCGCCAGTGCGAGCGCTGGGGGCTGGACGGCGTGGAGATCCACTGCGCCCACGGCTACCTGCCGGCCCAATTCCTTTCCACCAATGCCAATCGGCGGGAGGACGACTACGGCGGCTCGTTCGAGAACCGCGTGCGTTTCCTGCTGCAACTGGTGACAGCGGTGCGCGAGGCGGTCTCCCGGAATTTCGCCGTCGGCGTCCGCCTGGCTCCCGACCTCGGCGTCCAGGGCATTGGTCCGGCGGAGGTCGCCCAGGTGGTCGCCCTGCTCGAGTCGCGCCAGCTGATCGACTTCGTCGACATCTCCCTCGGCGACTATCACAGCTTCCCGAAACTCATCGGCGGCATGCACGAACCGATGGGCTACGAGATGCCCACCAGTGCGCAGATCGCCCGCAGCTGCAAGACACCCACCATAGTCACCGGCCGCTTCCGGACCCTGGAAGAAGCCGACCAGGTCATCCGCGCCGGGGATGCCGACATGGTGGCACTCACCCGGGCGCAGATCGCCGATCCGGATCTGGTGCGCAAGACGCTCGCCGGCCACCCCGAACAGGTGCGCCCGTGCATCGCCTGCAACCAGGGCTGCGTCGGCGGCCTGCTCGGCCCGGCCGGACGCATGGGCTGTGCGGTCAACCCGGCGGTGGGCGCCGAAAGCACGCTGGAAGATGCCGCGCTGCAACCGGCAGCGCAGCCGCGCAAGGTGCTGATCGTCGGCGGCGGGCCGGCCGGCATGGAGGCGGCCCGGGTCGCCGCCCTGCGCGGCCATCGCGTGGTACTCGCCGAAGCCCAGGCCGACCTCGGCGGCTGCATCCGCCTCGCCGCCATGGCGCCGACCCGCCACGGCATGGGCGACATCACCACCTGGCTGGAGCAGGAAATCTACCGGCTGGGCGTCGAGGTGCGCCTGAGCAGCTACCTCGGTGTCGAGGACATCCTCGCCGAGGCGCCGGACGCGGTGATCCTGGCCACCGGCTCCACGCCACGCATGGACGGCGTGCAACTGTCCAACCCCGGCGAGCCGATCGCCGGCAGCGAGCAGCCCCATGTGATCTCAAGCTGGGATCTGTTCCTCGACTCCGCCCGCGCCCTGCCGGACAGCGCGGTGGTGATCGACGATGTGGGCCACTACGAAGGCATCGCCGCGGCCGAGCATCTGCTCGGCAAGGGCGTCAAGGTGACCTACCTGTCACGCCACGCCGCCTTCGCACCACTGGTCGAGCCGGCCCTGATGACCGAGCCGGCCCTGCAGCGCCTCAGCCGCGGACCGTTCGTGCCGCTGCTGCGCAGCCGGGCGGTGGCGATCGAGCGGGATGCCGTGAGCGTCCTGCCCACCTATCTGGCCAACGCCGACCATGCCCCGAGTCGGGTCGAGGCCGGACTCGTGGTGCTGGTCTCGCACAACCGCGCGAACCGCGAGCTGGCCACCGAGCTGGAGCCTCACGGCATTCCGCTGCAGGTGGTCGGCGACGCCAACTCGCCACGCTTTCTCCAGGCCGCCATCCGCGAAGGGCGGCTGGCGGGCATCGCGGTCTAGCCCCCTCCACAACCACACAAGCCAACAATAAAAAGGACAGCCATGAACAAGTTCGCGAACAAGACCATCATCGTCACCGGTGCAGGCTCGGGGCTGGGCAGGGCTTCGGCCCTGCAAATGGCCAGGGAAGGCGCCGCACTGGCGCTGGTCGATCTCGACGCCAGCGCCCTGGAGGACTCCCGCGCGCAGATCCTGGAGGCCGCCCCCGCGGCTGAGCTGCTGCTGATCGTCGCCGACGTGGCCGACGAGAACTCGGCCAGGAACTATGTGGCGCGCACGGTCGAGCGTTTCGGCCGGATCGACGGCTTCTTCAACAACGCCGGCATCGAAGGCAAGCAAGCCGCCACCGAAGACTACGACTGCCAGATGTTCCACAAGGTCATCGATATCAACCTCAACGGCGTGTTCTACGGCATGAAGCACGTCCTGCAGGTCATGAAGAAGCAGGGCTTCGGCGCCATCGTCAACACCGCTTCGGTGGGCGGCATCCGCGGCATCGGCAATCAATCCGGCTATGCTGCCAGCAAGCATGGCGTGGTCGGCCTGACCCGCAACTCCGGGGTCGAATACGGGCAATACGGCATCACCATCAATGCCATTGCCCCTGGCGCGATCATGACGCCCATGGTCGAGGGTTCGCTCAAGCAGATCGGCGGCGACAACTGGGAGGCGGTCGGCGCCGAGTTCGTCAGCGTCAACCCGATGAAACGTTTCGGCAAGCCCGAGGAAGTCGCCAATCTGGTGTCCTTCCTGCTGTCCAGCGAGGCCACCTTCATCAACGCGACGGTGATCCCCATCGACGGCGGCCAATCGTACAAGTACTGATGCTCTTCCCTGGCAAGCGGCCGGAACGAGCCGCTTGCCAGGAAGCAATCCGCCCGTCAGCAGCCCTATGAACTGAACAGCGCCGCGGCCGCCCGGCAGGACAGTTGCGCGGCCTCCTGCAGGGAGCGCGCACGCTGCTCCGCGGAGATGATCTCGACACCCCAGGGGCCCTGATAACCTGCCGCCCGCGCCGCGCCGATCAATCCGTGCAGATCGAACTCCCCCTCCCCGCACAGACGACGGCGGTTCAGGGTGTCCTCCAGCTCGCTGCCGACCGGCTGCAGCGTCCCGTCATCCAGCTCGACGCCGCCGATACAGCCGGCGGGTAACGCGGCAATCTGCGCGAGGCTCATCCCGCCGCGGGTCACATGCCAGCTATCCAGCATCAGGCCGCCGCCGGCACCGGCACTTTCGCCAAGCACCTGCAAGGCCGTATCGAGATCGGGAACGCTGGAAATGACGATGGGCTCCAGGGTGACCAGGGTGCCGGCATCCAGGGCCTGCCGCGCCAGCAGCTGGAACTCGTCGCGCATGTGCTCGACCACCGCCGGGCGTCCGTCAAAGTCGCCGGCCGCCTTCACGTGGTGCGCCCCCAGCTCGGACGCGGCCTGCAGCAACAGGTTGCGATCGGCATTCGAGCGAGTCCGCTCGCCGCCGGTGGAGTACCAGCCGAACAGGGCCTCCAGCTCGAGGTAGCGAATGCCGTTGTCGGCAAAGATCTTGCGCATCTGCGCGAAACTGTAGCGACTCAAGGTCTCGCGCAGGTCGGCCTGCTTGATGCCGAAGCCGGTGTAACCGGCCCGTGCGGCAGCCTCCACGCGCTCGCGGAAACTCCACGGGCTCTGGTCCTGCTCGCCGAACACATAGGGGCCGGCCAGCGTCCAGTAGCAGCCGATCAGATCGACCGTCGGTTCGCCCATGGCGGTTACCTGTTCCAGGAAATAGGGGGCATGAGCCGGGGCCGCCAGTCCTTCGGCCAATAGCCCAAGGTCCTGGCGGGAACTGCCGGCGCAATCAGCAACGCTGAAGTTCGACGCGGCCTGCGCCCGGCATTCCCTTGCCGGCGCAGAGCTTCGGCAAGGACAACCTGCTCCCGCGAGGTGCGGGAGCAGGCGGTCACTCAGCCCTTGGCGACTACCAGCCGATCGCCTTCGCTGTGGGCGCCAGCCTTGGCGGCGTCCTTGCTGCCGAGCTCGGCAACCAGGCGCTGGGCGGCGTCTTCGCTCAGGTAGTGCTCGAGGGTGCGGTGGAACAGCTGGTTGCCCGGCTCGTTGCGACCGAAGGTGATGTGTTCGAAGGCGCCCGACTCGAGACCTTCCTGCACCTTGAGGCCCAGCTGGTAGTCCTCGCTGTCCACCACGCCACGCAGCCAGTCCATCATCTGCTCGTTGGCCTGACGCTCCTCGTCGCTCTGCGGCGCCTGGCGCTGGATGAAATGCAGCACCGTGCGGTTCTCGCCGACGCCCGGCCCCGGGATCAGTTGGGCGATCTGGGTGATTTCCGGCGCGACGAAGATCGACACGTTGGGGAACAGGGTGCGGATGAAGTCGTAGCCGTTGTTTTCATGCAGGTGGAGTTCGTCCTGTGGCGTCTGGCCGAGCTTCTCCTCCATGGCTTTCTGCGCGAAACCGATCAGCTGGTGCGGCCCGTAGTTGTCGTAGGCCGCCAGGTTGGAAAAGGTGCGCGGGTGGATGGTGTCGGGATGCGCCGCGGCGAAGTGGTAGCCCTCGAGGTAGCCGTCATAGGCGACCTTCCAGTTGGCGCCATGGATCTCGCGGTTGCCGCAGTAGTACCAGTCGGCGAAGCCCAGCGCCTCGATGTCTTCGATCATCCCGCCAAGGAAGCCCTCGAAGTCCACCTCCAGCCCCGGGGTGAGCACGACGAAGATCATCCCGCCGCGTTCGTAGACCGGCAGTTGCTTGAGCTTGAAGCTGGCCTTCTCCACTTCGCCGTAGCTGTCTTCGCCGGCGATGCGCAGCAGGTTGCCGTCGTTGCCGTACAGCCAGGCATGGTAGGGACAGGCGAACTTGTCGCACTTGCCCTTCCCTTCCGCCAGCTTCATGCCGCGGTGGCCGCAGACGTTGAGCATGGCGCGCACGCTGCCGTCGCGCAGGCGGGTCAGCAGGAGCGGCGTATCCAGCAGGTCCAGGGTCTTGTAGTGGCCGGGCTGGGAAATCTCCGCGGACAGCGCAGCGAGAATCGGCAGACGCTTGAAGATGACCTCCATCTCGCGTTGCCACAACTCGGGGTCGGTGTAGCTGGCCGACGGCACGCGCATCAAGCCCTCGGCCTGGTCGGTGCCGCGGTTGCGGACATGATCGAGCAGGCGTGCTGCGACCCGGTTATGGATTTTTTGTACTTGTTCCATTCTTCTCTCCCGGTTGAGATCGGCTTTCCTGGGCCAAAATCGAAAAACACAATAGCCTGTTTTTCCTGCGATGGGCTACAGCGCTGAAACGGCTTGTCTGGGCGCCAGCTCAGCCGCTCCGCCCGCACTCTCGGCGCGCTTGCCGAGGATCAGATCGGCCGCCCGCCAGCCCAGCGCCATGGCCGGACCGCTGGTATTGGCCGACACCAAGGCCGGCATCACCGAGCAGTCGACCGCGCGCAGCCCCTCGACGCCGCGCACGCGCAGATGCTCGTCCACCACCGAACCGGCATCCTTGCCCATGCGGCAGGTGCCGATGGCATGGGTACCGCACAGCGAAGTGCGGATGAAGTGATCGAGGATCTGCTCGTCGCTCTGGCAGTCGACGCCAGGCACCAGCTCCTCGCCGACGTAGTGCGCCAGCGCCGGCTGGGCCATGTAGCGGCGCATGTACTTGACCATGGCCACGGCCGCCTGGCGGTCCTCCTCGGTGCTCAGCCAGTTCGGCGTGATCGCCAGCGGCTCGTCCGGGTTGGCCGACTGCAGCAGGACGGTGCCTTCGCTAGTCAGCTGCAGCAACTGGCCGTAGATGGTCAGGCCCGGCTGGTCTTCCACGCCGTCCGGCACCGGGAAGTTGTCTTCGCTGCGCGGATAGGTGAAGGCGCTGAGGTACAGCTGGGCATCGGGCCGGGCAAGATGCGGCTGGGTGCGGAAGAAGGCGCCCACCTCGAACGGCCCGGTGGCCATCGGGCCGCTGCGGGTGAGGTAGTACTGCAGCACGCTGCCCAGCAGGCCAAGCCCCTGGAAGCGCGCATTCAGGCCCTTGTCGTTGCGCAGGCGGAACGGCAGCAGGAAGCCCAGATGATCGCGCAGGCGCCGCCCCACGTCCGGGTTTTCCGCCACCAGCGGAATGCCCAGCGGGCGCAGATGCTCGGCCGCACCGATGCCGGACAGCTGGAGGATCTTCGGGGTCAGGATGGCGCCGGCGCAGAGGATCACCTCGCCACGGCAGCGGAACTCGACCGCCTGACCGCCGATACGGCAGGCCACGCCGACCGCGCGGCGCCCCTCGAACAGCACGAGGTCGACCAGCGCCCCGGTCTTCACCTGCAGATTGCTGCGCTCCAGCACCGGATGCAGGAAGGCCGCGGCCGAACTCACCCGGCGGCCGTTCTTGATGGTATGCGCATAGTAGCCGACGCCCTCCTGGTGCTCGCGGTTGAAATCCTCAACCTTGGGCAACCCAATCTGCTCGCCGGCCTGCACCATGGCCTCGCTGACCGGGTAGCGGAACTTGCCGACGCTGACGTGCAGCGGACCGCCGGCGCCGCGCAATTCGTCGGCGCCCAGCTCATGGTCCTCGATGGCGCGGAACGCCTGCTTCATGGCCGCCCAGCCCCACTCGGAACCGGCCTCGCGCTCCCAGATGTGATAGTCCTCGGGCTGGCCGCGGACATAGATCATCCCGTTGATCGAGCTGGAGCCGCCGATCACCTTGCCGCGCACCCACATTTCCGCCGACTCGGTATCCGGCAGGCGCGGCTGCTGAACCGGGAAGTGCCAGGCATGCCTGGGGTCGCTGACCAGCTTGGCGATGCCCTTGGGCATGTGCACCAGCGGGCTCTTGTCCCAGCCGCCGGCCTCCAGCAGCAGCACCCGCTTGCTGCGGTCGGCGGATAGCCGGTTGGCCAGCACGCAGCCCGACGATCCGGCGCCGACAATGATGTAATCGTAGGCGTCCAGTGTGGCGCGCTGCGGGGAGATCTGTGGATCGAGCTGAGTCATGGGCGTGTCCAGATGTTGTTTTTGCTATGGGACGAAATCGGTGTGCCGCTTCAGTGGGCCGTCCAGCCGCCATCCACGGTGACCAGGCTGCCGTGCATGAAGGAAGCCTCCTCCGAGGCCAGCCACAGCACCGCCTTGACCACCTCCTCCACCTCGCCCAGCCGGCCGACCGGATGCAGGGCCACCAGCTTGGGCTCCAGTTCGGCCAGATTCGGATGGTTATTGAGCATCGCGGTGCGGATCACGCCGGGGCAGATGGCATTGATGCGGATGTTGCGGCTGGCGTATTCCACGGCGGCGGTCTTGGTCAGGCCGGCCACGGCGTGCTTGGTCGCGTTGTAGGTCGCCGAGCCCGGCAACACGGTCAGCGCCAGCGCCGAGGCGGTGTTGACGATCACCCCGCCGCCCTGCTGGAGCATCTGTTCGATTGAATACTTCATGCACAGCCAAACCGCCTTGAGGTTGACCGCGACCACGCGGTCGAACTCGGCCTCCTCGATATCGGCGGTGAAGTCGTTGCTGCCGCTGATTCCGGCATTGTTGTGGACGATGTCCAGGCGGCCGAAGCGGCTGACGGTGGCACTCACCAGCTCGCGCATCTGCGCCGCCGAGGTGACGTCGACCTGGAAGAACGCTGCCTGCCCGCCTTCGGCCTCGATGGCCGCAAGACATTGCTGCCCCTGTTCGGCATTGATGTCGGCCAACATGACCCGCGCACCGGCGCGGGCAAACGCCTGGGCGACCCCGGCACCGATGCCGGAACCGGCGCCGGTGACCAGCACTACCTTGTCTTGAAATCGCATACAGACTCCATCGATTGAGGTGCGGACAGGAGCCCAGCGCCCCTGCCGCCTGATCACCCTGGGAAACTCTGCCGTCGCTCCCGCGAATGCGGGAGCCTAGGTGCCACTGGCCTTCTGGATTCCCGCCTGCGCGGGAATGACGACTTCTTCAGAGTTTCCCTAACGGGTATTGCGGGCGCTTTCGCGCATGCACATGCCGTCCAGCCAGCGCGCCAGGTTCGGGCAGCGCTGGGCGTCGAGCCCCTGACCGACCTGGGCACCGAACTCGAGGAAGCTGAGCAGCAGCAGGTCGACCACGGTGAGCCGCTCGCCGCAGATGAACCGCCGCTCGCCGAGCTGGCAGTCGAGCCAGGCCAGGCCCTCCTGGGCCGCTGCCTTGAACTCGTCGGCCGCCGCCGGATAGCAGCGCACCCGGTCTTTGAATAGGCCGAGACCTTCGGCGGCGCGAAAGCCCGCAGTCATCGGCTGGACCACCTGCAGGTCGACGCGCCGCCACCACATGCGGGTCAGCGCGCGCTGCTCGGCACTGGCACCGAGCAGCGCTGGCTGCGGGAAGCGCTCCTCGAGGTACTCGCAGATGGCCGTGGTTTCGGCGATGCACTGCCCTCCGTCCAGTTCGAGCAGCGGCGTGGTCCCGCCCGGGTTGAGCGCCAGGAACGACGGCTGGCGGTTGGCTCCAGCGATGATGTCCACCTCCTCGACTGGCAGCTTCACGCCTTTCTCGGCGAGGAACAGCCGCACCAGCCGCGGATTCGGACCGATCGAACTGTAGAGTTTCATGCTCGCCTCCAGCCGGTCAGAACTGCACGCGCTTGGTGTAGCCGCCGTCGATCACCAGGTTGGTGCCGGTGGTGTAGGCAGACATCGGGCTGGTCAGGAACAGCATGGCGCGGGCGATGTCCTGCACGCTGCCGTAACGGCCCATCGGAATTTCCGAGAGGGTCTTCTCGTACAGCTCCGGCATGGCGCCCTTGATCGCCTCCCAGTTGCCGCCCGGATATTCGGTCGGGCCCGGGGAGATCATGTTGACGCGGATGTTCTTCGGCGCCCACAGCTCGGAGAGCTGCTTGCCGTAGGTGATGATCGCCGCCTTGATGGCGTTGAACGCCTGCGGATAGATGAAGGTCTCCACCGCCGCGGTGCTCGACATCAGGATCACCGAGCCGCCCTCGCCGCCGCTCAGCGCTTCTTCCAGGGTCTGGCAGCCGAGCACCGCGCCCATCATGTCGAGGCGGAAGCTCATCTCCCAGTCCATGGTGCCCTGGGCGCCGGAGGAGCTGGCGTTGTGGATGAAGATGTCGCAGCCGCCCAGGCGCTCGGCGGCGCTGGTCAGCCAGTCGGTGTAGGCGGCGCTGTCGTTCATGTCGAAGGCATCGCCGAAGACGCGCACGCCCTTGGCTTCCAGCACCTTGACGGTTTCGGCGACGCGCTTGGCATCACGGGAGAAGAAGGCGATGTCGCAGCCCTCGTCGGCATAGAGCTCCAGCGCCGCACGACCGATACCGCGGCTGCCGCCGTTGATGATGACTTTCTTGCCACGCAGTCCAAGTTCCATGTTCGCTTCCTCTTGTTGTTCTCGATCGCTGCAGATGCTTGTGCGTTCAGGCTCGTTGTTCGGTTGTTTCCAGCTGCGCCGCCCAATCCAGGCCGCGGCGCAGTAGCTCGTAGTACACCGGCTCATCCCAGGCGCAGCGATCGACCTGCGGCCAGAAGTCCATCAGCGGACGCAGGTCGTAGTGGCCGCGGCAGTGGCCGAGAGTCAGGTACAGCACGCCACCCTTGCCCAGATGGCGCAGGTAGAGCACCGGATGGCGCGCATACTTCCACTGGTCGCGCACGAAGCCCGGGGTCTCGCCCTCGAACCCGGTGTCCAGCAGCACGTCCACCTCGGCCTTCATGTCCATCAGGTAGCACTCGTCGGTCACCTCGAAGGGCTCGATGCCGGCCACCAGCGGGTGCTCGGGCTGCGCGACATCCACGCGGAACGGGCCGATCGGCGGATGCGAGGCGAACTGCGAGCCGAGCATTTCCATGAACTGCGGCGCCGAATCCGGGGTGTCGACCAGCCCGTTGCCCAGGAAACGCAACACCGAGTTGGTGCCGTGCAGGGCATACCAGCGGCCGCCCTGCTCCAGCCACTCGCGCAATGCCGCCTGCTGCTCGGCGCTGGGGATCACCTCGCAGGTGTAGCTGACCAGGAAGGCTGCCTCGCGGATCGCCTCGAGATTCGCGTAGTCCTCGAACACCCGCACGCGCACCCGCTCGTTTTCACCCAACAGCTTGAGCAGTTCGAGGCGGGCGAAGTCGATGTCGTGGTACTTGCCGGCCGCCACCAGAACACAATCAATCCTTCCGGTTTGTTTGTTATCCACGTCTATCTGACTCATCGCGTTATCTCCTCAGGCGCCGGCCTTGGCCGCCAGGGCGCGCTGCACCGCCGCACCCACCTCGACACCGGTGGGGTTGCCGCGCAGGAGCAGGCCGCCGTTGACCTGCAGGTTCTCGCCGGTCATGAAGCACTCGTCGCTGGCCAACCACACCGCCGCCGCGGCGATGTCGGCCTTGGTGCCGAGGCGGCCCAGCGGGTAACGGCCGGTGAAGCACTCGTTCACGCCCGGGGTGGCCATGGCTTCGGCGGTCATCGGCGTTTCGGTCAGGCCTGGGGAAATGCAGTTGGCGCGGATGCCGCGGCTGCCGAACTCGTTGGCCACGCAGCGCACCACATGGTCGATGCCGCCCTTGGTGCCGATGTAGGCGGCATAGTTCTCGATCACCGCACGGGTGGTCGCCGAGCTGATCTGGATGATCGAGCCGCCCTGATCCATGCCCTCGACCATGGTCTGCAGGAACTGGAAGGGTCCCTTGAACTGCAGGGCAATCATCCGCTCCAGCTCCTCCTCGCTGGTTTCCAGGAAACCCTGGGTCAGCCCCCAGCCGACGGCGTTGACCGCCACATCCAGGCGCCCGCCCCACTCCTTGGCATGGGCCACCAGCGCCCGCAGGTCACCCTTGCGGGTGATGTCGCAGGGCAGGCAGGTGCCGCCGAGTTCGTCGGCCAGGCGTGCCATCTCCTCCAGGTTGCGACCGGCGATCACCAGGCGCGCGCCCTCCAGAGCGAAGCGGCGGGCAACTTCCTGGCCCATGTTGTCCCGGCTGTCGGCGCCAAGGACCAGCGCAACCTTGTCTTGAAGTCGGTTCATTAGATGGTGCCTCCAGCGATGGCGTTGTTGTTATTGTGGGAAAACTCCGCCTCGACCTGCTCGACCTTGCGGGACTCGCCCTGCAGCAGGAAGTGGGACAGTGCCGGGATCAGGACCAGCGCACCGAGCATGTTCCAGACGAACATGAAGGTCAGCAGGATGCCCATGTCGGCCTGGAACTTGATTGGCGACCACACCCAGGTGATCACGCCAGCCGCCAGGGTAACCCCGACCAGGGCCACGACCTTGCCGGTGGTCGACAGCGCCTTGCGGTAGGCCTCGGCCACCGACATCCCGGTGCGCTGGAAGGCCAGTTGGGTGCTAAGCAGATAGATCCCGTAGTCCACGCCAATGCCCACGCCCAGAGCCACTACCGGCAGGGTCGCCACCTTCATGCCCATGCCCAGATGCACCATCAGCGCCTCGGCGAGGATCGAGGTGAGGATCAGCGGTACCACGGCAACGATCACTGCGCGCCAGCTGCGGAAGGTGATCAGGCACAACAGGGCCACCGCCGCATACACGTAGAGCAGCATCTTGCGGTTGGCTTCCTTGACCACGATGTTGGTCGCCGCATCGACTCCGGCGTTGCCGGCAGCCAGCAGGAACTTGCGATCCTCGGTCCCGTTTTCCTCGGCGAACTGCTTGGCCACATTCAGCAGACGATCCAGGGTGGCCGCCTTGTGGTCGGCCAGGTAGGCAAGTACCGGGGTGAGGCTGCAGTTGGTATTCAGAAACTCGGAGTTCCAGGACACCGCGTTGCCGATCTGCGCGTCGATGATCCCCTGGTTGTCGCTGATGGTGGCCCACTTAGGGTTACCCTCGAACATCCCGGCGGTGTAGGTGCGCACCGTATCGGCCAGCGACACGGTGCGCTGCACGCCAGGCACCTGGGCCAGCGTCCAGCCCAGACGGTCGACTTCGGTCAGGGTTTCATAGCTGCTGCAGCCATCGGTGCCCGTCTTCACCATCACCGCGAAGATGTCGCTGGAGATGGCGTAATGGGAGGTGATGAAGGCGTTGTCCTGGTTGTAGCGCGAGTCGGGGCGCAGCTCCGGCGCACCGGCGTCCAGATCGCCCACCTGCAGCTTCAGCGACTCCATGAAGCCCCAGGCGCCCAGTGCCACCGAGCCGAGGATGACCACCACCGCCAGGCGCCGCTCGGTGAAACGGGCCAGACCGCTCCAGATCGGATTGCCGCCGTTGGTGGTGAGTTCGGCCTGCTCGGCCTTGAGGCTGCGCGCGGCTGCCTTGGGCGAGACGCCGATGTAGGAGAGCATCACCGGGATCAGGATCAGGTTGGTGAAGATCAGCACGCTGACCCCGATGCTGGCGGTCAGCGCCAGCTCGCGGATCACTGGGATGTCGATGATCATCAGCACCGCGAAGCCCACCACGTCGGCCAGCAGTGCGGTCATCCCGGCCAGGAACAGGCGGCGGAAGGTATAGCGGGCCGCCACCAGGCGATGGGTGCCACGACCGATGTCCTGCATGATGCCGTTCATCTTCTGCGCGCCATGGCTGACGCCGATGGCGAAGACCAGGAACGGTACCAGCATGGAGAACGGGTCGAGGTTGTAGCCGAGCAGCACCACCAGGCCGAGCTGCCAGATCACCGCGATCACCGAGCAGCCCAGCACCAGCAGGGTGCTGCGGATGCAACGGGTGTAGGCGTAGATGATGCCGACCGCGATGATCACGGCGACCAGGAAGAACACCATGACCTTTTCCAGGCCGGCGATCAGATCGCCGATCAGCTTGGCGAAGCCGATCACGTAGAGGTTGACCTTGGCGTCGGGGCCTTGGCCGTAGCGCTGGCGGATATCCTCGATCGAGCGGGACAGTGCCTCGTAGTCGACCGGCTTGCCTTCGGCGTCGCTGCTCATCAGCGGCACGATGATCATGCTGGAGCGGTAGTCGTGGGCGACCAGGCTGCCGACCACGTCGGCGCGCGCGATATTGATGCGCAGATCGTTGATCGAGCGCGGCGAGCCGTCGTAGTCGTTCGGCAATACCGGGCCACCGGTGAAGCCCTCCTCGGTCACCTCGGTCCAGCGCACCACCGGCGTGAAGATGGACTTCATCCACGGCCGGTCGACGCCGGGCAGGATGAAGATCTCGTCGTTGATCTTCGCCAGCTGGGCCAGGTACTCCGGATTGAAGATGTCGCCCTCCTTCGCCTCCACCGAGATGCGGATGGAGTCGCCCATGCCGCGCAGTTCGGCGCGGTTATCCAGGAAGTTGCGGATGTACTCCTGGCTCTGCGGCAGCATCTTCTCGTAGCTGGCGGCGATGCGCAGATCGCGCAGCTGATAGCCGAAGAACAGCGTGAGCAGCACGCAGCCCAGCACGATCAGCACCCGGTTGTTGAAGATCATCCGTTCGAGCAGGCTGCCCGACTGGGAGTTGAAGTCCTTGAGGTCACGGATGACCTCCATTTTCGGTTGGTTAATTGGCGTAGCCATGGCCGGTCTCCCACTGTTTGCCAATACTCACACTCGAGTTCACGAGCGCGTTGGCGGCGTCTTTCTGGTTTTCAAGCTTGACGGCTTCGCTCTGGATACCCGCCGCACCCACCAGGGTGACCTTGCCGGTCGGCGTGACGGTCAGCCCGAAGAAAGGCATGCTCTTGGCCAGCTTGACCGGCTCGAACGTTTCACCCTTGTCGACGCTGCGCGCCACGTCGCCGGAGAGACTGCCGAGCAGCAGCGTGCCATCGGCAAGGAAAGCGCCACTGGTGATCCCCGCCTGGGTGTAGGCCTTGGCCCGCGTCCAGCTATCGCCGCCATCCTGCGAGCGGAACACGCTGCCGCGCATGCCGAACGTCACCAGGGTCTGGCCATTGCTGACCGTGCCGAACAGGGTGCCGTCGTAGCCGGTCGGCTTCTCGACGAAGCGCTCCTCGCCTTGGCGCATGCGCCAGATGCGGCCCTGCTCGCCACTGAGGTAGATCGCCTGGGGATCGGCGGTCATCGAGTAGATATGCAGTTCGTTGGGATTGTCGATGTGGTGCTGCCAGGGCTGCCAGGTCTTGCCGCCATCCTGGGTCTGGAACAGGCGGTTGAACAGTCCGGCGACGTAGCCGACCTGATCGTCGACGAAATGCACAGCCATCAGTGGCTGGGTGCCGCCGTGGCCGATCAGGACCTGCTCCCGCTCAAGGTAGATGGCGGCGTCCGGCAACTCTGCGCCGGGGCCTGTCTTACCGTAGTAATCGAGGATCAGACGAGTCGCATCCTTGCCATCCAGCTGTTTTTCCCAGGTATCGCCGCCATCGCTGCTGTGCAGCACGACGCCGCCGTGGCCTACCGCCCAGCCGTGCTGCTCGCTGGGGAAGGACACCGCCACCAGATCACTGCTCACCGGCACCGAGGATTGGCGCCAGGTATTGCCACCATCCTGGGAAACCGCGATATGCCCGCGGGGTCCCACAACGATGGTGCGGCTACCGACATGCGTGACGGCACTCATCGGACTCATGAGCATTCGCTCGCTTTTCGAAGCCGCTACTGCTGTCGGATCCTGGAAGGCCAGCACCGGTCCAGCCGCTACCAGCAAAGCGCCGAGCACCAACGCCCTGTATCCGCAAAGATCAAAGACACGCATAGGAATTTCCTCAAACCGTCGGCCGCAGGGGCCGCGACCTTGTGTCCAGATGCCGAAAACTCAACTTCCTTGACTCGTAGAGTGGAGGCGGCCGCCGCAGCGGCCGCCTCCCCAAGATCAGAAGGTGGTTTTCAGGGTCAGCGACAGCCAACCACGATCACTCAGGGTTTCACTGCCACTGAACGCCACCAGTTGCTTGTCACCGATGCCCGGAGCGCCGGCAAAGGCATTCGGACCAGTGACGCCCTCACCGAAGTAGTCGCTGTAGGTCAGGTTGATCTTGTACTGCGAGTAGACGTCGAGCCCCAGGCCAACACTCCAGGCTCCAGTGTCCTCAGCCACGCCCAGGGCTGCCGGGGAATTACCCTTGAGGCCGAGGCTGTAGTTGATCGGCAGGGTCAGGTCGATGCCCGGGAACACCTGGAACCAGGTCGGAGTGAACGCCACGTTCATGCCCCAGGCATCATCGCTGACACAGCCACCCTTGGTTCCCAGGGTGCAGCCACGGTCCTCATGCACGGCGTCGAACTGCGCCTTGGTCGAAGCACTGACGTCGTCCAGGTTCACGTAGGTCAGTTCTGCGGTCAGCGGCGCCGAATCGAACAGCGGGGTCTTGCCGATGTAGGCGATCGCGTTGACCAGCGCGTGCCAGGTATCACCACGGGCGTTGCCGGCCAGGGCGGTATCCTCGCGACGCGACACTTCCGCGCTGACCGAGACCGCGCCAACCAGGCGGCTGAAGCTCAGGCCGTACAGCTTCACGTCCTCGGCATAGTCGTTGTAGAGCACGCCTCTGGTCGCATCGAAGGCCACGTTGGGCATGCGGTCATCGAACTTGCGGTAGTAGAGACCGACGTTGCCACCCAGGGTATCGGACTGGATCTGCGCGTTAACGCCGAAGCTGCCCTTGTCGTCCGGGGTCTTGTTGGAGCCACCATCGATGTCGCCGACATAGGGCAGGCCCAGATTCTGGCCGCCCAGCAGGGTAACGTCGCTGCCGCCCAGGTAGGTGCCGCCATCGGGGAAGCGATGCGGGTCCCACTCCAGGTAGTAGTTGGCGGCCATGCTGATCTTGTCGGTCAACTGCGCGGCGGCAGACAGCTGATTCTGCGGCAGGAACAGTTCCTTGACCTCGATACCCGGCGTCGCAGTGCCCTTGCGCAGGTCCAGCGGGCCCTGGCCATAGGCGATGCTGTCGGAGAAAGTGAACAGCGACTCGCCCCAGTAGACGTTGTGGCGACCGACACGGAAGTTCACCGGTACCTCGCCGAGGTTGAGCTTGGTAAAGACGAAGGCGTCGAGAATCTCGCCGGAGCGCTTGTTGTAACGCTCCACCTCGTTGGTGAACTTGTTGTTCGGGTAAGGGGAGTTCAACCCCAGCCGAGCCAGGTTGGGATTGACCCGCACATTGTCTTCATAGTCGAAGTCGTTCCAGCCGGCAGCCGATACGCGGAAGCCGTGGTCTTCCTTGTAGATGAAGTCGAGTTCACTGAGGATGTCGACGCGATTGGTCACTACATCGCCCTTGTCGCGCGAGTAGGTGGAAGTGCTGAACCCCGCAGTATCCCCCAGGGTGTTGTCGCGCCCTTCCATGCGCCAGCCGATGTTGTACTTGAGGGTATTGTCCCAGCGCACGGCGACATCCGGATTACCGGTATCGATACTGATCGCGGCAGCCGGCAGCGCCGCCATCGCCATGACCGCACCGCCGACCACACCGATGGCGTGCGCAGTTTTGAGCTTGCGAGCGATAGTTTTCTTATTCTTGTTCACATATACCTCCGAGCCTCAAGGGGCCAGCACACCCGAGTGCGCCAGCTGAATAAAACCATCATGATCGTTTTGTTTCGTGATCGCCGTTCTCACTTTCCAGCCTGGAAATCGCCACAGCGATTGATTTCAAACGCCCAGGTGAATCGATCCGCAGACTGCAACGAGGGAGTCCCCGCAGGACTACTCCGCCAGGACATGGACCGAGCGGCCCATGCTCGCGAGAAAAATGAAGTGCCGTGATGGAGTGCTCGGGAGCTGCTCTAGTGAGTCCCGGCCAGGAAGATTGACGGCGGTCGGTGCGACCGTGATCGGATGCTGCCCGCCGGCTTGGCTGGACAGTAATGAGCTGACAGAAGTCGTCATGGATGCATCCTCGCTTTTCTTATTTTTGTCATCAGCTTGATGGAAAACCTTGCACGCCCTGCGGTCACGTTAAAAACCGACAGGAAGGTTTTTATTTAAGCTATCCGCTCCCCTTCCCGTGCGCAAGCCTTGATGGAAAAAAAACCTTCCGTCTGCACACCACCTGCGCCAATGAACCATTCATAGCGATTGTCGGCCCTTGGCCACACGATCCTGTGCAAATTTGCAGGTCAGGCCTGCATTTACCGACATTGCACCAGCCAAATTTACACTGCTAGTCTCAATTCAACCCTCAGCGCAGCGCTGGGACACAACAATAACGAGAGCCTGAACAGGCGGGGTATCCATGACAACGCACAGCGCCATCCCTACCGTAAAACTGCTGATCAACGGCCAGTTCGTCGAATCCACCACCTCCCAGTGGCGCGATGTGGTCAACCCGGCTACCCAGGAAGTCCTGGCCCGTGTGCCCTTCGCCACCACCGAGGAGATGAACGCCGCGGTCGCCAGCGCCAAGGAAGCCTTCAAGACCTGGCGCAAGACCCCGATCGGCGTGCGTTCGCGGATCTTCCTCAAGCTGCAGCAGCTGATTCGCGACAACATCAAGGAGCTGGCGGCGATTCTCACCGCCGAGCAGGGCAAGACCCTGCCGGACGCCGAAGGTGACGTGTTCCGCGGTCTGGAGGTGGTCGAGCACGCCGCCGGCATCGGCAATCTGCAGCTCGGCGAGCTGGCCAACAACGTGGCCGGCGGCGTCGATACCTACACCCTGCTGCAGCCGCTGGGCGTGTGCGCCGGCATTACCCCGTTCAACTTCCCAGCGATGATTCCGCTGTGGATGTTCCCGATGGCGATCGCCAGCGGCAACACCTTCGTCCTCAAGCCCTCCGAGCAGGATCCGATGGTGACCATGCGCCTGGCCGAGCTGGCGCTGGAGGCCGGCATTCCGCCGGGCGTGCTCAACGTGATCCACGGCGGTGTCGATGCGGTCAACCTGATCTGCGATCACCCGGACATCAAGGCGGTGTCCTTCGTCGGCTCGACCAAGGTCGGCACCCACGTCTACAACCGCGCCACCCAGAACGGCAAGCGTGCGCAGTGCATGATGGGCGCGAAGAACCACGCCATCATCCTGCCGGACGCCCACAAGCAGCAGACCCTCAACAACCTGGTCGGCGCCGCCTTCGGTGCGGCCGGTCAGCGCTGCATGGCGCTGCCGGTGGTGATCCTGGTGGGCGAGGCGCAGAGCTGGCTGCCGGAGCTGGTCGAGAAGGCCAAGAGCCTGAAGATCAACGCCGGTTGCGAACCCGGCACCGATATCGGCCCGGCCGTGTCGTGCAGCGCCCTGGACCGCATCAGCAGCCTGATCGAGCAGGGTGTGCGCGAAGGTGCACAGCTGGTGCTGGATGGCCGCAATCCGCAGGTGCCCGGCTATCCGCACGGCAACTTCGTCGGCCCGACCATCTTCTCCGCTGTCAGCACCGAGATGACCATCTACAAGGAAGAGATCTTCGGCCCGGTGCTCTGCGTGCTGCAGGCCGCCAGCCTGGACGAGGCCATCGCCCTGATCAACGCCAACCCGAACGGCAACGGCACAGCCATCTTCACCCGCTCCGGCGCCGCCGCCCGTCACTTCCAGGAAGAAATCGACGTCGGTCAGGTCGGCATCAACGTACCGATTCCGGTGCCGGTGCCGATCTTCTCCTTCTCCGGCTCGCGCGCTTCCAAGCTCGGCGACCTCGGCCCCTACGGCAAACAGGCCGTGCAGTTCTACACCCAGACCAAGACCGTCACCCAGCGCTGGTTCGACGAAGACGAGGTCGGTGGCCCGGTCAACACCACCATCACCCTCAAGTAAGCAATGCGCCGCGGCCGTTCGACGGCCGCGGCCTGTTACGGGATACCGTCATGAGCTACAACAACCTGCTTCTGGAAATGCACGGCAAGGTGGCACTGGTCACCCTCAATCGCCCGCAGGCCCTCAACGCCCTGTCGCCGGAACTGACCGCCGAACTCAGCGAACTGCTCGACCACTTGGAGGCCGACGACAGCGTCGCCGCCCTGGTTCTGACCGGCAACGAGAAAGCCTTCGCCGCAGGTGCCGACATCAAGGTCATGAAAGACTGGTCGTACATGGACGTGTACAAGGCCGACTTCATCACCGCCACCTGGGAGCGCCTGTCCACCTTCCGCAAGCCGAGCATCGCCGCCGTGGCCGGCTACGCCCTGGGTGGCGGCTGCGAGCTGGCGATGATGTGCGACTTCATCATCGCCGCCGATAGCGCCAAGTTCGGCCAGCCGGAAATCACCATCGGCACCATTCCGGGCGCCGGCGGCACCCAGCGCCTGACCCGTTTCATCGGCAAGGCCAAGGCCATGGACATGGTCCTCACCGGCCGCATGATGGACGCTCAGGAGGCCGAACGCTGCGGCCTGGTCAGCCGCCTGGTGCCGGCCGACCAGCTGATCGACGAGGCGCTCAAGGCCGCCGAACGCATCGGCGAGCTGTCCGCCCCGGTCATCATGATGGCCAAGGAGTCCGTCAACCGCGCCTTCGAGACCACCCTCGCCGAGGGCATCCGTTTCGAGCGCCGGCTGTTCCATTCGACCTTCGCCACCGAGGACCAGAAGGAAGGCATGAACGCCTTCTTCGAGAAGCGCAAACCCGTCTTCAAGAACCGCTGAGCGCAGCACGCCATAACAACAAGAGGACACCACCATGCATATCGGCTTTCTCGGCCTCGGCAACATGGGCGCGCCCATGGCCCGCAACCTGCTCAAGGCAGGTCACCAACTGACCGTATTCGATCTGTCCGCCGCCGCCGTCAGCTCGCTCGTCGAGGCCGGCGCCCATTCCGCCGCGTCGCCGGCCGTTCTGGCGCAGGCCGATGTCGAGCTGATCATCACCATGCTGCCGGCCGCCGCCCACGTGAAGAGCGTCTATCTCGGCGAGGACGGCCTACTCGCCCACGTCCGCCCTGGCGTCACCCTGATCGACTCCTCCACCATCGACCCGCTGAGCGCCCGCGAGGTCGCCTCCGCCGCACGCCAGCACGGCAATCCCATGCTGGATGCGCCGGTCTCCGGCGGCACCGGCGGCGCTGCTGCCGGCACGCTGACCTTCATGGTCGGCGGCGACGTGGCCGACTTCGATCGCACCCAGCCGATCCTCGCCGCCATGGGCAAGAACATCGTGCACTGCGGTGACGCGGGCAATGGCCAGGTGGCCAAGGTGGCCAACAACATGCTGCTGGGCATCTCGATGATCGGCGTTGCCGAGGCCATGGCCCTGGGCGTGGCCCTGGGCATGGACGCCAAGGTGCTGGCCGGGATCATCAACACCTCCAGCGGCCGCTGCTGGAGTTCGGAGGTCTACAACCCCTTCCCCGGCGTGCTGGAGAACGTCCCCGCGGCGCGCGGCTACAGCGGCGGCTTCGGTTCCGACCTGATGCTCAAGGATCTGGGTCTGGCCAGCGAAGCGGCCAAGCAGGTCCGCCAACCGGTCATCCTCGGCGCCCTGGCCCAGCAGCTGTACCAGACCTTCAGCGCCCAGGGTAACGGTGGTCTGGATTTCTCCGCCATCATCAACCTCTACCGCAAGGACGCCGAGGCATGAGCGAAGCTCCCGTACTGGCCACGGTGCGCAACCGCATCGGCCACCTGACCCTCAACCGCCCGGCCGGCCTGAACGCCCTTACCCTGCCGATGGTGCGCATCCTGCACCGCCAGCTACAGGCCTGGGCGGACGACCCGGAGATCCTCGCCGTGGTGCTGCGCGGCACGGGCGAGAAGGCCTTTTGTGCCGGCGGCGACATCCGCTCGCTGCACGACAGCTTCAAGAACGGCGACACCCTGCACAGCCAGTTCTTCGAGGAGGAGTACGCCCTCGACCAGTACATCCACAGCTACAGCAAGCCCATCCTGGCGCTGCTCGACGGCTTCGTCCTCGGCGGCGGCATGGGGCTGATCCAGGGTGCCTCGCTGCGCGTGATCACCGAGCGGGTGAAAATGGGCATGCCGGAAACCGCCATCGGTTTCTTTCCCGATGTGGGGGCCAGCTACTTCCTCTCGCGCCTGCCGGGCGAACTGGGCATCTACCTCGGCGTCACCGGCGTACAGATTCGCGCCGCCGATGCGCTGTATGCCCGCCTGGCCGACTGGTGCCTGCCCAGCGAGCAGGTCGCGGAGCTGGATCGCTGCCTGGACAGCATGAGCTGGAACGTCCACCCCAAGGAGGCGCTGCGTACCCTCCTCGCCACCCTGGCCACCAACAAGCTGCCGGGCTCCGAACTCAAGGCCCTGCACCCGGCCATCGACGAGCACTTCGCCCAGGCGGACATCGTCGCCATCCGCAAGGCGCTGCTGGCCGAGACCCGCCCGGAGTTCCACGACTGGGCGGAGGAAACCGCCAAGCTGCTGGACAGCCGTTCTCCCCTCGCCATGGGCGTCACCCTCGAGCAGCTGCGTCGCGGCAGGAACCTCTCCCTGCCGGAGTGCTTCAGGATGGAGCAACTGCTGGGTAGCCAGTGGTTTGCCAAAGGCGACATCATGGAAGGTGTGCGCGCGCTGATCATCGACAAGGACAAATCGCCCCGCTGGAACCCGGACTGCATCGACGCGGTCACCCCGGCGCAGGTCGACGAGTTCTTCATCGATTTCAAGCCCGCCAACAAGTCCCGGCGCGCCGGCTGAAGATCCGACCGGACACGCCAATCAGCTTAATAAGAAGAGAGACCGCTGATGCACGACATCGAGCTGACCGAAGAACAACGCATGATCCGCGACATGGCCCGCGACTTCGCACGCGGCGAGATTGCTCCCCACGCCCAGGCGTGGGAAAAGGCCGGCTGGATCGATGATGCCCTGGTCCGGCAGATGGGCGAGCTTGGCCTGCTCGGCATGGTGGTGCCGGAGGAATGGGGCGGCAGCTACATCGACTACGTCGCCTATGCCCTGGCGGTGGAGGAAGTGTCCGCCGCTGACGGCGCCACCGGCGCGCTGATGAGCATCCACAACTCGGTGGGTTGCGGCCCGATCCTGAAATACGGCACCCAGGCGCAGAAGGAAGCCTGGCTGCCCGATCTGGCTGCCGGGCGGGCGATCGGCTGCTTCTGCCTGACCGAACCCCAGGCTGGCTCCGAGGCGCACAACCTGCGCACCCGTGCCGAGCTGATCGATGGCCAGTGGGTGATCAACGGCGCCAAGCAGTTCGTCAGCAACGGCAAGCGCGCCAAGCTGGCCATCGTGTTTGCCGTCACCGATCCGGAGCTGGGCAAGAAAGGCTTGTCTGCCTTCCTGGTACCGACCGCCACCCCCGGCTTCGTGGTCGACCGTACCGAACACAAGATGGGCATCCGTGCCTCCGACACCTGCGCGGTGACCCTGGACAACTGCCGCATCCCGGCGGCGAACCTCCTCGGCGAACGCGGCAAGGGCTTGGCCATTGCCCTTTCCAATCTCGAGGGCGGCCGCATCGGCATCGCCGCCCAGGCCCTCGGCATCGCCCGTGCGGCTTTCGAAGCAGCGCTGGCCTACGCCCGCGATCGCGTGCAGTTCGGCAAGCCGATCATCGAGCACCAGAGCGTGGCGAACATGCTGGCCGACATGCACACCCGCCTGAATGCCGCGCGCCTCATGGTCCTGCATGCCGCACGCCTGCGCAGCGCCGGCGAGCCCTGCCTGTCGGAAGCATCGCAGGCCAAGCTGTTCGCCTCGGAGATCGCCGAACAGGTCTGCTCCAGCGCCGTGCAGATCCACGGTGGTTATGGCTACCTGGAGGACTACCCGGTCGAGCGCTACTACCGCGATGCCCGGATCACCCAGATCTATGAAGGCTCCAGCGAGATCCAGCGGTTGCTGATCGCTCGCGAACTGGCCAACTACCAGCTCTGAACTTGTCTCCCTGCAGGTCGAATTCGACCTGCCCTGCCAATAAGAAGAGGAATCCCATGAAGATTCTGGTACCCGTCAAGCGCGTGGTCGACTACAACGTCAAGGTTCGCGTCAAGGCGGACAACTCCGGCGTCGACCTCGCCAACGTGAAAATGTCCATGAACCCCTTCTGCGAGATCGCCGTGGAAGAAGCGGTGCGCCTGAAAGAGAAAGGTGTGGCCAGCGAAGTCGTGGTCGTCAGCATCGGAAGCAATGCCGCGCAGGAACAGCTGCGCACCGCCCTGGCCCTCGGTGCCGACCGCGCCGTGCTGGTCGAGAGCAACGAGGAGCTGGGCTCGCTGGCCGTCGCCAAGCTATTGAAAGCCGTGGTCGACAAGGAGCAGCCGCAGCTGGTGATCCTCGGCAAGCAGGCCATCGACAGCGACAACAACCAGACCGGCCAGATGATCGCCGCACTGAGCGGCTTCGCCCAGGGCACCTTTGCCTCCAAGGTGGAAGTGAACGGCGACAGCGTCAACGTCACCCGTGAGATCGACGGCGGTTTGCAGACCGTGGCTCTGAAACTGCCGGCCATCGTCACCACCGACCTGCGCCTCAACGAGCCGCGCTACGCCTCCCTGCCGAACATCATGAAGGCGAAGAAGAAGCCGCTCGATGTGCTGACTCCGGCCGCCCTCGGCGTATCTACCGCCTCCAGCGTCAAGGTGCTCAAGGTCGAGGCCCCGGCCGCACGCAGCGCCGGCATCAAGGTCAAGTCGGTGGCCGAGCTGGTCGAGAAACTGAAGAACGAAGCGAAGGTGATCTGAGATGGCAATCCTGGTAATCGCTGAACACAACAACAGTGCCCTGGCTGCCGCCACCCTCAATACCGTGGCCGCCGCCCAACAGATTGGTGGCGATATCCATGTGCTGGTCGCAGGCCAAGGTTGCGGCACGGTGGCCGAGGCTGCCGCCCAGGTCGAAGGCGTGGCCAAGGTGCTGGTCGCCGACCACGCCGCCTATGCCCACCAGCTGCCGGAAAACCTCGCCCCGCTGGTGGCCGAGCTGGGCAAGAACTACAGCCACGTGCTGGCCCCGGCCACCACCAACGGCAAGAACTACCTGCCGCGCGTCGCCGCGCTGCTCGACGTCGATCAGATCTCCGAGATCGTCAAGGTGGCTAGCGCCGACACCTTCCAGCGCCCGATCTATGCCGGCAACGCCATCGCCACCGTGCAGTCCTCGGCAGCCGTCAAGGTGATCACCGTGCGCGGCACAGGCTTCGACGCCGTCGCGGCCACTGGCGGTTCGGCCAGCATCGAGGCCATCGCCTCCGTCAGCGATGCCGGCATTTCCCGTTTCGTCGGCGAGGAGCTGGCCAAGTCCGAGCGTCCGGAGCTGACCGCGGCGAAGATCATCGTCTCCGGTGGGCGCGGCATGCAGAACGGCGACAACTTCCAGCTGCTCTACAGCGTCGCCGACAAGCTCGGCGCCGCCGTCGGCGCCTCGCGCGCCGCGGTGGACGCCGGCTTCGTGCCCAACGACATGCAGGTCGGCCAGACCGGCAAGATCGTCGCGCCGCAGCTATACATCGCGGTAGGCATCTCCGGGGCGATCCAGCACCTGGCCGGCATGAAGGACTCCAAGGTCATCGTGGCGATCAACAAGGACGAGGAGGCACCGATCTTCCAGGTCGCCGACTATGGTCTGGTGGGCGATCTTTTCGAAGTTGTGCCGGAGCTGGGCAATCGCCTGAGCGCCTGACCCCATCCAGCTGCAACACGGGGGCGTTGTTAACGCCCCATCATCACATCCTGATTGCTCTGCGCCATCTCGCGGAGAAAGTCCCAAGTCACCCGCATGCGGGCGAGATCCTTGCCTTCCACCGGCATCAGCATCCAGAAGGTGCGGACGAACTCCACCTGATCGGCAAGGACTTCCACCAGCCCTTCCACTTTACGGGCGGAAAAACTGGGCAGGATGGCGATGCCGGCACCGGCTATCGCAGCATTCTGCTGGGCGAGGATGCTGGTGCTGCGCAGGGAGATCTGCTTCGGCCGGCCGATCTCATCCAGATAATGCAACTCCTTGCTGTACAGCAGGTCCTCGATGTAGCTGACGAACGTGTGTTCACGCAGCTCTTCGCGACTGCGGATCGCAGGATGTCGCTCCAGGTACTCTGGCGCCGCGTACAGCCGCAGGGTGTAGTCAGTCAGTTTGGTGATGATGTAGGGGCCGCGCTCCGGGCGCTCCAGCGTGATCACGATGTCTGCCTCGTGCCGTGCCAGTCGCACCATGCGCGGCACCGCGAGCAGGTCAATACCCAGGTGGGGATGCCGCTTGGACAGCGTCGCCAGCTGTCCGGCCAAGAGCTCAACCCCATAGCCTTCAGTCGCCCCAATCCGCACCAGGCCGGATACCCCGCCGGCAACGCTCTCCCCCTCCTCCTGCTCGATGGCCAGGAAAGCGCTTTCCATCGCCTCCGCCTGAGCCAGCAGGCGTCGCCCGGCTTCCGCCAAGGTATAGCCCGCGCCACTGCGGATGAATAGCGGCCGCCCCAGGCTCTTCTCCAGCGCCTGCACACGCCGGGAGACAGTGGTGTGGTCAACGCCCAGATGCCGAGCTGCCGCAGTCAGCTTGCCGGCTCGCGACAGTTCGAGGAAATAACGCAGATTGTCCCAGTCCATTCCGGAGTCCTGTGTGCAGAAATGCAAGTTCAGTATGCAATATCGCATGTTGCTGCAGTTGGCTGTTTGCCTGTAGCCTTTATTAAAACATTTTTGTTTGTTTTTATTTAAGTTGTTTTATCTTCCATTGCGGCCTGCGACCCAAAAGCAGTGACACGTTGCAGCCGCAGACTCCCATCCACGAGTTGGGTAGCACCACTCTCCGGATGACAGTTCTCGCTCAGGAACTTTGGCATGCAAATAGGCATACCGCTCGAAACCCACGCCGGGGAAACCCGCGTGGCCGCCACACCGGAAACGGTCAAGAAACTCCTCGCCCAGGGCCATCAGGTCATCGTGCAGAGCGGTGCCGGCCTGGCCGCCAGCATCCCCGACGACGCCTATGCCGCCGTCGGCGCCCACCTCGGCGATGCCGCCGCCGCGCTGGGCGCTGCCCTGGTGCTCAAGGTGGTCG
>NZ_JAHRGL010000025.1 GCF_019097855.1 Geopseudomonas aromaticivorans
TACCGCTCCAAGCTAGGTGCAACATGTCGCACAAGATCGCCCTGAATTTCGAAGACGGTGTCACCCGCTTCATCGATGCCAACGCCAGTGAGACCGTGGCCGACGCCGCCTACCGCCAAGGCATCAATATTCCGCTCGACTGCCGGGTCGGCGCCTGTGGCGCCTGCAAGTGCCAAGTCGAATCCGGCAGCTACGAGCTCGGCGAGGACTTCATCGAGGACGCCCTCAGCGCCGAGGAGGCCGCCCAGGGCCTGGCGCTGACCTGTCAGATGCGCGCCAAGAGTGACTGCGTGGTGCACGTCCCGATGTCGTCCAGCGCCTGCCGCATCAAGCAGGGCAGCTTCCGCGCTGCGATCCGCGAAGTGCGCGCGCTGTCCGACAGCACCCTCAGCCTGACCGTCGAGGGCGAGGAGCTGGGCAAGCTGGCCTTCCTGCCCGGGCAGTACGTCAACCTGCAGGTGCCAGGCAGCGAGCATACCCGCGCCTACTCGTTCAGCTCGATGCCTAGGGACGGCCAAGTGTCGTTCCTGATCCGCAACGTGCCGGGCGGACTGATGAGCGGCTACCTCACCGGCGCGGCTAAGGCCGGCGATGCCGTGACCATGACCGGTCCGCTGGGCAGTTTCTATCTGCGCGAAGTCCAACGTCCGCTGCTGCTGCTGGCCGGCGGCACGGGCCTCGCCCCGTTCCTGGCAATGCTAGAGATGCTCGAGGCCAGCGGCAGTGAGCAGCCGCTGCACCTGATCTACGGTGTTACCAACGACTTTGACCTGGTTGAACTGGACAAGCTGGATGCCTTCGCCCAGCGATTGCCCAACTTCACCTGGAGCGCCTGCGTGGCCAGCCCGGACAGCGCGTACCCCAACAAGGGATACGTGACCCAGCATATCGCGCCGGGCCAGCTGAACGATGGCGACGTCGACATCTACCTTTGCGGTCCGCCGCCGATGGTCGAGGCGGTCAACCAGGATCTGCGCCAGCGCGGAATCAAGCCGGCGAATTTCTACTACGAGAAGTTCGCGGCTAGCGCCTAAGCAGTTTTCATGAACTCCATGGGCTAGACCCCTTTGATGGGACAGGCTTGGCAGTGTGCCAAGCAGTTCCATCCTTTTTATTTGAAGAACCAGGAGCAGTGCTTCTGGTTTTCCCCAAATCATCGGGGGCCAACAGATTGAGGCTGGAAAAATGAGCAAACGCTTCCAAGAAAAGGTCGCAGTGATCACAGGTGCCGCTCAAGGTATCGGCCGGCGTGTGGCCGAGCGGATGGCAGCGGAGGGAGGTCGCTTGGTGTTGGTCGACCGCTCTGAACTAGTCCATGAGCTATCCCACGAGCTGTCAGGCATCGCCGAGGTGCTGTCCCTCACTGGTGACCTTGAACAGGCCGGCGATTGCCAGCGGGTGATGACGGCGGCGGTCGAGCGCTTCGGTCGCCTTGATATCCTGATCAATAACGTCGGTGGCACCATCTGGGCCAAGCCGTTCGATCGCTATCTGGAGCACGAGATTGAGGCAGAGGTGCGCCGCTCGCTGTTTCCCACTCTGTGGTGTTGCCATGCTGCACTGCCCCAGATGCTCAAACAGGGGAAGGGCGCCATCGTTAACGTATCCTCGGTGGCTACCCGCGGGGTCAACCGCGTGCCCTACGGTGCTGCCAAGGGTGGCGTCAACGCACTGACTGCCTGTCTGGCGTTTGAAACCGCCGAGTTTGGTATTCGTGTCAACGCTACCGCACCAGGCGGCACGGAGGCACCTCCACGCCGTATCCCGCGTAATACTGCAGAGCAGAGCGAGCAGGAGAAGGTCTGGTATCAGCAGATAGTCGATCAGACCATTCAAAGCAGCCTGATGAAGCGCTATGGCACCACCGACGAACAGGCGGCCGCCATTCTTTTCCTCGCCTCCGACGAGGCCTCCTACATCACTGGTGTGACTCTGCCAGTGGCAGGAGGGGATCTTGGCTGATCCTTGCACCTGATAAGTGATGAAATCGACGTACCACGAAGCAAGGTACAGAAAATGTTCAGTAATCCATATTCGAGATCTTGCCAAATTCTCAGTCTTTGCGAGCTTTAAAGATTTTCGGTGAGTTATGGATGCTAGCTATGAAGTGCGTGAGCAATTAAGTGGTGAAGTCTTTCACGGCCATCCAGACCAATCAGTTCTGCGAGCGATGGAGAACCAAGGTATACGCTGCGTGCCGGTCGGGTGCCGCGGGGGAGGATGTGGAGTGTGCTTGGTGCAGGTGGTAAGCGGTGAATTCGAGTGCGGTCGCATGAGCTATCGCCATGTGCCGACTGAGGCGCACGCACAGGGCTGGGTGCTAGCTTGCCAATTGTATCCACGTAGTGACTTGGTCATAGAGCACTATCCGGGAGTAGACCTTTCCGGGAGCAAGTTTGGCTAACAAATTCCTAGGCCCGGTGTTGGATTCATGATGTTTTAGGCCAAACAAAAAAGACAACAGAGGTGTCGATATGAGCAAAGGTGTAATGCGCCCTGGGCATATCCAAGTGCGCGTACTAGACATGGCCAAGGCCTTAGAACACTACGTAGAGCTTCTGGGTCTTATTGAGGTCGACCGCGACGAGAGTGGTCGTGTTTACCTCAAAGCATGGAGTGAGGTTGATAAATTCTCGTTGGTACTACGTGAAGCCGATGAGGCCGGCATGGACTTCATGGGGTTCAAAGTAATCAATGAAACCGCTCTCGGACAGTTGGCTGAGGATCTCGTGTCATTTGGCTGCTCGGTAGAGAATATCCCTGCCGGTGAGTTGAAGGGCTGTGGCCGCCGTATCCGCTTCAGCGCACCGTCCGGCCACAGCTTCGAATTGTTCGCTGAGAAGGAGCAGACCGGCAAGTGGGGGCTGGCCGAGGTCAACCCGGAGGCCTGGCCGCGCGGTCTCAAGGGCATGAAGGCTGTGCGCTTTGATCACGCGCTTATGTATGGCGATGAGTTGCCGGAAACCCTGCGTTTGTTCACAGAGGTGCTTGGCTTCGATCTGGCTGAACAGGCCGTCGATGCGCACGGCAATCGCATCGCCCAGTTTTTCACGTGCAGTATGAAGTGCCACGACGTGGCGTTCATCCAGCATGCCGAGAAGGGCAAGCTACACCACGTCTCGTTCTTCCTGGAGACTTGGGAGGACGTGCTGCGCGCCGCCGATCTGATCAGCATGACCAACACCTCAATCGATATCGGGCCGACCCGTCATGGCCTGACACACGGTAAGACCATCTATTTCTTCGACCCGTCCGGCAACCGCAACGAGGTGTTCTGCGGCGGCGACTACCACTACCCGGACCACCCGCCGGTGACCTGGACCGCCGACCAGCTGGGCAAGGCGATCTTCTACCATGACCGCCAGCTCAACGAGCGCTTCCTCACCGTCCTGACCTGACCCGAATCGCCTGGAACACGAGCGTGCACATGAAAGAGATCAAACACTTCATCAACGGACAGTACGTCGGCTCGGCCAGCGGCAAGCTGTTCGACAACGTCAATCCGGTCAACGGCCAGCTGATCGCCAAGGTCCACGAGGCCGGCGAAACCGAGGTGGACGCCGCGGTCAAGGCCGCACGCGCGGCGCTCAAGGGCCCCTGGGGGCGGATGACCGTGGCCGAGCGCACCGAGATCCTGCATCGCGTGGCCGACGGCATCACCGCGCGCTTCGACGAGTTCCTCGAGGCCGAATGCCAGGACACCGGCAAGCCGAAGTCGCTGGCCAGCCACATCGACATCCCGCGCGGCGCGGCCAACTTCAAGGTCTTCGCCGACCTGATCAAGAACGTCGCCACCGAGGCCTTCGAGATGGCCACCCCGGACGGCGCCGGTGCGCTGAACTACGCGGTGCGCCGGCCCAAGGGCGTGATCGGCGTGATCAGCCCGTGGAACCTGCCGCTGCTGCTGATGACCTGGAAGGTCGGCCCGGCACTGGCCTGCGGCAACACCGTGGTGGTCAAGCCGTCTGAGGAAACCCCGAGCACCACCGCGCTGCTCGGCGAGGTGATGAACGCCGCCGGCGTGCCGGCCGGCGTCTACAACGTGGTGCACGGCTTCGGCGGCGACTCGGCCGGCGCCTTCCTCACCGCGCACCCGGACGTCGATGCGATCACATTCACCGGCGAGACCGGCACCGGCGAGACCATCATGCGCGCTGCTGCCAAGGGCGTGCGCCAGGTCTCGCTGGAGCTGGGCGGCAAGAACGCCGGCATCGTCTTCGCCGACTGCGACCTGGACAAGGCCATCGAAGGCACCCTGCGCTCGGCCTTCGCCAACTGCGGCCAGGTCTGCCTGGGCACCGAGCGGGTCTATGTCGAGCGGCCGATCTTCGACGAGTTCGTCGCCCGCCTGAAGGCCGGCGCCGAGGCGCTGAAGATCGGCGAGCCGAACGACCCGGAAGCCAACTTCGGTTCGCTGGTCAGCCACAAGCACCGCGAGAAGGTCTTGAGCTACTACCAGAAGGCCAAGGACGAGGGCGCCACCGTGGTCACCGGCGGCGGCGTGCCGGAGATGCCGGCCCACCTGGCTGGCGGCGCCTGGGTGCAGCCGACCATCTGGACCGGCCTGCCGGACGACTCGGCGGTGGTCACCGAGGAAATCTTCGGCCCCTGCTGCCACATCCGCCCGTTCGACACGGAAGAGGAAGCCATCGAGCTGGCCAACAGCCTGCCCTACGGCCTGGCCTCGGCGATCTGGACCGAGAACGCCTCGCGCGCGCACCGCGGCGCCGGGCAGATCGAGGCCGGCATCGTCTGGGTCAACAGCTGGTTCCTGCGCGACCTGCGCACCGCCTTCGGCGGCAGCAAGCAGTCGGGCATCGGTCGCGAAGGCGGGGTGCACTCGCTGGAGTTTTACACTGAGCTTAAAAACGTCTGCATCAAACTCTAAGGTATCCAACCATGAATGTACCTGAACAAAGCCCGGAAATCGGCCGCGAGATCCTCGCCGCTGGCTACCGCACTAACCTGCATGACCAGGGCGAAGGCGCTCCGGTCCTGCTGATCCACGGCTCAGGCCCCGGCGTCACTGCCTGGGCCAACTGGCGCGGGATCATCCCGCAGCTGGCGCAGACGCGCCGGGTGGTTGCCCCGGACATGCTTGGCTTCGGCTACAGCGAACGCCCGGCCGACCAGCAGTACAGCCAGGCACGCTGGGTCGAGCATGCCATCGGCGTGCTGGATGCCCTCGGCATCGCCCAGGCCGACATCGTCGGCAACTCGTTCGGCGGCGGCCTGGCACTGGCCCTGGCCATCCGTCACCCCGAGCGCGTGCGCCGGCTGGTGCTGATGGGCAGCGTTGGCGTGTCCTTCCCGATCACCGAAGGGCTGGAGACAGCCTGGGGCTATACACCATCGCTGGCCAACATGCGCCAGCTGCTCGACCTGTTCGCTTACGACCGCACCCTGGTCAACGACGAGCTGGCCGAGCTGCGCTACCAGGCCAGCATCCGCCCGGGCTTCCAGGAGTCCTTCGCCGCGATGTTCCCGCCGCCGCGGCAGCGCGGCATCGAGGACCTGGCCAGCCGCGAGGCGGACATCCGCGCCCTGCCCCACGAGACGCTGGTGATCCACGGCCGCGAGGACCGGATCATCCCGCTCGAGGCCTCGCTGACCCTGGCCCGGTGGATCGAGAACGCCCAACTGCACGTGTTCGGCCATTGCGGCCACTGGACCCAGATCGAACACGCCGACCGTTTCGCCCGCCTGGTCGAGGACTTCCTCGCCGAGGCGGACCGCACCCCATCCTGAGAGAACCATCATGGACAAGGCATTGATCAACCAGCTCGGCGACGAGCTCTACCAGGCGATGGTCCAGCGCGAAACCGTCACGCCGCTGACCAGCCGCGGCTTCGACATTACCGTCGAGGACGCCTACCACATCTCCCTGCGCATGCTGGAACGGCGCCTCGCCGCTGGCGAGCGCGTGATCGGCAAGAAGATCGGCGTCACCAGCAAGGCCGTGCAGAACATGCTCGGCGTGCACCAGCCGGACTTCGGTTACCTCACCGACGCGATGGTCTACAACAGCGGCGAGGCGATGCCGATCAGCGAGAAACTGATCCAGCCACGCGCCGAGGGCGAGATCGCCTTCATCCTCAAGAAGGACTTGATGGGTCCGGGCGTGACCAACGCCGACGTGCTGGCCGCCACCGAATGCGTGATCCCCTGCTTCGAAGTGGTCGATTCGCGCATCCAGGACTGGAAGATCAAGATCCAGGACACCGTCGCGGACAACGCCTCCTGCGGGCTGTTCGTGCTCGGCGACCAGGCCGTCTCACCGCGGCAGGTCGATCTGGTCACCTGCGGCATGGTGGTGGAGAAGAACGGCCAGCTGCTCTCCACCGGCGCTGGCGCCGCTGCGCTGGGTTCGCCGGTCAACTGCGTGGCCTGGCTGGCCAACACCCTCGGCCACTTCGGCATCGGCCTGAAGGCCGGCGAGGTGATCCTCTCCGGTTCCCTGGTGCCGCTGGAGCCGGTCAAGGCCGGCGACTTCATGCGCGTCGACATCGGCGGCATCGGCAGCGCCAGCGTGCGCTTCGTCTGATCCAGAACAATAAAGGGAACAATCCCATGAGCAAGAAACTGAAAGCGGCGATCATCGGCCCGGGCAACATCGGCACCGACCTGGTGATGAAGATGCTGCGCTCCGAGTGGATCGAGCCGGTGTGGATGGTCGGCATCGACCCCGAGTCCGATGGCTTGAAGCGCGCCCGCGAGTTCGGCCTGAAGACCACCGCAGAAGGCGTCGACGGCCTGCTGCCGCACGTACTCGACGACGACATCCGTATCGCCTTCGACGCCACCAGCGCCTACGTGCACGCCGAGAACAGCCGCAAGCTCAACGAGCTGGGCGTGCTGATGGTCGACCTGACCCCGGCGGCCATCGGCCCCTACTGCGTGCCGCCGGTCAACCTCAAGCAGCACGTCGGCACCCTGGAGATGAACGTCAACATGGTCACCTGCGGCGGCCAGGCCACCATCCCCATGGTCGCCGCGGTATCGCGCGTGCAGCCGGTGGCCTACGCCGAGATCGTCGCCACCGTGTCCTCGCGCTCCATCGGCCCGGGCACGCGCAAGAACATCGACGAGTTCACCCGCACCACCGCCGGCGCCATCGAGAAGGTCGGCGGGGCGAAGGAAGGCAAGGCGATCATCGTGGTCAACCCGGCCGAGCCGCCGCTGATGATGCGCGACACCATCCACTGCCTGACCGAAGGCGAGCCGGACCAGGACGCCATCACCGAGTCGGTGCAGGCGATGATTCGCGAGGTGCAGCAGTACGTGCCCGGCTACCGGCTGAAGAACGGCCCGGTGTTCGACGGCAACCGCGTGTCGATCTTCATGGAGGTCGAGGGCCTGGGCGACTACCTGCCCAAGTACGCCGGCAACCTGGACATCATGACCGCCGCTGCGCTGCGCACCGGCGAGCTGTTCGCCGAGGAAATCGCCGCCGGCACCATTCAACTGCCAGCGCGCGAAGCGGCACTGGCCTAAGGGAGACGCACCATGAATCTGACTGGCAAGAAAGTCACCCTGCACGACATGAGCCTGCGCGACGGCATGCACGCCAAGCGCCACCAGATCAGCCTCGAGCAGATGGTCGCCGTGGCCACCGGCCTCGACGCCGCCGGCATGCCGCTGATCGAGATCACCCATGGCGACGGCCTCGGCGGCCGTTCGATCAACTACGGTTTCCCGGCGCACAGCGACGAGGAATACCTGAGCACGGTGATCCCGCAGCTCAAGCAGGCCAAGGTCTCCGCCCTGCTGCTGCCGGGCATCGGCACGGTCGACCACCTGAAGATGGCGGTGGACTGCGGCGTGTCGACCATCCGCGTCGCCACCCACTGCACGGAAGCGGACGTGTCGGAGCAGCATATCGGCATGGCCGCCAAGATGGGCGTCGACACCGTCGGCTTCCTGATGATGGCGCACATGGCCAGCCCGGAGAAGGTGCTGGAGCAGGCCCGCCTGATGGAAAGCTACGGCGCCAACTGCATCTACTGCACCGACTCGGCCGGCTACATGCTGCCCGACGAGGTCAGCACCAAGATCGGCCTGCTGCGCGCCGAGCTGAACCCGGCGACCCAGATCGGCTTCCACGGCCACCACAACATGGGCATGGCCATCGCCAACTCGCTGGCCGCCATCGAGGCCGGTGCGGTGCGCATCGACGGCTCGGTGGCGGGTCTCGGCGCCGGCGCCGGCAACACCCCGCTGGAAGTGCTGTGCGCGGTGCTCAAGCGCATGGGCGCCGAGACCGGCATCGACCTGTACAAGATCATGGACGTCGCCGAGGACCTGGTGGTGCCGCTGATGGACCAGCCGATCCGCGTCGACCGCGATGCCCTGACCCTGGGCTACGCCGGCGTGTACAGCTCGTTCCTGCTGTTCGCCCAGCGCGCCGAGAAGAAGTACGGCGTGCCGGCGCGCGACATCCTCGTCGAACTGGGCCGCCGTGGCACCGTCGGTGGCCAGGAAGACATGATCGAAGACCTCGCCCTGGACATGTCCCGGGCCCGCCAGAACCAGAAGGTGAGCGCATGAACCGTACCCTGACCCGCGAGCAGGTGCTGGCCCTGGCCGAGCACGTGGAAAACGCCGAACTGCAGGCCCATGACATCCACAAGGTCACCAACGACTACCCAGAGATGACCTTCGCCGATGCCTACGACATCCAGTGGGAGATTCGCCGGCGCAAGGAAGCGCGCGGCAACAAGATCGTCGGCCTGAAGATGGGTCTGACCTCGTGGGCGAAGATGGCACAGATGGGCGTGGAGACGCCGGTCTACGGCTTCCTCTCCGACTACTTCAGCGTGCCGGACGGCGGTACAGTGGACTGCTCCAAGCTGATCCACCCGAAGATCGAGGCGGAAATCGCCGTGGTCACCAAGGCGCCGCTGCACGGCCCGGGTTGCCACATCGGCGACGTGATCGCCGCGATCGACTACGTGATCCCGACCGTGGAAGTGATCGACTCGCGCTACGAGAACTTCAAGTTCGACCTGATCAGCGTGGTGGCCGACAACGCCTCCTCGACCCGCTACATCACCGGCGGCCAGATGGCCAACCTCGAGGACGTCGACCTGCGCACCCTCGGCGTGGTGATGGAGAAGAACGGCGAGGTGGTGGAAGTCGGCGCCGGCGCCGCGGTGCTCGGCCACCCGCTGTCCAGCGTGGCCATGCTGGCCAACCTGCTGGCCGAGCGCGGCGAGCACATCCCGGCCGGCACCTTCATCATGACCGGCGGCATCACCGCCGCCGTGGCGGTGGCGCCGGGCGACAACATCTGCGTGCGCTACCAGGGGCTGGGCAGCGTCTCCGCCCGTTTCGTCTGAACAAGGAAGCCAATATGCCCATTGCCCAGATCCATATCCTCGAAGGCCGCAGCGACGAGCAGAAGGAGGCGCTGATCCGCGAGGTCAGCGAGGCCATCGCGCGTTCGCTGGACGCGCCGCTGGCCAGCGTGCGGGTGATCATCACCGAGATGCCCAAGGGCCACTTCGGCATCGGCGGCGAGCCGGCCAGCAAGGTCAGGCGCTGAAGTGGAGATGCCCGTCACGACGCTGCGGGTCGACGCACCCGACCTGCACTGGCAAGCCGCCCAGCGCGCGGTCGCGGCCGCGGTGGCCCAGGCCTGCGCGCTGGGCATCCGCATCCATGTGGCGGTGGTCGACCGCGCCGGGCACACCCTGGCCTACCTGCGCATGAATGGCGCCTTCCTGCATTCCGAAGGCATCGCCGTGGACAAGGCCTACACCGCGGCGAGCTTCGGCTTCCCGACCCGCGACTGGCTCGAGGTGCTCGGCGACAACCCTCGGCTCAGGCTCGGCCTGCCGGCGCGCGAGCGCCTGGTGGTGTTCGGTGGCGGCCTGCCGATCCTGCTCGACGGCCACTGCCTGGGCGGCATCGGCGTCTCCGGCGGTAGCGAAGAGCAGGACGAGGCCTGCGCCGAAGCGGGGCTGCGGGCGATGCGGGCCACAGCTCTGCGGATTCCACGCTGATTCGAACACTCATTCCACGCACATCCGGACATCGATTCCACGGCCATCCGGACACTTTTCTGGCAGGCAGCCGCGCAGGATTTCTTCACTACCATCGACCTCTTTTTCGAAGCAGAGAGGTCGTCGTGGAGCGTTTATCCATGCGTAAAATCCGAGAGGTGTTGCGCCTCAAGTTCGACTGCTGTAACGCCGTTGCAGGCACCACTCGTCGTTCTGCTCCAGCAGCATCGCGCCTACCAGCCGTGTGATTGCAGGATCGTTGGGAAAGATGCCTACGACGTCGGTGCGGCGTTTGATCTCCGCGTTAAGCCGCTCCAATGGATTGGTGCTGTGTAATTGCTGTCGGTGCGCTTTTGGAAACGCCATGTGAGCCAGCACTTCATCCTCGCAGCCGTCCATGAGTGTCGCGATCTTGGGGTATTTTTCGCGTAGCTGATCAGCGACCAAACGCCATTGCTGATGGCATTCGGCACGGCTGTCCTGGGCGAAGACCGTGCGCAGTAGGGCCGCCACCATGGTGCGTTGACCTTTGCTGACGTGGGCCATGGCATTACGCATGAAATGCACACGGCAGCGCTGCCAGGTCGCGTTGAAGACTTTGGAAACAGCCGCCTTGAGCCCTTCGTGGGCGTCGGAGATGACCAGCTTCACGCCCCGCAAGCCACGTCGCATGAGGCTGCGCAGGAAGTCTGTCCAGAACGGCTCAGCCTCTGACGGCCCAACCCGCATGCCTAGGACTTCGCGGCCACCGTCGGTGTTCACGGCCACGGCGATTATTACGGCGACCGAGACGATGCGTCCGGCCTCCCGCACTTTGACGTAGTTGGCATCGATCCAGAGATAGGGCCAGTCGCCCTCAAGCGGGCGGTCAAGGAAGGCGTGAACGCGCTCATCGATCTCACCAGCTAGCCGTGAGACTTGGCTTTTAGAGATACCGGTCATGCCCATGGCCTTGACCAGCTCGTCGACCGAACGCGTTGAAACGCCTTGGATGTAGGCCTCCTGGATGACTGCCGCCATGGCTTTCTCAGCGGTGCGTCGAGGTTCAAGGAAACCAGGGAAATAGCTGCCTTGGCGCAGCTTGGGAATCTTAAGGTCGACGTCGCCTGCGCGGGTTTGCCAAAGACGATCGCGGTAGCCATTACGGCTATTTGTCCGGTCTGGGCTTTTGACATCGAAGCCCGCGCCGCACAGGCCTTCGACATCGAACTCCATCATGCGCTGGGCAACGAACTGGATCATTTGCTTGAGCAGATCAGCGTCTGCCCCTTTCTCAACCAACTCGGTCAATGCGATAGTGGGCTTGGTCATCGTGGTTTCTCTGGTGAGTGTTTGGTCTTCGCAAACTCAACGTTAGCCAAGAACCACGATGACCATCCTCTTTCGCCCGCAGGGCGCCTTCGGCTGGTTCAGTTACACCACTTCTCGGGGCACGATCCGGATGCCTACTGACAGATTAGCATTTCAACAATTAACGGGGGACATAGCCTTGAAAAACGCCGGCCGCTTCGGCCAGCGCCTTGTCCTTGCGCCGCAGCTCGCGCTCCAGTTCGCGGATACACTTTTTGTCCGCCTTGGCCTGCTCACGTTCGGTCTGTCGCTGCGCCTGCGCTGACTGCTGGCCACTGATGCAGGCCTGCACCTGATCGGGGTACAGGCCCTCACGGCGGCAGTATTCGCTCAGTTCGATCTCCGACAGGGCGGCGGTTTCCAGCACCACAGCGAACTTGGCTTCGGCTGGCCAGTCATCTGCAATTTCTTGTCTCCTGGCACCACGGCTCCCTCTGCCTTGGCCTGTTTGCGCCAAGCATACAGGGTCACTTCGCTGATGCCTTCATGGCGGGCCACCACGGCCACGGACAGGTTCAGCGGCGGAAATAGCTTCTTCAACAGCGCGGCTTTACGTTCAGGTGAATAACGCGGCATTGCATGGCTCTTTCCGCCCCCGGCCTTTCATTTTGATGAATCCGATCAGGCGACAACTATCCTGACACCGGGGGGGGGGGGGAGACGTCACGCGTAAGCGAAATGACCTGTGACGATGCACCGAAATCCGTACCGCCCTGGCTTAATCAAATCGAGAGGTGTATCTGCGCGCTCGAGCATTTGATCGAATCAGCTGACGGCAGTATGCCTATAGTCAGGCCTAAAACTTAATTAAAATAATATAAAAATCAATGACTTAGTATTTATTTTGGGGCCGGAGGCAAGAGGTGGCGCAGGATTTGCAATGTTGAAGAAAACAAAAAAAATGGTGGCATTCAGTGTCAAATTTTCTCAGCTATGATCAGGTTGGCCACTTTCACCTTTTTAACGCCAAAATCGGGCCTGCTGTATCTGTGGTGGCTAACAGCGTTGAGGCTGGCCTGGAATTTTCCATGGGCGAGGCTACGCGGGTTGACCCGAGCACCAGTTTTTGTGAGGCCGTAATCATTGGTGTGCTTGTGACTTTGCACGCCGCCTGCGGCGCAGCTATCGGCTTTGTCTCCCTCAAAATAGACGATAGTAGATCCCAGTCCCACGATGCGGGTAAGTCAATCGTCAGCCCAATCGCTAAACTTAATCGACCATACGCTAAAGCCAGCCATAGTAGTGTGCGGTTGTTTGTTGTCTCGGCGCTGCGGCGCCATGGCTCACAATTCATATTAAGGTGCACTAGGTATACGCTGATATCTCTAGTTTTTCGGGAATCCCCTCGAGCCTTAAATTTTGCCAGCGCAGCTACAACTAAGGCAACGTTAATTATTGAGCGTGTCGATGAAAAGTGCTGTGTTTTTTTTGTCGCAATCTTGGTTTCCTGTGATGCTTAGTAGCCTTTTCTGTGCGAGAAAACTAATAGCTGGATGGGGGCTGTTTGGGTTTGGTGCGCATGTATATAACTGGCCTCTTGTTTTATATCTGATTTGTTTCAGGCATGAAAGACTAGCAGGTGAAGGTCGAAGTTAACTGCAAGCAAAGCGATAGGTAAGAAAATGATCAAAAATATAGTGATAGTAGGAAGCGGTCTTGCAGGAGTTACCGCCGCCCGTAAACTGCGTGGAAGAGGCTATAACGGAAGCATCCATTTGATTGGCAGTGAAAAAGAATTGCCATACGACCGCCCTACATTATCAAAAGATGTGCTAGGGCGCAGAATTGAAGTGCCTCCAAAACTAATGGATGACGCATGGTATGAGAAAGAGAAAATTGATTTACATTTGGGTGACAAGGCAGTAGCCATTGATGCGAGGCAGCGTAGTGTAACTCTTGAATCCGGATTGACATTGGATTTCGATCGCCTGTTATTCGCCACAGGTATTCAGCCACGCACGCTGTCTGTAACAGGCGGGGGGTTGGACGGGGTACACAGGCTCCGTGACCTTAGAGACTGTAAGTCTTTATTGTCAGCGTTCGAAGCAGGGCGCAACCTTGTAATAATTGGTGGCGGTCTGATCGGTTGTGAGGTGGCTACGGTTGCGCGTAAAGCGGGGCTCGAAGTCACGATCGTTGAGTGTGCAGATGAGCTGCTAACGCGTGTTCTGGGTCGACAAGTCGGGGCTTGGTGCCGTGAACAACTTCAAGCATTGGGAGTTCGGGTCGAACTGCGCGCGCAAGTAGAGTCAATTTTTGGTGAGCGATGTGTTCGTTCGGTGATGTTGTTCGACGGTCGGGAGCTTGTTGCCGACACGATTCTTGCGAGTATTGGAGGGATACCTGATGATAACTTATTGAGTGCCGCTGGAATTTATTGCGAAACAGGTGTTTTGGTGGACGCCTGTGGCAAGACATCTTGCGATGAAATTTACGCCGCAGGTGATGTGGCGGCTTGGCCGCTAAAGCAAGGTGGGCGGCGTTCTCTTGAGACATACATCAACACTCAACAACAGGCAGAGACAGCCTCGTTGGCTATGTTAGGAGATTTTCAGCCGCAGCTTCAGATTCCTACTTCCTGGACTGAAATCGCCGGTCAGCGTATCCAAATCATTGGGGATATGAATGGTCCAGGCGAGTACGTCTGGCGGGGTGAATTGACCTCCGGAGAGCCTGCCTTTGTTGTGCGTTTACTTTACGGAAAATGTCTTGCTGCGGTAGCCATCAATGCAAGTAGGGATTTCAGTGTTTTGAGCCGCTTAGTGATATCCGAGATTAAGGTATCTACGGTCTTGCTTTCCGACACAAATGTCAGTCTTCGTGAACTTCTGAAGCCAAGGCATTAATATGTTTGAAACTAAGTCTACAGATACTAAACATGCTGACCTTGTTGGTGTGGAGTACTTAGTAAATATCACAGCAGGAGGCCAAGCAAATTATCTCTGTCGTGAGAACGAAACGTTATTGCGGGGAATGTTGCGTCTCGGCTGTAAAGGGATTCCGGTTGGTTGCCTTGGCGGGGGGTGCGGAGTATGCAAAATCAAGATCCTGAAAGGTACGGTTCGAAAACTTGGTCCGATGAGCAGGGCGCACATTACAGTCGAAGAAGAAAAAAATGGATGCTGCCTCGCCTGTAAAGTTGCGCCAGTAGAATCTGTAGAAATCGAAGTTTTGTCGAAGAAGATCAATAAATCTCTTGCTGCGTTGATACCTCAAAAAGGCAAGAGCTAAATTTTTCAAGAAGTCATTGAGCTGGAGGGTCGGGAATGGGAGTGCTACGGATCGGACATGCAAATATATGCGTGATGGATATCAAAGCGGCAGTAAATCATTATGAGACTGTGCTTGGTATGAAAAAAACCCATGTAGATCAGGAAGGAAACGTTTATTTAAAGTGTTGGGATGAGTGGGATAAATATTCGCTCATCTTGACACCTTCCGATCAGGCTGGACTGAAGCACATCGCATACAAGGTTGAACACGACAGCGATCTCGATCTTTTTCAGCAGAGAATAGAATCATACGGCATCACTACCGACATGCTGCCCTCAGGAGAGCTGCCTGCTATGGGGCGGATGATTCGTTTCAATATTCCAAGTGGGCATGAAATTAGGCTCTACGCAGAGAAAGAGTGCGTAGGAACAGAGGTTGGTTCCCGTAACCCTGATCCTTGGCCCGACAACATCAGAGGCGCTGGAGTAAAGTGGCTTGATCACATAGCTCTTGTCTGCGAACTGAATCCGGAGTTGGGCATCAATCACGTCGCTGACAATGTCAAATTTTTTATGACATGCCTGGATTTCTATATGAGCGAGCAGGGGTTGATTGGACCGGATGCATCCATCCAGGCTGTTGCATTCCTTTTTAGAGCAACGAAGCCGCATGACATCGCTTTTCTACCTGGCCCGAGGGCTGGTGTGCATCACATCTCTTTTTTCCTCGATTCGTGGCACGACGTATTAAAGGCAGCTGATGTAATGGCAAAAAACAAGGTCAAAATCGACCTCGCGCCGACTAGGCACGGTATTACACGAGGTGAGACTGTCTATTTCTTCGACCCAAGTGGAAATAGAAATGAGACATTTGCGGGATTGGGCTATCTCGCGCAACCGGATCGCCCCATTAACACGTGGACTGAAGACAGTTTGTGGCGCGGCATACTATTTCATACTGGTGAACCATATCCTGCGTTCACCGAAGTATATACCTAATGGAGTCTAAATTTATGGGGTGTGCCGAAAAAGAGATCTGGGTAAAACTTATTTCGTGTGACGAGGTAGAAGAAGATTTTGGTGCAAAGATTGAGCGAAATGGAGCTCCCCCCCTGGCTGTGTTTCGATTGGGGGCCGAGTTCTTTGTCACCGATGATACTTGTACTCACGGCGAAGCATCCTTGTGTGACGGGGAAGTTTTCCCAAATGGAGAAGTGAGTTGTCCGTACCATGGCGGAACGTTTGATATACGCAGTGGCGCGCCGTGTAAGTATCCTTGTTCCGTGCCGATTAAAATTTATAAGGTTCGGGTTATTGATGGCTTTGTTTGGGCTGATTTAGAGCAAGCCTAATTTTTCTGCAGCATGGCGATATATCATCAACCTGCAGCTAGTTTATTGAGGAGCAAAATAATGACAATCTCAAATAATGAGTTTCCATTTTTGGATCACTCCGAATTTGGACCGCGACGGGTCAGTCGCGAAATATTTACGAATCCTGAACTCTTTGAACTCGAATTCTCACGAATTTGGGAAAAAATATGGGTGTACGCAGCTCACGAAAGCGAGATATCCAAGCCTCGATCATTTGTAACCCGTTGGGTTGGGCGTGTGCCCGTGATTGTCAATCGAAATAAGAAGGGGGAAATTAACGCCTTTGTAAATGTTTGTACTCACCGCGGGGCAACGCTCTGCCGGGTTTCAAAAGGCACGCGTGCGAACTTTGTATGCCCTTTCCACGGCTGGGCATTTGACGACAACGGTTCTTTAACGGCGACAATGAATGAGGAGCAGGGTGGCTACCCTGAGGGTTTTGATAAGAAGAAATTAGGGCTAAGACGTTTAAAGGTTGCGAATTATAAGGGATTTATATTTGTTACCTTGAATGAGGAGGCAGAGGCGATAGATCATTATTTGGCGGATGCCAAGACATTTGTAGATATATTGGTAGAACAGTCACCTGATGGATTGGAAGTTCTCAAGGGAGTGTCAACCTATACTTTCAACGGCAATTGGAAGCTTCAGGCTGAGAATGGTGTTGATGGCTATCATGTTGCAGCCACTCATGGGAATTACGTTCAAACGCTACAAAATCGAGCGAACTCCAATACTAAGGGGCAAAAGACTAAGGTTATGAATGTAGGTGATCTCCCCAATGCGCGAGGAGGTTACTATGATTTGGGAAATGGTCATACAGTTATCTGGTCGGATTGGACGAACCCTCAGGATAGACCGCTATATCCAATGAAAGAAGAGCTTAAGGCGCGTATTGGCGAGGCTAAAGCGAATTGGGCTGTCGGCAGGCTGAGAAATCTGCTCATTTATCCCAATGTTTTTTTTATGGACCAAACTAGTAGCCAGATCAGAGTATTCCGCCCTCTTGCGGTCGATAAAACAGAGGTAACGATCTATTGTTTTGCTCCTAAGGGAGAGGAGCCAGCGGCTCGTGCGCACCGCATTAGACAATATGAAGATTTTTTTAATGCAAGTGGAATGGCAACTCCAGATGACTTGACTGAGTTTTCAGAGGTTCAGAAGGGATGTCGTGCGCATTCTGTTGCTCGCTGGAGCGATATGTCGAGGGGTATGACTCAAGAAATTAAAGGCCCTGACGATCTCGCAAATGAATTGGGTATTAGTCCAGCAAGCAGTGGTTCGAAAATAGAAGATGAAGGGATTTTTTTGGCACAACATCTCAGGTGGCTTGAGTTAATGGGGTTTAAAGGAGAATAATCATGGCCATTTCGTTCGAAACGCGTTTTCGTGTACAAGACTTTGTTTGTTCGGAGTTGCGTTACTTGGATGATCGAGACTGGGATAAATGGCTTTCTCTGTTTTCCGAGGATGTTGAGTTCTGGGTGCCCGCATGGGAGTCCGAGTATGAAACTACAACGGATCCCCAAAGCGAAATGTCTCTGATGTTTTATAGTGGTCGTGGTGGGTTGGAAGATCGTGTATTTAGAATCAGAACCGGATTGTCAGCAGCATCGACACCGCTTCCTAGGACTTGTCATATAGTTAGTAATATTCAGATTGCTGAAGCCTTCGAAGGGTATGAAGTAACCGCAAACTGGGTGAGTCACGCATTTAGGAATGGAGAAACCACTACCTTTTACGGAACTTACGACTACCGAATTCTAGAAGATGCTGGTGATTTTCTTATCAAATATAAGAAGATTGTTGTAATGAACGATTTGATTCCGACCGTATTAGATATATATAACATCTGATTCTTTTGTGGGCGGGTGAAAAATGCTGGCGATAAGAAAGGTTAAAGCAGAGCGTGGAGGTATATCCGTTGACGATGTGCCTGTCCCCGAATTGGTTCATGATACAGACGTGTTGGTAAAAGTCGAAGCAGCTGGAATCTGCGGTACTGACTTGCTGATTTACAAATGGGGCGACTTTGCGAGACGGATGAATCTGCCGACTATCCTTGGTCATGAGGTTAGCGGGGTGGTTGAGCAAGTCGGATCTGACGTCAAAGGCCTAAGGCCCGGAATGCGGGTTAGTCTGGAGAGTCATCTCCCTTGTGGAGTCTGCTATACATGTCGTCGCGGCTGGGCGCATGTGTGCCCCCATACGCGCTATCCAGGGGTCGACTTCGATGGTGGCTTCGCTTCGTTCGTCGTGGTTCCGGAAAGTGTGTGTTGGCCGGTGCCGCAGGAAGTCTCGCCGCTACAGGCGGCAATGATGGAACCTTTTGGCCTTGCGGTACATGCGAGTCTGGAAGGTTCTGGGGTTTCGGGATTGAATGTTCTTATTTCTGGTTGCGGGCCGATTGGACTTATGAACGTTGCTGCGGCCAAAGCATTGGGTGCAAGTAAGGTCATTGCGACGGATGTCCATCCACTACGTCTCTCTGCTGCGGCTCAATTGGGGGCTGATGTATGCATTGACGCAACTGATGAGAGTGTTCATGACACGGTGTGCTCGCTGCTCGGAGAGAGAGGGGTGGATGTTGCAATTGACTATTCTGGGCAAGCTGCAGCGTTGACCGCGACTATTAAATCAATAACTCATGGTGGCGAGTTGCGATTAATGGGTGTTCCTTCTCATGGGATTTCACTCAACTTAGAGGAGTGGCTTTTCAAAGGTCTTGTAGTGCGTGGCTTACACGGACGGCGTCTTTTTGAAACATGGGAGCGTTCAACTAGCTTACTCGCTACAGGGCGTGTTGATTTATCTTCACTCGTATCGCATCGATTGCCACTAACGGCGACCGAGGATGCCTTCGAAATGGCTATTAGCGGCCAATCGTTGAAAATTCTGTTTGAGCCAAATGGCTCATGTGTTTAATTTTCTGAAAATAAGGAGAAATAATTATGCATGAGACAAAAGAGCAGCCAATCTGGGGCGGAAAGATATTTAGTTCAACTTGGGTCGAGGCGCGGGGGGGGGTTGCCAATGTTGTCGATCCGTCCAATGGAGATATCCTTGGGATTACGGGCGTTGCTAACCGCGAAGATGTCGATGTTGCTGTGAGCGCAGCTAAGATAGCGCAGAAAGAATGGGCTGCAATGCCATTCAGTGAAAGAGCCGCCATTGTCCGCAAGGCTGCCGATAAACTGAAGGAGCGTGAACATGAGTTCGCCGATTGGAACGTCCGAGAATGTGGCGCGATTCGTCCGAAGGGCTTATGGGAGGCTGGAATTACCTATGAGCAAATGCATCAAGCTGTAGGTTTGGCTTCTTTGCCTAATGGTGCGTTGTTTCCATCGGCAGTTTCTGGGCGCATGAATCTTTGTCAGCGCGTTCCAATTGGCGTGGTTGGTGTAATTGCCCCTTGGAATTTTCCGCTTTTCTTGGCAATGCGTTCGGTTGCACCAGCCTTAGTGTTGGGTAACGCAGTAGTCTTAAAAGCTGACCTTCAGACTGCTGTCATCGGGGGGGCACTCATTGCTGAAATCTTTTCCGATGCTGGTATACCAGAAGGGGTTCTTCATGTTCTTCCTGGTGGAGCCGACGTAGGAGAGTCAATGGTAGAGAATCCAGGAATCAACATGATCTCCTTTACCGGTTCGACCCAGGTTGGCCGGTCGATTGGAGAGAAATGCGGGAGGATGCTGAAAAAAGTTTCGCTTGAACTGGGGGGCAACAATGTAAACATCGTACTGCCCGACGCCGATCTTGATGGGGCCGTCGGCTGTGCGGCATGGGGGACATTCTTTCATCAGGGGCAAGTCTGCATGGCAGCGGGACGGCATTTGGTGCATCGCGACATCGCTCAGGAATATGCAGCGAAACTTGCTAAGCGTGCACAGAGCTTAGTGGTGGGGGATCCAAACACGGATCAAGTGCATCTCGGCCCCCTTATCAATGACAAACAGGTTGATCGCGTTCACGCGCTCGTTGAGTCTGCGGAGCGGGCCGGTGCTAAGGTCTTAGCAGGAGGTGCATATGAGGGGCGTTACTACCAAGCAACAGTGGTAATGGATGTAAAACCGGATATGGAAATTTTTCAGTCGGAAATCTTTGGCCCGGTAGCTCCTATAACTATTTTTGACAGTATTGATGAGGCGATAGAATTAGCCAATAGCTCAGAGTATGGCTTGGCAGCGTCTATTCATACTAAATCATTGACCACTGGCATGAAGATCGCAAACCGGCTAAAAACCGGTATGGTGCATATCAATGATCAGCCGATTAATTGTGAACCTCATGTTCCTTTCGGAGGGATGGGTGCTTCCGGGAGTGGTGGCCGCTTTGGGGGAACTGCAAGTATTGAGGAATTTACACAGTCTCAATGGATTAGCGTGGTTGATAAAACGGCTGTTTACCCTTTCTAAAAACACAATTTCAATTTTTTTCTCTACAATTATAAGGAAGATAAGATGGACACACTTCGTTACTATCTGATTCCCCTTGTCACTGCTTGTGGTGTCATTGGATTTTACTATGGAGGGGACTGGGTATGGCTCGGGGCTGCGACATTCCCATTGCTAATGGTTCTCGATATCGCTCTGCCAAGAGACTTTGGGGTCAGAAAAGTCATTCCTTTCCTTGCAGACCTCACTCAGTATTTGCAGCTACCACTGATGATTAGTCTATATGGTTTTTTAATTGTCGGAGTCAATGGCGGGCGGATTGATCTTGGCGAGCCAGTACAAGTTCTGGGGTGTATTCTTTCTTTGGCTTGGCTTAGTGGTGTGCCTTCTCTTCCTGTTTCACATGAGTTGATGCATCGGAGGCACTGGTTGCCGCGGAGAATGGCGCAGCTATTGGCTACTTTTTATGGCGATCCAAACCGAGATATTGCTCATGTCACGACGCATCATCTTGAGCTTGATACGCCGCTCGATAGCGATACGCCATACCGTGGGCAGACAATTTACAGTTTCGTGGTCACTGCAACTGTTGGTGCGATCAAAGATGCGGCAAAGATCGAGGCTGAAATCCTGCGTAGAAAAGGAAAATCCCCATGGAATTTGTCTAACAGAATGTACCAATATGTCGTACTCTTACTCGCACTGCCTGGCATTGTGACTTATTTCGGAGGTACGACTGCAGGCTTGGTGGCGATTATTTCAATGGTCAGCGCGAAGGCGATCGTCGAGGCTTTCAATTACTTTCAGCACTATGGATTGGTGCGCGAAATCGGTAAGCCTATCCAACTACACCATGCGTGGAACCATATGGGGATGATTGTGCGTCCGTTGGGTTGTGAGATAACGAATCATATCAATCATCACATTGATGGCTATACTCGGTTTTACGAGCTTCGTCCAGAAAGAGAGGCTCCTCAAATGCCTTCCCTTTTTGTATGTTTCCTTCTCGGCCTTATTCCGCCTCTTTGGTTTAAATTTATTGCAATGCCAAAATTGAAGGACTGGGATCAACGTTATGCGACGCCAGGTGAGCGTGAGTTAGCGATGGAATCAAATAAAAAGGCCGGATGGCCGCTGTGGGTTAAGTAGCGTTAAGTAGCTTAATATTTAGGTATAATTGATCTAGGCCGTAAATGACTTATCCGGGCCAAGCCAATGCTCCGGATCATCTTGCCACCCATCTGGGCGATGTGGCTCAGTTTGAATGTGCGTTTTTAGAGGTGCTCTTATGGAGAGATGTTGTTTACGGCCGCTTACATATAAATCAGTTTTCCTGGAAAAGCTACGTAATATGATATTTGGTGTTTTTTTTAACTCGCCATAGCCAGCTTAATGATGGGATTTTGCATGAATTTTTATGGGAAAATTTTAGGTTTATTGAGGCGCCCTCAAGAGTCAAGAGTTTCGGTTAAAGGACAGGATGTTGAATTTGATGTGCCCCGAGGCACAACGATTCTCGAGAGTGCCTTGCATAATGGCATAGCCTTTCCACACGATTGCAAGGTTGGAACTTGTGGCGCATGTAAATATAAGCTGGTTTCTGGAAAAATAAGCGAGCTGGCATCTTCTGCTATGGGGTTGAGTGGTGACTTTTATCAATCCGGATATCGCTTGGGTTGCCAGTCTGTACCCAAGGGAGATCTGGTAATTGAGCTGGACAAAGAGCTCGGATTGGCGATTGTTCCGAAAGAAACAAGAGCCTTGATTAGCGGGCAGAAAAGCCTCGCGCATGATGTAATTGAGCTAACTGTTGTTACGGACAAAAAAATACTTTTTTGTCCTGGCCAGTATGCAGATATTGAAAATTCAGAATTGTCTACAGTGAGGAGCTATTCTTTTTCTTCGCCCCACCAAGATAAAGGATTCTTAAGTTTTCATGTGCGTCACGTTCCGGGAGGGGTGTTCAGTGGTTGGTTATTTGGTGATGACCGAACCGGGGCTACACTAACCTTGCGAGGCCCCTATGGTCAGTTCGGTTTACATGAGAGTGAGGCCGCGATGATTTGCGTAGCCGGAGGGACGGGGCTCGCGCCAATTAAATGTATTTTGCAGAGTATGACGGGAGCTCAGCGTGAGCGTGATGTCTTCTTATTTTTTGGCGCGCGGCAACAGCGTGATTTATATTGTCTTGATGCAATACAGGCGCTGCAGCGCGAGTGGGGTGGTCGTTTCGAGCTTATTCCGGTGCTTTCCGAAGAACCTGCAACTTCTTCATGGAATGGCAGGCGTGGCATGGTAACAGAGCATTTTCAGGAGTTCTTGCAGGGACAGATGTGTGAAGGATATCTCTGTGGGCCTCCTCCTATGGTTGACGCGGCAGAGTCCGAGCTTGTTCGGCTGGGTGTAGCGCGCGAATATATATATGCTGATAGATTCTATAATCGACCTCCAGTATGAGGGTGATGTTTTTTAGACAAAATAATTTTTTGGAAAGAGCTGTGGTTAAATATGACTTTCAAGTGTAGGAATATTTCGGGATAAAGGAAGACGGTTGTTCGGCGACGAGTGAATAATAAGGAAATGCTTGGTTCTTGTGCTTGATGTTTAGTAAAACTTTTTGATAATTAAAGAGGAGTTCGAAATGGAGATCAAAGCGGCAGTTGTACGCCAAAAAAAAGGACCGTTCATTCTTGAGGACGTGATTCTTAATGAGCCTGCGGAAGATCAAATCCTAGTTCGACTGGTTGCGACCGGTTTGTGTCATACAGATCTCGTTTGTCGTGATCAGTATTATCCGGTTCCGCTGCCGATGGTTTTTGGGCACGAGGGGGCTGGTGTAGTTGAGAAAGTAGGGCCGGCGGTTAAAAAAGTTCAGCCAGGTGATCATGTTGTTTTGACTTTTTATACCTGTGGACGTTGTGAAGCATGTTTTTCCGGTGATCCAACCAGTTGTGCCAATTCGTTCGTTCCTAATTTTATGGGACGCTCGGTTTCAGGCGAATGCACCATTCATGGACACGATGGATCGGAAGTAGGAGCTAGTTTTTTTGGACAATCTTCCTTTGCGACCTATGCGTTGGCTTACGAACGCAACACAGTGAGGGTTACGAAGGACGTACCGCTTGAGCTCCTTGGCCCCCTTGGTTGTGGTATTCAAACTGGTGCAGGCTCCGTCCTTAACGCGCTCAACCCTTCGGCAGGCTCATCTATTGCGATTTTTGGTGCCGGGGCTGTAGGTCTTTCGGCTGTTATGGGTGCCGTTCTGGCGGGTTGTACGACAATCATCGTTGTTGATGTCAAAGAGAATCGCCTCAAATTGGCCAGTGAGCTTGGGGCGACGCACGTGATTAATGCAACAAATTCTGATCCAGTTGAGAGGATTAAAGAAATCTGTGCTGGTGGTGCTCCATATGTGCTCGAAACAAGCGGTTTGCCTTCCGTTCTTGAGCAGGCGATTCTCAGTTCCGCTATAGGTGGTGAGATAGGTATTGTAGGTGCGCCACCTATGGGGGCTACGGTTCCCGTTGACATTAATTTTTTACTATTTAATCGTAAGCTTCGAGGTATCGTTGAGGGGCAATCTGTTTCGGATATCTTTATTCCAAGATTGGTTGAGCTATATCGTCAAGGGAAGTTTCCGTTCGACAAATTGATAAAGTTCTATTCATTTGATCAGATTAATCAGGCGGCTGAGGATTCGGAAAAGGGAGTAACACTTAAGCCGGTGATTCGTATTTCCTCAAAATAGCACAGTAGAAACATAGATTTGTGCACAGTCGTTATGCGCGGCTTTCGCACGATCGATGTGATAGTCATCTTGCAATTCATTTAACCTCCTCCCATTCACAGTTATTTTTTTGGGGGGGGGTAAATAATAATAAATGGTGAAGGCTATGGCGTGTAAAATTTTCTACCGAAGTATCGTTGGCGTGCTTTTGAGTGTTTCGTCATTCTATGCGTTAGCGACAGATGGCTTGTATCTTGAGGGTTTTGGTGCAATTTCGAGAGGTATGGGAGGGACCGCTGTTGCTCATTATGTCGGTCCGGCGTCAATGATGGTTAACCCGGCGACAATGGATTTGTCAGATGCGACAGGTGAAGTGTTGCTAGGGTTCGACTTGATTACCACTGACATCAGTGCTTCGAGTGTTACTACAGGTGAAGGCGTGTCATCAAGCACGCATTCTAATAATAGAGGTCCGTATGTTGCCCCTCAGTTTGCTTTTACTCGTAAATTTTCCAACTGGACTGTTGGCGCGGGTATGTTTGCACAAGCTGGTGTAGGGGTCGAGTATGGCAAGTCAAGTTTTTTGTCGCGCGGTGATGTTGGTGGAGTGGGTTATGCCGCTGGCGCTGATACAGGTTTTGAGAATGCGAGCCGATTGTTTATTCTTGACATACCTCTTGCGGTAAGTTACAAGGTTAATGATCGTTTTTCCATCGGAGGATCGTTGGATGCAAAATGGACTGGTTTGAATCTTGATTACTTGCTTGGAATGAATCAGTTAGGTAGCCTTGCTCAGAGTGGACGAGCTTCTGGCTCCTTAATTGGGTTGATCAGTGCTTTACCTGATCCGCGTGGTGTGCATCTGAGCGTTAGCAAAAACGAAGAAATTGCAAGTGGTGCAGATGGTTGGGGTTTCTCTGGTAGGTTAGGTTTGTTGTATAAGGTGACGCCTACAACAAACTTGGGTGCTTCTTACATGTTCAAGAGTCATATGAACGATCTAAAGGGGCGAGGAACTGTCACTGCCGTGGATGGCTTACTTGGTAATGTACCTATTGGTGGGGAGGTTCGTTTTTTAAATTTCAACTCGCCTGCCAAGCTTGATGTAGGCTTGAGCCATAATGTAACTGACAGGTTCTTGCTCGCTTTAGATTTATCTCGGGTTTTCTGGAAGGATGCTTTGAAAGATATTGACGTGGGCTTTTCTAGTGACGCTGGGGGTGTTGATCTGAAATTACCTCAGAACGCCAAGGATCAAACGATTGTGGCAATTGGGGCTTCGTATGCCGCGACCCAGAAGCTTACGCTGCGAGCAGGATACCGTCAGGCTACTCAGCCATTTAATGATGAGGGGTTGCTTGCCCTGATTCCAGCGGTTTTACAGAAGCATGCCTCCTTAGGCTTTAGCTATAATTTCTCTAAATCGAGCAGATTTGATGCCGCATACTCACACGCCTTTGAGCGTAGTATGACTAACCGTTCACCTTACAACACATCATCTCCTGTTAGGTCGTCCATAGCACAAGATAATTTTGTCTTGAACTACATCTATTCATTCTGATAGTGGATTTAAACCAGGTTGGTGTATTGAAAATTAAGTGCTGTGCTAGGAAGCCGCTGTTTGATTCGTATTATGCTTCCTAGCACCACTTTATCGAGGCTGTAGCTACTTGTTCTGCTGTTCGGCTAGATAGTGAATGGCTTCAGTTTTTTCTTATTTATGTGCACTTCACTATATTTTCCCGTTTTATGTTCAGATATCCATAGCGGGCTGGTCGAAGTAGGCTTGTATGGCTGGAGTCTGCGATATTTTTCTTAGGGACATGAGGCTATGGATAATAAGCTAACGCTGCTGGGCGACGATCCGGGTTTTTCGGTTTTGGCGGAAAGTTTGCCTAGTTTTACGTTTTGGATGCTGCCTTAGCTTCATCGCATGGACAAATAGTAAAGCGAAGTGGAATGTCACAACACCTTCAATATGCTCGATAAACGCTGTGCTCTATACATGGCCGGACCCAACATCGAGCAGGCCTGGGATTGGGTGCGCGTGCCAAAGTCGAGTATCCGTTCCGCGTGCTCAAGTGACATTTTAGCTACTCAAGGTGTGTTTCCGTTAGTTGCTGACGAGCACTGCTCAGTTGTGACGTTGTTTGTGCTGGCGAGCCTGTGAATGGCGCTTCGGAATTTGCTGGAATATGCAAGAAAGGTGTGTCTATGATGCGGTGAATAGTTGTGGAAAGTTGCTGTCAAAGGGTGAAAAGCACCGAAATTAGTGAGTGATCTGATCATTTTCGATTGGCTCGCTAATTTCAAGTTCGGCGGAGGCTGAAGCAGCTATAATTACTTTGCTAATTCAGACGTTCTCTAATAAGATCTATTGAGTATAAATATAATGGGACTTATACAGTGGGCTTTTTGGATGTTGGTAGCGGCGGCTGCGGGCGGGTTGTTTTTCGGATTGCTGTCGGTAATGAAGGTGCGTTATCCCTCATGGTTCGGCTTGGGGCATGGTGGGCTTGGCTTGGCGGGTCTCATAACACTGGGCTATGCCTTGTACAGCGCTCCGCCCGATGTCGCGCTCCCACAGGCCGCTGTCTGGGCACTGGGCCTGCTAAGCGTTGCGTTTTTAGGGGGGGCGCTTTTTTTTGGCATGCTGTTCCGCCAGGCCAAACCGCTGTGGGCGATCATGGGGCACGGAAGCTTGGCGATGGTCGGTGTCATCGTGCTTTTTTTTGCTGCCTACTGAGCAGCCCCGTATGCGGCTACAACTGGGCACCTCTAAAGCCCAGCACCCGCTGGTCATCCTTGGCCCGCGCCGACTTCGGCTCTGCCAGCCAGGCGTAGTAACCACTGGCATGCACGTTCAGAGTCAGGCACAGACGGCGAACCGAATAGTCTGCGGATTGCTGTTTGATGAAGGCGTACTTCAGCCGCACTCCTTGGCAAAGTACGCGGCGGCCTTCCTAAGAAACACATTCGGCGACCTTTAGGGAAATTCTGAAGAAGACTTCCTGATTTTGGCAAAATACGCGGATTCCACCCGCCGAGTTTTCCGATGAAGCAGATGACCTTCGCCGACGCCGAGTACGCCGGCAAGCGCAAGCAGACCCGCAAGGAATTGTTCCTGATCGAGATGGATCGTATGCGATCCATAAACCCCACCTGCCCATCAGCGGGTTAGCGGTTTACTGTGGCATCTCTGACGAGCAGTTCCACGGCAGCAGGGCTTCGTAGTCTGCTACTGAGGAAGCGTGCGGCAGTCGC
>NZ_JAHRGL010000026.1 GCF_019097855.1 Geopseudomonas aromaticivorans
AATGCCACCCTAGCGTCGCTGCGCTCCGACTGCCCGGCCGGATGGCCGTGGAACAGGTGGCCGGATGTGCGTGGAATGCCCGGCCGGATAAGCGTGGACTGGGTGGCCGGATGGCGTGGAATCCGCAGCGAGTTCACCGCTCTGGGCGAAGCGCTGCGTAGCCAAGTGCAAGGCGTCGAACAGCAAGCCGAACAGTGGCTGCGTACCTACTCCAGCGAGGTGCGAGATCAGGTGCATGAGCGCATGGACCAGTGGAACAAAGAGACCATGAGCTTCGCGAACCAGATGCATGCGGCCGTGCAGGCGATCAGCAATGTGGTCGATGAACTGGAGGCCCGTTGATGCGCTGGCGTAAATCCCATGACGCCCCGATGGAGGATGAGGATCCGTACTGGAAGTCCTTCGTGGACATCATGTCGGCGCTTCTGGTGCTCTTTATCCTTGCTTCGGTGGTCCTGATTCTGCAGTTGATGGAGAAGAGCGCGCAGTTCGACGCGAAGGTTTCCCAGTTGCAGAAGGCCGAGGAGGTGCGTCGAACCATTCTCGACGAGGCCGTCAAGAAGCTGCAGCAGCGCGGCATCAAGGTAGAGGTCAGCGAGAACCATACCGTGCTGCGCATCCCCAACGAGTTGCTCGGCTTCGATACTGGCGCCTTCGAGCTCCTGCCGCGCTACCAGCAGACCGCGTTGGAAATTGGCGAGGTGATCAATCAGGTGGTCAGCCGGGATGACCGTGTCAACTACCTCGACACCATCTTTATCGAAGGTCATACCGACAATCGCCCGTATCCAGGCTTTATGGGCAAGGGTAACTGGGGGCTTTCCACCTTCCGGGCGATTTCGCTCTGGCAGTTCTGGAGCAGTGCGCTGCCGGAGGAGCAGCGGCTTAACCGGATGAGCAACCAGGATGGCGATCCGTTGTTCTCGGTGAGCGGTTATGGGGAAACCCGCCCGGTCAATGCCAAGCAGGTCTCCGAGAATGATTTCCGGGAGAACCGGCGCATTGATATTCGCTTCACCATCCGACGCCCGGCCAGCGCCGATTACGAGGGTGTGCGTGAGTTGCTGGGAGGCGCCACCAAATGAGGTTGCCCCCGATTGATAACCGGCCAGCCTCGTGGCCGGCACCGGTCATCGAGGGCTGGTTTGCGCTGACGGAGAAGGCCAAAAGGATGAAGGCCAAGGCGGGGGACAGCGACGCCTTCGAGCATACGCTGTCGAGATGGCGAGACATGGCGACCACTGGTCGTTTCGAGGGCTTGCCCGCCCTGTTGCGGCGCCGCATGGGCGCGCGGGCCTTGACCTCGCTGTGGCTGAACGACGAGCGCCTTGGCTCACGGCTACTCAGCGTGCGCATGTTGGATCTCCTGATGGACGTCCAGCAGCCACGACTGACCCGTCTGACGCTGATCCAGTTGATCCAGCTGTATTTCCGCTATTTCGACCGTCTCGACGAACGCGACAAGCAGTCGGAGGGGATGCTCGAGCGTCTGCAGCAGCATCTGCATGATCAGTTGGACTGCATGCCGGAGCCGAAGCAACCCTTGTTCGCCAAGGATGTCCTGTCCGTGCTCAAGCGCGAGGGGCGCTGGCTGCTGGATCTGCATGGTCCCATGGAGCTCGTCCGTCGTGTGCGCGAGCAGGGTCGCGAACTGGGTGACGCTTTCTCGGATTACGGGCTGGAAGGTTTCGACGTTGGGCGCTATGGCGATATCTGCCGGGCGTATTTCTATCTGGACACCCTGCGCGGCTTGCGGCCGGGTGAGTGGGATCCGGTCCTGGATGAGCTGCTCAAGCCCTCGGTGAGCAAGGCGCCTTACGAAGACGGCAAACGCATCGGCCATGTTGCGCTGGAGATCATGATCGACCGAGCGGCAGACGATCCTGGCGAAAGCTGGCAGAGCTTCATTCTCAATCTGGCCGGCGATCCGCGGATAGCAAGCTCAGCATCCAATTACCGGGAGTGGTGGAAGCCGCTCGGTGAGGCGCGCATCAGCAAGGTGCGCGGCTGGCTGTCCAAGGAGGACTTGCGTCTTTTCCTGCAGGCGGTGGAGCAGTACGGCATCGAAACGCGCAACGACGATCTGCAGCGGATGTTCCCGGCCCGCAAGCAGTTTCTTGAGGGCTTGTTCAAGCTCAAGTTGATCCGCAATACCCGCCTGCTGCTGGGAACCAAGGCTCAGTTGACCGTCAGAAAAATTCTCGGCAGCGAGGTGAAAACCAGTTTTGCCCGCATGGATGGAAACATGGCGGACAAGGCAGTCATTTACCTCGATTGTGGTGATTTCCATATTGTTGAGGGCTCGCATAGCTTCAGGATCTGGGTTTACCTAGCGCCGCCCGGTGCCATGTTGTCCTCGTACGAGATAAGCACCTTTAACCATGCTGACCTCATTACCGCGGTCCCAGAGCAATACAAGAAGCTCTATCCAGGGCTGCCAGTTGGGGCCTATACGCACAATCCACCGTTGACATGGCAAAACAAGGTCTTCCAGTTCCTGGCCGACAATGACATCGGTCTAGATATCGAGCAGCTGCTTGGCAGGCAGGACTACAGGAACTATCTCGCTAGGTTCGGGATGCCGGTAGTCAGTGCCAGAAAGGTGAAAGTTCCGCCAGCAGCTCCGATGCCATCGGCGAGTACGCGGCCGGAGCGGATGGTGCAGCAAGAGCTTGAGCCAGCTTGGGGTGCCCATACGCCGAGGCAGCGGGCTCAGCCGGTACAGACTGCAACACGGGATATTCCGCAGAGTGGCACGCCCGTATCGACAGCATCGGCAGTGCCTTCGGTTGCCCGCTCGATCCGCGAGCAGAATCGAGTCATCGCTGAGTCGGGCAGCTCAAGCCACGTCCGTTCTCCTCCGGGAGCGCACAGCAGGCCATCGCCGGCTCCGGGAGGCGCTGGGCGCAGCGAGTCCGATGTCAGCCTGAAGAGGGAGATCGCCCGTCTTTCCTTGCCAACGCTCAAGGTGCTGCGCTACTTCGCCAGCAACCCCGGAGACAAGGCGCGTTACGCCGCCAACGTCCTCGATATTGATACACGCGAAGTCAATCAGCTGTTGCACGGGCCACTGAAGAATCTGTGCAAGCAGGATGCAGCCTTTGGCTGGACTGTCACGCCTGAGGTGGACGCAATGCTGAATCAACTTTTTCCCTGACCGGGTGGGTGCTGAATGGCCTTTCTAGAGATGATCAAGGGCTTGCTTGGCGGGCGTGAGGAGTCGCTTTCCCAGCAGAGTGGTTTCCAATTTCAGGCCGATTCGGAGGGGCTGAACTTCTATCTAGAGAAGCCGACCTTCGATGCCCTGCTAGGGGGCGGTGGCAATACCCTGCAGAAAATCCAGCTGATCGCCTTGCGCATGCTGGAAGAACAGGGGCTGGCCGAGATCATGCCCAATGGCTTTCATATCCTGGCCGCTGATCTGGCCGGACTTGATGACGAGCAAGCCGAAGTGCTCCGGCTACCGGAAAGATTTCCCGGCTCGTTCGCCACGCGGATCCAGGGCCGTACCGGGCAGAGTGGTTTCCGGGTGGATCTGAGCGTGCAGCTCAAGAATGGCGAGGCGCCTTTCACGCGCAAGGGGCCATTGCTGCAGCTCTCATCTACCGAGGTTTATCGGCTGACGCCGGCCGAGCTGATGGGGCTCGAGGCGTGGGAGCGTCACCAGAAGCTGGCGCCGGAGGCCCGCAGCGAAGCGGCCAACCTGCGCCTAATGGCCGAGCTGCAGACGGCTGAGCGCAGCGGCATGCGTATCGACCTGAGCCACTTCGAGCGGCTGGATGTCGTGGTGCCGGAGAACATCGGCGTGACCGCTACGCGCTTGCCTGACGGTAGCCTGATGCTGTGTCCCAGCCTGGGGGATGGTTCCACGCCGGATCAGCTGGAAAAACGCTGGTCACAGCTGGACATGAATGCGGATGGCGGCGTGCTGCGCATCGACAATCGGGTTGTATTGCTCGAAGCGCAGAAGATGGCCGCGATCAAGGAGGTGCTCGGTAACAAGCGCATTCCTGCCGATAAAGTGGCCGATTTCATTACGGCGCCAAGCGCGTTTCTCGATGCGGCCCTGGTCAATCTGGAGCTCGGGTTTTCTGTTCGGGTAATGGGTATCGGCAAGCTCCAGCACATGGACTTTGGTGAGCTGGATGGCAAGAAGCAGGACTGGTTTGCGCTGGACTCTCGCGCGGCACCCGTCGAGATCATCCCCAAACTGGTGCAGTCACCGGAGGAGCTGGAGCAGTTCGAGAGCGCCCTGGCTGCGGCCAGAGAGCAGGGGGCGGAGCGGCTTTCCTTCGCTGGTGAAGTCATCGACATCTCCAGTCCCGAGGCTGTCGAGCGGCAGGTCGAGTCACTGCGCGGCAAGTTTGCTGAGTCGTCAGGGGCGCCGCCAGCGAAAATCAGTCCAGACACCTCAGAAGACGAGAAGGCCAAGGAGCAGGTGACGGTACTGATCCGCGAGGCCGATCAGATCGATACCCAGTTGCTGGATAAGGCTGCTGCGACGAGACCGCTGCGCGAGCCGGAATGGACTGCTTATGCCCGCCAGCCCTTTGCTCACCAGCGCGAAGGAGTCAACTGGATGCTGGGTCTGCTGGGCTCAGCGATCAGGGAGGATCGGGAAGATCTCTACCGCCTGCAGGGTGGCTTGCTGGCGGATGACATGGGCTTGGGCAAGACCTATATGTCGCTGGTCACCGCTGCCGAGTACCTGGCCCAACAGCACAATGATGGAGGCTCGCAAAAGCCCGTGCTGGTCGTCGCGCCCCTGAGCCTGCTGGAAAATTGGGAAGACGAGGTGGCGCAGACCTTCAAGAGCATTCCCTTCCGCGACATCGTGGTGCTGCAGTCCGGGCGGGATCTCAACCCGTTCCGGATCAAGGGCTCCGAGCGGGAGTCGCTGCAGTTGGCCTCTCTGGTTGACGACGATGGTGGACTGGATGAGCAAGCGATCCGCTATGCGCTGCATATCGGCCCGGAGGCTGGGGTGAAGCGTCTGGATATGGATCGTCGCTTGGTGCTGACGACATACCAGACCTTGCGCGATTACCAGTTCTCTCTGTGTCGGATCGACTGGGGCATGGTCATCTTCGACGAGGCGCAGAACATCAAAAACCCGAATGCTCTGCAGACTCGTGCAGCCAAAGGCTTGAAGGCCGATTTCAAACTGCTTGCTACCGGCACGCCGGTCGAGAACAGTCTGGGTGACTTCTGGTGCCTGATGGATACCGTCCAGCCGGGACTGCTCGGCGACTGGCCGCAGTTCCGGGATCGCTGGGTCAAGCCGATCCTCAATGCAGGGGAAGAGGAGAGGGATGCTGTGCGGATCAGCATCGGCTCCGAGCTGCGCAGCGCCGTTGGCAGCTTCATGCTCAGGCGCATCAAGGAAGATCAGCTCAAGGGACTGCCGTCGAAGACCATTCACAGTGGCGTCAGCAAGGTCCAGGCGGGGCAGCAGGTCTATGCGCCCAACCTGGCGGTCTGCATGAATGGCCTGCAATTGCAGGCCTATGACGCAGTGCTCGATGGTTACCGCAGCCAGCGGGCCAGCGAGGACATGCGGGGCAGGGCATTGGCGGCCTTGTCCAGTTTGCGCGAGGTTTCCCTACACCCGCGACTTCGCGAGGAAGCCAAATTGATGACCAGCAGCGCCAAGGAGGCGCGCCAGGTGATGCAGGAGTCGGGCAAGCTGTCCGTGCTGTTGCAGTTACTGGACGAGGTCCAGCAGAAGAATGAGAAGGTCATCCTGTTCATGGTGACCAAGCGCCTGCAGCGCCTGCTCAAGCTCTGGCTGGATCAGATCTACGGCCTGAACATCGCCATCATCAACGGCGAGACTGCTGCAGTAGCCAAGAAGTCGGATGAGGTGACCCGGAAAAGGCTGATCACCGCGTTCGAGGCCCAACCAGGCTTCAATCTGCTGATCATGTCACCCGTGGCTGCCGGTGTGGGCCTGACCGTGGTCGGTGCCAACCATGTGGTTCATCTGGAGCGCCACTGGAACCCGGCCAAGGAAGCCCAGGCCTCGGATCGCGTCTACCGGATCGGCCAGACCAAGCCGGTGCATATCCACCTGCCAGGGGTACTGCATCCCCAGTTCGATTCCTTCGACCTGCACCTGGACCGGTTGCTGCGCGGGAAGCTGATGCTCAAGGATGCGGTGGTGACGCCGGAGCCGGTTTCCGAAAGCGAGATGATTCAGTCGATGGGGTTGTGACGGCGCGGTGAGGTACAGCCCACTCGAAGGCTTCGCACCTTGTAGCGGTACGCAGAAAAAAGTACGCAAAAGCGTGCGTACCAGCTTGCGTACCGCCACTTTGCGTACCAGTGGCGTTGCGCTTGGGTAGGCCTGCTGCTGAATTTTTATCTGTTGCAGCCGTTTCCGAGGGTGCTTCGTTGGCTACCGATCTTATGACAGACGATGCTGGGCTCATGGACTCAGATGACTGGGCGGCGCGATGGGGAGTAATACACAGCGAAGTAGATGGAGCGAGAGTGAGAGGCGTCGTGATCAGACACTAGCCGGCCGCTTATCATCTGTGTTGGCAATTAGGGGAGAATAGGGATGGTTGTCACCAGGGAACTGAGCGGCCTGCTCGATCTGGCGCGCAAGATATGGGACATGTACAGGCTGCAGCATGACCCTTTTCGCCGCCAGGCTGATCGTGTGCTTTCCGCGTTCAAATCCCATGAGATTGCACCGACCCAGATTGGCCGGCTGTTACCGGCACCGCCACTTTTGAGCCTGTGCGATCTGGCCTATCCCGACGCTCTCAAGAAGCATCTGACCCCTGAGCTGATTTATTGGGTACGAGAAACCCTGCAGCTGGAGCAAGAGTGGCTGGATGGAACCTCATTGCGGCCACATCAGCGAATCGATCGCTACAAGCGCCCGGAAGAGCTGCATAAGTGGCTCTCGCAGCGTCACGACCCCGATTCGCATGAGCTGCGCTTTACTCTCCACATCTTCAAACTTGATGACCGACCTCTGGGTGAAGACAGTCAGGGGCCTTTTGTCATAGTGCTGGAGGAGCGTTTCGCCGAGCTAAACGATCAGAGCGTGAGTCGGTATTACTACCTGACCGAAGGTGCCAATTTCGACCACTATCCCTGCCTGCTCCATCTGCTGCAGATACTCGCTCTAGCACACTGTCACGGGCTGATTGTGAGGGGCTGGGTCATGTCTCGGAAATGTCTTCACAAGCTCGATGAGGGGGAAGATCTGCTGCCCAATCTTTGGCGCATCAATATTGGACAGTCTTGGCATCCCGACGATGTGCTGTGGCCCCATATGTCTGGCTGTGATCCTCGATTGGAAAAAATGCGCAAGGATCTGGATGAGTCGCTGGTTGCTGCGGGAATGCAGCTACTGGTTGATGAGCTGGAAGCTGATCGCCAACGTTGGGGGGCAGTTGCGCTTGAGCAGGTAGGGCGGCCTTGAAAAACACCACAGCGGGTCATGGAATCTATTGAGGGTCAGGCTGATGCAGTGTTTGAAGTGTGCATGGCCTGTGGTACGGGGATTAGGGGGTATCAGATGGCTATTTGGTTAGTCCGGGCCGGATCTCACGGCGAATATGAGCAGAAGTTTCTCCAAGAGAGCCGGGTTTACGTAACCTGGGACGATCTCGACCTAGATCTGGCTTCTCTCAAGGAACGTAGCGACCTGGTCGCAGCGATGATGGAGCGCTATCCCGAGCAGAAACCCAAGGCAATCATGAACTGGGTCAGTCAGGTTTGGCCCTTCGCTCATGTGATGCAGGTTGGTGATTGGGTGGTATTGCCGTTGAAAACCCAGCCGGTGATTTACATCGGCGAGTTGGTGGGTAACTACCAGTTTGCTGCGGAGGGGCCGAATCCGTACTTTCATTGGCGCAGCGTGAAGTGGATCGGAGAGGGTATTCCTCGTGCCCGTTTTTCTCAGGATTTGCTCTACAGCTTCGGGGCCTTTCTGACTATCTGCCGCATCCAGCGCAACGACGCGGAGGCCCGTCTGAAAGCTATGGCAGCAAATGGTTGGAAGGCTGAGTCTACCTCCACGTTGGTGCAGCCAGGCAAGGTGATGACGGATGCGACTGATACAGCGGGAACCGAGAGTGTCGAGACCAATCTTGAGGTGCTGGGTAATGACCAAATCACACGGCTGATCGAGGCCAGATTCAAGGGGCATGCTCTGACCAGATTGGTCGACGCCATACTTAAGGCGCAAGGCTACAGCACCTACGTCAGCCCTGAGGGCGCCGACGGCGGCGCCGATATCCTGGCGGGCTCTGGTCCCATGGGGTTTGGGGAGCAACGCATCTGTGTCGAGGTGAAGTCTGGCAGCGAACTGATAGACCGTCCGACCGTGGACAAGCTGCTGGGGGCTATGACCAAATTCAATGCCAACCAAGGGCTGTTCGTGTCCTGGGGAGGCTTCAAGAGCAACGTGCAGAAGGAGCTAGCCTCCAGCTTCTACCGGCTGCGACTGTGGGGGCCGCAAGAGCTGCTGGAGCAGCTGTTTACCCACTACGACGCACTGAGCGACGAGATCAAGGCTGAGTTGCCGTTGAAGCGTATCTGGACCGTCGCTCACAGTGAGATTGATTGAGGTCAGTCAGAGCTATGGGCGAGACCTAAGAACGACCTTGAGTTTGCCGCTCACTCGTTAACCTCCATCGGTGTGTGGTCGTAGCTCTGACGCAGATCGTTTCCGAGCGAGCAGTAGTGCTTCCGAGGGGCATAGCAATCGTGGCAGATCATCAGGTGGCTGATGTACTCGTCACGGGCAGCAATCCAGTATGGCGACGCCGTCGCGGCTGTAACGAAGGTGTGCTGCCGGTCAGCGCCAGCCTCTTCAAACTGACCAACGGCCGGCTCAGGAAGCGGCGGCCTTTCGATCCAGGCCGGGCTGTTTCGGACCGTCTCTGCGACCAGCTCCGCATCGGCCCGAGCCAGTTCGATCAGGTCGCATTGCTGCAGAAATTTGCCTTCCAGCAGTGCTGCGGGCTGCGTGTCGAGCAAGCGGGCGACGCTGATCAGCCAAGTGCTCGGGGGCATCGGCTCGTTGACTGCTTTCAGAGCGGCGATGACCTCAGGCTTACAGCGGACCAGTTCGGTCAGCAGTTCCTCGGGGGGCTGGCGATCAGCGCTCAGCTGCAGATGGCCATCCTGAACAATGGAGAGAACAACACCGACCTCGGTTAGACGGCGGATCAGATCAGGGGCGCTCATATCTCCATACTCCACTGGCCAGTGGTAGCAGGCTCGGCGGGTACCAACAACGGCGAATTTGGCGAATCCGGCGAAAATTGCCCGCCATACTCAAACTCATCGTGGCGAATAGCCGGCGAATCGAGGCGAATCTTCTCAACATCCCTCTCAGCGTGAGCGGCAGCATTGGCAAGTTCGCCAAGATTCGCCTCGCTTTCGCCGCGCTGGGCACGAGCAGTCACTTGGGTTTTCTCCGGATTCGCCGGATTCGCCGTCTCTGCGAGCAGTTCGTGCGGATTGACCTCGAAGTTCTTCTTGTTGCTGGTGGGAAAAACCACCCATCCGGCGGCGGTCAGCGTCGCCAATGTGTTGCGTGCTTTGCTGGCCGAGCGATACTTGCGAGGACCACCCTTGAGAATGTCCGTCACGGTACGCACATCAGGGTACTCCTTCAGCCAACCTAGCAGCTCCAGAGCATCATGCTTACCGTTCGATTCGGTCGCGCTGGCGCCGAGATAGCGCGCCCATTCGCCGAGCGAATGCTCGACAACTTCGCAGGCGGCGATCATGGTCTTCCGACTGATTTCGTCCTCACCCTCGAACAGTGCAAACACGGCAGCCAGTCGACGGCTCAGCTCGCCACTGCGGCTGGCGAAGGGCTTCAGCGGACCTCCGTACTCACCAAGACTCCCCTGATCCGCCTCGATACGGTTGTAGAACTCCAACCAGACCAGCTCAGCCTCAGGGCTCAACACCATGACGGGCGGTTTCACCGTGTTATCCGGACCGACATGAGCCTGCATGCGTGCGATCTCTTTGCAGCGCGCCCAGTAGCGTTGCAGTGCTGGGGTCTTATAGGCGCTGATCTTCAGTTTCTCGGGGGTCAACAGGCGCGTACCAGCCAGTGACGGTGCGGCAGCCATCAGAAAGCGCGGCAGGAAGCCTTGCCCTTGCAGCAGGGGATCATTCAATGCCTGGCGCACGGTGATTTCCTGGGCAAGCATATGCATGCTGAAACGGCGGTCGTAGGCGACACCGTTGCCGAATTCACCGACCCGGTCGCGCTCGGCCTTACCGCAGTCGAACAGCTTGACCAGGCCGCCGAGGGTGGCGGCAATGGTGTCGGACTTCATACTGTGCCCACCGAGAATGCGGCCACCTTCATCCGTCGCCCACATGGCAGAGGGCATGCCATTGATGAAGTCGCCAGCAATGCGCTCGAAGGTGACGTCGGTGTACAGGCTCCGCGGATCACTCGGTAACTGCATCTCCTCCTTGAAGGCTTGCAGCGCCTTGCCGCTCAGCCCTGCCTGCATCCGGCGGATCTCGCTTACGGTCGCGGCGTACCCATCCCGCGTCGCGCGCTCTGCCTCCTCGATGGTCTTGAAGGCCAGTCGGTAGCATTCGCTCTTACGGTCGCCGGAGTCTGCCAAGGCCAACTGGAACAGAGTGCAAGGCATGCCCTCCTGGTTGTGCAGATGCGGAGCGTTGACTCTTGTCTGCGCCAGATAGGCAACAGCAGCGATGGCACACTGACCAGCCAGTACCGCGGGCGCCATGACATGCTCTACCATGGCGTACACCGCATCACGCATGACTGGTGGAAGACTTTCAGTCGGATAGGCTTTCGGGGGCGACTCAGTGACCAGGGGATCAGGCACACGCCACTCCACCCCAGGTACCTGAAGTTCGGTCATCAGCAGCGTACTCATGCCTACACCTCCTTCAACAGGCGCAGGTCATTGAAGTCGCTCAGATGAAGGGGGGCGCCCTCCGGCCAAGCCGGCAGCACGTAACCGCAGCCGAGCGCCTTTGCGGCCTGGATGGCCGCTTGCTTGCCGGCATTCGGCTTGCCCTCAGCCTCCTTGGCACGATCATCGTCGCCACCAATGATCAACTTCGCATCAGGGTAGCGGCGTTGCAGCTCCTGACCGGCCGGCAGAAGATTAGTGGAGCTCAGGGCAGCAGCAACGGGGTGGCCGGTCTCTTCATGGAGCGTCGCGGCAGTAGCAATACCCTCGACGATGTACAGCGGCTTACCCGGCTCGATACGCCCGAACGGGCAATAGCAGCCATTAATCCGACCACCAAGCAGGAAGCGCTTCATGCCATCGGCGGCGATGAACTGCAGGTTGACCACGGAGCCGCGGCGGCAGATAGGGGCCACCAGCTTGTCGTTGTACTGGCGCAGGTGATGCGGCTTGATGCGCTTCAGCTCAATGTAAGGGAATGCCGGGGCGGGCAGGATGGCCAGCCCCCACAAACGAGTTGCCCGAGCGGCAACACGCTCCCAGCCCGCTTGCTGCGCAGCCACAGCCTTACGCTCACGCTCCATGCGCTGACGAGCGATGCGCTGGCGCTCAATCTCATCCTCTAGGAGATCACGCTTGGGCTGCTCACCGCCGATGCTCAGACCGAGCTTCTGGGCGATCATCTGAGCTGCCTCCAACTGGCGGCAGCCGCGCAGATAAGCCAGCAGAGACACCAGATCGCCGCCTTTGTCGCCACTGGCGAAGTCGTGCCAAGTGCCGTTGGTCATGTTGATACTGAAGGAGCCAGGCTTGCGATCACCGCGGACGGGATTGGTCGGCCAGTACTCGTTACCCTTGCGTTTGCCATCCGGCAGCCAGTCGGCCAGCAGGTTGTCGACAACAGTCAGGGCGGCATCTGCAATGCGCTGGATTTCGATGTGCGGAAGCATCAGTGACCTCCGGTAACGAACAGGACAAACATCGTTAGCAGTACGATATGCACTGTTTGCAGAAGCTCAGGGTGCTGGCCAATGAAGTTGGTGACGATGCTGAGCCTGCCTTGCGGCAGCCGGTTTTGTTCTGCGGAGCGGGTCGCTTTTTTCATTACTGACGACCCTCCATGCGCTCAGTGACCCAGCGGTCAATTTCCTCGCTGGGCCAGCCAACCGCGCGGGCGCCAATCTTGCGGGCTTTCGGGAACTCACCCTTTGCCATCAGGGCGTAAATCCAGGCACGGCCAAAGCCGGTCGCATCCATGACTTGCTGCAGGCGGTATATGCGACGCTCGGGGCGGGGGAAGCGTTGGGGTGGGGTAGTAGGCACAGCCAAATCTCCTTTGCGCTTGGTAGCGCGTGATGGACCTGGCTGTGGATTAGATACACCGTGCAGACTAGCTGCATCCAGTCTGCTTAGCAGACTACAAATCTATGGCTGTTTTTTTTGCCTTTTCTCGTGTTCGTAGCCATATACCCAGCTAGCTATGGTGGTTTGGGCTTTGCAGTATTTTTCGCAACGGTTTTTAGCAAAATCTTGAACGTTATTGTTCGTTTTGCGGATTTTTTCCCAATCCGAGAGTACCTTGGTTTTTAGCTTATTTTCGAGCGCGCCCTTGGCGTCTCCACCTTTCTTGGCGCGTTGCTTGTTTTTGGCGTTCAGTACAATTTTTGCGATTTTCGCTACATTTTTTATCATTATTTCGGTTTTCAATGCTTCCCGCTGAAGCAGCTTCTTCTGAATCTGGATAGCTTCTTTGGCAGCAGTGTTCCCGCTGCTCAGCGCATCTACATAAATCACATGTTGTGCAGCGATTACCGCCAGTTGCTCCGGCGTGTAATCCCTCAAAAGCTCTTTCGCCAGATGGTTGGTTGCTTCTTGGTACTCCTTCTCGGATGCGATCTCCATTCCAGGCTCCCAGCGAAGAAGGGTTGGCTCTTTCTCTTGCTCGGTCATCATCTCGCGCCTCCTTGGCGCTCTCACCTCACGAAAAGATCGGCCAGCAAGCCAGCCAGCCGGGTGGGTGGGAATAGTATGCTTTTCGTCCTGTCGGACGAGGCTGGCCGGTACGCGATCACGCTCGCTTAAATGTCACTACATTATCTGCGTCCGGGCGGGTCAGCATGTTCAACCGGTCACCCAGCAAACACCAGGCTGCAGCCATCTCTGCGGAGTAGCTGTGCCGCTGGTAGGTGCGTTTCACCTTGTTTTCCTCTGTGTGGTTAAGGCAGCGCTCTGCCACCTCTGGCAGCACCCCTAATGCGGTCATGATCGTGGCTCCAGTACGGCGCAGGTCGTGTGGTGTCCACTTGCCGCCGGGTAGTAGTAGGGCTTGTGCTTTGGCACTGCGGCGGCTCATGGTGCCCTGCTCGGGCTGGCGTTGGCGGTCGCCTAGCTGCTTGGTCACGGTCTTTGGGCATACTGGACTGCTGTTGTCGGTGTTGGGGTAGCACCAGACAGATTTGCCGTTGATCTCTTGCACGCGCTCGAACTGTAGGGCGGCGAAGGATGACAGCGTGATGGTGTGCGCCTTGCCGTTTTTGCTGTTTTCGGCAGGGATCAGCCAGATACCTTGCTCCAGATCGATATGCTCCCAGCGGGCGGCCAGCAGCTCACCAATCCGGCAGCAGGTGGAAAGAGCAATCCAGATCGCCGCCTCGGATGTGACCAGCAGGCCGGCTTCTGGGGCATTCTTGGCCAAGGTTCTAATTTCGTCGTCACTCAGCACTCGGTCGCGCTCAACGTCTTTGCCGCCGATCTTGGCTTTGCGAATGCTGGCGCTGGGGTCGTGTTCGATCAGGTCACGGTCTACGGCAAAGCGGAACATCTGCCGCATCAGCGAAAAGATCAGCTTGGCCATGCGGTTGACGCCACGAGCCAGCAGGGCGTCCGTTACTTCGGTGATGTGGCCTTTTTTCACGTCGGCTACGGCCAGCTTGCCAAGGGTCGGCAGCACGTCCTTTTCGAACATCCGGCGCACCTCCGCTCCGCCGTCCTTGCGGTTCACTAGATCCACCTTTGCCCAGTGCTCGAACAGCTCGGCAACGTTCTTGCGGGCAGCTTGGCGGGCCTGCTCCGCTTCGGTGGCAGCTTTCTCGGCAGCCAGGCGCGCGAGCTCGGCATCTCGGGCAGCAATACGGGCTGCTTCTGTGGCTGCCAAGTGTTCGCGCAGATCGGTAATGCCGCTCAAGTACAGGTCAGCAAGTTCGCGCGCGCGCTGGCGGGCGGTCTTCAAGGTCAATCCGGTAGTGCCGTCACGGTCATAGGAGCCCAAAGGGAGGCGGATTCGCTTCCCAGTTGAGTCGGTGTAGCGGAAGTAAAAAAGTCGATCTCCGCTGGGGGTAATCCGGGCAATAAAGCGGCCATGCCCCTTCGGAGCGGACTCGTTTAGCCAGATATCTTTATCGGCAGGCTTGGTGCCCATCTGCCGGTCGGTGATTTCGCCCATGCTGTTCTCCGTTGGTGACCGTTCGCGCTTCCTGGTGACCGTATGGTGACCGTTTGTGCGTGGCTTTTGGGAGATGATAGCGGAAGTCAGTAGACAGGGCGAAGTTGATGGCCCCAGTATTTTCGGTGCTTTCAGGCGGATTTGTGGGCTTTTATAGGCGGTGGTGGATTTATGGTTACCCTTGCGGGGTGCAAGGGGTAGAGTGTTCGAATCACTCCGTCCCGACCAAAAATCCCTAGAAAATCCAAGCACTTACGGGTGCTTGGATTTTTTTATGCCTGCTGTTTTTGGTGTTGCTCAAAAATTGACCGTCCGGTTGCCAATTGGTTACTAATTGAGATTGACTGCACTTGTGGCTCTGGGCCTGTAAGGAGACGATGGATTTGGCACAGTCCGACGTCTTGCACACTTGGAACTCACCCAGTGTCTGGTGGCACACGAAGGCACGGCCTAGCCAAGGCGCTCGACTACTGCCTCGAGCGCTAAACGGCCCTAGTGTGCCATTTCGATCAACGCAGAATGCCAGTCCTCACGCCGAGCTGCTGTCGCACAACTGGAAGCCAGTCAGCAAGAGGCGATGCCCAGACTCATGCGATTCATTTGTCGCCGTACAGCTCCGTATGGTCCACGGGCTCCCTTACGGTCCGCGTATTCGGCCCGATATCGTGCAGCGGAAAAGACCGGAATGGAATGCGAGGCGCCCGCAAGGATGGTGACATTGCCATGCAGGATGCCGACGCTCCAGGCCGCTTTGCCAAAGCCCACGGCGGCGGCAGCCGGCGCAGGGTAGATCGTCGCCTGGTAGCTGAAGTCTATGGCTCCCTCGCCCGCGCAGAGGCTCAGCGCTCGCGCAGGGCTTCGGCGCGGGCGCGTAGGATCGGCTTGAGCAGGTAGCTGAGGATGCTCTTCTCTCCGGTGAGGATATCGACCGAGGCGACCATGCCGGGGATGATCAGCAACGGATTCTCGCTGCTGCCCAAGTGGCTCTTCTCGGTGCGCAGCTTGATTACATAGAAGCTGTTGCCGTCCTCGTCGGTGACCGTGTCGGCGCCGATCTGCTCCAGCTTGGCCTTGAGTCCGCCATAGATGGTGTAGTCGTAGGCGGTGAACTTGACCGTGGCCGTCTGACCGGGGTGCAAGAAGGCGATATCCTGTGGGCGAATGCGTGCCTCCACCAGCAGGGTGTCGTCCAGTGGCACGATCTCTACCAGATCGTTGCCCGGCTGGATGACGCCGCCAATGGTGTTGACCAGCACCTGCTTGATGATGCCGCGCACCGGAGAGGTGACCAGGGTGCGCTTGACCCGGTCCTCCAGCGCCTTGCCGGTGGACTGGACCTTGCTCAACTCGGTCTGCATCTCGTTGAGCTGGGTGAGCGCTTCGCTGCGAAAGCGTGCGTGGGTTTCGCCGATCTTGCGCTCGACTTCGGCGATGGCGGCCTCGGCGCGGGGGATGGCCAGCGAGGTGGCTTCCAGCTGGCCGCGTGCTTCGACCTCGGCACGCCGCAGGCGCAGCAGCTCCACTTCGGAGGCTGCTCCCTCCGCGACCAGCGGCTCGGACATGCGGATTTCCTGGCGCAGCAGGGTCAGGCTATTGCGGAACTGGCCCTGCTTGGATGCGTATTCGCGCAGCTCCTGGCGCCGCTGGGTCAGTTGCTCCTCGAGGCCGGCGATCTCGTCCTGCAGCTGCTTCTGTCGGCTGTCGAACAGCGCCAACTCGCTGTCGGCCAGCGCCGCAGCCTGGCTGCGCAGGGCTTCAGGAAAGCTCAGTGGCAGGCCGGCGACCTCGGCCTTGAGGCGCTCCACGCGTAACTCGAGGGCCAGGCGGTCGGCTTCGGTTTCACCGACATTGGAGGCGAAACGGGTATCGTCGAGGCGTAGCAGTGGGGTGCCGGCCTCCACCACCTGACCGTCATGCACGAAGATCTCGGCGACGATGCCGCCTTCGAGGTTCTGGATTTTCTGCAGGCGCGACGAGGGGACTGCCTTGCCTTCGCCGCGGGTGACCTCCTCGATTACGGCGAAATGCGCCCAGGTCAGGAAGAACAGCACAAAGCCGATCAGTGCCCAGATGGTCAGGCGTACCACCCGCGGGGCGTCCTCGATCAGCGCCTTGCGCACTTCGGGGAGTGGCGCGCTGCCGAGCTCGTCGCGGTTGCCGAAGTAGCTCCCCAAGGCCTGATGCAGGCCGCCTTCCGATACCTTATTCGACACTGATCTGCCCCTTCTTCAGCGCTTCCATGACGGCCTCCTTGGGGCCGTCGGCGATGATGCGTCCACGCTCCACGATGATCAGCCGGTCGACCAGGCTGAGCATCGAGGCGCGGTGGGTCACCAGCAGCAGGGTCTTGCTGGCGATGACCGGCTGCAGACGCCGTTTGAGCTGTTCCTCGCTGGTGTTGTCCATGGCGCTGGTCGGCTCGTCGAGCAGCAGGATCGGCGGGTCGAGCAGCAACGCTCGGGCCAGGGCGACATGCTGGCGCTGTCCGCCGGACAGCTGCTGGCCGCGTTCGCCGACCTGCAGCTCGTAGCCCTTGGGGTGGAGGCGAGCGAACTCATGCACGCCCGCCAGTTCGGCGGCATGCAATACCTGGGCGTCCTCCACGTAGCGTGCGCCGGACATCAGATTGTCGCGCAGGCTGCCGGAAAGCAGCTGGATGTCCTGGGGCACGTAGCCGATGTTGTGGCGCAGGTCGCTGACGTCCAGCTGGCGCACATCGATACCGTCGAGCAGCAGGCTGCCGCCATCGGGCTGATGCAGGCCGACGATTAGCTTGGCCAGCGAGCTCTTCCCCGAGCCGCTGCGACCGACGATGGCGATCTTCTCGCCGGGGCGGATGGTCAGGTTGATGTCCGTGAGCGCCGCCTGCTGCTGCTCCGGGTAGTGGAAGTCGACGTGGCGGAACTCGATGGCGCCCTGCAGGGTCTGGCGCACGAGCGGGCGTTCGTCTGCGTGACGTTCCTGGGGGAGGCTCATCAGCTGGTTGACCGAGTCCAGGGTCACCCTGGCCTGCTGATAACGCAGTACCAGGCTGGACAGCTGGGTCAGCGGTGCCAGGGCGCGATTGCCGAGCATGTAGCAGGCAATCAGGCCGCCCATGCTGAGATCGCCGGCGATGATCAGGTAGACGCCGGCGACGATGATGGCGACCCCGGCCAGTTGCTGCAGGAATACCGTTGAGTTGAGTCCCAGACTGGACAGCATGCGCGCGCGCAGCTCTAGGCGGGAGAGGGTGCCTATGGTCTGCTCCCACAGATACTGGCGCTCGCTCTCGGCGTTGTTGGCCTTGATGGCGTCGAGGCCGCCGAGGGTTTCGATCAGGCTCGACTGGCGCTCGGCGGCCAGCGCCATGCTGCTTTGCATGATCTGCGCCAGGGGCTTCTGCAGCGTCCAGCTGATCAGCGCCGCCAGCGGAAAGGTCAGCAGCGGAATCCACACCAGATGGCCGCCGATCAGCGCGACCGCAGCGAGGATCAGCAGGATGAAGGGCAGGTCGATCAGGCTGGTCAGGGTCAGCGAGGCGAGGAAGTCGCGCAGGCTCTGGAACTCGTGAATGCTCTGCGCGAAGCTGCCGACCCGCGCCGGCCGGAATTTCATGGCCATGCCGGCAATGCGCTCGAATAACGTGGCGGAAATGATCAGGTCGGTCTTCTTGCCGGCCAGATCCAGGCACAGGCCGCGCAGGGTCTTGAGCAGCAGATCGAAGAGGAAGGCGCCGCTCACGCCGCACGCCAGCACCCACAGGGTAGCGGTCGCCTGGTTGGGCACCACGCGGTCGTAGACATTCATCACGAACAGCGGGACGACCAGGCCGATCAGGTTGATCACCAGGCTGGCGGCCACGGCATCGACATACAGCCAGCGCGAGCGCTTGAGGGTGTCGCGAAACCAGGACGCGGCGCGCGGGATCAGCTCGCCCTGGCTGGGTTCGAGCCTGTGCTGCGGCTGAGCAAAGAATGCCTGGCCGCTGTAGTCCTCGGCGAGCAGTTCGGCACTGACGCGCACCTCGCCGCCCTCGCTTTCGCTGGGCATGACCCGCGCCAGGCCCTGCTCGTCCCAGCCGAGCAGCAGGGCGCTGCGACCGTCGCGCAGGAGCAGCAGCGCCGGGAGGGCAATGGCCGGGATCCTGTCCAGTCGACGGCGCAGCCAGCGCCCCTGCAGTCCGCCGCGAGCCGCGGCACGCGGCAGCAGCTCGGCGGTCAGACGCTGCTCCGGCAGCGGCAGGCCACTGGTGAGCATGGTCCGGCTGGCCGGCTTCTGGTGCAGGACGCACAGCGACAGCAGGCTGTCGAGCAGCGGATCGTCATGGCGGTCGCGTGGGTCGCAGCGGGAGGGGGACTGGTGTAGCTCGACGGTCACAGGATTTCACTCGTACTGGAGAGTAGGGCTCATGGCAGCTGCGCCAGGCTGGCGCGACGCGCAGGTGCCAGGAGCCTCAGGCAGACGGGGCGGCCAGGGGCTGCCAGCTCCGGGCGGTGATCAGTTCAGCGTAGGCAGCTCGACCTGCGGCTTGACCTCATCCAGCGGAGTGGCCGCGATCGGTGCGACTACCCCTTGGCTCCTCAGCAGGGTACCGGTGATGGCCTTGATCCGGTATTGGGTAAACAGCTCTGCGTAGCGCACATCCTCCAGGCGGCGGCTGGCGGTGAACAGCTCGTTCTCGCTGTCGAGCAGGTCGAGCAGGGTGCGGTCACCTAGGATGAACTGCTTCTGGTAGGAGGTGCGCACACGGGTGCTGTAGTCGACGTACTGCTGGGCGATGGGCAGCTGCTGTCGTGCGTTGTCCAGCGCGTTCCAGGCCAGTCCCAGATCCTCGTTAAGCACGCGAAGGGCGTTGTTGCGAATGTCCATGCTCTGGTTGATCTGATACGCCTTGGACTGCAGGTCGGCCTTGTTGCTGCCGCCAGCGAACAGGTTGTAGCGCATGTTGAGCATGGCCCGCCATTCGTTCTGGTGGCCTGTGCTGCCGTCGATGTTGTTGTCCGCCGAGCGTGACAGTTCGGCGTCGACACGCGGATAAAAGGTCGACTTGGCCACTGCGTACTGGTGCTCGGCAGCCTGCACATCCGACTGGGCCGAACTGAGCAGCGGATTGTTGCTCAGCAGTTCCCCGCGGGCGTCCTGCAGGCTTGTCGGTAGCTGGCCGGACAGCGTGGGTGGCTGGTTCAGGTCCGCGGGACTCCTGCCGACCACGCTGAAGTAGTTGACCTGGGCGTCGGACAAATTGACTTGCTCGGTGAGCAGGTTGTTGCGTGCCTGGGCCAGGCGCGCCTCGGCCTGGTCGAGGTCGGCCATGCGACCTACGCCACGCTCGCTGCGCAGCCTGATCTGATCGTAGATGCGCTCATGGCTGCGCAGGTTGTCTTCGGCAAGGCGCACCAGTGCCTCGCGCCTGAGCACGTCAAGATAGACCTCGGCAACCCGCAGCGCCGTCTGTTCGGAACTGCCCAGCAGCTCGTAGGCGCGGGCATTGACCGTGGCGCGCTGGCGCCCGACTTCACCGCTAGTGGCAAAGCCGTCGAACAGCATCTGCTGCAGGCGCAGGGAGGACTCGCCGCGGGTCAGGGTTTCCGTGTCATGCGTATTGCCACGGGTCCCCGGGCTGTCGGTGTTCTCGCGGCCGTAGCCGGCGAGCAGGTCGACCTGCGGCAGGTAGCCACCCTTGGCCGCTTTCATTTGCTCCTCCACAGACAGGCGCGCGTGGATGCCCGCCTGGATCTCTGGGTGTACCTCGAGCGCGGATTGCATGGCCTCGTTGAGTGTCTGGCCGAGGGCCGAAAGAGAAACTGCGAGAGCTAGGGGCAAGACTGCAAGGAAACGCATATTCATCAAGACTCCTTTCTAATATCGGACAGGTTTTTTCCGTGTCCTATCTAATTGCAATTGCAGCCGGCTATGAGACGTTGGTTGGACTTGTGTCCCGTGGGATATCCGTAAGGCAGAAAGTTTTCGGGTGGTTGGAAACGATATTTCCCACTGAGCAAACACATCTGCTACTTGGTTTGTTTTGGCGTCGGGAATATGACGAAATCCTGGCAACATGTCTGCTAGGAAAACGTCGCCGTCAATAATATCATCTTTATCAAGATCATACGGTTCTCCCGCCGTTCTAAAGGATTCAGCGCACCTCGCGCCACAGGAGTTGTCTCATGAGCAACATCACCGCCGTCGTCAAAGGTCTTGTCGGTCAGGTCTTCGCCATCTCTGCCGACGGCTTCAGGCGCCAGATCTTTGAGGGTGACCACCTACTGCAAGGAGAGCAGGTATTCACCGGGCTCGAAGGCGAGGTAGTGCTGCAGTTGGCCGATGGTGAGATGATCCGTCTGGGTGGAAACAGCCGTTGGCAGGCTGGTGCGGTGGAGACAACCACCAGTATGGAGCGCGCCGGGTCGGCGGGCGATATTGAACAGTCCCTGGCCGCCGGCCTCGACCCAACCCTCGAACTCCAGGCCTCTGCGGCAGGAGGCGGCGCTGGCGGCACGGGCGGTGCCGGCGCTGGAGGGGAAGGGCACAGCTTCGTTGTCTTGAGCGAGACTTCGCTGAGACTGGATCCGATCATCGGCTTCTCGACCGATGGCATGGAAGCCGGGGCTGAGCCGGTCATTGAGCGCCTGGGTGTCAACACGGCGACCGTTACGGTGAACATGGCGGCGGTCAATGACGCGCCCATCGCCGTGGACGATGCGGTCACGGCCACGGAAGACACCCCGTTCAGCTCGGCCATCGACCTCGATGCCAACGACAGCGACCTGGACGGCGACAGCCTGTCGGTGGTGGCCGGCACCTTCACCACCGTGAAGGGCGGCACCCTGGTGCTGGCGGCCGACGGCAGCTACACCTACACGCCGGCGGCCAACTTCCACGGCACCGACTCGGTGGACTACACCGTGACCGACGGCAGCCTGAGCGATGTCGGCACCCTGACGCTGACCGTGAGCCCGGTGAACGACGCGCCGGTGGCGGTCAACGACACCCTGGCGGCGACCGAAGACACCGCGGTGACCTACACCGCGGCCCAGCTGCTCGGCAACGACAGCGATGTCGACGGCGACAGCC
>NZ_JAHRGL010000027.1 GCF_019097855.1 Geopseudomonas aromaticivorans
TCCCGAACTCAGCAGTGAAACGACGCATCGCCGATGGTAGTGTGGAGCTTCTCCATGTGAGAGTAGGTCATCGTCAAGCACCTCTACAGAAACCCCGATCAGCTCAGCTGGTCGGGGTTTCGTCTTTGCAGCGCGGAAAAGTCGGTAGCCGAAGAGCCCGCTCGGATAAGCTTGGCTAGGTTGTCTCACGAGTGATGAGCATGTCCGATCCCGCGCCTTCATCTCCCGCTCCCCTGCAGCAGCTGCCGCTGGACCAACTGGTGGTTTGCCACGAGTGCGACCTGCTGATGTACCGGCCTGACCTACAGCTGGAGCAGAAGGCATGCTGCCCGCGCTGTGGCTACGAACTGTATGCCCATCGCGCCTGGGTGGAGCGGCGGAGTCTGGCTTTGGTGCTGACCGCCTTGGTGCTGTTCCTGCCGGCCAATTTTCTACCGATCATGCAGCTCAACCTGCTGGGCCAGACGACGCAGGACACGGTATGGAGCGGTGTGGTCGCTCTCTACCGCAGCGGCATGGAGGTGGTGGCCCTGGTGGTGTTCCTATGCAGCATGGTGGTGCCCTTGCTCAAGCTGCTCTGCCAGCTCCTCGTGCTGCTGTGCATCCGCTGGCGGGTTGCGCGCACCTGGGGGCGCCGGGTCTATCGTTCCTATCATCACCTGCGCGAGTGGGGCATGCTTGAGGTCTATCTGATCGGCATCCTGGTGTCCATCGTCAAGCTGATCGACATGGCCGATCTAAACTTGGGCGTCGGGTTGTTCTGCTTCATCGGCCTGCTGCTAGCGCAGGTCTGGCTGGAGGTGACCATGTCGCCCCACCAGATATGGGATGCACTTGAGGAAGACGCGCATGCGAGCCATTGATGCCGGCATCTTGGTCTGTGACGAGTGCCATCAGCTCAATCGCCAGCGGCACGATACGCCGCAGCGCTGTCGGCGCTGCGGCGCGAGCCTGCATGCGCGGCGTCCGCACAGCATCGTGCGCACTTGGGCACTGCTGCTAACAGCAGCCTTGCTCTACATTCCAGCCAATTTGCTGCCGATCATGACCGTCAACCTGTTCGGCCAGGGCAGCCCGGCGACCATCATGGAGGGGGTACTGGAGCTGATCCATGCCGACATGCTGCCCATTGCCTTGGTGGTGTTCGTCGCCAGCATCTTGGTACCGACCTTCAAGCTGGTCGGCATCGCCCTGCTACTGTACTCGGTACAGCGCCACCAGCTGCTGTCGCCGCGCCAGCGGATCGCCATGTTCCGCTTCATCGAGTGGATCGGCCGCTGGTCGATGCTGGATATCTTCGTCATCGCCATCCTCGTCGCACTGGTCAGCTTCGGCAACCTCGCCAGCATCGAGGCGGGGGCGGGTGCGATGGCTTTTGCTGCGGTAGTGGTGCTGACCATGCTGGCGGCCCTGACCTTCGACCCCAGGCTGATCTGGGACAATGCCGATACGGACCCCGCCCATGACTGAACTTGCCCAACCTGACATCCGCAAGACCAGTAACTGGTCGGCCATCTGGGTGTTGCCGCTGCTGGCCCTGATCATCGGCCTTTGGCTGCTGTGGCGCGCCTTCAGCGAAGCCGGCGTGGAAATTCGCGTGCATTTTGCCGATGGCGAAGGAATCCAGGTCAACAAGACCCAGGTCATGTACAAGGGCATTGCCGTGGGCAAGGTCATCGCCCTGCATGTCAGCAAGGATATCCAGGGTGTCGATGCGACCATCGAGATCAAGCGCGAGGCCGAGGACTACCTGGGCCAGGAGACCCGGTTCTGGCTGGTCAAGCCGCGCGTTTCGCTCGCCGGGGTGACAGGGTTGGAGACGCTGGTATCAGGCATCTATATTGCCGTCGATCCGATCAAGGGCGAGCGCGCGTCGGATTTTCAGGCGCTGGCTGAGCCGCCACCGTTGTCGGACAAGCTGCCGGGGCTGCACCTCACCCTGAAAGCCGAGCGGCTGGGGTCGCTCGATCAGGGCAGCCCGGTGTTCTATCGACAGATCCAGGTCGGTCAGGTGAAGGGTTATCGTCTCGGCGACGACGAGCGCACGGTCGAGATCCAGATCTACATCGAGCAGCCCTACGCTCACCTGATACGCAAGCACACGCGATTCTGGAATGCCAGCGGTATCAGTTTCAGTGGGGGGTTGTCGGGCTTCAAGCTGCGTGCCGAATCGCTGGTCAGCATTGCTACCGGCGGCATCGCCTTCGCCACACCCGAGCATCGCGAGGACAGCCCGGCAACGGATCCGGCCATCCCCTTCCGCCTGTACGAGGATTTCGATGCCGCGGAGGCCGGGTTCAGGGTCATGCTGCAACTGGACAATGTCAGTGGCCTGCAGCCGGGACGTACTCCGGTGATCTTCAACGGCGTGCAGGTCGGTACGCTGAAGAGTCTCGATATGGGCGGGGACTTCTCCAAGCCCATGGCCGAACTGACCATGGACCCGCGTACCGAGGAATTGCTGCTTGGCAGCAGCGAGTTCTGGGTGGTCAAACCCTCTATCTCACTGGCGGGCATCACCGGCCTGGAGGCCTTGGTGCAGGGCAACTTCCTAGCGGTGCGCTTCGGCAAGGAGGGCGCGCCGACCCGTGAGTTCAGCATCAGCGCCAAGGCACCGCCTCTCAATGTCGACGCCCCCGGCCTGCATCTGCTCCTGGCCGCCGAGCGTCTCGGCTCGCTGGATGTTGGCAGCCCGGTACTGTACCGGCAGGTCCGCGTGGGCAGCGTGCAGAGTTTTCAGCTCTCCGGCGATCGCCGCGAGGTGCTGTTCGACGTGCACATCGAGCAGGACTACGCAGGGCTGGTCAATGCTTCGACGCGCTTCTGGAATGCCAGCGGTATCAGCCTGAAGGGTGGGTTGTCGGGCGTCGAAGTGAAGAGTGAGTCGCTGCAGACCCTGGTGCTCGGCGGTATCGCCTTCGACACTCCCGACCGCACGGCGGCCTCCGTGCCGCGCTTTCGCCGCTTCACGCTGTTCTCCGAGGAGAAGCAGGCGCGCGCACTCGGGCAGCTGATCGAACTGCGTGCCAGGCGCGGCGACGGCCTGCGCGAGGGTACGCTGCTGCGTTATCGCGGTCTGGACGTCGGTCAGGTCGAGCAGGTAGGGCTGAGCGACGATCTTGCCGACGTGCTGCTCAAGGTTCGCGTCAGCGTGGCCGGGGAGCGCATCGCCCGCACCGGTAGCCGCTTCTGGGTGGTACGCCCGGAGCTGGGCCTGGCGCGTACGGCCAATCTCGATACCTTGGTCAGCGGTCCCTATCTGGAGGTGCAGCCGGCGCCGCGCCAGGTCGAGGTGCAGACGCGCTTCGAACTGTTGCCCCAGGCGCCGCAGGCGACACCCACCGCAGAGGGGCTGGCACTGGTGCTGAGTGCTGCGCGCCGCGGCTCGGTCGAGCCGGGTGACGATGTGACCTACCGAGAAATGGCGGTAGGCAAGGTCATCCGCCTGGAGCTGGGACCGACCGCCGACCGGGTACTGATCCATATCCTCATCGAGCCGCGCTATGCCGCATTGGTTCGCGGCGGCAGTCGGTTCTGGAATGCCAGCGGGGTCGATGTCGACTTCGGCCTGCTCAAGGGGGTGGCGGTGCGCACCGAGTCGGTCGAGGCGATCCTTGCCGGTGGTATCGCCTTCGCCACTCCCGACGAGCAGCGTCCGGCGCAGCCGGGACAGACCTTCGTGCTATTCGACGAGCCACAGGCCGAGTGGCTGAACTGGGCGCCGAAGATTCCTCTCGGGCAGTGATCGCTACTGTGGTGCGGTGCTTTCCCGGGATCGGGATTCGCGCCACAATTCACCAATAATTCGGCGTGCAACGCCACGCCCGCGATGGGATCACCAGGAGACCGATATGAGCAACGACCGCGTCATCATATTCGACACCACGCTGCGCGACGGCGAGCAGAGCCCCGGCGCGTCCATGACCAAGGAAGAGAAGCTGCGCATCGCCAAGGCGCTGGAACGCATGCGTGTCGATGTGATCGAGGCGGGCTTCGCCATTGCCAGTCCGGGCGACTTCGAAGCGGTCAAGGCGATCGCCGAGACGGTCAAGGACAGCACCATCTGCTCGCTGTCGCGCGCCCTGGACGGCGACATCGAGCGCGCCGCCGAGGCGCTGAAGAATGCCAACAGCGGGCGCATCCACACCTTCATCGCCACCAGCCCGATCCACATGCAGTACAAGCTGCGTATGCAGCCTGACGCGGTGGTCGAGCAGGCGGTGCGCGCGGTGAAGAAGGCGCGCAGCCTGTGCAGCGATGTGGAGTTCTCCTGCGAGGACGCCGGCCGCTCGGAAATCGACTTCCTCTGCCGGATTATCGAGGCGGCCATCGACGCCGGCGCGCGCACCATCAACATTCCGGACACGGTCGGCTACGCCATCCCGCACCAGTACGCCGACACCATTGCCCAGCTGCTCAACCGCATCCCCAACGCCGACAAGGCGGTGTTCTCGGTGCACTGCCACAACGACCTCGGCCTCGCCGTGGCCAACTCGCTGGCCGCCGTGGTGGCCGGCGCCCGCCAGGTGGAGTGCACCATCAACGGCCTCGGCGAGCGCGCCGGCAACGCCGCGCTGGAAGAGATCGTCATGGCAATCAAGACCCGCCAGGACCTGCTCGGCGTCTACACCAACATCGAGACCGAGCACATCCTCAGCACTTCGCGGCTGGTTTCCGGCATCACCGGCTTCCCGGTGCAGCCGAACAAGGCCATCGTCGGTGCCAACGCCTTCGCCCACGAGTCGGGCATCCACCAGGACGGCGTACTCAAGCACCGCGAGACCTACGAGATCATGTCGGCGCAGTCGGTGGGCTGGAACGCCAACAAGATGGTCATGGGCAAACACTCCGGGCGTAACGCCTTCCGTGCGCGCCTCGAGGAGCTGGGCATCGTCCTGCCCGGCGAGGCCGAGCTGAATGCCGCCTTCGCCCGCTTCAAGGAGCTGGCCGACAAGAAGCACGAGATCTTCGACGAGGACCTGCAGGCGCTGGTTTCGGAAAGCCTGACCGAGGAGGCGCCGGAGCACTTCAAGCTGGCCTTCCTCGAGGTGGCGAGCAAGACCGGCGAGGTGCCGCAGGCACAGCTGGTGCTCAGCGTCGATGGCGTCGAGCACAAGGCCGGCGCCAGCGGCGCCGGTCCGGTGGACGCCACCTTCAAGGCCATCGAGGCGATCGCCCGGTCGCAGTCCAGCCTGCAGCTGTACTCGGTCAACTCGATCACCCAGGGCACCGACTCGCAGGGCGAGGTCACCGTGCGCCTGGAGAAGGCTGGGCGCATCGTCAACGGCAGCGGCGCCGACGTCGACATCGTGGTCGCCTCGGCCAAGGCCTACCTGCACGCACTCAACCTGATGCAGGGTGGCGCCAAGACCCACCCGCAGGCGGCTGACGTTTGATCGACGAGCAGCAGCGCCGGGCCTACCTCGGCGCCATGCAGGTGACCACCTGGTTGCCGCGCACGGTGTTGCCGTTCGCCGCGCCATCGCGTCCCGAGTTGCTGACGCTGCCTGCAGTGGCCGCCGAGCCGCCGCGGTCGCGCCCGCAGCCGATTGCGCGCCAGGCGCAGGCTGCCCAGCTAGGGCCTGAAGCGTCGGTGGTGGACAAGCCGGCCGCGCCGCGCAAGATTGCGGTGCTGCCGCTCAAGTCGGCGTCGGGCAAGGCTGCTGCCCCGCAGGTCGAAGCATCGGCGGCGGTTGCGGTGGTGCGCCGCGAACCGCCGCCGCGCTTTGCCCTGCAGCTGCTGCGAGCCGGCAACTGTCTGCTGCTGGTCGAGCTGCCCAGCGGCGAGTTGTTCGCCAGTCGTGACCCGGCCTACCGCTTGCTCAAGGACCTGCTGCGCGCCGCCGGCCTGCCGGACAGCCCGCGTGCCGTGGGTGAGCCGATCCGCTGGCCGCTGATTCGCGGCAATCGCGAATTCGACCAGGGCCCTGCCGCCGCCCGCGACTACGTGCGCGCCGTGGTGCAGGGCCAGCTGGAGCAGGAGCCGGCGGTCTGTGTCTGGCTGGTCGGCACGCCGGCCGCGCGCTTCGCCGGCGAGGAGGACGAAGTGGCCGCCTGTCGGGAAGTCGCCCTGGGCGGGCTGGGCAGTGCCTGGACCCTGCCGGGACTGGATCAACTGATGGAAGCTCCGCCCCTCAAGGCCGAGCTGTGGCACAGCATGCGGCGCGCGATGCGTCGCTGGACGAGTGAACAATGAGTGATGCAGTAAGCTTCCGGCGCATGAGCGCCGACGACCTGGATGCGGTACTCAAGATCGAGTACGCCGCCTTCAGCCATCCCTGGACCCGCGGTACCTTCAGCGATGCACTGAGCTCCTACGAGTGCTGGGTGATGTTCGAGGGCAGCCAGCAGGTCGGCCACGGGGTGATCAACCTGATCCTCGACGAGGCGCACCTGCTCAACATCACCGTCAAGCCGGAAAGCCAGGGCCGCGGACTCGGCCTGCACCTGCTCACCCACCTGATGCAGCGCGCCCGCGAGCGCGGCGGCAACGAGTGTTTCCTCGAACTGCGGGCCTCCAACCAGGCGGCCTACCGCCTGTACGAGCGCTTCGGCTTCAACGAGATCGGCCGGCGGCGCGACTACTACCCGGCGATCGGCGGGCGCGAGGATGCGCTGGTGATGGCCTGCCCCTTGTTCGACTGACTTCCTCCTGTCGCCTTTCCCGCCAGCGGCGTGGCAAGCAGGCGTGCTTGCCTCGCCGCTGCCGTTCTTCCCTTGCTGTAGAGAAACCTGTCATGACGCTGCATACCGCCGAGGTGATTGTGGTCGGTGCCGGCCTGTCCGGGCTGACGGCTGCCTGGCGGCTGGCCTGGGCAGGCAAGGACGTGCGGGTGCTGGAGGCCGGTTCGCGCATCGGCGGGCGCATCCTCACCCGGCAGTTCGTCGCCGGCTCGCTGGTCGAGTTGGGCGCCGGCGGCTTCGGCGAGGGCCAGGCGCGCCTGTGTCGGCTGGTATCTGAGCTGGGGCTGCGCCTCGAGGCACAGGGCAGCGTGGCTGCGGGTAGCCTGGCACTGCTGTACGGCGAGACGCTGGCCGGCCTGCCTTGGCTCGCACGGACCCGGGTGCAGCGTTTGTGGCGGCAGCTGGACCGGCAGGCCGCGCTGTTGCCGACTGAGCCGGCCGCCGGACACGTGCGGGCGCAGCAGCTGGATCGACAGCGGCTGGCCGACTGGCTACAGCGTCGCTGGCTGGGGCAGGAGGCTGGCCAGTTGGGTGACCAGCTCGCCGAGCTGTTGTTCGGCGCCGCCGCGCAGCACCTTTCGCTGCTGCAGGCGCAGCTGCAGGTGCGCCGCCATGGTGGTCTCGACGCCCTGTGTGGTTGGCGGCTTGGCCAGCACCAGTGGCGTCCGCTAGCTGGCATGCAGGCGATCTGCCAGGGCCTGACGGCTCGCCTCGGCGATGGCCTGCACCTGGATACTCCGCTGCTGGCCCTGGAGCAGGGCCCCTCGACGGTGGAGCTGCTCACCGCGCGTGGCCGCTACCGGGCGCGGCGTGTCGTGCTCGCCCTGCCGGCATCACAGCTGGTGCGGCTGGGCTTCACTCCGGCGCTGCCGGGCTGGCACGACCATGCGCTGCGCCATCTGTTGCCCCAGCCTCAGGTCGATGCCCAGCTGCGCTACGAGCGGCCGTTCTGGCGCGAGCGTCTGCCGCATGTCGGGTTGCCGCGCCATTTTGCCGGTTGCCTGGTTGTCGAGCAGGCTCCACGTGCGGGTGAGGGCGCTTTGCGTGTACGCCTCAGCGGGGAGCTGGCGAGGCGTTGCAGTGGCCTGGGTGAGCCGGCGCAGCGCGCGTTGCTGCTGGATACCCTGTGCCGGCTGCTCGGCGAACCGGCGCGTACCCCGCTGGAGTGCCTGCTGCAGTGCTGGGCCGACGACCCCTATCTGCGCGGCGCCGAGGCACTGTGGCCGTCCGGTGGCTGGAGCCTGCTGGCGCCGCGGCTGAGTCGGCCGCTGGGGCGCGTGCATTTCGCCGGTGCCGATCTGGCGCGGCGCTGGCCGGGCACCCTCGAGGGTGCGGTGGAGGCTGGCGAGCAGGCGGCCGAGGAAGTGCTCGGGTTCGGTTGAACGGCGGGCGAGTTTGGCTTGCCAAGACGGTGAGGCAGTTCGTAAGGTGCCGGGCTGGTCTGCCAGGAGTCGTCCATGCCTTTACCCCATATTCCACTGCACCGGCGCGAGTGCGGTTGTCCTTGCGCTGCGGTCCTGAACTCGTGGCCGTTGCCCGGCAGGGCGTGCCGATGAACCTGCGCCACAGCTGGGCCGCCGCCGGGCTGGTGCTGTCCTGCCTGTGCTGGGCCGGCAATGCGCTGGTCGCCCGGGCGGTGGCTGACAGCATCCCGCCGATGGCGCTGGCGTTCTGGCGCTGGTCCCTGGCGCTGGCCATCCTCCTGCCCTTCGTTGCCGGTCCCCTGTGGCAGCAACGCGCTGTCGTGCGCGCCGCCGGCTGGCGCCTGTGGCTGGTCGCCGGGCTGGGCATCGCCAGCTACAACTCGCTGCTCTACCACGCGGCGCACAGCACCTCGGCGATCAACATCACCCTGCTCAACACCTGCCTGCCACTGGCGACCTTCCTCGGTGCCGGTGTGCTGCTCGGCGAATGGCCGGCGCGACGTGCCTGGTTCGGCATGGCGCTGGCGGCCTGCGGTTTGCTGCTGCTGATCGGTCGTGGCGATCTGGCGACCTTTCGCGCCCTCGACTTCTATCGCGGCGACTTGCTGATGCTGCTGGCGGTGCTGGCCTGGGCGCTGTACTCGCTGCTGATGCGCCTGTGGGCACCGCGCCTGGCGCTGCCGCCACTGGCCCTGCTGGGCGTGATGATCCTGTTCGGCCTGCTGCTGATGCTGCCGCTCTACCTGCTCGAGCTGATCCGTAGCGGGGGCTTCATGGTCACGCCGCTCAACGTGGCTGCCATCGGCTATACGGCACTGTTCGCCTCGCTGCTCGCCTACCTGAGCTGGAACCACGGCCTGAAGGTGCTCGGTGCGGCGCGCGCCTCGTTGTTCAGCTACCTGATGCCGGTGTTCGCCGCGCTGCTCGGCTGGCTGCTGCTGGGCGAGCGACTGGCCTTCTACCACTGGCTGGGCGGGGCGCTGATCTTCGCCGGCCTGTTGCTGGCCACCCGCCCGGCGGTGACGAAGACGGTGGCCTCAAGCTAGCGCAGCGGTGAGTAGTTGTTCTGCGCGTGGCAGGCGGCCGAATCGCGGCGCGCCTTGCACAGCTTGGCGAACGCCGGCTTGGCGCCCCTGCGGCAGTCGCGGTAGCGCAGGGAGCCGGCCTGCTCGTTCATGCACACGCTGGCGTAGTCGATGCGTCCGTTGTGCTCGCGCCACTGGAAGGTGCCGCGCTCGACGACCTGGCGGCTTCGCCACGACCATTTGGCCGAGCGGGTGACCGTCTTGGTGGGGGGGCTGCGTGTGGTGCGGGTTGTCGCCGCCGCCGGTGGCGGTGGCAGGCGATTGACGATTTCGCGGGGCTGGTAGTTGTTCTCGTCGAACGCCGTCTGGCGCGGTGGCGATCCGACCGCTTGGGCCCCGCTGGCGCCGGACAGCCAGCCGGCGAGGACGAGAAATACAAGTCGGGGTGCGTGCCCCCGGGTGCGCTGCGGGACGACCGTCCGGAGTGCGGGCATGGTGCCTCCTGGCATGGGTGGTTACCCGGATCCTTCCGGGCCCCTGCAGCCTAGCCTGAACACTTTTCCGGCACAACGAAAAAGGGCCTGCATCGCTGCAGGCCCTTTTGAGATTTGGTGGCTACGCAGGGACTTGAACCCCGGACCCCAGCATTATGAATGCCGTGCTCTAACCAACTGAGCTACGTAGCCAACGGCGCGCATTATTCGCGTCGGCGGAGCTGTTGTCAACCCCTGTCTCGTAAAAATACTCAGGCGGATCAACGGCTTGGCTGCGCGGCACGATTTGCGCTGGTAAAAACGACAAGACCCGGCACACGGGCCGGGTCTTGAGGGAGGGCGGGGCGACTCAGACGTTAGCTGGGAAGTACGGCTGCTATCCCTAGCTGTATGTGGGCCTACCTAAATTTCGTTTTTTTTGTACCCGGTTTTGTACCCGGTTATGGTTTCGTGAGTGATGTGTGGCGATACACTCTCGGTCACTCTGCCGTTAGCTCTCGTTGTAGCTCATCGACCTCGGGCTCATCAACTCACGGTACGCCACCGAGGCGTTGACAGCCTCACGAATACTCTTCATCTGCTTTTCCGCAGCTTCAGCTGCCGCCGCCTCTTCCTCTGGAGGGAGCGAAGACAGCTCTTCTTTCAAAAATATTTCCCAGCGGGCGAGCTGTTTCAGGCAGTGAAGCAGTCGCTTTTCAGTTTCTTCAATCCGGACCTGGCTCAGTTCTTGTGCAAGCTTTTGTGCGTTGTGCATGATCTTGGCTGTCAGCTCTTCCTGGCGCTTCTGCTTTTGGGCTTGCTGGGCCTCTGCATCAATCAGGCGCTGGATCAGCATGGTTTCGCTTGTTCCATACTTCTTGGCCAGGCTTTTCAGCGTGGCCTTGGTCTCACGCGGAAGGGTGAAAGAGCAGGTCTTTTTGCCTCCTTTGGATAAGCGATACCGCCGCTGCCTGATGGCATTCCTCAGTCGCTCAATCAGCTTTACGCCTTCAGCCTCGGATTCCAGGGCGTCGATTGCTCTGGTGAGCCGCTTGAAGTCAGTGTCAGCAAGGATGCTGATTTTGCTTCTCAGTTGTGCAGAGCTGCGGCTCATTAGGTAGTTTGCCGCCCACGCCCACTCTTCCCCGTCCTTTTCGTTCAGCCAGCTTGGTGCTGCCGAAGTCTCGCCCATTTTCTTATCTCCTTGCCCATTGCCCCGCTGGTCAGGGGTGGAAGCGCTCATCGCAGAGTTTTCTGTTACAAGCCCTGTTACAGGTCTTGTTGCATGAAAATCTTCTTGACACGTTTAAAGCGATGTTAACGGATTTGTTAATGTATATGTTGCTTGCGCTGTTAACGTATCCGTTACATGAATTTGATTGACTGCTTTTATAGGGTATAAAATGTGATCTAAATTCGATGGTTGATCGGTTTGATTATGGCTTTTTTTCTGCATTTTTTTGAAGGTCTTGATCTTGGAGTAGAAGCTAGGTTTTTTCTGCAAGCAATGGCATCTCGGGGATGCATCGCGCCAGCCACTACGTTCAAGATCAAGCCGATTGCAAAGCTCCTTTGCTTGACGGAGCGACTGGTCAGGGATGCTGTGCACGAGCTGGTTGAGGCCGAGCTGCTGGTAGCTCAGAAACAGGCGGATAAGGTGGGCCGCCCGGGACAGGAATATCAGGCGTCGCAGTACCTGCTCGATCTGCTTGCTAGGTCAGGACGAGGCTCCCTGGATCATCAGGAACTGATCCACCGCCTCTTCAGTGAGTCTGAGATTCATACCGAGGGGCCTCGGTCTGAAGTCGACATGAGGTGCGAGGTCGCGCCTCGTAAGCTGGTTCGCAAGGATGGCCGACCGGCAGCCCCAGGCGCCCATGGGCGCCTGGGTGCGTCCACAAGGGTGCTTCTGGCCTCTCTTTTAAGCTTTGCGGATCAGTGCGGGGCTGTGGCTGGTGTGGGGGAGGCGAGGCTTCGGGCGATGACAGGCTTGAACCCCGCGGCGCTCAAACATCAGGTGAGGCGACTAGCCAGTCTGGGTTACATACGCGGCCATGTGCCTGGGGTATCCAATGGCGTCTTCATTGGTGCCAAAGTTCCTAGTACCTACTACCTGAATCTTGATCATCCACAGCTGGGTGAGCAGCGCTCTCGTCGTGCCGTGCTGGTTTACGCCGACGATGGACGATCCCTGCGCGAGAGGGTGGTGTGTGGGCTGAATCCTGAAGTCGCATCTGCTCTTCTTGATCTGGGGCCGGCGGTATTGAATGTGCTCTGCCATAAGCTGGCTAGGTACACGTCGCATTTGCTTTCGTTGACGTGGGGTGGCCCGGGTGAGCGGTATGGCGATGCTCCCGCTTCTATGGAAGGCATGATCGCTAGAGAGTTAGGGCAGCTGAAAGTCAGTGGCACGGGGCTGGGTGCGGATGAGTACTACTGGCCAGGCGTGCTCGACCACTTCTTTGAACTGGCGTTCGAGTGGGCTGAGGAGCTGAAGGAGAAGCTGAATGGCAAGGCTTGGTCGGGGTATCAACCTCAGTTAATTCGGTTGATACCAGCGCCGGAACGGCAGGATGGCTTGAGGATCATATCGCTCATTTTCTACCCCGCGCCGGAGCGGCAGGAGGGGTGCATTGTCTACACGGATGTTCGTGGAGGATTCCTGAGGCGTTTCGACAGCGAGGCGGACTTGGATGTTCGTAACCGCTACGAGTTTGGATTGCTGACAGGGTAGGCATTTCAGGTCGATCAGTCATTTTTTACTCTTCGTGCACATCCTCTGAGCCAACAGAGGAGCCTGCTCATGAGGATCATCCGCCTGAAAGAAGTCATCGACTCGACCGGTCTGGCACGGTCGACCATTTACAAATACATCGGGGAAGTGCGGATTTCGGTGAACGTGACCGAGCGTTTCGCTAATACGTGACCGGTGCTTCCACCCCGGTTGCGCGGGTTCTGGATTGTAATCGCATCGGTCACGATGCGGCTTGTTCCTCGGCTTTTTTCCGGCGCAGTGATTCGCCCTTCATCGTCAGCCGGTAGGCGTTGTGCACCAGGCGGTCGAGGATGGCGTCGGCCAGGGTCGGGTCGTTGATCCAGCCGTGCCAGTGTTCGAGGGGCAGTTGGCTGGTCAGGATGGTGGAGCGGTTGCCGGCGCGGTCGTCGATCACTTCCAGCAGGTCATGCCGAGCCCCTTCCTCCAGCGGGGCCAGCGCCCAGTCGTCCAGCACCAGGACGTCGACCTTGGCCAGCTGTTGCAGGGTGCGGCCGAAACTGCCGTCACCGTGGGCGATGCGTAGTTGCTCCAGCAAGCGCGGGGTGCGCAGGTACAGGGTGCTGTAACCCTGGCGGCAGGCCTGATTACCCAGGGCGCAGGCCAGCCAGGTTTTGCCGGCGCCGGTCGGCCCGGTCAGCAGCAGGTTGTGCTGCTGGCGGATCCAGTCGCCGCTGGCCAGGCTGGCGATCAGGCGTTCGTCCAGGGCGCGGCCGGGGCGGCGGTCGAGATCCTCCAGGCAGGCGTTGGCGTACTTGAGCTTGGCCTTCTTGCGCAGTCGCACCAGACGCTGGTTGTCACGCCAGGCCAGTTCGCGGTCGAGCAGCAGGCCGAGGCGTTCATCGAAGCTCAGGCTGTGGCTGGCCGGCAGCGTCCATTGCTCTTCCAGCGCACGGGCCATGCCGTCCAGGCGTAGCTGGTGCAGTTGATTCAGGGTGTGTTGCGGCATCATCGAACAGCTCCTGTTGCGGGGGTTGGTAGTAGTCGGCGCCACGGACGTTTTCGTGGTGCTCGGGTAAGGCCGTTTCGGCCGCACGCTTGGGCAGCGGCTGTTGATCCAGGCCTTGCTGGAGCAGGTTGCGCACGCTGCGCCCGGTGAAGGCACGCAGCTGGACGGCCCGTTCGGCGGCGGCTTCCAGCCGTGCATTGCCGTAGCGGCGGGCCAGCGAGAGCAGGCCGAGGCAGGCGCGGTAGCCCATCTCCGGGTGCGGCTTGTGGGTCAGCTGGTGATCGATCAGTTGGCGCGTGCAGGGGCCGATCCGCTCGCCCCAGTCGAGCAGGCGTTGCGGTGTCCATTCGCGGTGCGCCTGGTGTGCGGCGGGCATGTGTTCGCGCTGGGTGCTGTAGGCGCCGCGACGGCCCAGCAGCACATGGCTGGCCACCCGCCGGTTGCCATGCAGCACTTCCAGGGTGTGCGCCGTCAGCCGCACGTCCACGCTCTGCCGGGCCAGGGCCGAGGGCACGCTGTAGAAGCTGCCATTGACCTCGATGTGGTAGTCGATGCTGACCTTGCAGCGCTTGAAGGTGGCGACCTCGTAGGGATGCTCCGGCAACGCTCGCAAGGCCGGGCGATCCAGGCGCTCGAACCAGTCGCGCCGGCAGCCGTCGAGGCGCTTGAACGGACGTCGATTCAGATCCTCCAGCAGTTCGGCGATGGCCTGGTTGAGCGCATGCAGGCTGAAGAACTGCCGGTGGCGCAGGCGCGCCATGATCCAGCGCTCGACCACCTGCACCGCCACCTCGGCCTTGGCCTTGTCCTGGGGTTTGCGCGGCCGGGCCGGCAGCATCACGGTGTCGTAATGGCGCGCGCACTCCAGTGCCGCCCGGTTCAGGCCCGGCTCGTAGCGATCCGGCAGCGCGACTAGGGCGCGCGGATTGTCCGGCACGACCATCTCCGGCACGCCGCCGAAGTAGCTGAGTGCCTGGCCCAACGCGGTCAGCCAGTCCACCTGGGTTTCACCCGGCGTCGCGCAGGCATAGGTGTAATTCGAGGCGCCCAGGGCGGCGACGAAGATATGCGCCCGGCGGATTTCGCCGGTGGCCGGATCGACCACCGGCAACGTCGGGCCGGCATAGTCGATGAACAGCTTCTCGCCCGCACGGTGCACTTGGCGCATCGAACGTTTGAGCGTCTGGGCGTAACGCCGGTAGTGCTCGACGAACTGGGTATAGCGGTAGGTCGGCTGGCCGGGATGCGCGGCGAGATATTCCTCCCACAGCAGTTGCAAGGTGACGCCCTTGCGGCGCAGCTCGCGGTGGATGCTCAGCACGTCCGGCAGCACCCGCTCACCGCGCGTCTTGCCCGACGGTGCCGGCGGAAACAAGGCAGCTGCCAACGCGGCCTCATCCATGGCCGCCAACGCAGGCCAGTCCAGCCCCGCCACGCGCGCCGCCGTGACGTATTTGCTGACCACGCCTTTGGACAACTGCAAGGCGCGGGCGATCTTCTCGTGGGATAAACCGGCCTCGAGCTTGAGGCGCAGACATTCTTTGATGTTTCGCATGGCTACTCGCGGCGCCGCCATCCCTCGTCTCCCGAAATCGGGCGAGGGTGACGGTCGCGTCAGGTCATGCGCAACGCAGGGGACGGCTTTCGCTAAGCCGTGACCGGCGATTTCGGTAAGCCGTGACCGCCTGTTTCGGAGCAGGCGGAAAATCGGTCACGTTGCTACCGAAATGAGCGGTCACGCGTTAGCGAAATGACCGGTCACGATCAACCGAAATGGCCGGTCACGATGCTCCGAAATCCGCAGGGGAAGGCAGCTTCCCGAAGCCCGTCTCATTGGGCGACCGCTGTGTCGGCTGGGTCGACAGCGAGGTGCACGACTGGATCCTGGCCAGGATTGAGGAGCGCGACTTGGCAGAGGGGGCTACTGCGCGTTCCGCCGGCCACCTGAGCGTGGTCAGCTAGAACCGACCATGAGCGCCATGACTGGCTACGGCTGGTCATGGCGCCTATGCCGGCTGGCTGCTTCAGGTTGATCGGCGCTCGCCAGACTGCCGAGGCGATGCTGCTCCCCATCGCCCCGGCTGGGTCTGGTCAGGCAGCTCTGCCCAGTGAGCCGCGCTCTGGTTTTTTTCCGGAATGCAGCTCCAGCAAAAAATGCCGCTGCGGCTTGGTGGTCGGCTGTGTTTTTCCCGAGCTGGTCGGGCGAGTCACTTGCGGTGCCAGTAGTATGCTTTTACTAGTCCTTACTACCCGAAGGGTTCGTACGCGACGGATCCACCGCAGTCTGCCACCAGGGCCAACCAGACCTTGTACGCAGGCAGGACCAGATACCCCTTCACCGTGGACTACACCGTCAGACATCCATCGAGGGTGATCAGGCAGGCAAGGGGGCTGAGTAAAAAAGAACACTGCTGACCTTGATTATGAAACTCACCACTGAGAGATCATAACCATGTTCAACGATACCAATACCCTCCAGCGCTACCGGCTCCGTCATCCCGATAACAACAATCTCAGCCTGCACTACGATTCGACCTACGATGGCCTACCCGTGATGCTCGACAAGGGGCCCTTCATCCGTGAGTACCTGTCCGATCTCAAGCACACCATCGAGCTGGCCATGGCTGAGTACCCGAGGGTGCTGGCATTCAGGGTGGATCTCAGGCTACCCCAGGGAGTCGATCTGCCTGACTACGCCTATACCAACCAGGTCATCAGCCGGTTCTTCGAGTCCTTCACGAGGAGGATCAAGTACCACCAGGGCAAGGTGGGTGAACGTGGATACGCTCGTGGCTGCAAGGTGCGGTACGTCTGGTCTAGAGAGATTCCGCAGGGAGGCAGGCCCCATTACCACGTGCTGATTCTGCTCAACCGGGATGCCTACTACACGGTAGGAAGGTTGCGCTCCGAGAAAATCAACAACATTCGACGAATGGAAGACGCCTGGGCCAGTGCGCTGGGGCTGTCAGTCGACCAGGTCGTAGGGTTGGTGAATATTCCAGAGAATGCTGAATACCGAATCAACCGGCACGACGCTTCCAGAGCTTGTGCGGAAAGTCAGCCTGGCGAGGACGATGAATTTCGAAGAGAGGCATGGTGGCCTGGTGCACGCGCTTTTCGTCGCAAGAAGCCCCGTGGTCTGGCTCGTCTGCCTGATCTTTTCCGTCGAGCCAGCTACCTATGCAAGGTGGCTACAAAGTCCTATGGGGATCGTCAGCGGGGGTTCGGTACCAGCAGGGGATAGGGTCAATACGCCACTGAACACGGTTTGAGATTGAGGGCCTCGGTGTCTGCGGATGAGGAAGCTGATCTCTCCGTCTGGGGAGGTTCTGAAAAACACTTCCCGACTTGGTGAAATAGCCCGCCAGCTCACTGGGGCCCCTTGCATGAAACAGCTGTCCTTCGCCGATGCCAAGTACGCCGGCAAGCGCAAGCAGCCCCGCCGTGAGCGCTTCCTGATCGAAATGGATCGGGTCGTGCCGTGGCAGGCGCTGATGGTGTTGATCGAGCCGTACTACCCGAGAGGCGAAGGTGGGCGTCCAGCCTTTCCATTGGCTGCCATGCTGCGTGTGCACCTCATGAAGAGCTGGTTCGGCTACAGCGATCCGGCGATGGAGGAAGCCCTCTACGAGGTTGCGATCCTGCGCCACTTCGCTGGACTGCACCTAGATCGGACTCCGTACGAAACCACCATCCTCAACTTCCGTCGTCTGCTGGAAAGGCACGACCTGGCCAACCAGATCCTGGAGGTCATCAATGGCTATCTGGGCGAGCGCGACCTGTTGTTGCGCCAGGGCAGCATCGTCGACGCAACCATCATCCATGCATCCAGCTCGACCAAGAACAAGGACGGCAAGCGCGATCCGGTGATGTACCAGACCAAGAAGGGCAACCAGTACTACTTCGGCATGAGGGTGCACATCGGCGGACGATTCCGGCCTGGTGCACAGCGTGATCGCACGGCAGCCAACGCGGCAGATGTCACCTATGTCGACATACTGCTGCACGGCGAAGAGCCGTATGTCTGCGCTGACGCCGACTATACCGGCGTTGAAAAACGCGCCGAGCATGAGGGGCGCAAGGTCATCTGGTCGGTTGCCGCTCGCTGCAGTACCTACAAGCCGCTGGGCAAGCGCAGCCTGCTCGGGCGCCTTATTCGCCAGATAGAGAAGGCTAAGGCCCAGACGCGAGCCAAGGTTGAACATTCGCTCCGGGTGATCAAGTGCCAGTTTGGCTACACCAAGATGCGTTTCCGTGGGGTGGCGAAGAGCACGGCCCAATTGGTCACCCTGTTTGCCCCGTCGAACCTCTGGATTATGCGTAAACGACTGCTGATGGCAGGCGAGGGGCGTCCGTGATCTGGGCAGCAGCCCACAGGGAGCCCGTGCAGGGCAAGGAATAGAGTTGCTTGCCGGGTAGGACGAAGACGGCAGCCAAGGCTATTTCAGACCTCCCTAAGTGCAGGTTGCAGGTAACGGATGCATGTTTGCGTGAATCGGATATTTCTTGGGTGGCCAATATTTTAGTCTCTTAGGGAAGGTCTGAAAAACACTTCCCGATCTGGTGAAATAGCCGCCAGTCCCTCTGGAGCCCCCCTTGCATGAAGCAACTGTCCTTCGCCGATGCGGAGTACGCCGGCAAACGCAAACAGACCCGC
>NZ_JAHRGL010000028.1 GCF_019097855.1 Geopseudomonas aromaticivorans
GCGACTGCCGCACGCTTCCTCAGTAGCAGACTACGAAGCCCTGCTGCCGTGGAACTGCTCGTCAGAGATGCCACAGTAAACCGCTAACCCGCTGATGGGCAGGTGGGGTTTATGGATCGCATACGATTTTCCACCATGAATCGCACGCTGGTGGACAAGGCTGCGCCGTTGTCCACCCTACCCCATCCTCACTCCTGCTTGAGCAGCACCGGCAGCTGTACCGCCAGCTTGGCGACGTTCAGCGGCGCGCGGATGAAGCCACGCTGGCGGCCGTCCGGACCGATCACGGCGAGATTGCCGCTGTGGTCGACGGTGTAGTGCTCGCGGCTGGTGTCACCGGGAATGAAGGGAATGCTCACTGCGTTGGCCAGCGTCTGGATGTCCGTCAGCTCGCCGGTCAGGCCGCTGTAGCCGGCCTTGTAGTAGCCGAGATACTGCTTGAGCTGCGCCGGCGTATCGCGGTGGGGGTCGATGCTAACCATGGTCACCTGCAGGCGGGCCAGCGCCTCCGGCGCCAGCTGGCTCTTCAGCTGGCGCAGCTCGGCCAGGGTGGTCGGGCAGATGTCCGGGCAGAAGGTATAGCCGAAGAACAGCAGGGTCCAGCGGCCCTTGAGCTGGTCCACGGCCTGCGGCTGGCCGTTCTCGTCGCTCAGGGTCAGCGCCGGCAGCGCGCGGCTCTGCGGCAGCAGGACGATGCCGGCGTCGGCCAGCGCCGCCGGATCGCTCTGCGACGGCGCGTTGAGCACCTTGCTGACGGTGAGGCCGAGCACCAGGGCAATGCCGGCGACGAGGACGAGAACGGTCTTGTGGATGCGGGTCATGGACTCAGGTTCAGCAGACTGGGGGGCAAATAATGATCCGCCAGCAGCACGATGAACAGGGCGAACAGGTAGGTAATGGAGTATTTGAAGGTTTTGATCGCGGCCTGCGCGCGGCTGTCACGGTACAGCGCCCAGGCCCAGTCGAGGAAACGCGCACCGAGCAGCACGGCGCCGACCAGGTACAGCGGCCCGCTCATGTGGATGACGAAAGGCAACAGGCTGACGGCGAACAGGATCAGCGTGTAGAGCAGGATGTGCAGCTTGGTGTAGTGCTCGCCGTGGGTCACCGGCAGCATGGGGATCTCCGCCCTGGCGTAGTCGTCCTTGCGGTGGATGGCCAGCGCCCAGAAGTGCGGCGGCGTCCAGGCGAAGATGATCAGCACCAGCAGCAGCGCCTCGGCGTCCAGCTGGCCGGTGACCGCGGTCCAGCCGAGCAGCGGCGGCGCCGCGCCGGCCAGGCCGCCGATGACGATGTTCTGCGGGGTGGCACGCTTGAGAAAGCCGGTGTACAGCGCCGCATAGCCGAGCAGCGAGGCCAGGGTCAGCCAAGCGGTGAGCGCATTGGTGAAGGCCAGCAGCAGCGCCTGCCCGGCCAGCGCCAACAGCAGGGCAAAGGCCAGCGCCGCGCGTGGCGAGACGCGCCCGGCCACCAGCGGACGCAGGCGGGTGCGCGCCATGATCGCGTCGATGCGCCGGTCCACCACGTGATTGACCGCCGCCGCCGCGCCAGCGCACAGGCCGATGCCGAGGTTGCCGAACAGCAGCACGCGCCAGGGCACGCCGCCATCGGTGGCGAGGAACATGCCGACCAGCGCGGTGATCAGCATCAGCACCACCACCTTGGGTTTGGTCAGCTCCAGATAGTCGCGCCAGCCGGCGTGGGCCTGGCGCTCGTGTACCAGCGTGGTCATGGCGATCCCTCTCCCGTTGTTGTTCTCAGCGGCTAGCCCACCCGGCGCAGGCTGCCGCGGGCGACCAGGCGCAGGCCGCTATCCACCTTCAGCGCCACCGGCACCCGCAGCCGGTAGTTGATCAGCACCAGCACCAGCAGCAGCGCCGCGCCGCCAAGGTTGTGCGCCAGCGCCACGGCCAGCGGCAGGTGCAACAGCACGTTGGCTACGCCCAGGCTGACCTGCGCCAGCAGCGCCAGCAGCAGCAGGCCGGCCAGGCGCGACCGGCCGTGGCGCAGCAGCTGCACGGCCAGCACCAGCAGCAGCAGGCTGACCAGCACGGCACCGAGACGATGGCTGAGGTGGATGGCGGTGCGGGCCTCGCTGTCGAGCTGACCGCCGAGATAGTTGGGGCCGATGTGCTGGGTCAGATGGAAGCCGTTGGCGAAGTCCGTCGCCGGCCACCACTCGCCGTGGCAGGTGGGCAGGTCGACGCAGGCCACCGCCGCATAGTTGCTGCTGACCCAACCGCCCAGGGCGATCTGGCCGATCACCACGACCAGCGCCAGCGCCGCCAGGGCGCGCAGCTGCGGCAGGACGCCCGCCAGCGGCGGCAGTGCGCCGGACAGGCGCAGGCTGAGCAGGAACAACAGGCTGAGGGTGGCGAAGCCGCCGAGCAGATGGGCACTGACCACCTGCGGCCACAGCTTGAGGGTCACCGTCCACATGCCGAAGGCGGCCTGCACCAGCACCAGCGCCAGCAGTGCCAGCGGCAGCTTCAGCGGCTGGCCGTCGCGCCCGCCGCGGCGGATGGCCTGGGCGGCGAGGACGGCGATCAGCAGGCCCAGGCTGCCGGCAAAATAACGGTGGACCATCTCGTTCCAGCCCTTCTGCGCCTCCACCGGGGCCTCGGGGAAATGCCGTTCGGCATGGGCCAGCTGCGCCTCGTTCTGCGGCACACCAATGAAGCCGTAGCAGCCCGGCCAGTCCGGGCAGCCGAGGCCGGCGTGGGTCAGGCGGGTATAGGCGCCGAGCATCACCACCAGCAGAGCCAGCGCGGTGGCACACAGGGCGAGCCGGTAGCCCGGTCTTGTGGTTGGCGCCATGGCAGTTCCTCCCCTGGATCCTGCACAGCTGAGCAATGGCCGGCGCAGCAAACGCTCCCCCTGCATTTCCCGCCCCTGTCTTGAATCTAGCAGGCGTGGGCCAGCCTGCGCGGATATCGCCCCGTCAACCGATCTGGGAAATCTTCAGCAGGTAGCGCAGGTCCTCGAGAATCTGCTTGCCGTTGCTGCCGGCCGGGTAGCGCAGCACCAGATTGCCGTGCGGATCGACCAGCCACAGCTGGGCGCCCTCCTCGGGATAGCGCTCGGCATCCAGCTCCAGCAGACGCAGCTGGGGATAGGCCGTCCGTAGCTCGGCGGCATAGTCGGCCGGCAGTGCCGCACTCCGGGCAAGCGCATGCCCGGCGCGCGCGGCCTCGCGACCCAGGCCGATATGGATCTGCCGTGCCAGGTAGACCAGCTCACGACAGTCGGCGCGACAGTCGTCGGCACTGGTCACCAACAGCTGCCAGCGCGACTGCTCGTCGTCCACCGCGTCGCCCCAATCGCCGGCCACGCCGAGATCGGCCGGGGTCTGCCCGGTGGCGATCAGCTCGCCGTGATAGCTGCGGGTCTGCGGAACCCAGAACTGCCAGCGGTACATGGCGCTGGCCAGCAGCATCGGGACGATCACCACGGCCAGCAGGCCGAGCAGCTGCCAGCGCCCGCGACCTGGGCGTCGCGCAACCGGTTCAAGTGTCAGAGTGGAGCCCATCGCGCACCTCCCGTGCCTGCTGCACGCCGAACCAAACAAACAATCCCAGCAGGGTCGCCGCCAGGGCGAACCACTGCACCGCGTAGCCCAGATGCTTTTCCGGGCCCATGGCCACCAGCGGCCAGTCGCCGACATAGCTGGCCGGCCCCGGCTGCAGACGCAGCTCGTCGGCCAGCCCTGCGCGGCCCAGCTCGTCCCACAGCACGGCGGCGTCCGCCGCGTTGACCAGCCGCGGCCAGCCTTCGCCTGGCGCCGCGGCGCCGAGCAGGAAGCGACTGCCGGGCGAGCGGTAGACCGTGGCCAGCAGCTGCAGCTCGCCGTCCGGCGTCTCGAACGCCGGTGGCGTACGCCGGTCCGGCCAGGGCAGCCAGCCGCGATTGAGCAGCACCCAGCGCGCGCTGGAGCGGTCGAAGAACGGTTGCAGCAGCTCGACGCCGACCCGTCCGCCGCGCAGGCGATTGTCCAGCAGCAGGCTGTGCCGGCCATCGAAGTGGCCGGCCAGACGCACGCGGCGAAAGGCCGGCCGGCCCGCGGACTCCAGCTCGAGCAGACTCAGCGCCGGTGCCTGGGCCTGCGCGGCCTGCTCGGCCAGCAGCGCGCGCTTGTCCTCGGCGCGCTGCAGTTGCCAGCAGCCGAGGCCGATCAGCAGGGGCAGCAGCGCCAGCACCAGCAGGCTCGGCAGCCAGCCGGGGCGAAAGTGCGCCACACGCCTCCGCGCGGCCAGACTCGCCATGCCGGCCATCGCGCCGCCGTCACAGCACGTAGACAAAGACGAACAGGCCGACCCAGACCACGTCGACGAAGTGCCAGTACCAGCTGGCCGCCTCGAAGCCGAAGTGCTGCGCCGGCGCGAAGTGCCCGCGCAGGATGCGGATCAGCATCACCAGCAGCATCAGCGCGCCGATGGTGACGTGGGCGCCGTGGAAGCCGGTGAGCATGAAGAAAGTCGCGCCGTAGACGCCCGAGCGCAGGGTCAGGTCCAGCTCGGTGTAGGCATGCACATACTCCTCGGCCTGCAGCACCAGGAAGGCCGCGCCGAGCAGCACGGTCAGCGCCAGCCAGGCCTTGAGCGCGCCGCGCTTGTCGTGGCGCAGGGCGTGGTGGGCGAAGGTCAGGGTGAAGCTGGAGGTCACCAGCAGCACGGTGTTGATCAGCGGCAGGTGCCAGGGGTCGATGATCCCCTGCGGCGCCGGGTAGGTCTTGGGATCCGGGGTGTTCAGCAGCGGCCAGCTGAACTGGAAGTCCGGCCACAGCATGGCACTGATGCCCTTGTCGCCCGCGCCGTCCAGCCAGGGGCCGACGAACACCCGCAGGTAGAACAGCGCGCCGAAGAAGGCGGCGAAGAACATCACTTCGGAGAAGATGAACCAGCGCATGCCCCAGCGGAACGAGCGGTCCATCTGCCCGCTGTACAGGCCGCTGCGGCTCTCGCGGATGACGTTGCCGAACCAGCCGAACAGCATGTACGCCAGCAGCAGCGCGCCGACGAAGAACACCAGCGGGCCGGTGGAGTCGGCACGGGCCGCCTTGAGGTCGTTGAACCAGGTGCCGAGGCCGACCACGGTCACCAGCAAACCGATGCTGGCGATGATCGGCCACTTGCTCTGTTCCGGAACGTAGTATTGCTCGTGGCTGGCCATTGTTGCTCTCCTGCCGTCGCGCTAGTGCTGGGCCAGCGGCGGCTTTTGCTCGGTGATGTCGAACAGCGTGTAACCCAGGGTCAGGTGCTGGACGTCCTTCGGCAGGTCGCGGTCGACGATGAAGCGCACCGGCATCTCGATGCGCTCGCCCGGCTGCAGCACCTGCTGGGTGAAGCAGAAGCACTCGGTCTTGTGGAAGAACGCCGCCGCCTTGCTCGGCGCCACGCTGGGCACGGCCTGGGCGGTCATCGGCCGCTGCGTCGGGTTGTGGGCGACGAACAGCATCTGGTTGCTGGCTCCCGGATGCACGCTCAGCTCGTCCTGCTGCGGCGCGAAGCTCCAGGTCATGCCGGCGGCATTGGTGGCGAGGAACTGCACGCGCACCGTGCGCGCCTCGTCCACCGTCTGCACGCCCGCATAGGCCCCGGCGGTCTTGCCGTTGATGCCGAAGGCCTGGCACATCACGTCGTACAGCGGCACCAGGGCGAAGCCGAAACCGAACATGGCCACCACCACCACCAGCAGGCGGGTGACCAGGCGGTGGATCGGCAATGCGTCGTTCATGGCGCTCTCCCCCAGGGCGGACCGCAGCCCACCCGCGTGGTCATCGGTGGGCCGCCGGCCCACACCGCGAAGTTCAGTGCAGCCGGCTGCGCTCGTCCACTTGCGGCGGGGTCTGGAAGGTGTGGTAGGGCGCCGGCGAGGGCAGCGTCCACTCCAGGCCGTGGGCGCCATCCCACGGCTTGGCCGCCGCGACCGGGCCGCCGCGCACGCACTTGATGACGATGAACAGGAACAGCAGCTGGGTGGCGCCGAACAGGAAGGCGCCGATGCTGGACACCATGTTGAAGTTGGCGAACATCAGGTTGTAGTCGGGGATGCGCCGCGGCATGCCGGCCAGGCCGACGAAGTGCATGGGGAAGAAGGCCAGGTTCATGCCGACGAAGCTCAGCCAGAAGTGCAGCCGGGCCAGGGTCTCGTCGTACATGTGCCCGGTCCACTTCGGCAGCCAGTAGTAGGCCGAGGCGAAGATGCCGAAGATCGCCCCCGGCACCAGCACGTAGTGGAAGTGCGCCACCACGAAGTAGGTGTCGTGGTACTGGAAGTCGGCCGGGGCGATGGCCAGCATCAGCCCGGAGAAGCCGCCGATGGTGAACAGGATGACGAAGGCCACGGCGAACAGCATCGGCGCCTCGAAGCTCAGCGAGCCACGCCACATGGTGCTCGCCCAGTTGAACACCTTCACCCCGGTGGGCACGGCGATCAGCATGGTGGCGTACATGAAGAACAGCTCACCGGTCAGCGGGATACCGACGGTGAACATGTGGTGGGCCCAGACGATGAACGACAGGAAGGCGATGGCGCCGGTGGCGTAGACCATCGAGGTGTAGCCGAACAGCGGCTTGCGGCTGAAGGTCGGGATGATCGCACTGACCGCGCCGAAGGCGGGCAGGATCATGATGTACACCTCCGGGTGGCCGAAGAACCAGAACACGTGCTGGAACAGCACCGGGTCGCCGCCGCCGGCGGCACTGAAAAAGCTGGTGCCGAAGTGGATGTCCATCAGCATCATGGTCACCACCCCGGCCAGCACCGGCATCACCGCGATCAGCAGGAAGGCGGTGATCAGCCAGGTCCACACGAACAGCGGCATCTGCATCAGGGTCATCCCCGGCGCGCGCAGGTTGAGCACGGTGGCGATCACGTTGATCGCGCCCATGATCGAGCTGATGCCCATCAGGTGCACGGCGAAGATAAAGAAGGTGACGCTTTCCGGCGCGTAGGTGGTCGACAGCGGCGCGTAGAAGGTCCAGCCGAAGTTGGGGCCGCCGCCCTCCATGAACAAGGTGCTGGCCATCAGGCCGAAGGCCGCCGGCAGCAGCCAGAAACTGAAGTTGTTCATGCGCGGCAGGGCCATGTCCGGCGCGCCGATCATCAGCGGGATCATCCAGTTGGCCAGGCCGACGAAGGCCGGCATCACCGCGCCGAACACCATGACCAGGCCGTGCATGGTGGTCATCTGGTTGAAGAATTCCGGCTGGACGATCTGCAGGCCGGGCTGGAACAGCTCGGCGCGGATGACCATGGCCATGCTGCCGCCGAACAGGAACATGGCGAAGCTGAACACCAGGTACAGCGTGCCGATGTCCTTGTGGTTGGTGGTCAGCACCCAGCGCATCAGCCCTTTGGCCGGGCCGTGGACATGGCCATGCGGGTGCGAGTCGATCACTGCGCTCATGTCCGTCACTCCTGTGCCTGCTTGAACGCCACTATGTCCTGCGGCGTGACCATGTCGCCGGTGTTGTTGCCCCAGGCGTTGCGTTCGTAGGTGATGATCGCGGCCAGGTCGACCTCGGACAGCTGCTTGCCGAAGGCGGCCATGGCGGTGCCTGGCTTGCCGTTGAGCACGATGGACAGGTGGCCTTCCTTCGGCCCGGTGGCGATCGGCGAACCCTTGAGCGGCTTGAACATCGGCGGCAGGCCCTCGCCGCCGGGCTGGTGGCAGGCGGCGCAGGTGGTCAGGTAGGCCTTCTCGCCGCGCGCCATCAGCTCCTCGAAGGTCCATTGTTTGCCGGTCAGCTCCTTGGCCTTGAGTGCCTCGGCCTTGCGCTCGGCCAGCCAGAGGGCGAAGTCCGCGGGGGCCTTGGCCTCCACCACCACCGGCATGAAGCCGTGGTCCTTGCCGCACAGCTCGGTGCACTGGCCGCGGTAGATGCCGGGCTGCTCGATGCGCGTCCACGCCTCGTTGACGAAGCCGGGGATGGCGTCCTTCTTCACCGCCAGCGCCGGCACCCACCAGGAGTGGATCACGTCGGTAGCGGTGACCAGGAAGCGCACCTTGGCGCCGACCGGCACCACCAGCGGGTTGTCCACCTCGAGCAGGTAGTGCTCGTCCTTGGGGGCCTGGTTGTCGATCTGCGCGCGCGGGGTGGCGAGGTTGCTGAAGAACTCGACGTCCTGGCCGAGGTACTTGTAGTGCCACTTCCACTGGTGACCGGTGACCTGGATATCCAGGTCCGATTCGGCGGTGTCATAGATGTCGAGCAGGGTGCGGGTCGCCGGTACCGCCATCAGCACGAGGATGGCGAAGGGCACGATGGTCCAGAGGATTTCCACCCAGGTATGTTCGTGGAACTGCGCCGGCTGCTGCCCCTGGCTGCGGCGGTGCATGAGCATCGACCAGAACATGGCGCCGAAAACCACCACGCCGATGATCACGCAGATCCAGAAGATGGTCATGTGCAGGTCGAACACCGAACGGCTGACCTCGGTGGCGCCTGGATTCATGTTCACTGTCCAGGACGCCTGTGCCGGCAGTATCGCCAGGCAAAGGATGGCTCCCAGCCACACACGCGGATGTCGCGACATTCCGGGTCCCCTTCTTTCTTGTTTTATTCCGCCGGCTTCTTGCCTGCGCCAAGGGAGGAATCGGCGTCGAAACTGCTGACCACCACCGCCGAACGCTACCCCGCTCAAACGGCTGCCGGCTCCTTCAGTGCACACCTGACAATTCGAGTATAGACAGGCATCGAAGACTGGCCAGCGAGCCCATGGATGCCCGCGCATACGGCCGGGGCTGATCACCCGAATGAGAAGTCTTCAGCTTGCCGCAGATCAACCGGCGGCATGGCTGCTGTGCCACCATTACGCCACTTTCCCTGCTCGACGGAGCACCTCATCCATGAACATCACCGCCCTGCGTGAGCGCATCGACTCGGCCCTGCAACACCAAGTCGACCATTCCCCTCTGGTCGCCGACCTCGCAGCGCGGATCGACAAGCTGCACAGCTCCATCCGCCTGCCCGCGGAGGATGCGCCGGGGGTGCTGCTGCGCTTCGTGCAGGCTTACATCGAGAGGGTGCCGGCGCAGGTGGAAGCCGCGGCCGAAGTGGCGAGCGCGGCCGGCCTCGACGCGCAGATCACGCCGGTGCTGCGCCAGGCCGCGAAGTTCCTGCTCAGCCCGCCGCCGTTCATGCAGGAGTACCAGGGCCTGGCCGCCACGCTGGGCGAGGCCTATCTGGTCCATCGCCTGGTGGAGGAGGTCAACGACCGCTACATCGTCCATTTCGGCCAGCCGCTGATCCCGCTGGATACCACGGTGGCCAATCTGGTGGCGCACCAGCTGATCGGCGAGCCATTGGCCAACCAGCTCGACGCGGCCGTCTATGAGGCCAGCGACACGCTGCAGGATGAGCGCATTTTCAGCGGCGATTCAGTGGCTCGCTATCGCGCGCAGCTGGCCGAGGCGCGGCAGGAGCACGCCTGGCCATGTCTGTCGCACCAGCTGGGCATCGAGCTGCAGCTGGCCCACTGACGCCGCGAGCTGACTCAGCCCGGCAGGTTGAAGCGCGAGCGCGGGGTGGCCATCGGCACCACCGCGCCGTCGAGTGGCAGGAAGCGGCCGCTTTCCGCATCGTAGGCGATGATGTTGCAGCTCTCGATGTCGTAGACCCAGCCATGGATGAACAGCTGGCCGCTGGCCACCCGCGCCGCCACCGAGGGATGGGTCAGCAGGTGGTTGAGCTGGGCCACCACGTTTTCCTCGGTGAGCAGCTCCAGGTGCTCCTGGCCGCAGTCGCAGCGGGCGAAATTCTGCTCCACCACGGTGCGCGCAACCTCGGCGTGCCGCAGCCAGCCCTTTACCGTGGGCATGCTTTCCAGCGACTGCGGGGCGAGCACCGCCTTCATCGCGCCACAATCGGAGTGGCCGCAAATGATGATGTGGCGCACCCCCAGGGCGACCACCGCGTATTCGATGGCGGTGGATACGCCGCCGTTCATCTGGCCGTAGGGCGGCACCACGTTGCCGACGTTGCGCGTGACGAACAGGTCGCCCGGCGAGCTCTGGGTGATCAGCTCGGGAACGATGCGCGAGTCGGCGCAGGTGATGAACATGGCGCGCGGGTTCTGCGCGGTAGCGAGCTTCTTGAACAGTTCTTGCTGAGCGGGGAACACTTCGCGGCGAAAGCGCTTGAAGCCCTCGACGATGTTGCTCAGCGCCTCGTCGGCATTCTCCAGGGTCTCTTTCTTCTGCACGGGCTCTTTCACGATCAGCTCTCCGAACCGTTGTTTGGTGCGCCCACCAGGCTTGTGGCCGCGGACGTTTTTGGGTGTTCTAACCGACAACGGCGGCGGCGGTAAAGTCACACTCTTGCGCTCGGGCTCTGTAACGGGATCTGTCACCTCCGAACCTGTTCACTCGCTGCGCAACGCATCCACCGGGTGCAGGTGGGCGGCATGGCGAGCCGGAGCGAGACCGGCGAGGATACCGACCAGCGCCGAAAGCAGCAGGGCCAGCAGGAGGAACAGCGGCTGCGGACGCAGCGGCAGATCCGGCACGGCCAGGTGCAGGGCGCCGAGCAGCACCGCCAGCAGCAGCAGGCCGAGCAGACCGCCGGCCAGCGACAGCAGCACGGCCTCGGCGAGGAACAGGCCGAGCACCTGCCGCGGGCGGGCGCCGAGGGCGCAAAGCAGGCCGATCTCGGCGGTGCGCTCGCTCACCGTGGTGGTCATGATGGTGAGGATGCCGACCGCACCGACGAGCAGGGAGATGCCGCCGAGGCCGGCCACCGCCGCGCTGAGAATGGCGAGGATGCGGTCGAGGCTGGCGAGCATCTCGTCCTGGGTGGTCAGGCTGAAGTCCTCGGCGCCGTGGCGCTCGATCAGCGTCTGGCGGATCTGCCGAGACAGCGCCGCCGAGGTGGTGGCCGGGCGGTACGTCACGTTGATTTCCATCAGTCCCTCACGGTTGAACAGGCTCTCGGCCCAGTCCACCGGGACGTAGGCCACGTCGTCGAGATCGAAGCCGAGCATCTGCCCCTTCTCCGCCATCACCCCGACCACCCGGAAGCGCGTGCCGCCGATGCGCACCAGCTCGCCGAGCGGATTGGCGGCGCCGAACAGTTCGACGCGCAGCTTGTGGCCGAGCACCGCCTGCGGCGGCGAGCGGCCGTCACGCGCGGGCGGCAGGAACTGGCCGAGGGCCAGGCGGAAGCGCCAGGCCTCGGCCAGCTGATGACCGGCGCCGAGGATGTCGCTGCTGCGGCTGCGCAGGCCAAAGCAGATCGCACCACTGCCCTGGATGATCGGCACCACCGCCTCGATGTGGCCCAGGCCGCGCAGGGCCTCGGCGTCGGCCACGGTCAATGGCCTGGCGCTGGCCAGCAGGCCGCCGATGCCGCCGGTCTGGGTGCGCCCGGGATGGATGGCGACGATGCGCGTGCCGAACTGCGAGAAGGTATCCAGCATGTAGAAGCGCAGGCCTTCGCCGATGGCGGTGAGCAGCGCCACCGCGGCGATGCCGATGGCCACGCCGAGCAGGGTCAGCAGGCTGCGCAGCGGCCGGCCGAGCAGTGCGCCGGCGGTCAGCTGCAGGCCGTCGCGCAGGCGCATCAGCGCGCCCCCGGCGGGCGCAGTGCCGCCACCGGCTCAAGGCGTGCGGCGCGCGCTGCCGGCAGCCAGGCGAACAGCAACGCGGCGGCGAACGCCAGCAGCAACGCGCCGCCGCGCGCCCACCAGGGCGCCGCCAGCGGAAAGTCCCACAGCAGGCGGCCGAGCCACAGCAGCAGCTCGCCCAGCAGCAGGCCGGCGAGGCCGCCGGCCAGGGCCAGCAGCGCCGCCTCGCCGACGAACAGCAGGCGCACCTGCGCCGGGGTGGCACCGAGCGCCTTGAGCAGACCGATCTCCTCGGTGCGCTGGCTGACCGCGATCCAGGTGACGTTCATGATCAGCACGCCGGCCACCAGCAGGCTGATCGCGGCAATTCCGGCCAGCGCCAGGGACAGCACGCCGAGAATGTCGTCGAAGGCCGCCAGCATGGAGTCCTGACTGATCAGGGTGACGTCCTCCTCGCCTTCATGGCGTTCGGCGAGCAGCCCGCGGATCTGCCGCTTGCCCGGCTCCAGCCACGCCGGGCTGCGCACCTCGGCGAACAGGCGAAACAGCCCCTCGCGGTAGAACAGCGCCTGGGCACTGGCCACCGGGATCACCAGCAACTCGGCGAAGTCCATGCCCAGCGATTCGCCGCGCTCCGCGAGGATACCGATCACCCGGAAACGACGGTCGCCGGCGCGCAACCACTCACCCAGCGCCGGGCGGCTGCCGAACAGCTCCCGCCGCAGCTTGGTACCGATCAGGCAGACCGCCTCGGGCTGCTCCAGCGGCAGCTCCGGCAGCAGCTGGCCCTGGCTGACCTCGAGCTGGCGCAGGGCGAAGAAGGCGCGGCTGGTGCCGAGGACGAAGGCCTCCCGGCTGCGCCCGCCACTGCTGACCTCGATCAGCCCAGCCTGCAGCGGCGCGACCCGGCGCACCGCCGGCAGGCGGGCCACGGCCTCGGCATCCTGCAGGGTCAGGTCGCGCGGCGCCAGGCCGGTCAGTGGCGGCACGCCGCCGGTGGTTTCCTTGCGCCCGGGCAGGACGATCAGGGTGTTGCGGCCGAGCAGGGAGAACTCGCCGAGGACGAAAGTCCGCGCACCCTGGGCCAGCCCGGTAAGCAGGATCACCGCGAGCACGCCGATGCCGATCGCCAGCAGCAGCATCAGGCTGCGCGAGCGGTGCCCACGCAGGGCGCCGAACCACAGGGCGACGGCATCGGCGGCGCGCATCAGCCCGCTCCCGGCTGCGCGCTATCGGCGACGATGCGCCCATCCCGCATGCGCAGGCTACGCCGGGCGCGGGCGCCGAGGCTGGCGTCGTGAGTCACCACCAGCAGGGTCAGGCCCTCGTCGTTGAACTCCTCGAGCAGGGTCACCACCTCGGCGCCGGAGTAACTGTCGAGATTGCCGGTGGGCTCGTCGGCCAGCAGCAGCGCCGGATGCATGACCATGGCGCGGGCGATGGCCACGCGCTGGCGCTGGCCGCCGGACAGCTCGGCCGGGCGATGTGCGACCCGATCGCCCAGGCTCAGTCTCTCCACCAGTTCGCCACTACGCCGCCGCCGTTCGCCCGGCTCGATGCCCGCCAGCAGCATCGGCAGCTCGATGTTCTCCAGCGCGGTGAGGCGCGGGATCAGGTGGTAGGACTGGAACACGAAACCGATGTGGCGGCTGCGCAGCTGCGCACGGCGCACCTCGTCGAGGGCGGCGGTGGGCTCGTCGTTAAGCCAGTACTCGCCGGCATCCGGAACATCCAGCAGGCCGAGCACGTTGAGCAAGGTGGACTTGCCCGAGCCGGATGGCCCCATTACCGACAGGTACTCGCCAGCGCCGACCTCGAGATCGACGCGGTCCAGCCCCAGCACCTGCTGCTCGCCAAGCTGGAAGCAGCGCGTCACCCCGCGCAGACGGATCATGGCGGCAGCTCCACCGGCGTCACTGCCACTCCGTCGCCGAGACCCTCCTGCTCCAGGCTGGGCAGGATGCGCTCGCCGTCGGCGAGCCCCGCACGCACCTCGGTCCAACGCCAGTTGGCCAACCCGACCTGCACCTCTACCGCCCGCAGCACCCCGGCAGCCGCATCGAAGCGCAGCACCTTGCGCCCCTCCAGCAGGCTCTCGCTGGGAATGCGCAGCACGTCGCCGCGCTGTTCGATCAGGACTTCCACGTCGGCGCTGTAGCCGGTGAGCAGAACCACGTCGGCCGGCCGTTCGGCAAAGCGCACCTCGATATCGACGGTACGCGCCTGCTTCTCCAGCTCACGGACGAAGGGCGCAATCCGCGTCACCGTGCCGGCGAAGGCCTGGCCGCGGAAGGCGTCCAGACTGACCCGCACCGGCATGCCGAGGCGCACGCGGGCGGCGTCCACTTCGTCGATGGGCGCCTCGACGTACAGACAGCTGTCGTCGATCAGGTCCACCGCCGGCGGAGTGGGAATTCCCGGCGGCGACGGGGTGACGAACTCGCCGACCTCGCCGTTGATCTCAGCGACGATGCCGGCAAAGGGGGCGCGCAGGGTCTTCTGGTCGAGCAGGGCGCGCTGCAGGGCGAGTCCCGCCTCGGCTTCGGCGATCTGGGCGGCGGCCGCCTCGCACTGCAGCGCAGACAGCCGCGCCGCGATTTCCGTCCGATCGAGCAACTCGGCCGCCGCCAGCTGGCGCTCGGCCAGGCGGCTCAGGCGTTGCACCTGACGGCAGTCCAGTTCGGCCTGGGTACACTGGCGGCTGCGCGCATTGCGCTGCAGGAGCAGACGCGCTTCGCCCTCGGCCACCCGTGCCTGCTGATCGTCCTGGCGCAGGCGCATCAGGATCTGACCGGCCACCACCCGCTCGCCCTCCGCCACCAGCCGCTCGCCGACCGGCGCACCGAGGTTGAACGACAGTTGCGTGCGCCGGCAGGCCTTCAGGGTGCCGGCGCGACTGTTGGCCACCAGCGTCTCCACCGGCCCCCGCGCCACCGTCAGCAGCGTTACCGGCCGCTGCCACCACCACAGCAGCGCTCCCAATACCAGCAGTGCTGGCACGGCGATCACCCACTTGCGCATGCCCCACTCCCCGCCTGGCCGTCGCCTTCAGGGTAGTCGGCCGACGTGGCGCCGGAGTCTGGGGCAAGGAATAATGCGCGCTCTCTCATCCACCAGGACGGCCCCCGTGACCCACGCCACTCCGCGCATCAGCCGCGAACTGTTCGACGAATTGACCTGCTGGCGGGTACAGACGGCCGACGCCGATCTACTGATTGCCGAGCAGGGCGCGCAGGTCCTCAGCTACCAGCGCACCGGCGAGCCACCGCTGATCTGGCTCAGCGAGCAGGCAGCCGGGCAAGCGGGACAGTCGGTGCGCGGCGGCGTGCCGGTGTGCTGGCCGTGGTTCGGCGACCTGGCACGCAACCCCGTCGCCCTGCTCGCCCAGTACCGGGGCGAGGCCGCGCCCTTCCACGGTCTGGTGCGCAACCTCACCTGGGAATGCCGCGAACAGCAGGTCGACAATGGCGAGGTGCGTCTCCTGTTCGTCTGCCCGCAACCTGAAGAAGGCCTGCCCGGCTGGCCCTATGCCGTCGACGTGGCGCTGGAAATCCGCCTCGGCGAACACCTGCACCTTGAGCTGCGCAGCCACAACCGCGGCCAGCGCCCGGTGTGGATCAGCCAGGCGCTGCACAGCTACTTCGCAGTGAGCGACATTCACAACGTGGCCGTGCAGGGAGTTCAGGGCTGCCGCTATATCGAGACGCTCGATGGCTGGCAGGAGTTCCAGCAGGACGACGCCTTGAAGTTTGCTGGCGAGACCGACCGCATCTACCTGGACCTGCCGCCGCGCCTGGAGCTGCACGACGCCGGCTGGCAGCGCACGCTATTCTTGGAAAGCCGCGCCGCACGTACGGCGGTCCTGTGGAACCCGTGGATCGACAAGGCCCGGCGCCTGTCGCAGTTCGCCGAGGACGCCTGGCAACGCATGCTGTGCATCGAGACCGCCAACGTCTGGGACGACTGCGTGCAACTCGATCCTGGCGCCAGTCACCGCCTGGATCTCTGCCTGTGGAGCGAGGCGCTGGCGAGTCCGCAATGAGTCGCCGGCAGGAGCCCAATAGGCAGGTTCGGCGTCCCGCAGCCGAGCCGCTGCGGGACGCTGCAGGAACACGACGCTCCCCCACAGGCTCTTGACGGTTTTTCCGCGCTGCAAAGACGAAACCCCGACCAGCTGAGCTGATCGGGGTTTCTGTAGAGGTGCTTGACGATGACCTACTCTCACATGGAGAAGCTCCACACTACCATCGGCGATGCGTCGTTTCACT
>NZ_JAHRGL010000029.1 GCF_019097855.1 Geopseudomonas aromaticivorans
CACGAATTGCTTGATTCAACTTGTTAAAGAGCGTTTCGACCGAGTCAGTGTTTCGTCTCAACCGAGGCCGCGAATTCTACAGCAGCCTTACAACCTGTCAAGCGTTTCGTGAAAATTTCTTTTCGTTCAACCACTTGCGCTAGCTTCAACCCGGAGGCTGCTGCAGCGAGGTGGCGAATAATACAGCCTTCAAAAATGCTGTCAACCACTCATTAAGAAATTTCCCAAAATCCTTCATGCGTCTGCCCACACCGACCTCCCCCGCTTCCTGAGTCACCCCAGATAGGATGGGGCTACGACTGCGGAGTCGGCGAAGTAGGTTCCTGGTCAGCTGCAGCGGCCTTCAGCTACAACAGCAAGGTGAATCGCCCCGAGTTTTCTAGACACCCTCCAAGCTCGAAAAATAGCGCTTCTCGAACTCTACCGGCGACAGCTGGCTGTTGAACCCATGTCGTCGCTTCGGGTTGTAAAACATCTCGATGTAGTCGAACACATCGGCCTTGGCCTCCGCTCGGCTGCCGTAGATTTTCCGCTTGACCCGCTCACGCTTCAGGAGCTGAAAAAAGCTCTCGGCGACGACGTTGTCGTGACAGTTTCCGCGCCGGCTCATGCTGCCGATCATATTGTTGGCCTTGAGGAAGCTCTGCCAGTCAGCGCTGCTGTACTGACTGCCGTGATCGGAATGCACCATCACTTCCTGCTTCGGCTTGCGTCGCCAGACAGCCATCAGCAAGGCATCTATCGCCAGATCGCTGCTCATGCGTTGCTGCATCGACCAGCCGATCACCTGCCGCGAAAACAGATCGATCACGATCGCTAGGTAGAGCCAGCCCTCGTAAGTACGGATGTAGGTGATATCGGTGACCCAGACCCTGTTCGGCTCGGTGACGTTGAACTGGCGCGCCAAGCGGTTTGGCGCCGCCAGTGGCGGCCTTCCTCCGTAGTGTCCTGGGCGACGGCGATACCCCGTCTGCGAGCGGAGCCCTTCCTGACGCATCAGACGGGCAACACGGTGATGGCCACAGCGCTCACCCAACTCGCGCAAGCCGTCATGAATCTTCCGGTAACCGTAGATCCCACCACTTTCCAGCCAGCCGTGCTTGATCAGCCCCAGCAACCGCTGATCCTCCTTTGCTCGCTCCGAGTGTGGATTGGCAAGCCAGGCGTAGTAGCCGCTCGGGTGTACCTTGAGCGTCTGGCACAGACGGCGAATCGGATAGTCAGTAGCCAGCCGGCTGATCAGGGCGTACTTCAGCCGCACTCCTTGGCAAAGTACGCGGCGGCCTTTTTTAGGATGTCGCGCTCCTCGGTCACGCGCTTGAGTTCGGCACGCCGACGGCGTAGCTCGGCCTGCTGGTCATCCTCCTGTCGACGCAGCGGCTCGGGCTTGCTGTAGCGCCGAATCCACGCATACAGACTGTGCGTCGATACGCCCAGCCAGCAACATCAGCAACGGGAAGTCCCCGCTCGGTCACTTGCTTGACGGCTTCGATCTTGAACTCCTCGGGGTAACGTGGACTGCTCATGGCTCCTCCTGATGGGCCTCATTATGAGGCTTAGAGGTGTCTACGAAACCCGGGGCGATTCAGTGATCGAGAAAGCGCGTGCATCTGTTTGTAAGCAACTCAAGCTAGCCTGAGGGTAAAGCCAGCACGCCAAACAGGGTGAGTGCCATGAAAGTGCTGTTCCTCGTTCGCCACGGCCAATCGAGCTGGGACGACGTCAAGTTGGCCGACCGGGATCGTCCCTTGACCGACAAGGGCAAGAGCGATGCGGTGAAAATGGGCAAGCGGCTGGCCGAGTCCGAAGTTGCGCTCGACATGATTGTTTCGAGCCCGGCGCAACGGGCGCTGGCAACGGCAGAAACCATCGCCCGCAAGCTCGATTTCAAGCGCAAGAGCATCGTGCAGGATGAGCGGCTGTACAGCGGACAGGTGGACGACCTGCTGCGGCTCATTCGGGAGGTGGGCGACGACCACAAGCGGGTGATGCTGGCGGGCCATAATCCGCTGCTGTCGGAGCTGGTGCTAGAGCTGGCGGACAAGGACGTCAACCTGCCGACCTGCGCCGTGGCCATACTCAGGTTCGACACGAAGTCGTGGGCGAAAATCGGCCGGAAGAAGCTCGAAAAAGTGGTGATCAAGTATTCGTGACGGCCGCTCGGCCGGCAGCACGGGGAGAAAGGGTGACCCCCTGTGCAGCACGAGCCGCACAGTCCACTAGCTGCCTTTACGCAAAAGCTCCTGGCGAATCTTGCCGATGGCGCCCATGGGATTGAGTCCCTTGGGGCAGACCCACGAGCAGTTGCCGATGCTGCGGCAGCGAAACAGGCTGAACGGATCTTCCAGCCGTTCGAGCCGTTCCTCCATGGCCCGATCCCGGCTGTCGGTGATGAAGCGCCAGGCCTGCAGCAAGCCGGCCGGGCCGACGTACTTTTCCGGATTCCACCACCAGGACGGGCATTGCGACGAACAGCAACCGCAGAGGATGCACTCGTACAGGCCATCCAGCCTGGCGCGCTCCTCGGGAGACTGTAGACGCTCGATGGCCGGCGCAGGCTCGTCGTTGATCAGCCAGGGCTTGATGCTCTGGTACTGCTGGAAGAACAGACTCTGGTCGACCACCAGATCGCGGATGACCGGCATGCCGGGCAGGGGCCTGATGATCAACGTGCTGCCTTTCCCCAGTGCCTCGGCAACCGGCGTGATGCAGGACAGACGATTCTTGCCGTTGATTTTCATGCCATCCGAGCCGCAGACGCCCTCGCGGCAGGAGCGCCGGTAGACCAGCGTCGGATCCGCTTCGTGCAGGAACTCCAGCGCATCCAGCACCATGCGCGCCCTGAACTCCTCGGGCAACGACAGCGGCTGCATCCGGGGCTTGCGATCCTGCTCCGGGTGATAGCGATAGACCTGAACATCGATCATGCCCCGTCTCCTCCAGACCTCTGGATGGAAATGGAAATGGAGAGCCCCATTCTACGCAGGAACGCCTTCGGGAACTCTCCAGCCTGCTCAGCAGCGACCGTCGGCAGCCCCCGCAGGCGCGGCGCACAGCCCACTGGCCGGGGCCTGCCCAGAGTCGCTGCGTGCATACAGCCGCCCGCCGCGCTGGTCGACCTGCTCGCCAACGGCGAACTGGCGATTGGGCGAGCGCACCACCTTGGTTTCGCCGTCGTCGCTGCGCACAGTGTAGGCGCTCGCGCTGAGACCGGCGCCTTCCTGCACGCCCTGGCCGACCAGCCAGCCGATGCCGGCGCCGACCAACGCCCCCAGCGGTCCGCCCACCGCGCCGATCATCACGCCGGTCACCGCGCCGGCCGCTTTGCCGGCGGTGTTGTCATGGGTGGTCGACAGCACTTCGTCGGCCTGCACGCCACCGGCGACCAGCAGACTCACGCTCACCAGCAGAGCGCTCAGGGTTGAATGTTTCATGATATCTCCTCGTACAGGCACCTTGTCAGGCAGGCGCGGCTGCACTGTTCTGTTCGTGAATACGCAGCACCGTTGCCAGCTCCGTGCGCACCATCGGGTTCGCGCAGTCGGGCAACGCCTCCTGCAGCTTGCGGATCACCCAGCGCTGGCCGTGATCGATGAACGCCAGGCGCTCATGCAGATCGGCGATGGCCATCGCCCTGGCGTAAAACTCTCCGGTCTGTCGGTTCGGCTCCAGGCCCAGGTGCTGCATGCAGGTCAGCAGGCGCCGACAGCTCTCTCCCTCGCCGGCCAGGATCTGCTCCAGCAGCGGCCGCAAGTCCGGGTCCCGGCATTCGCGCAGGCTCGCCGACGCCACCTGGACACCGGCACGTTCGGCGCTCAGCAGGGTTTGCAGCAGTTCTTCGAGCGATACGGACATGGTTGGAACTCCTGTGGCGACGGGACGTCCAGCAACCTCCCGGTAGGACCTGCCTTGGCAAGGCGCGGTGGACGACCTCAGTGTCTCGCTTGAAGATGATTTTTGATAACGAATGTTAATGCACACTCTGATCAATTTTATTGCACTAAAGGAATGCAAGCCCTTCGGTCGGGAAGCGCGCGAGCCACGCTGAACGCAAGGTGGCTACAACGCAGGGGGAGGCTGTGAGCAAAAACAGCGGCATGCGGGGTTAACGACGGGCAACGGCGCAATGCCGAATCTTTAAATCAAAAATAGTGCACATTTTATTAATTATTATTAGTTTGTTGAATGTTTTGGTGCGATCCAGACTATTGCCGCCTTGTCAACGCCCCATTTGGGGGCAAAAAACCAAAACCTTGCGTGCATCTGGAACATCCATGACAACAGCATTCGTTCCCGACTCCGAAGCCACCTACAACTACAAGGTCGTCCGCCAATTCGCGCTGACGACCCTGTTCTGGGGGGTATTCGGCATGGCCATGGGCGTCGTCATCGCCGCCCAGCTGGTCTGGCCCGAACTGAACCTCGGCCTGCCCTGGACCAGCTTCGGCCGAATACGGATCCACACCAACCTGGTGATCTTCGCCTTCGGCGGCGGCGCCCTGTTCGCCACCTCCTTCTACGTGGTGCAACGCACCAGCCGGGCGCGGCTGATCTCCGACAGCGTGGCCTGCTTCGTATTCTGGGGCTGGCAGGCCGCGGTGGTGGCCATCCTGTTCAGCTATCCGCTGGGCTTCACCACCTCGAAGGAGTACGCCGAGATGGAGTGCCCCATCGCCCTGTGGGTGACCATCGTCTGGCTCGCCTTCGCCTGGCTGTTCTTCGGCACCATCGCGCGGCGCACGGTGCGCCACATCTATGTCGGCAACTGGTTCTACGGCGCGTTCATCATCGTCACCGCGATGGTCCACATGGTGAACCACGCGGTCATCCCCGTGGGTCTGCTCAAGTCCTACCCGCTGTACTCCGGGGCCACCGACGCGATGATCCAGTGGTGGGACGGCCACAGCGTGGTGGGCTTCATCCTCTCGGTGGATTTCCTCGGCATGGTGATGTCGGTGATCCTCCTGGCGCCGTCCTGGGGCGGCATGATCAACGGCATGATGACCCTCTCCGGCGCCTGGCATAAGCTGCGCACCGATCCGATCCTGCGCTTCCTGGTGGTGTCGCTGGCCTTCTACGGCATGTCCACCTTCGAAGGGCCGATGATGGCGATCAAGACCGTCAACGCCCTCTCCCACTACACCGACTGGACCGTCGGCCACGTGCACGCCGGTGCGCTGGGCTGGGTGGCGATGATCAGCATCGAGTGGGTGGCGCCGCGCATCCCTGCCGAAGTCGCGCACTGAGGAGAACCGCCATGCTGATGCTGCCCTGCCTCACCCTGCTGAGCCTGTTCGGCCTGTACCGCAGCCTGAAAGGCCATTCCAGCGAGGATCTGGACGCGGCCGCGCGCCTGCCCTTCGCCGACGATCCCCAGGCCATTTGGCACCTGACCGCTGCCGAGTCGCGCCGGCTGGTCGCCTGAGGGCCAGCCGCCAACCAAGTGTTCCATGCCATGGATGGCACCCCGTCCCACGAGGACCTTCCTCGAGCCCGCCGCTACCCGCGCGGGCTCGTTTTCTTTCGCCGGCCGGTCTCGCGCGCGGCCATGACAACCGCGGCGGGGCCGCTCAGTGCCGACCACCGTACCAAGGCTATTAAGGGGTGATGCAGGGGCGAACCCGCGCCACCCCGTACAATATCGTCGCCTGGCAAGCCAGCCAGCCGATCAATCTCGTGCACTCCTGAAGCGTCACGGCCAGCGTGCTAGCATGGCCACACTGGCAGGAGGCCCCATGACCGATCACGACTACCGCTACGACCTGCTCAATCCGCAATACACACCCACCGGCTACAGCACCCTGACGCCCGGCCCCTATCAAGACATTGGCAACAACTGCTCGATCCAAGCCGGCGATAGCCTGCCGATCGCGCTCAAGGGCAACCACGACCTGTCCATGCGCCTAGCCATGGCGAAGGTCCGCCACCTGATCGATCAGCCCGACCGGTGGCTGGCAATGGTCTGCGGCTCGGAGCTCCACGAACTGAACATCCACACCTGGCCGCTGTCCTGCGACGGCTGCTGCATGCAGTTCGATCTTGAGTTCGCCGGCGACGGAGCGCTGAGCGAGCTGGCTCTCGCGCCAGACGCCGGGGCAAGACTCGCCGACCAAGGCTGGCACCACTGCGCAGGACGCCACCGCTCGCCATGGGGGCCTGCTGTTGCAGCCTAGCGCCCTCGGTGCCGCCCTCGCTGGCTGTGTCGCCACGCCGCCCACCTTGGAGCAGGAAGCGCCCCTCTTCAGCCCCCTCGGACAGGTGCGCCGCAGGGACATCCCCCCGCTCGGCCAGTTGCGCCTGTGGCGGGACGAAGGCTGAGCCGGGGCGCTTTCGAGATGGGTAACGGAGACTCCACTGGCGGTGCCGCACGCGCCGCGCGGCGCCGCCGACTGGCCATCATGCTCCTTGCCATAGGCCTCTGCGGACTGGCGTCGGCCTGGGACTTCAGCCTGATCGAGCGGCGCGCCGAACAGCTCTACGGGCTGAACGCTGAGGGACGCGACAACCTGGGGGCCTGGCACCAGCTGCTGCGGGAACAGGGCAGCGCCGACGAGCAGGAGAAACTGCAGGCCGTCAACCGCTTCTTCAATCTGCGCCTGCGCTTTCGTGACGATATCGAGCTGTGGCATGTCCGGGACTACTGGGCAACGCCGATCGAGGCGTTGTACAAGGGCGCCGGCGATTGCGAGGACTTCGCCATCGCCAAGTACATCAGCCTGCGCCATCTCGGCATACCCAGCGAAAAACTGCACTTAACCTACGTCAAGGCACAGGCACTGAACCAGGCGCACATGGTGCTCACCTACTATCCGCACCCCAAGGCAGTCCCGCTGGTGCTGGACAACCTGATCGATGCCATCGAGCCGGCGGATCAGCGCAGAGACCTGATACCGGTCTACGCCTTCAATACCGAAGGGCTGTGGAGCGGGAACGGCCAGCAGGTCGGCGATAGCAAGCAGCTGTCGCGCTGGCAGGATCTGTTGCAGAAAATGCATGCCGAAGGTTTTCCCTAGAAAAGCGAGGAGTCGTTGATGTCATTGTTCAAGCAGCTGTTCATCGCCATCTGCGTACTGATGCTGGCGAGCTTCACCGGCAGCATGCTGATCGGCGTGGAAAGCTCCCGTGCACAGCAGGTAGCCCAGTTGCGCACCCACGCCCAGGACACGGCGACCGCGCTCGGTCTGTCGCTGGCTCCCCACATCAACGACGACATGACCATGGTCGAGCTGATGGTCAGCTCGGTCTTCGACAGCGGCTATTTTGAAAGCATCCGCGTGCTGGCCCCGGACAGCGAAGAGGTGTTGGTCGAGCGAAGCGGAACACCGGTGAGCGGCGAGGCTCCGCAATGGTTCGCCCGCCTGGTCGACCTGGAGTCCGCGCGCGGCGATGCCACCGTCAGCGACGGGTGGCAGCGTGCCGCCCGGGTCGAAGTGGTCAGCCATCCGCTGTTCGCCGTTGGCAAGCTGTGGAAGAACGCCCTGGGCAACCTGATCTGGCAGGCCGTGGTCAGCCTGCTCTGCATCGTGCTCGGCGGCCTGCTGCTCAGGCGCCGCCTGCGTCCGCTGAACTATATGGTCGAGCAGTCCCAGGCCATCGCTCGCCGCGAGTTCCTCACCCAGAGCGAACTGCCGACCACTCCGGAGTTCCGCCGGGTCGTCCTGGCGATGAACCAGATGGTGGACAAGCTCAGGAACCTGTTCGCCGAGGAGGCAGCGCGCAGCGAAAGACTGCGCGACGAAGCCTACCGGGACCGGCTGACCGGGCTTGCCAATCGGCGCTATTTCGATCTGCAACTGCACGCCTGCCTCGCCGGCGAGGAGCGGGCCAGCAGCGGCTTTCTCCTGCAGCTGCAGGTCAACGATCTGCTCGGGTTAAACCAGCGCCTCGGCGAACAGCGGGCAGACCAGCTGCTCAAGAGCATTGCCGAGCAACTGCAGCAGCTGAGTCAAGACCACCTGCTGGTGGCCCGCCACCGGGGCGGCAAGTTCCTGTTGCTCGGTGCCGGCCTGCAGCGCGCCGAAGCCGAGCAACTGGCGCAGCGGATCGACCAGGCCTTGGGCAGCCTGCAGCAAACCGGTGTCTGCGACTGCCTGCCGGTCGCCTATATCGGCCTGGTGGCCTTTGCGGCCGGTGACGAAGCAGCCGACCTGCATCACGCCTTGGACATGGCGCTGACCCAGGCGGCGGCCCAGCCGACCCGTCATTGGGCCATCCACGAGCTGGGCGTGGCGCCGCCTGCCGAAGATCCGAGTCAGTACTGGTACGCCCTGCTTGACCGAGTCCTGAGCGAAGGCCGCCTGCAGCTCTACTTCCAGCCGGTGGTCGATGCCCGGGAGCCGGACCGGGTCCTGCATCACAAGGTGCTGGCGCGCCTGCACGACGAACGAGGCCAAGTGCTCGCGGCCGGGCACTTCCTGCCCTGGCTGGAGCGCTTCGGCTGGACCACCCGCCTGGATCTGGCCATGCTCGAGCAAACGCTGCTGCAGCTGCGTATCAGCGACCAGCGCCTGGCTCTCAGTCTGTCCCACCAACTGCTGCACGAACCGCAGGTTCTGGCCGGCCTGTATCGGCGTCTCGAGGACAACCGCGAGCTAACGTCACGCCTGACCCTGGAACTGGACGAGAACCACCTGCCCGCCCCTGCCCTCCTCGAATCGCTGACCCAGAACCTGCGCCGCCTCGGCTGCGGCCTCGGCCTGCAGCACTTCGGCGGACGCTTCAGCATGATCGGCAATCTGGCCAGACTCGGCCTCAGCTATCTGAAGATCGACGGCAGCTACATCCGCGCCATCGATCGGGAGAGCGACAAGCGCCTGTTCATCGATGCCATGCAGCGTGCCGCCAACAGCATCGACCTGCCGCTGCTGGCCGAGCGGGTCGAAACCGAAGGCGAGTGGCAGGTATTGCGTGACATGGGCATTGCCGGCGTGCAGGGCCACCTGTTCGGCGAGCCTGGCCCTGTACTGCGCAGTGGCAGTCAGGCCACCCAGGGTGGTGGAGTAACCCCCTCGGCTTGAGTGAGACTCGGACTGGCGAACAAGGGGTGATCAGATCACGCCTTGCTCCTCGTCATTGATCAGCCCCGTCAGGCCACCGAGGGCCTCACGCACCCTGCCCCGCTCGCTCAGTTTGACCTGTGCGGCCCCCGGCAGATCGGTGATGCGCACCACGCCCTTGTGGATCAGCAAGTGAATCAGATCCTCCAGCACCCGGATCATTTCCAGATCGCTCTGCTGCAGACGTAGCAGACTGTCCTCCAGCGCGGGCGGGGCATCCTCCCCACTGCCTGCCGAACAGCCATCGCTCACCTTCTCCCCGAGACGCGGCAGATCTCCCGCTTCATCGTTCCCATACACCATGGATCACTCCTCGTTGCCATCTCTGCACGCTCAGGCACAGCACGCCTTTGCCGGCAGAAAAAGGCCTCCGCCACCGAGGGTGGCGGAGGCCTTGCCGCTTGCGGTCAACCGATCTTGACCAGGGGATCGCTACCCGCGATCAGTGAGTTGACCAGATCATCGTGACTCAGGCCGCCCAGGTTCACAGCCGCGCCGCCGTTTTCCAGTCGGATGGTCACATCGGCATTGCTGCCGTCGGCGGCCAGTGAGCCCGTGCTGCTGATCTGCAGGGTCGAGGTGGCAATATCCACGTGCAGGTAGTCGAGGATGTTCGTTGCGCTTTCCCCCTGAAGCAGCTCGCTCAGGTTAAGGCGGTCACCCTCGCTGGCATTGAAGTCCTTGATCACATCATTGCCGGTATCGCCCGCCTTCCAGACGAAGCTGTCGGAACCTGTGCCGCCCAGCAGGATATCGTCGCCCTCGTCGCCGATCAGCGTATCGTTACCCGCACCGCCGTTGATGTAATCGTTGCCGGCGCTGCCGCTCAGCTCAGAGCCGGTGGAGCCGCCGAGGATAGTCCTGGCGACGCTCGAACCATCGGCGATATCGACGGTCAGCGTGGGAACGAACCCGCTCGGCAGTAACCCGGCACTGACCAGATAGATCTGGTCGGTACCCGAGGTCGTCGGAGTGCTCAGCAGGCTGCTGTACGCCGTCAGGTCGTACACGCCCTGCGCATCCGGGGTAATTTCCCGATAGGTGTTGGTGGCTTGATCCCACACGCTGAGGGCTATGCCGGCGGGCAGGTCGCTCAGTTTCAGACCGGTGAAACTTTCCGGCGTACCCACGGCGTCGCTGATCGCGCCGTAGAGATCGATCGGATAGGTGTAGGTCTTTGCGCCGACCGGGTCGCTACTGAGATCGATGTACTCGATCTGGAAGCCATCGTTGTTCTGGCTGTAGGTATTCAGCACATCCTGGGCAATCGACAGGCTCTGCATGTCGGAACTGATCGAATAGGTCACATTCGCCGAGGTGTTGCCGCCCTGGTTGAACAGGTTGCCGTCGAGATAGGCGGCGACGGTTGCCTTGGTGATGGTACCGGTAACCCCGCTGTAGTTCACCGACCAGGTACCGCCGGAGCTCACCATAGCCTGCGTGGTAACGGTACTGACGGTCGTACCGTTGGTAACCTCAAGCACCAGATTGACCTTGAGGTTGGCGGACGAGAGAGTGAGCCCGGACGATGAAGTGATGGTCCCGCTGAGCACCCCGCCGGTCAGCTCGCCAACCTGCAGATCGCTGCGGATCAGGACGGAGTCGTTACCGGCGTTCTTCAGCTTGAGCGCCATGTACTGCATCCCCGTCGGGAAGTTCAGCTCGATCTTCTCGCTACCTTCGATGCGGCCGTCACCATTGACGCCCGGAGTCCTCACCGCCAGCAGACTGCCGGTGGAATAGACGAATACTTTGCTGGCATCTCCTGTAGACAAGAGAATGCCACTCGGGAACGTGTACTTGCCGGTGCCGTTCAGGCCGTTAATGGTGCTGGTGAAATCGAGGCTATTGGCAACAGGCGCACCGACCAGCAGCGCGACATTGCTGCCCTGCAGCGCATCGGCCACCGGATTGATGGTGATGTTGATGCTGTCGGTATCGGTCAGTGCGCCACCCGGCCCGCTATTGCCGAGGTCGTTGCTGGTCATGGTCAGGGCGACCGTGCCGCTGTCGTCAGTCAGCGGTCTGTAAACCGGCTGAGTGGCGGCTGTCGCGAGGTAGGCGTTGATGTCGGCGAGCGTGCCACTGAGCACTATGCTGGCGCTACCCGAACCGCTCACGGCCACACCGCTCGCACTTGCGGCCGTGAGGGTGCCGCGGCTCACGCTGAGTGTGACCGAAATGCTGCCGGCGCCGGCATCAATGTCCGCAACGGAAAGGCCGCTCAGCTTGAGCGTGGTGTCCTCATTCATGGTGTAGCTCGCCGGCAGGCTGTTCACCGGCGCGTCGTTCCTGTTGCTCTCCGCAAGGGTGACCGCGATGCCGAGACTGGCGCCGCCATTGGTCGTCGCCGTCACCGTCAGGCTGTGGAGGTTGCCCAGAACTTCGTAGTCGTTGGCCAGCGAGGCCACACCGGCCGCGGTCAGGCTGATCTGGCCGGCGCTGTTGATCGCGAAGTAGCCGGCAGCGTTACCGCCGGTGATCGCGTAGCTGAGCGAATCGTTGACCGCGACGGTACCCACTACAGCGCCGATCACCTGGTTCTCGGCATAAGTGAAGCTGTAGCTATTGTCTGTCGTGATGGTCAACTTCGCCGGACTGGAGATCGTGCCATCACCATCGACGAGTCGGTAGTCGAAGCGATCCACGGGTGCAGGCGAGCCAATGGTGATCGGCTGACTCTTCGCCGTGTAGGAGTAGCTGCCGTCCTGCTGGATCAGCAGCGTGCCGTTGGTAGCTACCAGAGTTCTCCCTCCAACCGGAATCGAGTAGGTAATGCCGCCGTAGGTAATGGAAGTGATCCTGGTCGGAGAGTCCACGAAAGTATCCGCGCCACTCGACGTGTTGCCGCCCGCGCCGGTAATCACGTTGCCGGTGATGGTTGCACCGATAGCGGCGCTATCCTCGTCGTCGTTAGTCGACGGTGCCGAGTCGAGCACAACGACATTCACGGTTGTCCACCCTGATTGCAGCCCACCATCCGAACTGCGATAGACAAAACTGTCACTCTGCTGGCTGGCACCACTGTGATTGAGGACCGGCGCAACATAGCTGAAGCTGCCGTCGACATTCATGACCACGGTCCCGCCAAGAGCGGTGGTGATCGAGTTACTGCCATTTGCCGCTGTCGGCACACCACCGACGTCGCCTGCAAACTGCGTGACGACAAGGCTGTCCAGATCCACATCCGTATCGTTGTCCAACACGCTGCCGAACATGCTCGTGGAGCCTTCGCTGATAAAGACGGCATCGGCCTGCCCGACCGGCGCATCGTTCACCGGCGTGACGGTGATCGTCAGGGTGCCGGTGTCGGTGAGGTTGCCGTCGGTCACGGTGTAGTCGACCGAGTCGGTGCCATGGAAGTTGGCGGCCGGGGTGTAGCTGTAGCTGCCGTCGGCCGCGATGGTGATGCTGCCGCCCTGCGCGGTGGTGAAGGTGCCGGCCACCACGCTGAGGTTGTCGCCGTCCAGATCGGAGTCGTTGGCGTCCAGCTGGATGCTGGAAGTGAACGGCACGTCTTCGGTCACAGTGACAGCATCGTCCACCGCCACCGGCGCATCGTTCACCGGGGTGACGGTGACGTCGACGGTGGCGGTATCGCTGCCACCGTTGCCGTCGCTGACGGTGTAGGTGAACGAGGTGGTGCCGTTCCAGTTGGCGGCCGGGGTGAAGGACACCACGC
>NZ_JAHRGL010000030.1 GCF_019097855.1 Geopseudomonas aromaticivorans
GCAGTCAGGCGCACATGAGCGGATATTCATCATGGCTCGGGGCATCCGATGGCCCCATCAGAAGCCGGATATACGGAAGCAGTCGTACCACGCTTGTCGAAACAGCATTTCGCTGGCAAACCGGGGGGAGTCCATATAAGAAGACTCGCGCAGCGATCTTCTACCCTTGTCCCGGTGCGCGCATCCCGGTAGGTAATCGCTGCGCGAGTTACCTACCCTACGCCGGGTTCAGTCGCGCTCCGCCAGCAGCAGCAGGTTGCGCGGAGTCAGCTGGTAGTCGCAGAACTGGCCAAGCTGCACCCGGTAGCCCTGCTCTTCCAGGTACAGCGCGCGATCCAGCAGCAGCCACACTTCCAGCGGCCGGCGGAACAGGCCGCGCACCAGCTCCAGGTTGCGCACCTCGGCCAGGCGCTGCCAGCCGGCGGCTTCCAGGGCGGCCCAGTCGCGCTCGCCCGGCGCCGGCAACTGCTTGAGCGCGGCGAGGTCGCGGCACCAGTCGGCGAACGGCTTGTGCAGCCAGGCCGTCGGCAGCGAGGGCGTCGGCAGGTAGTCGTCGACGCCGCGCAGCTGCCGTTGCAGCAGGTCGAAGGCCAGGCGGCGGGCCATCGAGTGGTCGCGCAGGCGCCGTACCCGCGCGCCGGCGGTCACGGTTTCCAGCAGCGGCAGGCCCAGATCGTCGCGGTCGAGGCGCAGTGAGGAGGCCTGGGCTGGCTGCGACAGCGACACATAGCGATCTCCCGCGATGCGGTTGTAGCAGCACGGCGCCACGGCCAGTTGGCGGCAGCCGGCGTGGCTGGCCAGGCGCAGCAGGCGCAGGTGCAACTCGCCGCAGGCGTGCAGGGCCACCGGGGTGTGGGTAGCGTGCAATCGCGCGGCGGCACTGGCGGCCAGCACGTCCTGCTCGAGGTGCTGCGCATCCAGCGCCAGGCGCTGGCTCAGGCGCTGGCCGTCGACGACCAGGGCGGCATCGTATTCCAGGCAGGTCAGCGGCGTGCCGGCGTGGGCCAGGTGGCGGCCCAGATGGCCCTTGCCCGAGCACCAGTCGAGCCAGTGCTGCACCGGCTGGTGAAAGCTCAGGCTGGCGGCGAAGGCCTCGATCTGCTGCCACTTGCGCCCCGGAACGTCGACGCTGAACTGCGCCGGCAAGCGCGCGGTGAGCTTGGCGGGCAGGACGCCGACGGTGGACAGGGCGGCTGCTTGCGCCGCCAGGGCGGGGAAGGGCGCCGGCGCCCCCAGCCGTGCCGGCTGGTTGTGCGCGGCCTCGGCCTGCTCCAGGCTGCGCCCGCGCAGCCAGCGCGCCAGCTCGGCGTGGTCGCGCTCCCAGTCGAGGGCGAGGCGGGTGAAGGGGGCCTCGCGCCACAGAGGCTGATGGGCGACGAGGAAGGCATCCAGCTCGGCAAAGCGCTGGCGCAGCGGGGCGCCATGGAGAGGTTCGGGGCTGGACACGGGGAGGCGGGCCGGTGGTGGAGGCGCGCGGATTATAGCGGCGGCCATCCGGCGTGCCCACGTGGACACGCCGGATGGCCGGGCTCAGCCGAACTGGATGTCGCTGGTGGCGAAGTCAGCGATACCGATCAGGGTCAGCGACCAGCTGTCGTCGCCGTTGAGGGTCAGTACCGTGTCCAGGGGGCCGCTGCCATCGACATCGGTTTGCGCGATGTTGAACAGCTCGTTGAACTGCTCCTCGCTAATGCCGGAGAAGTCGAGGGTGTCGACGCCCTGCTCGAAGTCGGTGATGGTATCGTGGCCGTCGCTGCTGCTGGCGCTCAGGGCGCTGCCGAAGCTGAACTGGTCGGAGTAGTAGCGGGTATGCGTGACTTGGTTGCGTGCGCCACCGGTGATGTAGGTGAAGTCCTCGCGCTCGCCCATCAGGCCGGCCAGCACGTCCACGCCATCGATCCAGGCTTCCGGAGCGCCGGTAGCATCGGTGAAGTCGAGATTGAACTCGATCACCTTGCCGTCGGGATTCAGCTCGTACTTGCCAATCAGGTATTCCAGCCAGCCGCCGTACAGCTGGTTGAATTCACCCTGGCCGGTGCCGTCGATCAGCTGTCCATTCGCATCGACCTTGGCTGCCAGCCCCTGGCTGCTCAGCCAGTCGGTGAAGCGTTCGCTGACGCTTTCGCCCTCGCTGACGGCGAAGCTGTAGTGGAAGCTGTCGGCACCGTCGCCGCCGGTGAGGGTGTCGTCGCCCTCGTGGCCGGTGAGGCGGTCGTCGCCGTCGCCGCCATCGAGCGTGTCGTCGCCTTCCTGGCCGTGCAGGGTGTCCTCGCCGGCTTCGCCGTACAGGCTGTCATCGCCCTGCTGGCCGTTGAGCACGTCACTGCCATCGCCGCCATACAGGGTATCGTCGCCGGTCTGGCCGTTGAGGTTGTCGTTGCCCGCTGCGCCGGACAGGGTGTCATCGCCTGCCAAGCCGTTGAGCGTGTCCTTGCTGTCGGTGCCTTCGAGCGTGTCGTCGAGCTCGCTGCCGTTGATTGCTGCCATTTTCCCTCTCCCCCAAGCCTGGCCCGTCGAATAAGCGGCGCTCTTGCCAATGCGCGAGCCAAGGCTTTCCATGTTGGAAAAAACCAAGAATCGGCGGCCCGGCCATCTCGGAGAGATCCGCGGCTTTCCGTGCCCGCATCGCTACGGGGTCGGCTTTATCAGGAGAAACGCTAGCAGCGGATCGGCGACATCGCCAATGCAGAGGGAGGGGATAATCGCAGGGGCAGAAAGCAGAAAGCCCCGGCACATGGCCAGGGCTTTCTGTAGTGAATCAGTGGTGCCCAGGGACGGAATCGAACCGCCGACACGGGGATTTTCAATCCCCTGCTCTACCGACTGAGCTACCTGGGCATATCAGGGTTTGGACACCTGAAATAAGTGGTGCCCAGGGACGGAATCGAACCGCCGACACGGGGATTTTCAATCCCCTGCTCTACCGACTGAGCTACCTGGGCAACAACGGCCGGCATTAAACCGCCTTTGCCGCCGCAGAGTCAACTGTCGGCGGCAAAAAAATCAGTTTTTTTAAGCGCTTAGCGAGAAAGCTGGCGCTGGCCGGGGGTCATTCGCTGGGCGGCACGTAGCCTTCCGCCTGGGCGTACTCCTCGCCGGCGAAGAACTTGTCCATCTCGCCCTGCAGGAACTTGCGGTCGGCGGCATCCATCATGTTCAGCCGGCGCTCGTTGATCAGCATGGTCTGGTGCTTCTGCCACTCGTCCCAGGCCTGCTGCGAGATGTGGTTGAAGATGTCCTCGCCCTTGGCGCCCGGGAAGGGCTGCCGGTCGAGGGCGGGAAGTTCCTGGTTGTACTTGCGGCACATCACCATGCGGGTCATTGCGCTCTCCTGGCGGGGGTTGGCGGCGGGCTGCCTCAGCGGCTGGCCGGCGGGTCGATGGTTTCGGCCGCGCGCTTGAGCAGCTTCTTCACTGGAGCGGCAAGCCCCAGGCGCGGCGGGCTGGCGAGGTTATACCAGAGCCAGTCGCCTTCGGCCACGGCGTGGCCGTGCGGCTCGACGGCGATCAGCAGCGGCTCGATGTGCAGCTGAAAGTGGCTGAAGGTGTGGCTCAGCGCCGCCAGTGGCTGCTCGGCGCCCAGACGCAGGCCGTGGCGCTCGGCCAGTGCGGCCAGTTCGTCGCGCACGGCCAGCTCCGGCAGGCTCCACAGGCCGCCCCACAGGCCGCTGGACGGCCGCCGATAGAGCAGGATGGCACCGCTGCCGTCGTGCAGCAGCGGCATCAGCGTGTGCTTCTGCGGCAGCACCTTGCGCGGCTTGGGCTGCGGATAGTCCTTCTCGCGGCCGAGGCGATGCGCTTGGCAGTCGTCCTGCAGCGGGCAGAGCAGGCAGCTCGGCTTGCTGCGGGTGCACAGGGTGGCGCCCAGGTCCATCATCGCCTGGGTGTAGTGGTTGACCCGCGTCGGCGGGGTCAGGCGCTCGGCGGCGTCCCACAGCTGCGCGGCCACCCGCGTCTCGCCGGGATAGCCGTCCTGGGCGAGGAAGCGCGCCAGCACGCGCTTGACGTTGCCGTCGAGGATCGGCGCGCGCAGGCTCATGCTGATGCTGGCGATGGCGCCGGCGGTGGAGCGGCCGATGCCGGGCAGCTCGCTCAGGGCCGCCACCGAGCGGGGGAACTCGCCGCCGTGCTGCTCGACCACGATCCGTGCGGTCTTGTGCAGGTTGCGGGCGCGGCTGTAGTAGCCGAGGCCGGTCCACAGGTGCAGCACCTCGTCCTCGCTGGCGGCGGCCAGCGCCTGCACCGTGGGCAGGACGGCCATGAAGCGCTCGTAGTAGCCGAGCACGGTGGCGACCTGGGTCTGCTGCAGCATGATTTCCGAGACCCACACCCGGTAGGGGCTGATGGCCTGCTGCCAGGGCAGGTCGTGGCGGCCGTGGCGGTCGTACCAGGTCAGTACCCGGGTGGCGAAGTAGCGTTCACTCATCGTTTGAACAGGTTCTTGAGGGCATCTTTGAGTTCCGGGTCGACCTTGTCGCCGAGTTTTTCGTCGAGCTTTTCATTGAGCTTTTCGCTCAGCTTCTCGCCGGCCATCTTGGCGGCGATCTTGCCGAGGCCGTCCTGGTCGAGGCGGCAGGCCTTGGCGCCCAGCTCCAGCGGGCCGCGGCAGCGCAGCGGCCATTCGAGACCGGCGTAGCGCTCGTTGACCTGACAGGCCGGGTCGGGCGTCGCGCGCTGGTCGCCGCCGATGGTCAGGCCGAGGCGGTAGTCGAGGCCGAGCACGCGCAGGTCGATGTCGCCCTTGCCGTTCACTGTCAGGCCGGGGATGCGCGCGCGCAGGTCCTGGTTGCTGGCCACGCCGTTTTTCACCTGCAGGCTGCCGCGCAGTTCCTGCAGAGGGGTGTCCTTGTCGGCGAACTCGCTGCTCAGCGTCTTGCGGTTGAGGGTGGCGATGCCGCGGCACAGTTGCTGCTCGAGGTTGGCGTCGGCCAGGGCGCCGTCGTCGAGGACGAAGCTGGCCTTGCCGGCCAGGCTGTCGATCAGCGCCTTCTCGCTGTTGCCGCGGGCGTTGAGGCTGGCGTCCAGCTGCAGGTTGCCGCGCAGCGGGGGCTTCTCCGCCGGCTTGAGGGTGTGCAGCAGGCGTTCCAGCGGGATGTTGTCGAGCTTCGGTGCGAATTGCAGCTGCGGGGTGTCGCTGCGCGCGTCGAGGCTGCCGCTGACGGCGAAGTTGCCGTCGAACAGGTCGCCACGCAGCTCGCCGAGGTCGAGCTGGCCGTTCTGCGCCTTGACCTTGAGTCGGGCGTTGTCGATCGGCAGCTTGCGCAGGGTCAGCTGGCCGAGGTTGACGGTCAGTTCGGCATCCAGCCGGCGCAGGGCCGGCAGCGGCAGCAGCGGCGCCTCGCTCCAGGCGTGGGTGGTCGGCTTGTCCGGCAGTGGCGTGTTGCCTACGCCGCTGCCCTGGGCGCTCTTCTGCACTTCGGCCTTGCGGCTGGCGCTGGCGGCCTCGGCGGCCTCGCTGGGTGGCGGCAGGTAGCGGTCGAGGTCGAGGCGGTCGCCCTTGAGCTGGGCGCGCAGGCTCTGCCGGCTGAAATCGGCGACGGCGAGCTGGCCGCTGAAACTGCTGTCGTCCAGCGTCAGCTTGAGGTCCTGCAGGGTCAGGCTGGTGGGGCTGGCGCTCAGGCCGGCGACCAGGGTGGCGCGCCTGAGCGTGTTGGCATCGGCCATCGGCGGCAGGCTCTGGTCGATGCTCTCGAGGAAGGCGCGCAGGTCGAATTCGGCAATCGACAGGCCGCCTTCGAGCTGCGGCTGCTTGTCCAGTTCGCGCACCTTCAGCTCGCCAAGGACGTGGAGCTGGTTGGCGCTGAGCTTGAGGCTGTTCCATTCGGCGACCTGCGCGACGAGGTCGACCAGCAACTGGCCCTGGGCACTGAAGGCCAGGGTCTTGCTGCCGAGCGGCGCGCCGGAGGCCTCGCCCTTGAGCACCACGTCCTCCAGCAGGTAGCGCTGGAGCGCGGTATCGAAGCGCAGGTTGCCGACGAGCTCGCTGGTGGCCTGCAGCTGCGGCTGGTTGCTGCTGGCCAGGCCCTTGAGGATCAGCGGGATGCTGGCGCCTTCGCGGATCGGGCCGCTACGCAGGTCGAGGCCTTCGATGCTGTATTGCCGGCCGCTGCCGGCGTCGTGGTAGACGATGCGCGTGTTGCTCACCGCCAGACTGTCGATGTCCAGCTTGAGCGCCGCCACGCTCGGCGCAGGCGTCGGCGTGCCGGCGGAGGGCGCGCTGCCGGCGGCGGGCGGTGTAGCCTGCTGCGGCTGGCCGGCCAGGCGGCCGATGTCCTGCCAGTTGCCATGGCCCTGGGCGTCGCGCTGCAACTTGAGGTCCAGGCCGTCGATGCGGATGTCGCTCATCTGCACTTCGCGGCTCAGCAGCGGCAGCACGCGCACGGAAAAGCCGAGCATCTTCAGGTCGGCGAACGGCTGCTGCGGGGTGCTGGCGCTGGCCAGGGTGGCGTCGTGGATTTCCAGGCCCAGCCAGGGGAACAGGCTCCAGCCGATCTCGCCGGCGAGGTTCAGCTCGAGGTTGGCCTTGTCGCGGGCGAGCTGGCGGATCTCGTCCTTGTAGTCGTTGGGGTCGAGCAACTGGGTCAGGGCGAAGCCCAGGGCGACCAGGATCAGCAGCAGGCCGAGCAGCAACAGGCCGAGAAACTTGCCGAAGGCTTTCATGGCGAACGAGTCCTTGTGCGGGGCGGAAGCAGGCGAAGTATAGAGACGCGCCCGGCGCCGTGGGGCGCCGGGCGGTTCGACAGGATTGGAGTGCCGGGGCGGCGGTGGGTTCCCGCCGCGTGGCTTCAGACCTCCTGTTCCTGCAGCGGCAGCTCCAGACGGTGGGCCCAGGCCTGGACTTCCAGATGGCGTGGCGGTGCCAGCAGGCGCAGCGGCTGGTTGGTCTCGGCGGCGCGGCGGCGGGCCTCGGCGACCAGGCGGGCGGCCACGCCGCGGCCGCGGGTGAGCTTGCGCACGCACAGGTGCGACAGCTGCCAGCCGTCGGCGTCCTGCGCCAGCCAGGCGGCGCCGAGCAGGCGGTCATTGAAGCGTCCGGCGATCAGGCTGCCGGCGGCCAGGCCGGCGTCGATCAGGCTCGCGGCATCGGGGTAGGGCGCCAGCAGCCAGGCGGGGGCGTCGGCGTAGATCTTTTCCAGGTCGGTACGGTCCTGTGCGCTGGGCTGGGTAACGGCTTCGGCGATGACGGGCATGGCGTGCTCCTTCGGTAGGCTTGCGTGGATTGTATGTCTTTTGGCGCGCGGCATGCGCCGGCCGCGTTGGTAGCCCGTGGCCCCGGCCCCGGCCTATAATGGCGCATTCAAATCTGCCCGTGATTCTGTGGAGCTGGCAATGGCCGAACGCAAGGCGTCCGTCGAGCGCAACACCCTGGAAACCCAGGTCAAGGTTTCCATCAACCTGGATGGCACCGGCAAGGCCCGATTCGACATCGGTGTACCCTTCCTCGAGCACATGCTCGACCAGATCGCCCGCCACGGGCTGATCGACCTGGACATCGAGTGCAAGGGCGACCTGCACATCGACGACCACCATACCGTCGAGGACGTCGGCATCACCGTCGGCCAGGCCTTCGCCCAGGCCATCGGCGACAAGAAGGGCATCGTCCGCTACGGCCACTCCTACGTGCCGCTGGACGAGGCGCTGTCGCGCGTGGTGATCGACTTCTCCGGCCGCCCCGGCCTGACCATGAACGTGCCCTACACCCGCGCCACCGTCGGCGGCTTCGACGTCGACCTGTTCCAGGAATTCTTCCAGGGCTTCGTCAACCACGCCCTGGTGACCCTGCACATCGACAACCTGCGTGGCAGCAACACCCACCACCAGATCGAGACGGTGTTCAAGGCCTTCGGTCGCGCCCTGCGCATGGCCGTCGAGCAGGACCCGCGCATGGCCGGGCAGATGCCGTCGACCAAGGGGTGCCTGTAATGCAGACCGTCGCCGTCATCGACTACGGCATGGGCAACCTGCACTCGGTGGCCAAGGCGCTGGAACACGTCGGCGCTGGCCGGGTGCTGGTGACCAGCGATGCGCAGGCCATCCGTGAAGCCGACCGCGTGGTGTTCCCCGGCGTCGGCGCGATCCGCGACTGCATGGCCGAGATCCGTCGCCTGGGCTTCGACAGCCTGGTGCGCGAGGTCAGCCAGGACCGCCCGTTCCTCGGCATCTGCGTCGGCATGCAGGCGCTGATGGAGCACAGCGAGGAGAACGATGGCGTCGACTGCATCGGCCTGTTCCCCGGCCAGGTGCGCTTCTTCGGCAAGGACATGGTCGAGGACGGCGCGCCGCTCAAGGTGCCGCACATGGGCTGGAACGAGGTGCAGCAGAGCATCGATCACCCGTTGTGGCACGAGATCCCCGACGGCGGGCGCTTCTACTTCGTGCACAGCTACTACGTCGAGGCCGGCAATCCGGCGCAGGTCGCCGGCCGCGGCCACTACGGCAAGGACTTCGCCGCAGCGCTGGCCGAGGGCTCGCGCTTCGCCGTGCAGTTCCACCCGGAAAAGAGCCATACCCACGGCCTGCAGCTGCTGCAGAACTTCGTGAGTTGGGACGGCCGCCGCTGATGAGCCGGGCCAAGGGCAAGGCGCCGCTCCTCGCGCTGGACAGCGCGCAGGAGCAGGCCGCGCAGCAGATCCTCAAGCGCTTCCTCGCCGAGCGCTTCGAGCTGCAGCTGGGCTCCTTCGAGGCCCAGGAGCTGCTGGATCTGTTCGCCCGCGACATTGCCCCGTACTTCTACAACAAGGCGATCCTCGATGTGCAGGCGCACCTGAAGGACAGGTTCGAGAGCATCGAAAGCGACTTGTGGGCGCTCGAGAAGAGCTGACCCTTACCGAATTCAAGACTTGAGCAGGTTCAACCGATGCTGATTATCCCCGCGATCGACCTCAAAGACGGCGCCTGCGTGCGTCTGCGCCAGGGCCTGATGGACGACGCCACCGTATTCTCCGACGACCCGGTGGCGATGGCCGCCAAGTGGGTCGAGGGCGGCTGCCGCCGCCTGCACCTGGTCGACCTCAACGGCGCCTTCGAGGGCCAGCCGGTCAACGGCGAGGTGGTCACCGCCATCGCCAAGCGCTACCCGCAGCTGCCGATCCAGATCGGCGGCGGCATCCGCTCGCTGGAAACCATCGAGCACTACGTGCGCGCCGGGGTCAGCTACGTGATCATCGGCACCAAGGCGGTCAAGCAGCCGGAATTCGTCGCCGAGGCCTGCCGCGCCTTCCCGGGCAAGGTGATCGTCGGTCTGGACGCCAAGGACGGCTTCGTCGCCACCGACGGCTGGGCGGAAGTCTCCAGCGTGCAGGCCACCGATCTGGCCAAGCGCTTCGAGGCCGACGGCGTAGCCGCCATCGTCTACACCGACATCAGCAAGGACGGCATGATGCAGGGCTGCAACGTCGAGGCCACCGTGGCCCTGGCCAATGCCAGCCGTATCCCGGTGATCGCCTCCGGCGGCATCCACAACCTCGGCGACATCCAGAAGCTGCTCGACACCCGCAACCCGGGCATCGTCGGCGCCATCACCGGCCGCGCCATCTACGAAGGCACGCTGGACGTGGCCGAAGCCCAGGCGCTGTGCGACGGCTTCAAGGGCTGACCCTGAGGTAGACCGTAGGGTGGGTTAGCCGCGCAGCGGCGTAACCCACCGATTGGTGTCGATTTCCAACCCGCTTCGGTGGGTTACGGCCTGCGGCCTAACCCACCCTACGAGAGACATTGCCATGGCCCTCGCCAAACGCATCATCCCCTGCCTCGACGTGGACAACGGCCGCGTGGTCAAGGGCGTCAAGTTCGAGAATATCCGCGACGCCGGCGATCCGGTGGAGATCGCCCGCCGCTACGACGAGCAGGGCGCCGACGAGATCACCTTCCTCGACATCACCGCCAGCGTCGACGGCCGCGACACCACCCTGCACACCGTCGAGCGTATGGCCAGCCAGGTGTTCATCCCGCTGACCGTCGGCGGCGGCGTGCGCACCGTGCAGGACATCCGCAACCTGCTGAATGCCGGCGCGGACAAGGTGTCGATCAATACCGCCGCGGTGTTCAACCCGGAGTTCGTCGGCGAAGCGGCGCAGCGTTTCGGTTCGCAGTGCATCGTGGTGGCCATCGACGCCAAGAAGGTCTCCGCGCCTGGCGAAACCCCGCGCTGGGAAATCTTCACCCACGGCGGCCGCAAGCCCACCGGGCTGGATGCGGTGCTCTGGGCGAAGAAGATGGAAGAACTCGGCGCCGGCGAGATCCTGCTGACCAGCATGGACCAGGACGGCGTGAAGAGCGGCTACGACCTCGGCGTGACCCGCGCGATCAGCGAGGCGGTGGGCGTGCCGGTGATCGCCTCCGGCGGCGTCGGCAACCTCGAACACCTGGCGGCCGGCATCCTCGAAGGCAAGGCCGACGCGGTGCTGGCGGCGAGCATCTTCCACTTCGGCGAGTACACCGTGCCGGAGGCCAAGGCCTACCTGGCCAGTCGCGGCATCGTGGTGCGCTGAAGGCGCGCTGCGGCGGTAATGAAAACGGGAGCCAGTGGCTCCCGTTTTTGTGTGCCCAAGCTATCGGCAGGAGGACTGCAGGTAGCGGTAGGGTAGAAGACTCGCGCAGCGATCTTCTACCGTCCCCAGGCGTGGCCTTGATGGTAGGTAATCGCTACGCGAGTTAGCTACCCTACCCAGTGCCGCCCCCGCCGGCTCACGGCTTGCGGGTGATGTTCAGGCCCTTGAGCAGGTTGAGCGCCTGGCTCAGCTGGTAGTCCTCGTCCTGCGGCTTGCTGGTGTCCGGCGCGGCCTTGCCGTTGCTCGGCTTGTCCGCGCCGCCGTTGCCGTTGCCCAGGTGGCCGGACAGGTCGGCCTCCTTGAGCCCCTGGCTCGAGCCGTCGTCGTGGGTCACCTTGCCGCGCTCGACGACGATGTCGGGGACGATGCCCTGGGCCTGGATCGAGCGGCCGTTGGGGGTGAAGTACAATGCCGTGGTCAGCTTCAGCGCGCGCTCGTTGCTCAGCGGCAGCACGGTCTGCACCGAACCCTTGCCGAAGCTGTCGGTGCCCATCAGCACGCCGCGCTTGTGGTCCTGCAGGGCGCCGGCGACGATCTCGGCCGCCGAGGCGCTGCCGCCGTTGACCAGCACCACCAGTGGCACGCCTTCGCTGGCGTCGGCGCTGTCGGCGGAGAAGCGCAGCTCGGAGTTGGGGATGCGCCCCTTGGTGTAGACGATCAGGCCCTTGGTCAGGAAGTGGTCGGAGACCTCCACCGCCGCCTGCAGCACGCCGCCGGGGTTGTTGCGCAGGTCGAGGACCAGGCCGCCGAGCTTGCCGCCGTTGTCCTTCTTCAGCGTGGCCAGCGCCTTGGCGACTTCCTCGCCGCTGTTGACCTGGAACTGGGTGATGCGCAGGTAGCCGTAGTTCTTTTCCAGCAGCTCGCTCTTCACGCTGCGCACCTTGATCACCGCGCGCTCGAGCTTGACGTCGAAGGGCTTGCCGCCCTCGCGGACCAGAGTCAGCACGATCTTGCTGCCGGCCTTGCCGCGCAGCTTGTCCACCGCCTGCACCAGGGTCCAGCCCTTGGTCGGCTGGCCGTCGATCTTGACGATCAGGTCGCCCGCCTCGATGCCGGCACGCGCCGCCGGGGTGTCGTCGATCGGCGAGATCACCTTGAGCAGGCCATCCTCCTGGCCGACTTCGATGCCGAGGCCGCCGAACTCGCCGCTGGTGCTTTCCTGCAGCTCCTTGAAGTCCTCCGGCTCGAGGTAGGCCGAATGCGGATCGAGGTTGCTGAGCATGCCCTTGATGGCGTTTTCCAGCAGGGTCTTGTCGTCGATCGGCTCGACGTAGGCGGTCTTGATGCGCTCGAACACTTCGGCGAAGGTGCGCAGTTCGTCCAGCGGCAGGGTGGCCTTGCCCGCGAGCGGCGCGGGGCTGGTTCCATCGGCCGACTCCACAGCCTGCACCAGCGGCGCGGCGCCGAGCAGCGCAAGAGACAGGGCCAGGGCGGAGAGACGAAAACGCGACGACATGGGGTAACTCCTGAGTGGGCGTGCGGTCAGCCTTGGGCGCGGCACCAGCGCAGCGGATCGCTGGGCTGGCCCTGCTGGCGGATGGCGAAGTACAGCGCCGGGGTATCCTGACCACCGCTGCTGCCAACGGTGGAGATGGCTTCGCCGGCCTTGACCATATCGCCGGCTTCCTTCAACAAACTCTGATTATGGCCGTACAGGCTGAGATAGCCGTTGCCGTGATCGACGATCAGCAGCAGGCCGGCACCGCGCAGCCAGTCGGCGAACACCACGCGGCCGCCGTGGATGGCGCGCACCCGGGTGCCGGCGCTGGCGCCGATCAGCACGCCGTCCCATTTCAGCCGGCCGTCGTCGCGCGGGGTGCCGAAGCGCGCCAGCAGGCGGCCGTCCACCGGCCAGGGCAGCTGGCCGCGGGCCTGGGCGAACGGGCCGCCGAAGGCCGGTGCATTGCTGGAAACCTGCGGGCCGTCGCGCAGCAGGCTGTCGGGTTTCTTCTCGCTGGCGCCGCTGGCGGCCAGGCGGCGTTGCGCCTCGGCTTCGGCGGCCGCCTTGGCGCGGGCTTCGGCCAGCCTGCGCGCCTCCTCGGCTTCGCGCGCCTGGCGGGCCAGGGTTTCCTCGATGGTCTTGAGTACGCCGGCCAGCTCGGCCTGCTCCTGCTGGCGTGCCTTGAGCTTGCGGTCGCCGTCGCCGAGTTCGCTGTTGAGTTTAGCCAGCGCCTCGCGGTGCGCGCCGCGCACCTGCTCCAGCGCTTCGCGGCGGTCCTGCAGCTCGACCCGCTGGCCGGCGAGCAGGCTGTGCTGGGTGGCCAGGTCGGCCTCGACGGCGTGCAGCTGGTCGAGGGTGTCGTTGAAGGCGGCCAGCTGCTCGCTGCGCGCGCGGCTGAGGTAGTCGTGGTAGGTCAGGTTGCGCGAGAACTGCTCGGGCTGCTGCTGGTTGAGCAGCAGCTTGAGGTATTCCTGCTGGCCGCTCTGGTAGGCGGCGCGGACCTGGATGGCGATCAGCTGTTGCTGTTCAGCGCGCTGGCTCTGGAGTTTTTTTTTCTCCTCGTCGAGGCGCTGGATTTCGCTCTCGCCGTCCTTGAGCTGCTGCTCGAGGGCGTCGATCTGCTTCTGCAGATCGCCCATCTCGCGCTCGGTGCCCTGCAGCTGCTTCTGCACGCCGGACTTCTCCTGCTGCAGGCTGCCGAGCAGCTTCTGCAGCTCGTCGATGTCCTTGCGCGCGGCTTCCAGCTGGCGCTGGGCATCGGCGCGCTCGTCGGCGATGGCCGGCGCGAGGCAGCAGGCGAGCAGGGCGAACAGGGCGGCACGCAGCATGGACGGGCTTCCGAGTGACAAGGCGCTCTAGTATGCCGCGGCGGGCGACAAAAGAAACGCCCCGGACGGGGCCGGGGCGTGATCCTTACAGCCGTTCGACCAGCGGCGTGCCGGTCATCTCGGCGGGGATCGGCATGCCCAGCAGCTTGAGCATGGTCGGCGCCACGTCGGCCAGCACGCCGCCGTCGCGGATGCGCAGCTGACGCGGGCCGTAATAGAGGAAGGGCACCGGCTCGCAGGTGTGTGCGGTGTGCGCTTGGCCGGTGCACTCGTCTTCCATCTGCTCGACGTTGCCGTGGTCGGCGGTGATCAGCGCCTCGCCGCCGACCTGGTCCAGCGCGGCGGCGATGCGACCGATACAGCCGTCCAGGCATTCCACGGCCTTGACTGCGGCGGCGAACACGCCGGTGTGGCCGACCATGTCGCCGTTGGCGTAGTTGACCACGATCACATCAAAACGCTGGTTCTCGATGGCCTCGACGATCTTGTCGGTGACTTCCGGCGCGCTCATCTCCGGTTTGAGGTCGTAGGTGGCGACGTTCGGCGACGGGATGAGGATGCGTTCCTCGCCGGCGAACGGTTCCTCGCGGCCACCGGAGAAGAAGAAGGTGACGTGGGCGTACTTCTCGGTCTCGGCGATGCGCAGCTGGGTCTTGCCGTTGTTGGCCAGGTACTCGCCGAGCACGTTGTCCAGCGAGGCCGGCGGGAAGGCGCAGGGCGCCGGGATGCTCGCCGCATACTGGGTGAGCATCACGAAGCCGGCCAGCTGCGGCACGCGCTGGCGGGCGAAGCCCTGGAAGTCGGCCTCGACGAAGGCGCGGCTCAGCTCGCGGGCGCGGTCGGCGCGGAAGTTCATGAACACCACGGCGTCGCCATCCTCGACGCGCACCGGCGTGCCGATGGTGGTGGCCTTGACGAACTCGTCGCTCTCGCCGCGGGCGTAGGCGGCCTCCAGGCCTTCCACGGCGCTGGCGGCGGTGAACTCGCCCTGGCCGTCGACGATCAGGTTGTAGGCCTGCTCGACGCGGTCCCAGCGGTTGTCGCGGTCCATGGCGAAGTAGCGGCCGGTGAGGCTGGCGATGCGGCCCTTGCCCAGCTTGGCGAAGGTGGCGTCGAGCAGCTCGATGGACGGCTGCGCGCTCTTCGGCGGGGTGTCGCGGCCGTCGAGGAAGGCGTGCAGGTAGATCTTCTCGGCACCGCGGCGAGCGGCCAGTTCGGCCATCGCGGCGATGTGTTCCTGGTGGCTGTGCACGCCGCCTTCGGAGAGCAGGCCGAGGATGTGCACCGCCTTGCCGGCCGCCACCGCCTGGTCCACCGCCGCGCCGATCACCGGGTTGGCGAAGAATTCGCCGTCGCGGATCGACTTGGTCACCCGGGTGAAGTCCTGGTACACCACGCGGCCGGCGCCGAGGTTCATGTGGCCGACCTCGGAGTTGCCCATCTGTCCGTCGGGCAGGCCGACGTCCATGCCGCTGCCGGAGATCAGGCCGTGCGGGCGGGTGGCGCACAGGCGATCCCACACCGGGGTGTTGGCGTGGAAGATGGCGTTGTAATCCGGGCTGTCGCTGTGACCGAAGCCGTCCAGGATGATCAGAACCAGGGGTTTGGGCGTGGCAGGCATGCGTCCGACTCGTGCAGGGGATGGGCAGAAAAGCAGCAGTTTACTGGCTGGCCGCACAGGCGTCACGGCGCGCGGACCGTTGCCCGCTGAAGGTGGCGCTGCGCGGGTTCAGCGGTTCCGACTGGCTGTGTATACTGCTGGCCATTTTACCGTGCCGGATGCTTGCGATGCTCGCCCACCTGATTGAGTTTGCCTCTAACCACTATGTCCTCAGCACCCTGTTCGTGGTGCTGCTGGCCCTGCTGCTGGCCAACGAGGCGCGCCGCGGCGGGCGCAGCCTGAACTGCCGCGAGCTGACCGCCAAGCTCAACGCCGGCGAGGCGCTGGTGCTGGACGTGCGTCCGCACAAGGAATTCGCCACCGGCCACATCGTCGATGCGCTGAACATCCCCCACGACAAGCTCGACAGTCGCATCGGCGAACTGGAGAAGCACAAGGCCAAGACCCTGATCGTGGTCGACGCGATGGGCCAGCATGCCGGCAGCGTGTGCAGCAAGCTGAAGCAGGCCGGCTACGCAGTCACCCGTCTGGGCGGCGGCATCGCCAGCTGGCGCAGCGACAACCTGCCGGTGGTGAAGTGACATGCAGCCGGTCGTCATCTATTCCAGCGACTACTGCCCCTACTGCATGCGCGCCAAGCAGCTGCTGAGCAACAAGGGCGTCGACTTCACCGAGATCAACGTCGACGGCCAGCGCGAAGCGCGTGCCGAGATGGCACGCAAGGCGGGTCGGACCTCGGTGCCGCAGATCTGGATCGGCGCCACCCATGTCGGCGGCTGCGACGACCTGTACGCCCTGGAGCGTGCCGGCAAGCTGGACGCCCTGCTGCGCGGTTGAACAATCCCTAGATAACAAGGAAGCAAGCATGACCGAACAAGCCAACGGCGCCGCTGCGCAGAACGACCAGCCGCAGTTTTCCCTGCAGCGCATCTACGTGCGCGACCTGTCCTTCGAGGCGCCGAAGACCCCGGAAATCTTCCGCCAGGACTGGCAGCCGAGCATCAGCATCGACCTCAATACCCGGCAGAAGGATCTCGGCGGCGATTTCCACGAGGTGGTGCTGACCGTGTCGGTCACCGTCAAGGTCGGCGAGGAAGTCGCCTACATCGCCGAAGTGCAGCAGGCCGGCATCTTCCTGGTCAAGGGCCTGGACAACGCCGCGATGAGCCACACCCTCGGCGCGTTCTGCCCGAACCTGCTGTTCCCCTATGCCCGCGAGACCCTGGACAGCCTGGTCGTGCGCGGCTCCTTCCCGGCGCTGATGCTGGCTCCGGTGAACTTCGATGCGCTCTATGCCCAGGAGCTGGCGCGCATGCAGGCGGCCGAGGCGCAGGCCTGATCGTCGTCCGGCACCGCCCGCCAGAGATGAAAGACCCCGCAGGCCATGCGGGGTTTTTTTATGCCGGGTGTCGGCTGGATGTGATGCCGTTGGCGCTGTTGATGTGCATCAACACACATTGTGATGCGGCTGTCACACTACGCCGGCATCATGGTGGCCCTCATTCGAGGGCGAAGTCGAGCTGGCGCCAGGCCTCGTAGACCGCCACCGCCACGGTGTTGGACAGGTTCAGGCTGCGGCAGCCAGGACGCATCGGCAGGCGCAGCAGGTTTTCGGCCGGCAGGCGGTCGAGTATCTCGGGCGGCAGGCCGCGGCTCTCGGGGCCGAAGATGAAGACGTCGCCCTTCTGATATTTCGTTTCGACGTAAGACTTATTGGCTTTGGTTGTGAAAGCCATTATTCTGGCACTGCCGATTTTTTTGAGACATGCGTCAAGATTTTTGTGCCGGTGTACTGTCGCGTATTCGTGGTAGTCCAGCCCCGCCCGGCGCAGGCGCTTGTCATCCAGCTCGAAACCCAACGGTTCGATCAGGTGCAGCTGGCAGCCGGTGTTGGCGCACAGTCGAATGATATTGCCGGTGTTGGGCGGAATTTCCGGCTGAAAAAGAACAACATGAAACATCGAATCAATGCCTGCGCAAAGCGAGAGAGCACGCATTCTAGCGCTTTGTGCCCGGCTTGCGGTTTGGCTGCCTGAGTGCCTCGGCTGAAGTCCAGGAGTACCCACTGTTGGTCTGGTTCAAGCGAAGGAAAGCACTAGCCGACGATCTGCTGGGTCTGGCGTCGGTGCCCGGAGGGCTGGCGCTGACCCGCGTGCAGCGGCGTGCCGGGGTGCCTGTGCTGGCGGTCTGCGAGTTCATCGCGGCAGCACCGACGGAACTCGCCAGCGCGCTGCGCGAGCGCGTCAGCGCGCTGGGCCTGGTCAAGCTGCCGGTCAACCTGTTGCTGGCGGCCAGCGACTATCAACTGCTGCTGATCGAGCGTCCCGCCGTGCCGGCCAGCGAGCTGCGCGCGGCCGCGCGCTGGCGCATCCGCGAACTGGTCAGCGAGCCGCTGGACAGCCTGGTGGTGGATGCCTTCGCCCTGCCTGACGATGCCTACCGGGGGCGTACTCCCATGGCCTATTGCGCGACGCTGGCGCGCGCGCGCATGCAGGCACTGGCCGAACTGGTGCAGGGCGCCGGTCTGCGCCTGGCCAGCATCGACATCCCGGAAATGGCCCTGCGCAACCTCGGCCTGCTGGCCGGCGCCGAGGGGCAGAACCTCGCCGTGCTGCAGCTGGGGGCCCGCGAGGGGCTGGTCTGCGTGCAGCACGGTGGCGACCTGTACATGACCCGGCGCATCGAGCGCGGGGTGGACAACCGCGGCGAAGAAAGCGGGCAGCTGGCGCTGGAAATCCAGCGCTCGCTGGACTACTTCGAGAGCCAGCTGGGTAAGGGTTATGTCAGCCGTCTGCTGCTGCTGGCGCTGCCTGAGCCGGTGCAGGCCGAACTGGCGGCGCGTCTGTCGATGCGCGTCCAGCCGCTGCTCCTTGACGAGCTGCTGCCCGGCTCGCCGCTGCAGGCCCTGCCTCTCGCGCAGCAGGGCCTGTGCCTGCCGGCCGTGGGCGCGGCCCTGCGCCAGGAGCAACGCTGATGTCCGCGCGCACGCCGATGCAGAACCTCAACCTCTACCAGAGCGAAACCGCCGCGGACGCCGGACGGCCATCGGCCAGCCTGATGCTCCTCGGCGCGCTGCTGCTGCTCGCCCTGATCCTCTTCGACGGTGGCTGGAGCTACTGGCGTATGGGACAGCTGCAGGCTGCCGCCGGGCAGGCGCAACAGGCCGCGGCCCAGGCCGAGGGCGAACTGGCGCAGGGGCGGCAGAACTTCCGCGAGCCGCAGCCCGACCCGCGGCTGCCGGGCCAGCTGGCCGAGCTGGAGGCGGCCAACCGCCAGCTGCAGCAGCTGGCCGAGCACCTGCAGGCCCTGCTGCGCGAGCGCAGCGCCGGTTTCCGCGCGCCGCTGGACGCCCTCGCCGAACGGCATGTGGCTGGGCTTTGGCTGAGCGCCATCCGTCTCGAGCAAGGCGGCAGCCAGTTGCTGCTGGAGGGCGCCAGCCAGAGCCCCGAACTGCTGCCCGATTACCTGAACAGCCTCGGCCGCAGTTCGGCCTTCGCCGGGCGGCAGTTCGCCCGCTTCGACCTGGACCGCGACGAGCGCGGCGTATTGCACTTCCGCCTGGCCTCCCAGGCGGGCAGCGAGGAGGGCACGCGATGAATCCGTTACTGCAACGCTGGCACGCCCTGGCCCCGCGCGAACAGTGGATGGCCTTCGCGGTCGCCCTGCTGCTGCCGGCGATGGCCTGGCTGATGCTCGGCCACGACCCGCTGGCGCAGCGCCTCAAGCAGCTGCAGGGCGAACAGCAGGGCGCCGAAACCCGCCGTCTGGACGCGCGCAGCGCGCTGGCCGAGCTGCAGGCACGCGCCGCTGTCGATCCCGACCTGGCGCTGCGCCAGGCGCTGCTGGCCGCACAGGCCGTGCGCGACGGCCAGCTGGATGCCCTGCAGCGCGAAACCGCCGCGCTGATCGATCCGCAGCGCATGCAGCGGGTGCTGCAGGATCTGCTGCAGACCCGCCCGGGCCTGCGCCTGCTGGGCCTGGAAAGCTTCTCCGCGCCGCTTGTCCTGCCGGCCGCGCCCGCCGCCGACCCGCAACGGCCGGCCAGCGGCCAGCCGGCGGCCGTCGCCACGGCAAATACCGCCAACCCTGCAGCGCCGGCGCCCGCGCCGATCCTCTACCGCCACGGCATGCGCCTGACCCTGGAGGGCAGCTACTTCGAGCTGCGCGACTACCTGCAGGACATCGAGCGGCAGAGCTTGGGCCAGGACGGCCGCCGCCTGTTCTGGGAGCGCCTCGACTACCAGGTCGACGAGGCCGGGCCGGGCAAGGCACGGATCACCCTCGAGCTGTACACCCTGAGCCGAGAAGCGGGGTGGATCGGTGTCTAGATGGCTGCTGACCCTGGGCTGCGCACTGCCGTTGCTGGCTGCTGCCGCCGTCGACCCGACCCTGCCGCCGCCGGCGCTGGCCAACCCTGCCGCGGAGGCCGCCGAGGCGGCGGCCCCGGCGCCGCCGCTGCAGGCCATCCTGCGCGGCCCCGCCGGCGCGCGTGCGGTGCTCGGCGGGCGCAGCCTGCGGGTCGGCGAGCGCCATGGCGACCTGCGCGTGCTGGCCATCCGCGCGCGCAGCGTACTGATCGAACGCCAGGGGCAGCGCAGCGAGCTGCACCTGACTCAACCCATTCTGACTCCCGCCACCCGGAGCCTGAGCCGCTGATGCCCATGATGCCTTTTCGCCTGTCGCACCTTGGCCTGCTCGCCGCCTGCTGCCTGCTGGCCGCCTGCCAGACCTTCACCGATGGCGACCGCCGGCTGCGCGAGCAGACCGACCGCCTGCTCGAGGACAGCCTGGCGCAGAGCCGGCGCAGCAACGTGCCGCCGCCGGCCGTGCAGGCGGCGCTGCTGCCGCCGCTGCTGCCGGACGGCGCCGGTTTCTCCAGCGGCCCGCGTTTCGACGTCGCGGTGCGCGACATGGAGGCCCGCGAGTTCTTCCTCAGCCTGATGGACAGCGCCGGGCAGAACCTGGTGGTGCATCCCGAGGTCAGCGGGCTGATCACCTTCAGCCTGCGCAACGTCACCCTCGATGAAGTGCTGCGGGCGGTACGCGACACCTACGGCTACGACTTCAAGCGCACCAGCTACGGCTACCGCATCCTGCCCAACCAGCTGCAGACGCGCACCTACAACCTCAACTACCTCAACGTGCAGCGCGAGGGCTCCAGCGATACCCGGGTCAGCTCCGGCCAGGTCACCGGCAGCGACGACAGCAACTCCGACAGCTCCAACAGTTCCGCCAGCAACAACGGCAACGACAGCAGCGGCGGCAGCAATGGGGCCAGCACCCTCAACGCCAGCCAGGTGCTGACCACCAGCAAGGTCGATTTCTGGAAAGAGGTGGGCGAGGTGGTCGGCGCGCTGATCGGCGACGAGGAAGGCAACACGGTGGTGGTCAACCCGCAGGCCAGCCTGCTGGTGGTGCGCGCCTCCAGCAGCGACCAGCAGAACGTCGAGGCCTTCCTCGAGCAGGCCGAGCGCAACCTGCAGCGCCAGGTGATCCTCGAGGCGAAGATCCTCGAGGTGCGCCTGAGCGACAGCTTCCAGGCGGGGATCAACTGGACCCAGCTGGGCAGCAAGCTCAGCCTCGACCTGGCTGGCGCCCCGCTGAGCGGCGCCTCGGGCATCGACGGAGTGTTCAGCGCGCTGTACAGCAGCGGCGACTTCAGCGCCCTGCTGCAGTTGCTGGAAACCCAGGGCCAGGTGCGCGTGCTGTCCAGCCCGCGCATCTCCACGCTGAACAACCAGAAGGCGGTGATCAAGGTCGGCACCGACGAGTTCTTCGTCACCGACGTGTCGTCGACCAACACCACCACCACCACCGGGATCGCCGAGCCGACCCAGGATGTCACCCTGACGCCGTTCTTCTCCGGCATCTCCCTGGACGTGACCCCGCAGATCAACCAGCGCGAGGAGGTCACCCTGCACGTGCGGCCGACCGTCAGCCGCGTGCAGGACCAGAACAAGGAAATCAGCTTCGGCGAGGACCGCGTGCTCAACCTGCCGCTGGCACTGTCCACCACCCGCCAGTCCGACTCCATCGTGCGGGCGCGCAGCGGCCAGGTGGTGGTGATCGGCGGCCTGCTCGAGGATGTCAACGACAACACCGACGCCAACGTGCCCTGGCTGTCGAAGCTGCCGATCCTCGGCTGGCTGTTCCAGCAGCAGCGCAAGGATCTGGTGCGCAGCGAACTGGTGATTCTGCTGCGCCCGCAGGTGATCGGCGCCGACACCTGGCTCGAAGAGCTGCAGAAGAGCGCAGCCAGCTTCCGCGAGCTGAGGTAGGCCCATGTACCTGAGCTTCTTCGGCCTGGGCGAGAAACCTTTCGCGCTCACCCCCAACACCGCCTTTCTGGTGCGGCTGGCGCCCTATCAGGCCTGCCTCAACCTGCTGCGGGTGGCGCTGGGCGAGGGCGAAGGCTTCATCAAGGTCAGCGGCGAGGTGGGCACCGGCAAGACCCTGCTGTGCCGCGCGCTGCTCAACGCCCTCAGCGAGGATGACGGGTGCTGGCAGGTGGCCTGGCTGCCCAACCCCGGGCTCAGTCCCCGTGACCTGCGCCAGGCGCTGGCCCACGAGCTGCGCATCGCCGATACCGAGCATCTGGACGACCACAGCCTGCTGGCCGCCCTCAACCAGCGGCTGATCGAACTGGCCGCCGAAGGCAAGCGCACAGTGCTGCTGATCGACGAGGCCCAGGCCCTGCCGCCGAAGACCCTGGAAGCGCTGCGCCTGCTGACCAACCTGGAAACCGAGCACTGCAAGCTGCTGCAGGTGGTGCTGTTTGGCCAGCCGGAGCTGGACGCCGTGCTCGAGCAGGCGGAGTTCCGCCAGCTGCGCCAGCGCATCACCTTCTCCTATCGCCTGCGCCCGCTGGACCTGGCCGACACCCGCCGCTACGTCGAGGAGCGCCTGATCCACGCCGGCTACCGCGGCGAGGCGCTGTTCGAGGCCGGCGCGCTGCGCCGCCTGGTGGCCGGCAGTGGCGGCATCCCGCGGCTGATCAACATCCTCGCCCACAAGGCGCTGATGGTCGCCTTCGGTGCCGGCAGCCGCCGCGTGCGCGCCAGCCATGTGCAGCGCGCGGTGCAGGACACCGAGGGCGCGCGGCCGTTCCTGCGCCAGGGCTCCGCGTCGCTGGGCTGGAGCCTGGCCGGTGCCGCCGCGCTGCTGACCCTGCTCGGCCTGTGGCCATGGCTGCAGGGCTGGCTGGCGCAGGGAGGACTGCTGCCGTGAGCCTGGTCAACGACATGCTGCGCGACCTGGAAGCCCGGCGCGCTCCGCCCGCCGAGCGTGCGCCGCTGGAGGGCCTGCTGCCCGCCGACGAAACCGCCGTCGGCCGGCGCGCCGACCTGCGCCGCGTGCTGCTGGCGCTGCCGTGGCTGCTCCTCGCCCTGCTCGCGGCACTGCTGCTGTCGCGGCTGTGGTCCGCGCCGGCGGTCAGTGACAACCTGGCGGCGCCGGCTGCCGCCGAGCCGGCCCCTGCCGTCGCCACACCCAGCGCCGCCGAGGCGCCGATCCAGCTGCTGGCCGCCCTGCCGCAGCACGGCGACGGCCGCTTCGTCCTGCAATTGCTGCTCGACCGCGCACCCGCCTACCAGCGCAGCGAGCAGAGCGGCGTGGTCAGCCTGCGCCTGCCACACCTGCGCCTGAGCGACGGCGGCCCGCGCGAGGGGCGCTTCGAGCACGGCGGGCGCAGTCTGAACTGGAGCCTCTCGGCCGTGGGCGACGGTGCCGAATTGCTGCTGGTCGGCCTCGGCGACGCGCTGCAGGTGCGCGACCGCCTGGAGCCGGCCGGCGAGCGCTGGCAGCTGTGGATCGAGGTGCCGCTGGTGGCCGAGGCGGACGACTTCGATCCCGCGCGGCTGCCGGTGGCCGGGGCCGAGGAGCCTGCCGCGCCGCTGCTCGCCGACTACCCGGCCGCGCCCCGCGTGGAGGCGAAGCGGGCGGTCGAGCCGTCCGGCGCGGAGCCAGCGCCGCGCGCCGCCCAGCCGCCCGTGCGCACGCCGGCCGACGAGCCGGCGGTCGCACCGCGGGTTGCCCGCAGCCCGCAGGTCAACGTCGCCAGTCACCAGCCGGATGCCCTCAGTGAGGCGCGCCAGGCCCTGCTGGCCGGCGAGCGCAGTCGCGCCATCGGCCTGCTCGAGGAGCTCAATCGCCGCCAGCCGGAGAATGGCGAAGCGCTGCGCTGGCTGGCGCGTGCCTGGCTGGCCGACGGCCGCGGCGAGCGCCTGATCGCCGAGCTGCCGGCGCGGCTGCAGCGTTTCCCGGCCGACAGCGAGCTGCGCCTGCTGCTGGCCCGTGCCCAGCTGCAGGCCGGCGACAGCGCGGCGGCGGTGGCCACCCTGGCCGCCCATCTGCCGCCGCTGGCCGGCGATCCGGCCTACCACGCGCTGCTCGCCGCCAGCTACCAGCAGACCGGCCAGTGGCGCGAGAGCGCCCAGCTGTACCGCAACCTGGTGCTGCTGCGCCCTGAACAGTCCGCCTGGCAGCTGGGCCTGGGCATCGCCCTCGAGCAGCTCGGCGAGCGCGCCGCTGCCGCCCAGCACTATCGCCAGGCCTTGCAGGGCCAGGGCCTGGATGACGGCAGTCGCCGCTATGCCCGCGAACGTGCCCAAGCCCTCGGAGGGGCCTCCTGATGGATAGCGTCGATCTGCGTCAGCGCAAGGTGCGCCTGGGCGACCTGCTGGTCCAGGCCGGACTGATCAGCGAGGGCCAGCTGCAGCTGGCCCTGCAGGAGCAGAAGCGCAGCGGCGCCAAGCTCGGCCGCGCGGTGGTCGATCTCGGCTTCGTGTCCGAGCAGAAGCTGCTCGAGGCGCTGTCGCGCCAGCTCGATATTCCCTACGTCGACCTGCGCCAGTTCAAGTTCAACGAGGCGCTGGTCCAGCGCCTGCCCGAGGCGCTGGCGCGGCGCTTTCGCGCCATCCTGCTGGTCGAGGAGGGCGACGGCCTGCTGGTCGGCATGGGCGATCCGCTCGACCTCTACGCCCTCGACGAGCTGAGCCGCCTGCTGCGCCAGCCGCTCAAGCCGGCGGTGGTGCGCGAGAGCGACCTGCTCGACAACCTCGACCGCTTCTACCGGCGCACCAACGAAATCGCCGAGCTGGCCGGCCAGCTCGACGAGCGTCTGGAGGAGAGCGACTTCGACTTCAGCGGCCTCAGCCTCGACAACAGCGACGCCCCGGTGGTGCGCCTGCTGCAGATGCTGTTCGAGGACGCCGTGCAGATGAAGGCCTCGGACATCCACATCGAGCCGGACGAGAAGGTCCTGCGCCTGCGCCAGCGCGTCGACGGCGTGCTCAACGAGCAACTGATCAAGGAAACCCGCATCGTCTCGGCGCTAGTCATGCGCCTGAAGATCATGGCCGGCCTGGACATCTCCGAGAAGCGCTTGCCGCAGGACGGCCGCTTCAACATCCGGGTCAAGAACCACAACCTCGACGTGCGCGTGTCGACCATGCCGGTGCAGTTCGGCGAGTCGGTGGTGCTGCGCCTGCTCGACCAGAGCGCCGGGGTGTTCAGCCTCGACCGCACCGGCATGCCGGCCGACATGCTGGCGCGCTTTCGCACCCTGCTGCAGCGCCCGCACGGCATCGTGCTGGTCACCGGCCCCACCGGCTCGGGCAAGACCACCAGCCTGTACGCCGGGCTGTCCGAGCTGAACAGCCCGGAGAAGAAGATCATCACCGTCGAGGACCCGGTGGAATACCGCCTGCCGCGGATCAGCCAGGTGCAGGTCAACCCGAAGATCGAGCTGACCTTCGCCCGCGTGCTACGCGCCGCCCTGCGCCAGGACCCGGACATCGTGCTGGTCGGCGAGATCCGCGACCGCGAGACCGCCGAGATCGCCCTGCGCGCCGCGCTCACCGGCCACCTGGTGCTGTCCACCCTGCACACCAACGACGCCTTGACCTCGCCGCTGCGCCTGATCGACATGGGCGCCGAGCCGTTCCTGGTCGCCAACGCCCTCAACGCCGTGCTGGCCCAGCGCCTGGTGCGCCGGGTCTGCGAGCACTGCCGCGAGGAGCACCTGCCCGAGGAGCGCGAGCGCCACTGGCTGGAGGGCATCGGCGGCCAGTCGCTGGCCGGTCGGCGCTTCGTGCGTGGCAGCGGCTGCCACCAGTGCCACAACACCGGCTACCTGGGGCGGATCGGCGTCTACGAGCTGCTCGAGATCGATGCGCCGCTGGCCGCCGCGCTGCGCCGCCACGATGCCCAGGGCTTCATCGACGCCGCGCGGGCCCAGCCGCACTACCGGCCGCTGGCCGCCGGCGCGCTGGACTTCGCCCTGGCCGGGCTGACCAGCGTCGAGGAAGTGCTCAAGGTCAGCGCCAGCCTCAGTGACGAGCGGATCGCCTGATGGCGCAGTTCCGCTTCAGCGGGCGCGATGCCCAGGGCCGCAAGATCAGCGGCAGCCGCCAGGCGGCGAGCGCCGAAGCGCTGGCCGGCGAGCTGCTGGCCGAGCGCATCACCCCGTTGAGCATCGACGCCTTGGCGGAGAAGGCGGCGGCGCCAGACCAGGACATCCTGCGCCAGCTGAACAAGCTGCTCGGCCGCGAGCGGGTCGAACTGGAGGAGCTGATCATCTTCTGCCGGCAGATGTACAGCCTCAACAAGGCCGGCGTTCCGATCATCCGCGCCATCGGCGGCCTAGCCGAATCGACCCGCAACCCGTACTTCCGCGAGGTGCTGCAGACCCTGCGCGGCGACCTCGAGGGCGGCACGGCCATGGCCGCCTCCCTGGGCAACCACCCCAAGGTGTTCAACCCGCTGTTCGTCAGCATGATCAGCGTCGGCGAGAACACCGGCCAGCTCGACCAGGCCTTCCGCCAGCTGGCCGGCTACCTGGAGATGGAGCGCGAGACACGCAAGCGCATCAAGCAGGCCACCCGCTACCCGCTGTTCGTGCTGATCGCCATGAGCGTGGCGCTGGCGGTGATCAACCTGCTGGTGATCCCGGCCTTCTCCAAGGTGTTCGCCCAGTTCCACGCCGAGCTGCCCTGGCCGACGCGGGTGCTGATCGGCTTCTCCGAATTCATGCAGCACTGGTGGTGGCTGCTCGGCCTCGCCCTTGCCGGGAGCCTTACTGCCTTCATCCGCTGGGTCGCCACCGAGCCCGGCGCACTGATCTGGGACCGCTGGAAGCTCAGGCTGCCGATCGTCGGGCCGATCTTCGAGCGCATCGCCCTGGCCCGCTTCACCCGCACCTTCGCGATGATGTACCGCGCCGGCCTGCCGCTGCTGCAGACCCTGGGCATCAACAGCCACACCGTGGGCAACCGCCACATCGGCACGGCGATCACCGCCATGCGCGAGGGCGTCGAGCGCGGCGAGGCACTGACCCGCGGCGCCGCCGCCAGCGGCCTGTTCACCCCGCTGGTGCTGCAGATGATGGCGGTCGGCGAGGAGACCGGCGCGCTGGATGACCTGTTCATCGAGGTCGCCGATTTCTACGAGCAGGAAGTCGACTACGACCTCAAGCGCCTGGCCGATGCCATCGAGCCGATCCTCATCGTCGCCATGGGCATGATGGTGCTGATCCTGGCACTGGGGGTGTTCTTGCCGATGTGGGAGCTGTCGGCGGCGGCCAAGGGCATCAAGTGAGGCCGCTGCCGGCGCGCGCCGAGCGACTGCTGCTGATTGCGCCGTTGCAGCAGGGCAGTCGGGCGGTACTTGTTTTGATCCTGGCCAATGTGATCCTTATCACGTTATGGCATATTGTGGCTGCCAGCGAGCGTGGAGCCATGAATGCGACGGTCGGGAACCTGGCGCACAGCCTCAACGCGCTGGCCGCCGAGAATATGGCGCAGGGCCGCCCGCTGGACGCGGGCTGGGCCACGCGCAATCCGTTTGTCCTGCTGCGCGGGCAGCAGGGCAACTACTGCGGCGAGCTGGCTGACGGCCAGACGCCGAGCCGGGGCTGCTGGTACTTCCTGCCGCAGCAGGCCCGCGTGCTGTACCGCGCCCGCTTCAGCGGCTGGCGCAGTGGTGGGGAGGAAGGCGTGCAGGTCTGGCAGTTGGTACGCCTTCCGCAGCAGACGATGGAAACCGCAGAGACCGGACGGCTGACCGCCGTGGAGCTGCGGGCGGTGGACAGGATTGACCGATGACGACGCCCGCAGGGGCAAATGGAGATGGAAATGAAACAACAGAAGGGCTTTACCCTGATCGAACTGGTGGTGGTGATCGTTATCCTCGGCGTCCTCGCCGCGGTGGCGCTGCCGCGCTTCATGAATGCGACCGAGGATGCGCATACCGCGGCAGTGCAGGGCACCGGTGGTGCGCTGGCGGCGGGCGTGGCGCTGGTGCACTCGCAGTGGGAACTGAATCGCGGCAAGGGCGCGCTGAATGCCACCAACCCGAACGACAATATCGTGGGCTTCGGTGCCGATGATGTGGACGTGAATACCGAAGGCTGGCCAGTGGCGAGTGGTGGTAACAACGGCGCCCCGGCAGATGCTGACTGTGCTCAGTTGTGGACTGCTTTGCTGCAGGGGTCTGCACCTTCGGTTGCTGTTCCTACTGCCACCACCGATTACGAGGCCGAGGCCGATACTAATGGTTGCACCTACACCTACCGTCTTGATGGTCGCACCGCGACCTCCACTCCGTCGTCTCGCACCATTGTTTATAACGCCGTTAATGGCGTTGTAACCACTAACGCCGACTGATTTGTTCTGCCTATAACTTGAATAGCCAATCTGGAAGGAAATAATCATGAAGAAACAGCAAAGCGGTTTCACTCTGATCGAACTGATCATGGTCATCGTGGTACTGGGCATTCTGGCGGCGTTTGCGCTGCCGCGGTTTGCGGACTTTGGTGGTCAGGCCCGTACGGCCACTGTAGAGGGGCTGGCTGGCGCAATGCGTTCTGCCGCTGGGATTGCTCATGCATCTCAAGTTGCTGCTGGAGCAAGCGGTAGCACAGGTGTGACCATTGAAAACGTGCCTATCACCATGATTGGCGGTTATCCGACTGCCGATGCAGATGGGATTATCGCTGCCGCTCAGGTTGATGGTGCTGAGGTGAGTACTGGTGGTAGTGGCTCTGCTGCGGTCCTCTATGTTGCTCCTGCTGGTGGCTCTGCAGTTTCTACCAGTACCTGCGTAGTCGCTTATACCGCGGCTAACACAACCGCTGGTGCTGAGGCTCCTGCAAGTGTTGTTGCTACTACTGGCGGATGTAACTAAGGGAGTAAATGGGGACAGACCCCGTTGCTGTTACTACGCTAAACCAGACAGGTGCCTCCGGGCACCTGTCAACTAATTACCCAACTGCCGGCTCGGAGCTGGCTGAATTCGCCGGACAAGGACTGTCGGCATGCAACAACAACGTGGCTTTACCCTGATATTGAACTGACTCTGGTGATCGTGATGCTCGCTATCCTCTGCGCCTTTGCCCTGCCGCGCTTAGCCGATCTGGGCCGGGATGTGCGCATCGCCGGCGTGCAGACCAGTTGCTGCTGACCCCATGCATTCCCGCGGCTTCACCCTCGTCGAGTTGATCCTGGTGATCGTGGTCATCGGCATCCTCGCCGCCGTGGTGGGGCCGCGCTTTTTCGAACGCTCGACCTTCGACGAGCGGCTGTACGCCGAGGAAGTCCGCGCCGGCCTGCGTCATGCGCAGAAGCTGGCCTTGGCCGGCGGCTGCCGCATCCGTTTCAGCCTCGACGCGAGCGGCTACCGCCTGCTGCGCGATGCCGACTGCGAGGGCAGCGGCAATACCTTCACGCCCAGCGTGCTCGACCCCGCCAGCGGCCAGGCGCCCTACGCTGGTACGCCGCCGGCCGGCATCACGCTGTCGGCCGCGTTCAGCGTCGACTTCGATGCCCTCGGCCGGCCCAGCCAGGCGGTCAGCGTCACCCTCGGTGGCAGCCATGCCGTGCGTGTCGAGGCGGTCACGGGGTTCGTGCCATGAGGCGCCAGCGCGGCATGACCCTGGTCGAGCTGGTGATCGCCATCGTCATCGTCGGCATCGCCGCGGCGGCGCTGTATGGCGCCATGGCCGCCATCGGCGGACGCTCGGCCGACCCGATGCTGCGCCAGCAGAGCCTGGCCATCGCCGAGGCCTATCTGGAAGAGATCCTCGCCCGGAACTTCCTCGATCCGACCAGCCATACCCAGTGCCCGCCGCGACCGGCAGCCCGCGCCGCGTTCGACAATATCTGCGACTACGCCGGCCTCGACGATGCCGGTGCCCGCGGTGCCGATGGCACCCTGATCGCCGGTCTGCAGGACTACAGGGTGCGTGTCGCGGTGACGCCGCAGGCCTTCAACGGACCGACCGCTGCGGCGGCACTGCAGGTGACGGTGACGGTCGAGGCGCCGGGCGGTCAGATGCTGAGCCTCGCCGGCTGGCGCACCTGCTATGGCGAGTACGATGGCGCAGGAGCCTACGCATGCGTGCCCTGATCTGCGCCGCCTCCTGCACATCTGGCCCGCGTAGCGTGGGTAACCGCGCAGCGTTGCCCACCGCAGGCTTGGTGGAAAACGCTGCGCGGTTTTCCACGGGGTGGCCATCCACCCTACAACCGCTTGGCTGTCGCCAGCGCGGCTTCACCCTGGTCGAACTGATCCTGGTGATCGTCCTCTGCGCCGTGGTCGGGGCGCTGGTCAGCAGCGTGCTGTCGCGCCCGCTGGAGGGTTTCGTCGCGCAGAGTCGGCGCGCCGAGCTGGTAGACATCGGCGCCACGGCCCTCAACCGCATGCAGCGCGACATCCGCCAGGCGGTGCCCGGTTCGCTGCGGGTCAGCGCCGATGGCCAGACACTGGAGCTGCTGCTGATCCACAGCGGCGGCCGCTACCTGCCCAACCGCCCGCTCGACAACAGTCTGAACTTTTCCGCCACCCCGGCCGCGCAGTGCAACGGCCCGCTGGTGGCGGGGGTGCCGGCCTGCGATGTGCTGCAGGTGTTCGCCCCGGATTTCACGCCGCCGGCCGCCGGCTGGCTGGTGATCGCCAGCAGCCCGTTCAGCTGGACGCTGAGCAATCCGGGGAACATCACCCCGACCAACACGGTCTTCACCCGCTTGGCGGAGTCCAATTCGGCCAGCTATCCCGGCATCAGCCTGATCCGCGTCACCCCACCGGGGGCGGGCGGTACTTTCGCCTTCGCCGCGCCCTCGGCGCAGCGGCGCATCTACTTCGCCGATCGCGTGGTCGGCTATCGCTGCAGCGGCGGCCAGCTGCTGCGCTACGAACACGACCAACTGTCGGCCACGCTGCCCGCGACCCTGCCGGCTACCGGCCGCCTGCAGGCCGACCGCGTGGAGTCCTGCAATTTCAGCTACGCGCCCGGCACCGGCTTGGCCTCCCTGCGCCTGACCGTCGGTGCGGCGGGCGAGAGCATCCGGCTGGCCCAGCAGGTACAGGTGAACAATGCGCCCTGAACGTGGATTCGCCCTGGTGGCGGCGCTGTTCGTGATGGTCATCATCGCCGTGGTGGTGGCGACCATGAGCCGGCTGTCGATCACCCAGAACAGCAGCCTCGACCTGGCCCTCCAGCAGGCCCGCGCCTACCAGGCCGCCCGCGCCGGCCTGGAGTGGGGCCTGCACCAGCTGATGCTGGAGAGCAACACGGCGGGCGTCTGTCCGGTGGGGAGTCCATCCCTGGCCGGAAGTGGCCTGAGCGAATTCAGCGTGAGCCTCACCTGCGTCAAGCTGCCCTGCGCCACGGCCGTCTGCGCACAGAGCTACACGGAAGGCATCCGCACCTTCAACCTGTACCGGCTGACCGCCACGGCCAGCAACGGTAGCCCGGATAGCCGGGTGGACTATGCCTGGCGGCGGCTGGAAGTGACGGTGGAGCGATGAATTTGAAACGCTGGGGGCATTCGATACGGGTTTTGCTGGCCGTGCTGCTGGTTACCGCCAGTCCGGGGGCATGGGCGGTATTGTGCTCCGAGGTGTTTTTCCCGGGGCCGGCTGGCGATGGCCTGAATGCCTACGTGCCGATGTTGTCACTACCGAGCTTCGATGCTTCGACGCTTCCCGCCCTGACGGCGGCGAGTCCGCGGGCGGTGTCGGTGAGCGACAGCTACTGGGCGGGCGGCATCTCGCCCAACAACTGGGTATTGACTGCGCCAAGCGCGGGAACGGCCCGGGTCTACGTCAAGGGCAATCTGGTCATCGGCAACAACGCAGAGATCAATAAGGATGGCAATCCGAGAAATCTGATTATCATCGTGATAGGGAATCTCGATATCCAGAACAGCAGCAATACCAAACTCAATGCGCTGATCTATGCGACGGGCAATGTGACCATCGGCAACAACCCGGCCATCTACGGCGGCGTTTCTGCCGCGGGCAGCCTGCAAAAGGGCAACAACATTTCCTATGATCCCAGCGCTCTGACGGGAGCCGACTTCGGTACGCTCTGCGACAATCCGAACTCGGTGGGACAGATCGACCACTTTCGCTTTCTACATGCTGCGACCGGGCTGACCTGCAGCCCGCTGGATGTCACCCTGAAGGCCTGTGCGGATGCCACCTGCAGCCGTCTGTACGAGGGCAGCGTCAGTCTCACCTTGAGTCCCTCCACTTGGGCGCCCAGCAACGTGGTGGCCTTCAACGGTGGTCAGGCTTCCCTCAAGCTGCACGGCAATGCTCCGGGCTATGTGACCCTTGGCGTGGCATCGGCCGTTCCAGCGGCCAACAACACGCGGCAATGTAGTACCGTCGATTGCCGGGTGCTGTTCTACGACAGCGGCTTCATCTTCGATGTGCCGCCCCTGCTGGCCGCCAAACCGCAGGCCGGCATCACCCTGCAGGCGGTGCGCAAGGACGCCAACAGCCAGCTGTGCGTGCCAGCCTTCGGCCCGGCCACGCGCACGCTGCAGTTCTGGAGCGATTATGTCGATCCCGGTACTGGCAGTCTGCCGGTGCGGGTCAACGATGTGCCTGTGGCGATGAGCGCGGCAGCGCCGACCAGCCTGAACCTGAGCTTCGACAGCACGGCGACAGCGCTCCTGAGTGTGCGCTACGCCGATGCCGGGCTGATGCGCCTGAATGCCCAGTATGTCGGGAGCGGCGTCGAGAGCGGCCTGCTCATGTCCGGGTCGGATGAGTTCGTCAGCAAACCCTACGGCCTGCATATAGCCACCCCGGCCGACGCCAGCTGCACGGCCTCGAATCCGGCAGGCTGCAGCGTGTTGCGCATGGCCGGCGACAGCTTCCCGCTGAACATCCGCGCGGTAGCCTGGGAGGCCGACGGCGAGGCATTGACCGAGGCCGCGCTGCGCGACAACCCGAGCACACCGAACTTCCGCCTGAACGGCATTGCCTTGAACTCCACGCTGGTTGCGCCGACGGCGGCCGCTGGTGGCGTGACGGGTGCCTTCTACCGCCACGATGCCAGCACCGGCAGCAGGAGCGTGCTGGGCAGCTATGACCATGCGCTGGGCACAACTACCAGCTTGGCCGTGAGCCAGGGCGAGGTCGGCATCTTCCGCCTGAGTGCGGTGCCGGTGGCCGGCAGCTATTTCGGCCAGAGCGTCAGCGGCGGCGAGAGCGCGCTGATCGGCCGCTTCACCCCCGCGTATCTGGGCGTGACCAGTACCGCCAGCCTGACCCCGGCCTGCGGCGCCTTCAGTTATCAGGGGCAGACCATCACTTTCGCCGGCGGGCAGCCAGGGATCGTCGTCACCAGCTACAACCGCCAGGGCGAGGTGACGCGCAACTACGACCGCGATCCGTTCTGGCGGCTGGCGCCACCGCAGCGCCAGCCTTACGCCTTCAGCGACGCCAGCAAGCCGGGCCTGGTCGCCCGTCTGCAGAGCCTGGGCGATCCGCAGTCGCTGGCGGTGACGGATAGTGGCGCGGCCGACGGCAGCCGGGCCTTCGACTGGCGGGCCGAAGGCACGCGGCTGGCCGATGCGCTGCTGTGGCAACTGCCGTCGCCACCGACGGCCGAGGATCTGCCGTTCGTGCTGACTGCTGCCGGCGCGCATGTGCAGCTGAAGTTGCCTGCCGTCCAGCTGAGCGATCTCGACGGCGTCTGCTACCGCGGCAGCGCTGGCAGCGCCGCCGCCTGCCAGGACTTCGTCCATGCCTTCGGCGGCACCGAGGTGCGCCTGGGGCGCCTGCGCATCGATGCGGCCAGTGGCCCGGAGAACCAGGGGCTGGATCTGCCCTACTGGCTGGAAAGCTGGCAGGCCTCGGCTGGCGGTCCGGTATTCGGCGCTACGACGGGCGATAGCTGCTCGACGCAGGCAGCGCTGGGCCAGGTGGTGCTGTCCGGCTTCACCGGCGACCTGCTGGCGAGCCACTTCCCGACGCCGCCCGGCACTCTTGAGGCTCCGCCGGCTGGCACGCCGACGCCGACGGGTGTCATTCGCCTGCCGGCGCCCAATCAGAAGGGCAGCGCGCTGGTCAGCCTGTCCGGCCTGAAAGGCGCGACCCCGGCGTTGCCCTGGCTGCTGTTCGATTGGGATGGCAACGGCACCCCCGAGGCGCCTTCGGCGCGGGCGACCTTCGGTGTGCTGTCCACCCAGCGCGCGCTGATCTTCCGCCGCGAAATCTATCGCTGACCCTGCACTCTGGCGGTGCAGGTGCACAATCCGTGTGCGGGAGGCGACAGTCTGGCGGCTATCCGACAGTCCGCTTTCCCGCTATCTAGAGCGTCTCCCGCTAGGGGGAGAGGGCAGGCTAGACCCAGCAGATATGAAAAAGCCCCGGATCGCGCTGCGATCCGGGGCTCTGGGCATAAAAAGGGGATTCCCCGGCCTGCCTGTACCGTGGTCCCCGAAACTGGATACGGTACTCAATGCACATGACATGCCAATTACAGCTTGGGTGTCGCTTCGGCGGCATTTTCCGTGCGGCCAGGCTGGGGCGCGCGGGTCAGCAGCAGGGCCAGCAGGCTGCCGACCCCGGTGATACCGACCACCAGGCTCATCGGCAGCGGGCTGCCGTCGTGCAGGGCGCTGACCAGCGCGCTGGCAGCGGTGCCGAAGCCGAACTGGCCGGCCACCGCCAGTCCGGCGGCGGCGCCGGCCTGTTTGGGGAAATGTGCCAGCAGGCTGGCCACGCAGTTGGCGCCGAGCAGGCCGGTGACGCTGATGTAGAACAGCAGGCAGGCGACGATGGCGCTCAGGCCGCCGATGCCGCTGCCGCCGAGGATGGCCAGGGCCAGGCCGGACAGGGCGGCGATGCTGGCGCCGCACACCAGCATGCGTTGCGGGCCGAGGCGGGTGACCAGGCGGGCGTTGAGCAGGGTGGCGACGATGATGCCGCTGACGTTCAGGCTGAACAGCCAGGCGTACTGCTGCGCCGACACGCCGAAATGCTCGATGTAGACGAACGGCGAGGCGGTGAAGAAGGCGAACATGCCGCCGAACGACAGTCCCATGCACAGGATGTAGCCGAGCGCCTGTGGCTGCACGGCGATATGCCCGTAGGCGCGGAACACGGCGGCGAGCGAGGCGCCGCGGGCGTCGGCGGGATGGGTTTCCGGAATCTTCCAGACCACGGCCAGCAGGCACACCCCGGCGAAGGCCATCAGCACCACGAACAGCGAGCGCCAGCCGGCCAGCAGGATCAGGTAGCCGCCGATCAGCGGGGCGATCAGGGTGGCGAACATGGTCACCAGGTGCATCAGGGACAGCACGCGGGCGGCGTCCTTGAGCGGGAACAGGTCGCGCACGATGGTGCGCGCCAGCACCGAGGCGCCGGCGCCGCCGAGGGCCTGCAGGATGCGCCAGAACACCAGGTGTTCGGCCTGGGCGGCGAGGGCGCAGCCCAGGCTGGCCAGCAGGTACAGGGCGATGCCGCCGAGCAGCAGCTTGCGCCGGCCGAAGCGGTCGGACAGCGGCCCGTAGATCAGCATGCCGGCGCACAGGCCGGCGAGGAACACGCTGATGGTCAGCTGGATCTGCGCCTCGGCGGCACCGAGGTCCTGGGCGATCAGCGGCAGGCTCGGCAGGTACATGTCGATCGACAGCGGGCCGAACGCCACCAGGGCGGCGAGCAGGACGATCAGGCGTTGCGGGTGGGTGACGGCGGCGGACATGCGTTCTCCAGAGGTTGGCCGGGGACAGGAGCAAGGCCTGGGGCGCCTAGTTTACCGGCTGGGGCGCGGCAAGCCGCGGCCGAGTCGGCCTCGGGGGCGCAGAGTGCACAAACATCCGGCCGGGGGTATAGCCGGACAGGCCTGCAAGCTGGCACCCTAAGGAAAATTTCCACGGATTGTCGCCGCCACAGGCTCGCGCCGTCCGCTGGCGGCCAGGGACGGCGCGAGCGTCCTGGTCGCCGGCGACCTGCCGGGTCCCATCTCCCGCCCCTTGTTTGAGAACTGAACGATGCCGATGCCCGTCAACACCTTCAAGCAGCGCCTGATGGCCGAGCAGCAGATTGGCCTGTGGATCGGCCTGGCCGATCCCTACTGCGCCGAGCTGGCGGCCAACGCCGGTTTCGACTGGCTGCTGCTCGACGGCGAACACGCGCCCAACGACCTGCGCTCGCTGCTCGGCCAGCTGCAGGCGGTCGCTCCCTATGCCAGCCAGCCGGTGATCCGCCCGCCGATCGGCGATCCGGTGCTGATCAAGCAGCTGCTCGACATCGGCGCGCAGACCCTGCTGGTGCCGATGGTGGAGCGTGCCGAGCAGGCCGAGGAACTGGTCGCCGCCATCCACTATCCGCCGAAGGGCATTCGCGGCGTCGGCGCCTCCCTGGCGCGTGCCTCGCGCTGGAACAACATCCCCACCTATCTGGACGAAGCCGACGCGCAGATGTGCCTGCTGGTCCAGGTGGAGAACCTCAAGGGCCTGGAAAACCTCGATGCCATCGCCGCCGTCGAGGGCGTCGACGGCGTGTTCATCGGCCCGGCCGACCTGTCGGCGGCCATGGGCCACCGCGGCAACCCCGGCCATCCCGAGGTGCAGGCCGCCATCGAGGACGCCATCGCCCGGGTCCGCAAGGCCGGCAAGGCTGCCGGCATCCTCTCCGGCGACGAGAAGCTCGCCCGCCGCTATCTGGAGCTGGGCTGTTCCTTCGTCGCCGTGGGCGTCGACAGCAGCGTGCTGATGCGCTCGCTGAAGCAGCTGGCTAACAGCTTCAAGGGTATCGAGTCGGCGCCGTCCGTCAGCGGCAGCGTCTACTGAGGTAGCGAACGCGGCGAGCGCCGCCGCCATCCGTGGTAAAACATCGCCGCCCCGCCTGGGGCGGTGTCATGTCGTTTTCGCAGGAAGATCCAGGCCCCATGCACAAGTCCCAACCCTCACTGATCCAGGCCCTGCTGCAGGCGCGCGAAGCGGCGTTGGGCTTCTTCCGTCCGCTGCTCAATCAGTACGAACTGACCGAGCAGCAGTGGCGGGTCATCCGCATCCTCAGCCAGCCTCGCCGCGACGAGCTGGAGAGCCACCAGCTGGCGGAGCAGGCCTGCATCCTGCGCCCGAGCCTGACTGGGGTGCTGGTGCGCCTGGAGCGCGACGGCCTGGTGCGGCGCTGGAAGCCGGCCAGCGACCGGCGCCGCCTGTGCGTCAGCCTGACCGCCAAGGGCGTCGCGCTGTTCGAGGAAATGAGCAGCGAGATGACCCGCCTGTACAAGGACATCCAGCGCCAGTTCGGCGCGGAGAATTTCCGCACGCTGATGCGCCTGCTGCAGGACCTGGGCAAGATCGATCCCGCTATGCCGGGCGGCCGCAGCGCCTGAACGGGCTGCGGTTGTCCGTCCCTAGAACAATAACCCCACTGCAAGGTGTCCGATGTTACGCAATCAACCCTCCCTGTCCCTGGATCTGGCCCTGCTGGCCCTGCCGGCGGTGCTCGCCGAAGCCCGCAATCTGCAGGTGCGCGTCAGCGTGTCGATCGTCGATGCGAGCGGCCAGCTGATTCACCTGGCGCACATGGACGGCGCCCCGGCGCCGAGCCGCGACATCGCCCTCGACAAGGCCTGGACCGCCACCGGCTTCGGTGTCGCCACCAGCGCCTGGGAACAGCGCCTGGCCGGCATGCCGGCCAGCGTGCGCGACGGCCTGCTGCAGCGTCCGCGCCTGGCGATGTTCGGCGGTGGTGTGCCGGTCAAGGTCGACGGGACCGTGGTCGGCGCCATCGGCGTGTCCGGTGCCACCGCCGAGCAGGACGAGCAGTGCGCCCAGGCCGGCGTCAATGCCATTCTCGCCGCGCTCAATCAGGCGTGATCCGTAGGGTGGGAAACGACCGTAGGTCTTTCCCACCGCATCACTGGGCGTCATGACGCCCTCAGCGCTGCTCGCTCTGCGGCGTGACCCGCAGGATTTCCTCCAGCGTGGTCTGCCCGGCGGCGATCTTCTGCGCGCCGGACAGGCGCAGGCTGCGCATGCCTTCCTTGAACGCCTGGCGGCGCAAGCCGCTGAGTTCGGTGTCGGGCTGGATATGCTGCTTGAGCCCCTCCGACAGCAGCATGATCTCGTACACCCCGGCGCGGCCGCGGTAGCCGGTGTCGCGACACTCGTTGCAGCCCACGGCGCGCATGGCGTTGCTCGGCAGCGGCGCGTTCCACGGCCGGGTCAGCTCCTGCCAGTCGGCGGCCTCGATGGCGTGCGGTGCCTTGCAGTGCGGGCACAGGGTGCGCACCAGGCGCTGGGCCATCACGCCGAGAATGGTGGCCTTGAGCAGGTAGTGCGGCACGCCCAGTTCCAGCAGGCGGCTGATGGCGCTGGGCGCGTCGTTGGTGTGCAGGGTGGACAGCACCAGGTGGCCGGTCAGCGCCGCCTGGATGGCCATCTCGGCGGTCTCCAGGTCGCGGATCTCGCCGATCATGATGATGTCCGGGTCCTGGCGCATCAGCGCGCGCACGCCGCCGGCGAAGGTCAGGTCGATGTTGTGCTGCACCTGCATCTGGTTGAACGCCGGCTCGATCATCTCGATCGGGTCCTCGATGGTGCAGACGTTCACCTCCTCGGTGGCCAGCTGCTTGAGGGTGGTGTACAGCGTGGTGGTCTTGCCCGAGCCGGTGGGGCCGGTGACCAGGATGATGCCGTTGGGCTGGCCGGTCATGCTCTGCCAGCGGCGCAGGTCGTCGGCGGAGAAGCCCAGCTGGTCGAAGCCCTTGAGCAGCACCTCGGGGTCGAAGATGCGCATCACCAGCTTCTCGCCGAAGGCGGTGGGCAGGGTCGACAGGCGCAGCTCGATCTCGCCGCCGTCCGGGGCCTTGGTCTTGACCCGGCCGTCCTGCGGCTTGCGCTTCTCGGCGACGTTCATCCGTCCCAGGCTCTTCAGGCGGCTGACGATGGCCATCGTCACCTGCGGCGGGAACTGGTAGACGTTGTGCAGCACGCCGTCGATGCGAAAGCGCACGGTGCCCTGCTCGCGGCGCGGCTCGATGTGGATGTCGCTGGCGCGCTGCTGGAAGGCGTACTGGAACAGCCAGTCGACGATGGTGACGATGTGGGCGTCGTTGGCATCCGGCTCCTGGTCGCCGGCGCCCAGATTGAGCAGCTGCTCGAAGTTGCCGACCCCGCTGATCTTCTGCTCGCCGGCCGCGGCGCCGCTGACCGAGCGCGCCAGGCGGTAGAACTCGGTGGTGAAGCGCTGGATGTCCGCGGGGTTGGCCACCACCCGCTTGATCGGCCGCTTGAGCACGTGGGTCAGGTTGGCTTCCCAGCTGGCGACGAACGGCTGGGCGCTGGCGATGGTCACGCTTTCGCTGTCCACCGCCACGGCGAGGATCTTGTGGCGCTGGGCGAAGGCGTAGGACATCAGCGGGGTGAGCGCGGCGACGTCGATCTTCAGCGGGTCGATGCGCAGGTAGGGCTGGCCGGCGAACTGCGCCAGCCACTGGGTCAGGCTTTCCAGGTCGAGCTTCCTGCCTGGATGGGCGCGGTCGTCGACCTGCTGCGCGGCGAGGAATTCCAGCGGGTGCTGCTGGTTGTTCAGTGCGCTGCGGCGGATCGCCAGGCACTGTTCGGCGCTGTCCTGATCGAGCCGCCCCTGGGCGACCAGCTCGCGCAGCAGGTCGTTGAGATCGATCCAGCGATCCTGGGCGGGGGTGGACAAGGCGGTCATGGGCTTCCTCGGGCAGGCGGTTGGCGCGAGGGGCAAGCTTGCCGGGAAATCCCCGGGCTGTCGCCGGGGTGGGTCATGTTTTGGCCGGATGGCTCCGCGTAGGGTGCGCCATGCGCACCGCTGCACGTCGGCGGGTGCGCGCGGCGCACGCCTACGGGCGTCACCTTGGCGGGCTGCGCCGTGAGTGGCTTTCCGCCCGCCAGCGCGGCCAGTCCTGCGGAATGCTCCTGCGGGCACGCCGCCAGGCGGCCCAGGCGTAGGCCATTGTCGCGCCGAGCGCGACGAGCAGGGCCAGGACGGGCGGCCAGCCGAGGAGGACGGTGGTTACAGCGGCGACGGCCAGGCTGGCGAAGCCAAATACATAGATGCCGATTTCCAGATGCCAGGGGCCGTTTTCCATGGGGTGGACGTTGTAGCGCAGCGCAGCGGCGCAGTGCGGACAGCGGATGTCGAGCGTGCCCAGGTAGCGACCCTGCAGCTCGGTGCGGCAGGCGGGGCAGCGGCTATCCATGGGGCACCCGGCGTTCCGACGCGCTGGCCGAGGCATGGGGGTGAGGATGGGGTGCGGGTCTGCTCACGGTCGAATCCTTTCGTGGTGAGGGAGGCAGGCGCACGCGGGCGCGTGGTTGCTCAAGCATGCCGTGAACGTCGCGCTCCGTTGCCGACGGCGGTCATGTTTCGGCGGGTCGGCCCGCCGTAGGGTGCGCCATGCGCACCAGCGCACGGCGGCTAGTGCGCGCGGCGCACCCTACGGGCGTGGCGTCACTTCAGCGCCTTCCAGCCCTTGAGCATGAACACGGTCAGCGCCTGCTCGGTGCGTGCCGGCAGCGCTTCCTCGTCCAGCGGGCGGTTGGCGAGTTCGGCCAGCTTGTTCAGCTCGCCGTACAGGCGGTCGGCTTCCGGGATCTCCAGCACGCTGCGCGCCAGGCGCAGCCACACCAGCATGCGCTCCAGGCGCGGCAGCTGTTCGGCGAGGTCTTCCGGCTGGCGCTGGTAGCGGTCCAGCTGCAGGGCGGCGGCTTCCTCGGCGAGGAAGCGCTGCAGCCAGCGGCCGATGGCGGCGGCACCGATGCGCGCGCCGCGCTCGGTGCGCTTCTCCGTCCAGCTGCGGCTGAGCAGCCAGCGCGAGGTCTGCAGCGAGAACAGCCCCCAGCGCGGATCGCTCAGCTCCTCGGCGAACTGCTCCGGGGTGGCCTGGCGCACGCTGTCGTCGTCCTGGCCGGCCTGCACGTGCGGGCGCCAGTCTTCGAGCAGGGCATCCAGCGCCTCGCGCAGCTCGCGCGAGCTGGCGCGCGGCGCGGCCTGGCCGAGGCTGCCGAGCAGGGCGCGCAGGTCGATCAGCTGCTGCAGCCACTGTTCCAGCAGTTTCCAGTGGCCGTTGAAGCGGTACTGTTCGGCGAGGCGCTGGCTGTTGCCGAGCAACTGCCAGGCCAGCGCGGTGAAGGCGTCGTCCAGCGTCATGGCGGCGTCGAGCTGCGGCTCGGGCAGGGTCAGGCTGTAGCTGGCCGGGTTGAACAGGCGGTAGCCGCGTTCGGCCTTGCTGATGTCGCAGGGCATCAGCGCCAGGGTGGCGGCCAGCTCGGCGGCCAGTTCCAGCAGCGCGGCGGGGTCGCCTTCGCGCAGTTCCAGCTCCAGCTCGCAGATTTCCTCTTCCTGCTTGCCGGCGACCACCTTGCCGAGGTCCAGCGCCGCCTCGATCACCACCTTGGCCTTGCCGCGGCCCCAGGCGATGTCGGCTTTTTCGCGGACGAAGTTGGTGGTGAAGATCGGCTTGAGGGTCTTCTTGTCCAGCTCGGCCAGTTCGGCCGGCCAGCACTCGTCGGTCAGCTTCTTCAGGTCCAGCTTGTTCTTGTCCAGGTGCCAGTCCCACTCGTTGCGTTCGGACAGCCCGGCGACGCTCTGGCCGCGGCTCTTCAGGGTCTGGATGTACTGCTCGCCGTCACGGCGCAGGCGCAGGGCGACCCGCGCCTGGGCGAGGTCGCGCTCGGGGGTGTCGAAGTACTGGTTGAACAGCTCGGACTGCTGCCAGCCGCTCTTGTTGCGCTTCTTCAGCAGCGGGTGCTCGCGCAGGGCGGCGAGGGTGGCGCGGCTGGCGCGCAGCTTGATTTCGGTTTCTTTGACCATCATCGACTCACAGGAGGTTGAGCCGCGTCGGGCGGCCATAACGGGAAAGGGGGCCGAAGCCCCCTCTCGAGATCACCGCGACATTATCGCTCAGACGAACAGCTTGGTGCCCAGCCAGAAGAAGCCGGCAGCCAGCGCCATCGAGAGCGGCAGGGTGAGCACCCAGGCGGTCAGGATGGTGCGCACGGTACCACTCTGCAGGCCGCTGCGGTTGGCGACCATGGTGCCAGCCACGCCGGAGGAGAGGATATGGGTGGTCGATACCGGCAGGCTGTAGATGTTGGCCATGCCGATGGCGAACACGGCGGTGACCTGGGCGCACATGCCCTGGGCGTAGGTCATGCCCTGCTTGCCGATCTTCTCGCCGACGGTGCGCACCACGCGCTTCCAGCCGATCATGGTGCCGAGGCCGAGGGCCAGGGCGACCGCCAGGATCACCCAGAACGGCGCGTACTCGGTGGTGGCGGTGAGGTCCTTGCGCAGTTTTTCCAGGTCGGCCTTCTCGCCCGCGGACAGGCCGTCGAGCTTGCCGACCTTCTTCGCGGTGTCGTCCAGGCACAGCAGGTAGCGGCGTACCTGGATGCGCTTCTCGGCTTCCATGTCCTGATAGTTGGTGATGCCTTCCAGGTTGCCCAGCAGGGCGGCGATGGTCGGCTCGGTGAGCTGGGGATCGCAGCGGAAATGCTTGGGCAGCTCGGTGCCGTGGTTCTTGCCGAGGGCCAGGTAGCCCTGCAGCGGCGCATGGTTGCGCTCGTAGAACTGCTGCAGGTGGATCGCCGCATCGCGGGTCCGCTCGATCTGGTAGGTGGTGCTGCCCTGGTCGAGGACGAACTTGGCCGGCACGATGCCGATCAGCACCAGCATGATCAGGCCGATACCCTTCTGGCCGTCGTTGGAACCGTGCACGAAGCTCATGGCCATGGCGGAAATGATCAGCACCAGACGGTTCCAGAAGGGCGGATGCTTCTTGCCCTTGTGCTCCGAGCGGATGTGCGGGGTGTCGTGCATCTTGTTGATCGGGAAGCGCTTGCGCAGCGCCAGCAGCAGCAGGGCGGCGATGCTGAAGCCGGCCAGCGGCGAGACGATCAGCGACATGCCGATGTCGATGGCCTTCTTCCAGTTGACCCCTTCGCCCAGCGGGATGCCGGTGAGCAGGGCGTTGGCCAGGCCGACGCCGAGGATCGAGCCGATCAGGGTGTGCGAGCTGGACGCCGGGATGCCGAAATACCAGGTGCCAAGGTTCCAGGTGATGGCGGCGGTGAGCAGGGCGAACACCATCACCAGGCCGCGGCCGGTGTCGACGTTGATCAGCAGCTCCACCGGCAGCAGGTGGACGATGGCGTAGGCCACGCCGACACCGCCGAGCAACACGCCGAGGAAGTTGAAGATGCCGGAGAAGATCACCGCCAGGTGCGGCGGCATGGCATTGGTATAGATCACCGTGGCCACCGCGTTGGCGGTGTCATGGAAACCGTTGATGAACTCGAAGCTGAGGACGAAGAGCAGGGCGAGGAGCAGGCTGACCACGACCCAGGCATCCAGTCCGCTGAAGAGATCGAACATGAAGTTTTTCTTACGGTTTGGTTGGGGGCGCGATTATGCCAGAAGGCCACAGGACTCGTCTGGCCATCTGCCAGGAGGCCAGGGGGCCACTTGTCGCAGGCGATTGCCGGCCGGGAAACCGGCCTCCGGCCTGGCGGGGTGCCAGGAACGCTTTGCAGCTGTTATCAACAGGGGGCTTCCCGGCCTATCATGCAAGGCACGCTTTCCCGAGTGCCCGTCATGCCCCTTCCCAGTCTCAAGCAGCAGTTCGCCGAGCTGATCGCCCTGCCGTCGGTGAGTTGTACCCAGGCCGCCCTGGACCTGCCCAATCGTCCGCTGATCGAGCGCCTGGCCGGCTGGCTGAGCGATCTTGGCTTCGCCTGCGAGATCCAGGACATCGCCCCCGGCAAGGCCAACCTGCTGGCGACCTACGGCAGCGGCCCCGGCGGGCTGGTGCTGGCCGGGCACAGCGATACGGTGCCGTTCGACGCCGCGCTGTGGCAAAGCGATCCGCTGGCCCTGCGCGAGGCCGACGACCGCTGGTACGGCCTGGGCAGCTGCGACATGAAGGGCTTCTTCCCGCTGATCATCGAGGCGGTCAAGCCGCTGCTCGAGCGGCCGTTCCGCCGGCCGCTGCTGATCCTCGCCACCTGCGACGAGGAAAGCTCGATGAGCGGTGCCCGCGCCCTGGCCGCCGCCGGCCGTCCGCTGGGCCGCGCCGCGGTGATCGGCGAGCCGACCGGTCTCAAGCCGATCCGCCTGCACAAGGGCGTGATGATGGAGCGCATCGACATCCATGGGCAGAGCGGCCACTCCTCCGACCCGAATCTGGGGCGCAGCGCCCTGGAGGCCATGCACGCGGCGATCGGTGAGCTGCTGGCGCTGCGCGGCCAGTGGCAGCGCGAGTTCGCCAACCCGCTGTTCAACGTGCCGCAGCCGACGCTGAACCTCGGCTGCATCCACGGCGGCGACAATCCCAACCGCATCTGCGGCCAGTGCGCCCTGGAGTTCGACCTGCGTCCGCTGCCGGGCATGGACCCCGAGCAGCTGCGCGCGGCGATCCGCGGCAAGCTGCAGCCGCTGGCCGAGCAGCGCGGCGTGCGCATCGACTACGGCCCGCTGTTCCCCGGCGTGCCGCCGTTCGAGCAGGCCGCCGACAGCGAGCTGGTGCGCCTGGCCGAGCGCCTCACCGGTACGGCCGCCGAGGCGGTGGCCTTCGGTACCGAGGCGCCCTATCTGCAGCAGCTCGGCTGCGAGACCATCGTCCTCGGCCCCGGCGACATCGCCTGCGCCCACCAGCCGGACGAGTACCTCGATCTGGCGCGCATCGCGCCGTGCGTCGAGCTGCTGCGCCAGCTGATCGGGCATTATTGCCTCAACCCCGCCTGAGTGGCGGCTCTGATCGCTCCCACGCTCCGGCGTGGGAGCATCGCCCGGGACGCTCGGCGTCCGCTATTCCATGGCCGGGGCGCGTAGCGTCCCGGCCGGGCGCCCGCGCCGGAGCATGGGCGCCCTCAGTACCTACAGGCAGGTTCTTCATGCACGACTACGTTAACTGGCTCCGCCACGCCTCGCCCTACATCAACGCCCACCGCGACCGCACCTTCGTGGTCATGCTGCCGGGCGAGGGTGTCGAGCATGCCAACTTCGGCAACATCGTCCACGACCTGGTGCTGCTGCACAGCCTCGGCGTGCGCCTGGTGCTGGTCCACGGCTCGCGTCCGCAGATCGAGGCGCGCCTGGCCGCCCGCGGCCTGCAACCGCGCTACCACCGCGGCCTGCGGGTCACCGACGGGCCGACCCTGGAGTGCGTGGTCGAGGCGGTCGGCGGCCTGCGTCTGGGGATAGAGGCGCGCCTGTCGATGGACATGGCTTCCTCGCCGATGCAGGGCGCGCGCCTGCGCGTGGTCGGCGGCAACCTGGTCACCGCGCGGCCGATCGGCGTGGTCGACGGCATCGACTACCAGCACACCGGCGAGGTGCGGCGCATCGACCGCCAGGGCATCGAGCGCCTGCTCGACGAGCGGCGCATCGTGCTGCTGTCGTCGCTGGGCTACTCGCCGACCGGCGAGATCTTCAACCTGGCCTGCGAGGACGTGGCGCAGAGCGCGGCCATCGAGCTGCAGGCCGACAAGCTGATCCTCTTCGGCGCCGGCGCCGGCGTGCTCGACGAGGCCGGCCAGCTGGTGCGCGAGCTGCGCCCGCAGCAGGTGCCGGCGCATCTGGCGCGCCTGGGCAGCGACTACCAGGGCGAGCTGCTGGATGCGGCGGCCCAGGCCTGCCGCGGCGGCGTGCGGCGCAGCCACATCGTCAGCTACGGCCAGGACGGCGCACTGCTCAACGAGCTGTTCACCCGCGAGGGCGCCGGCACCCTGGTGGCCCAGGAGCAGTTCGAGCAGGTGCGCGAGGCGGACATCAACGATGTCGGCGGCCTGCTCGACCTGATCCGCCCGCTGGAGGAGCAGGGCATCCTGGTGCGCCGTTCGCGCGAGGTGCTCGAGCGCGAGATCGGCCAGTTCAGCATCGTCGAGCGCGAGGGGCTGATCATCGCCTGCGCCGCGCTGTACCCGGTGCCGGACTCCGACTGGGGCGAACTGGCCTGCCTGGCCGTGCACCCCGAGTACCGCCAGGGCGGCCGTGGCGACGACCTGCTCGAGCGCATCGAGCAGCGCGCCCGCGCCCAGGGCCTGAAGACCCTGTTCGTGCTCACCACCCGCACCGCGCACTGGTTTCAGGAGCGCGGCTTCAAGGCCAGCAGCGTCGAACGCCTGCCGGCGGCGCGCGCCTCGCTGTACAACTTCCAGCGCCAGTCGAAGGTGTTCGAGAAGGCGCTGTAAGGCGTGCGGAAACGACAAAGCCCATGCCTTGGCATGGGCTTTGTCGTCTGTGGAGCGGGGTAGGGTGAACAACGGCGCCGCCTTGTCCACCGTGTCGGCCGAGGTGGAAAATCGCTGCGCGAGTTTTCCACCCTACGAGAGCCGGCGCGCTCAGGCCGGCTCGATCGCCGCCATGTAGCTTTCGACGAACTCCTCGAAGCTGCCTTGCTCGCTAGCTTCCAGTTCGGCCTGGGTGGCCAGCGAGTCGCGGACGGACTGTTCGAAGGCGGCGTTGTCCGCTGCGTCCAGCGGTCGGGCGCGGAACCAGGCGGCGTGACGTTCGGACTGGCGCTGGGCGAAGGCGAAGAAGCTGAGATGGTCCTCGCGCAGGCTGCGCAGCACCCGCGCCGAGGGCGTCAGGCTGGCATCCTCCAGCTTGGCGCGCTGGGCGTTCAGCGCCTGCTGGTGCAGGTTGTCGCCGTGGGTGGCGTCGAGCAGGGCGGCGCAGGGCGCCAGGCGCTCGAGCAGCTCCAGGCCCCAGGCCTTGAGTTCGCGTGGCTGGCCGTGGCGGCTGAGCTGCAGGCCCGGGCGGCGGCCTTCCTTGACGGTGAGGGCGAAGTTACTGGTGCATTCGCGGCACTCGTCGCCCGGCATCGTCGGGCTGTCTTCCAGGGCGCAGAACAGCAGGAAGGCGTCGAGGAAGCGCGCGGTCAGCAGGTCGATGCCCAGCGGCAGGAACGGATCGATGTCCAGGCAGCGCACTTCCACGTACTGCACGCCGCGCGCGCCGAGGGCCTGGATCGGCCGCTCGCCGGGATTGGCCACGCGCTTGGGGCGGATGCTCGAGTAGTACTCGTTTTCGATCTGCAGCACGTTGGTGTTGAGCTGCTGCCATTCGCCGGCCTGGTCGTGCAGGCCGATGGCCTCATAGGGCGGGTAGGGCGTCGACACTGCCTGGCGCAGGCTACCGAGGTAGCTGTCCAGGTCGTTGTAGCAGGGGCGCAGGCTGGCCTGGGCGTTGTTCTGGTAGCCGAGGTCGCTCATCCGCAGGCTGGTCGCCCAGGGCAGGTACAGGGTGCCCTCGCCGAGGGTTTCCAGGTGGTGCTCGCGATCCTTGAGGAAGCTGGCGCACACCGCTGGCGAGGCGCCGAACAGGTACATCAGCAGCCAGCTGTAGCGGCGGAAATTGCGGATCAGGGCGACGTAGCGCTCCGACTGGTAGTCCTGCGCCGGGCTGGTATCGCCTTCCGCCTGCTGCAGCAGCGGCCACAGGGCCTCGGGCAGCGAGAAGTTGTAGTGGATGCCGGCGATGCACTGCATGGCCTTGCCGTAGCGCACCGCCAGGCCCTTGCGGTAGACGTGCTTGATCTGGCCGATATGGCTCGCGCCGTATTCGGCGATCGGGATCTCGGCCTCGGCGGGCAGCTTGCACGGCATCGAGTGGGTCCACAGCTTCTCCTCGCCCAGTTGGGCGTAGGCGAAGCGATGGATGGCGTCGAGTTCGTCGAGGGTGCGCGCCGGGTCTTCCTCGGCGGCGGTGATGAACTCCAGCAACGCCTCGGAATAGTCGGTGGTGATCTGCGCGTGGGTCAGCGCCGAGCCCAGCGCCTGCGGGTGCGGGGTCAGCGCCAGCTGGCCGGCGGGGTCGACGCGCAGGCTTTCCTTCTCCAGGCCGTGGCGGCAGTGGCGCAGCAGGTCGCGCTGTTCGGCACTGTCGAGCAGGGCCAGGCGGCGGGAAAGTAGATCGCTCAAAAGTCGGATTCCTGTTGGCATTGTGTATGCACTATGGGGGCGACGGACGGCAGTCTCAAGGGGCAGGAGCGTGTCGCGCTGCCGGTGTAGTCGTAGGGTAGAAGACTCGCGCAGCGAACTTCTACCGATGCGGCGTGCCACCGGCGGTGGACAATCGCTGGCGCGAGTTGTCCACCCTGCGTGGCTAGCCTACGGCTGCCGGCGCTCTTCCGGCCGCTCAGACCAGCATGAAGGTGCCCTGGGCACGCGCCACCAGCGCATCGCCCTGGCGCACCTCGGCTTCCATCACCAGGGTGCGGCTGCCGTGGTGGATCACCTTGGCCAGGCAGAGCACATCGCCCTCGTCGATGGCGCGCATGTAGTTGATCTTGCACTCCACGGTGACGCTGTGGCGGTCGAAGCCGTGGGCGCTGGAGCAGGCCAGGCCCATGGCGATGTCGACCAGGCTGAAGATCGCCCCGCCGTGCAGCTTGCCGGCGCGGTTGCGCAGCTCGGGCTTGAGAACCAGGCGCACCTCGGCCTCGCCGCCGTCGATGCGCATGGGTTCGCAGCCGAGCAGGTGGCTGTAGGCGCTGGTGGTCACTTCGCGGACGTCGGTCATCTCAGCGCTTCTTGATCTGCTTGGCGTTGGCGAACAGCGCGGCCATCCCCGGGTTGCTCGGCGCCGGCTTGTCCTGGCTGGAGTGGCGCTCGCTGCGCGGCGCGTTGCCACGCGGCTTGCCGCCACTGCGCGGGCTGTCGACCTTCTCGCCCGGGGTGTCGCCCATGCGCATGGACAGGCCGACGCGGTTGCGCGGGATGTCCACTTCCATGACCTTGACCTTGACGATGTCGCCGGCCTTGACCACCTCGTAGGGATCCTTGACGAACTTCTCGGACAGCGCGCTGATGTGCACCAGGCCGTCCTGGTGCACGCCGATGTCGACGAAGGCGCCGAAGTTGGTGACGTTGGTCACCACGCCTTCCAGCATCATGCCCGGCACCAGGTCCTTGAGGCTCTCGACGCCTTCCTGGAACTCGGCGGTCTTGAACTCCGGGCGCGGGTCGCGGCCGGGCTTGTCGAGTTCCTTGAGGATGTCGCTGACGGTGGGCAGACCGAAGGTCTCGTCGGTGAACTTGGCCGGATCGAGGCGCTTGAGGAAGCCCGAGTCGCCGATCAGCGAGCGGATGTCGCGGCCGGTGTCGGCGGCGATGCGCTTGACCAGCGGGTAGGTCTCCGGGTGCACCGCCGAGGCGTCCAGCGGGTTGTCGCCGTTCATCACGCGCAGGAAGCCGGCGGCCAGCTCGAAGGTCTTGTCGCCCAGGCGCGGCACCTTCTTCAGCGCGGCGCGCGAGGCGAAGGCGCCGTTGGCGTCGCGGAACTGCACGATGTTCTGCGCCAGGGTCGCGTTGAGGCCGGAGATGCGCGCCAGCAGGGCGGCGGAGGCGGTGTTCACATCCACGCCGACGGCGTTCACGCAGTCCTCGACCACCGCGTCCAGCGAACGGGCCAACTTGAGCTGGGAGACGTCGTGCTGGTACTGGCCGACGCCGATGGCCTTGGGCTCGATCTTCACCAGCTCGGCCAGCGGGTCCTGCAGGCGGCGGGCGATGGACACCGCGCCGCGGATCGACACGTCCAGATCGGGAAATTCGCGGGCCGCCAGCTCAGAAGCGGAATAAACGGAGGCGCCGGCCTCGGAGACCATCACCTTGGTCAGCTTGAGGCCGGGCATCTGCTTGATCAGGTCGGCGGCCAGCTTGTCGCTCTCGCGGCTGGCGGTGCCGTTGCCGATGGCGATCAGCTCGACCTGGTGCTTGGCGCACAGGCGGGCCAGCACGGCGAGGGTGCCGTCCCAGTCGTTGCGCGGCGCGTGCGGGTAGACGGTGGCGGTGTCCAAGAGCTTGCCGGTGGCATCCACCACGGCGACCTTGCAGCCGGTGCGCAGGCCCGGGTCGAGGCCCAGGGTGCAGCGCGGGCCGGCCGGTGCGGAGAGCAGCAGGTCGTGCAGGTTGCGGGCGAACACGTTGATCGCCTCGCTCTCGGCGGCCTCGCGCAGCTCGCCGAGCAGGTCGGTTTCCAGGTGGGTGTACAGCTTGACCTTCCAGGTCCAGCGCACCACTTCGGCCAGCCACCTGTCGGCGGCGCGGCCGCGCTGCTCGAGGCCGAAGCGCTCGGCGATCATCCCTTCGCAGGGGTGCATGGTGCCCGGCAGTTCCTCGCCGACCTTGAGGCTGGCGCTGAGGATGCCCTCGTTGCGGCCGCGGAAGATCGCCAGCGCGCGGTGCGACGGCACGCCCTTGAGCGGTTCGTCGTGTTCGAAGTAGTCGCTGAACTTGGCGCCTTCCTGCTCCTTGCCGGCGACCAGGCGCGCGCTGAGGGTGGCGTTGTCCTTGAGGAAGCCGCGCAGGCGGGCCAGCAGGTCGGCGTCCTCGGCGAAACGCTCCATGAGGATGTACTTGGCGCCGTCGAGCACCGCCTTGACGTCGGCGAAGCCCTTGCCTTCGTCGACGAAGCGCGCCGCTTCGCTCTCCGGGTCCAGCGCCGGGTCGGCGAACAGCGCGTCGGCCAGCTCGCCAAGGCCGGCTTCCAGGGCGATCTGGCCCTTGGTGCGGCGCTTCTGCTTGTAGGGCAGGTAGAGGTCTTCCAGGCGCGTCTTGGTGTCGGCCAGCTTGATCTCGCGGGCCAGCTCCGGGGTCAACTTGCCCTGCTCCTCGATGCTGGCGAGGATCGAGACGCGGCGCTCGTCCAGCTCGCGCAGGTAGCGCAGGCGCTCTTCGAGGGTGCGCAGCTGGGTGTCGTCGAGGCTGCCGGTGACTTCCTTGCGGTAGCGGGCGATGAAGGGCACGGTCGAGCCTTCGTCGAGCAGCGCCACGGCGGCGGCGACCTGTTGCGGGCGGACGCCGAGTTCCTCGGCGATGCGGGCGTTGATGCTGTCCATAAGGCTTCCTGCTGCAAGCGGGGGAAGAGGGCCGGGTGGCCGCAAAGGGCCGGATTATACCCAGCGGCCCGATTCTGGCGAGGCGCAGGGCGGGGCGGGGGAAAAATCTGCTAACAATGGCTGTACGTGGCGCTGCCGCGCCTGCGCCATAATCGGCCGATATTTTCGAGGACTCCCGATGAACAGCACCGCCAGCAGCCAGCCGGAAGGCGAAAAAATCCTCATCGTCGACGACGACGTGCGTCTGCGCCGTCTGCTCGAGCGCTTCCTCGACGAGCAGGGCTACCGCGTCAAGACGGTGGAGAACGTCGAGCAGATGGACCGCCTGCTTTCGCGCGAGCTGTTCAACCTGGTGGTGCTCGACCTGATGCTGCCGGGCGAGGATGGCCTGAGCGCCTGCCACCGCCTGCGCGAGCAGGGCAACGCCATGCCGATCATCATGCTCACCGCCAAGGGCGACGAGTCCAGCCGCATTCAGGGCCTCGAGCAGGGCGCCGACGACTACCTGGCCAAGCCGTTCAACCCGCGCGAGCTGCTGGCGCGCATCCGCGCCGTGCTGCGTCGCCAGGCGCCGCTGGTGCCCGGCGCGCCGGGCAGCGAGGAGGAGACGGTGACCTTCGGCGACTACGAGCTCAACCTCGGCACCCGCGAGCTGAGCCGCGGCGGCGAGGTGCACATGCTCACCACCGGCGAGTTCGCCGTGCTCAAGGCGCTGGTGCAGCACGCTCGCGAGCCGCTGACCCGCGACAAGCTGATGAGCCTGGCGCGCGGCCGCGAGTGGGACGCCCTGGAGCGCTCCATCGACGTGCAGATCTCGCGCCTGCGCCGGCTGATCGAGCCCGACCCGTCCAAGCCGCGCTACATCCAGACCGTATGGGGCGTCGGCTACGTGTTCGTGCCGGACGGTAGCGCGCGCAAGTGAGAACCCCCCTCTGGTTTCCGCAGAGCGTGTTCGCCCGCATCCTCTGGCTGGTGCTGATCGTCGTGCTGTTCTCCAAGGCGCTGACCCTGGTCTACCTGCTGATGAATCAGGACATGCTGGTCGACCGCCAGTACAGCCACGGCACCGCGCTGACCGTGCGTGCCTACTGGGCGGCCGACGAATCGTCGCGCGGGGCCATCGCCGCAGCGGCCGGCCTGCGCCAGCTCAAGCAGGACGAGGTGCCGCAGGGCGAGTACCACTGGCCCTACACCGAGGTGCTCGAGGAACAGCTGCGTCTGGAACTGGGCGACGCGACCGAACTGCGCATGCGCGCGCAGCGCTCGCCCAAGCTGTGGGTGCTGGCGCCGGCGCTCGGCCCGGACTGGGTCGAGGTGCCGCTGTATCCCTATCCGCTCAAGGGCCAGCGCATCTGGAGCGTGCTCGGCTGGTTCCTCGCCATCGGCCTGCTGTCCACCGCCGCGGCCTGGCTGCTGGTGCGCCAGCTCAGCCTGCCGCTCAAGCGCCTGGTGTTCGCCGCCCGCCAGATCGGCCGCGGGCGCAGCGTGCGTCTGCCGGTGGGCGACACGCCCAGCGAGATGACCGAGCTGTACCGGGCCTTCAACCAGATGTCCGCCGACGTCGAGCAGGCCGCCCGCGAGCGCGAGCTGATGCTCGCCGGGGTGTCCCACGACCTGCGCACGCCGCTGACCCGCCTGCGCCTGTCGCTGGAGCTGCTGCCCGCCGACAACGAGCTGACCGAGGACATGGTCCGCGACATCGAGGACATGGACGCCATCCTCGACCAGTTCCTCGCCTTCATCCGCGACGGCCGCGACGAGCCGCTGGAGGAGCTGGACCTCAACGAGCTGATCCGCGAGGTGGCCGCGCCGCTCAACCAGAGCGAGGAGCGCGTGCGCCTGTGCCTGGAGCCGCTGCCGGCCATGCCGCTGCGCCGGGTGTCGATCAAGCGCCTGCTGGCCAATCTGATGGGCAATGCCCTGCGCCACGGCGGCAGCGGCGTGGAAGTGTGCTCCAGTCTGTCCGGCGGTGCGGCGGCACCCTACGTGGTGCTTAGCGTGCTGGATCGCGGCCCGGGCATCGATCCGGCCGAGCTGGAGACTATCTTCAATCCGTTCATCCGCGGCGACCGCGCGCGCAGTACCCAGGGCACCGGCCTCGGCCTGGCCATCGTCAAGCGCATCGCCGCCCAGCACGGCGGCAGCGTCGAGCTGCGCAACCGCTCCGGCGGCGGCGTGGAGGCGCGGGTGTGTCTGCCGCTGGGGTTGCTGTTGCCCAGGGATGCTGCGTAGGGCGGGTTAGCCGCGCAGTGGCGTAACCCGCGAGGGATCAAGTCTGCGTCGGTGATGACGTCCCTGTCGGGACACCGTGTGGGCGCGAGACCCCGGCCCGGCCATCCCTGGCCGGGCGTTCGCCGGGGCAACGCATGCGTTGCCTTTTCCGGCTTACCCCTTGCCCTTGGTGCGAGTCTGGTTGGGCCGGGCGTGCTCCTCGATGTGCTGGATGATCATCGCCGCGACGTCCTGACCGGTGGTGGTCTCGATGCCTTCCAGGCCCGGCGAAGAGTTGACCTCCATCACCAGCGGACCGTGGTTGGAGCGCAGGATGTCGACCCCGGCCACTCCCAGGCCCATGACCTTGGCGGCGCGGATCGCGGTCATGCGCTCCTCGGGAGTGATCTTGATCAGGCTGGCCGAGCCGCCGCGGTGCAGGTTGGAGCGGAACTCGCCGGGCTTGGCCTGGCGCTTCATCGCCGCGATCACCTTGTTGCCGACCACGAAGCAGCGGATGTCGGCGCCACCGGCCTCGCGGATGTACTCCTGGACCATGATGTTCTGCTTGAGACCCATGAACGCCTCGATCACCGACTCGGCGGCCTTCTCCGTCTCGCACAGCACCACGCCGATGCCCTGGGTGCCTTCCAGCACCTTGATCACCAGCGGCGCGCCGCTGACCATGCGGATCAGGTCGGGAATATCGTCCGGCGAGTGGGCGAAGCCGGTCACCGGCAGACCGATGCCCTTGCGCGACAGCAGCTGCAGCGAGCGCAGCTTGTCGCGCGAGCGGCTGATCGCCACCGACTCGTTGAGCGGGAACACGCCCATCATCTCGAACTGGCGCAGCACCGCGCAGCCGTAGAAGGTCACCGAGGCGCCGATGCGCGGGATCACCGCGTCGAAGCCTTCCAGCGACTGGCCGCGGTAGTGGATCTGCGGCTTGTGGCTGGCGATGTTCATGTAGGCACGCAAGGTGTCGATCACCAGCATTTCATGCCCGCGCTGCTGGCCGGCTTCGACCAGGCGGCGGGTGGAATACAGGCGCGGGTTGCGCGACAGTACAGCGATTTTCATCGGACACCTGAGGAGGTAGCGGGCGCCGCCAACAGCGGCTTGCCCTGGACATAAGTGAGCGCGGGATTGACCACCAGCTGGCCCTCGACCAGCGCCTTGGCGCCGAGCAGGGCGCGATAGCGCATGGTCTTGCGGCAGGTCAGGGTGAATTCTACCGGCCAGTGGCGGTCGCCGAGCACCATATTGGTGCAAATTACGTAGCGGTGCTGGGTATGGCCGGTGGAGCTGCGGATGGTCTTCATCGACACCAGCGGCGCTTCGCGGTGGCAGTGGCGGCGCTGCACCAGGCTGCCCAGGTGGGCGGTGAAGCGCACCCAGGGCTGGCCGTCGCGCTCGAAGGGCTCAATGTCGCTGGCGTGCAGGGTCGAGGTGCTGGCGCCGGTGTCGATCTTGGCGCGCAGGCCGGCCAGGCCCAGGTCGGGCAGGGCGATCCATTCGCGCAGGCCGATCACGGCCAGATGGTCGAAAGTCTTCACGGGGCTCAACTCCGGTCTGGCTGCGCAGCATGGCCGCCGTCCGCGATGACGGGGCGCTGCTGCTCATCTGACATCGGCCTGGGCGGCCAGGTTCAGGGCGACGCGGTCGCGGCCGCTGTGCTTGGCATCGTACAGCGCATCGTCGGCGCGTTGTACCAGCGCCACCACGGTATCGCCCGGCATGACCGTGGCCACGCCGGCGCTCGCCGTGAGCGGCCGCCGGCAGGGAAAGCCATGCTCGCGTACCCGCTGCAGGGTGCGTTCGGCCAGTGTGGCGGCCTGCTCGAGGGTGGTCTCGTGGCAGATCACCAGAAACTCCTCGCCGCCCCAGCGGCACACGCTGTCGACGTTGCGCAGTCCGTCCCTGAGCAGGCGGGCGAACTCCACCAGCACCTTGTCGCCCATCAGATGGCCGAGGTCGTCATTGACCGACTTGAAGAAATCGATGTCCAGCAGGATCACCGACAGCGGCCGGCAGTAGCGCTGGGCACGGAGGATATCCAGGGCGAATGACGAATCGATGGCATGGCGGTTGGGCAGCCCGGTGAGCAGGTCCGTCTCGGCCATTGAGCGCAGCTGGCGGTTGAGCTTCCTGAGCCGGGCCATCCAGACCAGGCTGGTCGCCAGGATGGCGGCGAGCACGATACCCAGCCAGATGGCCAGGGTGTAGTCGGTGACCACGTCGGTCACCACCGTCAGGTTCACATGGCGGTCGACGATCTGCCGGCGCTCGAGGGGGGTGAGGGTGGCGATGCCCCTGTCGAGGATGGCGCGCAGCGTGGTCTCCGACTTGAGCACGCCCATGCGCAACTGGTTGTCGTAGCCAGGGATCTGCCCGGAAATCTTCAGGTTGAACCAGCCTTCGTGCTTGATGGTGGCGGCGACGACGATCAGCGAGCGCAGGGTCAGGTCGGCCTTGCGCTCCGACACCAGCGCCAGGGCTTCGCGTTCCGAGTCGGTCGGCACGATGCGCAGGTTGGGGAAGTCGCGGGCGATGCGCTCGGCCATGGCGGTGCCGCGCGGCAGGGCAATGCTCTTGCCTTGCAGCGCGCCGATGTCGGAAACGAACGGATGCTCCTCGCGGGTGATGATCACGTTCGGGTCGACCAGCAGCGGCTCGGTGAAAATCAGCCACTGCTCGCGTTCGGGTGTGCTGTTGAGGAAGCTCAGCGCCAGGCAGTCGCCGCTCCGCGACGCCGCCAGGCTTTCCTCCCAGTTGCGTTTGGGCTGCAGTTGGAGGTTGACGCCGGTGCGCTGGGTCACCAGGGCGATGAGGTCGGCGCTGATGCCGGCATGCCGCCCGGCGGGGTCGATGACCTCGAACGGCCACCAGTCAGGGTCGACGCACAGCGGAACCGCCGGGTGGACCTGCAGATAGGCGCGCTCCGAGTCGGTCAGCGCGACGGCCTGGGCCACTGCCGCCAGCGGCAGCCCGGCGAGCAGGAGGAGCGCTGCCAGCCAGTGCCATCCGGCCGGCAGGCCTGCGCGCTTGCCGGCGCGTTGCGGCGGCCGTGTCTGCTGCAGGCGCTTGCGGGCCTCCGACATGCACAAACTTCCTCGTTGTTCGGCCGCGACGAGGTCGGGGCGGGTCCTGGACGTGCCATTATGGGCAACGCCCGGCGGACCTGTCATGTTCTGTGACAGGGTAGACGCTGGCGGAGTCGGCTGGCCGTGACACGAGAGAGAGCATGAGCGAAAGAGACGACAAGGCGCGCCTGGACAAGTGGCTGTGGGCGGCGCGCTTCTTCAAGACCCGCGCGCTGGCCAAGGCGGCCATCGAGGGCGGCAAGGTGCACTGCCGCGGCGAGCGCTGCAAGCCGTCGAAGGAGCCCAGGGTGGGCGACGAGCTGCTGATTCGCAGCGGTTTCGACGAGCGCACGGTGATCGTCCGCGTGCTGTCCATGGTCCGCCGCGGCGCGCCCGAGGCGCAGCAGCTCTACGAGGAAACCGCCGACAGCATCGCCCGCCGCGAAGCGGCCGCGGCGCTGCGCAAGGCCGGTGCGCTGGGCGTGCAGAGCGACGGCCGGCCGACCAAGAAGCAGCGCCGGCAGATCCACCAGTTCCGCGACGGGCAGTGAGCCGCGTTGCCCGATAGATTCTGCCCTTGCCGGCGATAGACGGACGCCCCTTGGTCGCGCCCGGCGTTTGCGCCTAAAATCAGCCTTTATAAAGAAAACCCGCGGGTCTGGCATGTCCGATTTTTCCCAACGCTTCCTGTTCGAAGACACCGATGTGCGCGGCGAACTGGTCGAACTCGATCAAAGCTACGCCGAGGTGCTGGCCAAGCACGCCTATCCCGAGCCGGTGGCCCAGCTGCTTGGCGAGATGCTCGCGGCGGTCACCCTGCTCAGCGACATCCTCAAGTACGATGGCCTGCTGGTGCTGCAGGCGCGCTCCTCCGGCCCGGTGCCGCTGCTGATGGTCGAGTGCTCCAGCGAGCGCGAGATCCGCGGCATCGCCCGCTACGATGCCGAGGCGCTGGGCTCCGCGAGCACCTTGCGCGAGCTGATGCCCGAGGGCGTGCTGGCGATGACCGTCGATCCCAAGGTCGGCCAGCGCTACCAGGGCATCGTCAGCCTGGATAGCGAGACGCTGTCCGCTTGCCTATCCGACTATTTCGCCCTGTCCCAGCAGCTGCCCTCGCGCTTCTGGCTGAATGCCGACGGTCGTCGCGCCCGCGGTCTGCTGCTGCAGCAGCTGCCGGCCGACCGCCTGACCGATGCCGAGGAGCGTGCGGCCAGCTGGGAGCACCTGGTGACCCTGGCCGACACCCTGACCGCCGAGGAGCTGCTCGGCCTGGACAACGAGACGCTGTTGTATCGCCTGTATCATCAGGAAGTGGTGCGCGTGTTCGACGCCGAGCCGCTGCGCTTCGGCTGCAGCTGCTCGCGCGAGCGTTCGGCCAACGCCCTGGTCAGCCTGGGTGAGGTCGAGGCCCTGCAGCTGGTCGAGGAGCAGGGTGGGGCGGTGCATATCGATTGCCAGTTCTGCAACCAGCGCTATCCGTTCGATGCGGCCGACATCGCCCAACTGTTTGCCGGCGGCGGCAGCGACGCGCCGTCGCCCACCAAGCACTGAGTGGGCATTGAGTGTTTTTCACCCAGAACGCAACTTTTCTGGCATAATCGCGCGCAATTTTTCTCGCTGTAGCGCGCCTATAAGAACCGCTACAAAACGATTGGAGGACTCGGCCTCAGGCCGACGGGGACCACATGACGCAAGCCAATACTGCCGTGTACACCGATATCAGCGTTGCCGAACTGATCGAGCAGGCCATCCAGCGTGGCGAGGGTGAGCTCGCTGCCAATGGTTCGCTGGTCGTGCGCACGGGTCACCGTACCGGTCGTTCGCCGATGGACCGCTACATCGTCGAGGAATCGAGCACCCAGGCCAAGATCGCTTGGGGCAAGATCAACCGTCCGTTCCCGGAAGACAAGTTCGCTGCCCTGTGGGACCGCGTCGAGGCCTATCTGGGCGAGCGCAGCCACTTCGTCTCCCACGTGCATGTCGGCTCCGCCGAGGAGCACTACCTGCCAGTGAAGATGAGCACCGAGACCGCCTGGCACAACCTGTTCGGCCGCTGCCTGTTCATCAACCCGGAAACCTTCAACCCGGCCGGCAAGGGCGAGTGGCGCATCCTCAACGTGCCGACCTTCGTCTGCGAGCCGGAGCGTGATGGCACCAACTCCGACGGTTGCGTGATCCTCAACTTCGCCGAGAAGAAGGTGCTGATCGCCGGCATGCGCTACGCCGGCGAGATGAAGAAGGCCATGTTCTCCGTGCAGAACTTCCTGCTGCCGGAAAAAGATGTGCTGCCGATGCACTGCGCCGCCAACATCGGCGAAGAAGGCGACGTCACCCTGTTCTTCGGCCTGTCCGGCACCGGCAAGACCACCCTGTCCGCCGACCCGAGCCGCTACCTGATCGGCGACGACGAGCACGGCTGGGGCGAGGGCGTGGTGTTCAACATCGAGGGCGGTTGCTATGCCAAGTGCATCGACCTGTCCGAGAAGAACGAGCCGGTGATCTGGAAAGCCATCCAGTTCGGCGCCGTGCTGGAGAACGTGGTGCTCGACGAGCGTTCGCGTCTGCCCGACTACGCCGACGCCAGCCTGACCCAGAACAGCCGTGCGGCCTACCCGCTGGAGCTGGTCGAGAAGCGCTCGGAGAAGAACCTCGGCGGCGAGCCGAATGCGGTGATCTTCCTGACCTGCGACCTGACTGGCGTGCTGCCGCCGGTGTCGATCCTCAACAACGAGCAGGCGGCCTACCACTTCCTGTCCGGCTACACCGCGCTGGTCGGTTCCACCGAGATGGGTTCGGGCAGCGGCATCAAGTCGACCTTCTCCACCTGCTTCGGCGCGCCGTTCTTCCCGCGTCCGGCCGGCGAGTACGCCGAGCTGCTGATCAAGCGCATCAAGGCCTTCGGCTCCAAGGTCTACCTGGTCAACACCGGCTGGACCGGCGGCGGCTACGGCGTTGGCAAGCGCTTCAACATCCCGACCACCCGTGCGGTGATCGCGGCGATCCAGAGCGGCGCGCTGGTCGGTGCCGAGACCGAGCACCTGCCGATCATCAACCTGGACGTGCCGAAGGCCGTCGCCGGTGTCGACACCGAGCTGCTCAACCCGCGCAACACCTGGGCCGACAAGAGCCAGTACGACCAGGCCGCCCGCGCCCTGGCCGCGCTGTTCGTCGACAACTTCAAGAAGTTCGAAGTGTCCGACGCCATCCGCAGCGCCGGTCCGCAGCTGTAAGCAATCGCGATCCGGTGTGAAAAAACCGCCTTCGGGCGGTTTTTTCGTTTCAGCTTCCGGCGCTACCCTGGCAGCCATCGGCCGCTGCCGCGCCCATTGAGCGGCTGGGCGCAGGCGAGGGGGTTGCACGATCGCCCGGCGACTCAGTGGCTGTGGCGCACCTGATGCAGGTAGCGGAACTTGCCGGCCTGGTTGCGGCGGATGGTGCGAGTGTCGTCCTGCTCGTTGGCCGCGGTATGGCGGACGGCTGCGGCGCGGCCGCCGACCTTGTTGCCGGCGAAGTGGTTGCCTGCTGTTGTGGTCATGGCGGAGTCGCTGCTGTCGGGAGCGTTGCCAGGGGCGCCGGTAGCCGCCCAGGCGAAGCTGCTGGTCAGGCTCAGGGTCAACAGGAGGAGGCTGGTGCGTTTCATTGCGGGGTTGGCTCTTGGCAGGAATAAGGCGGTGCAGATCCTGAGCAGCCGCCCCTGTTTTGACAACCGCCCAGGCGATGATCGGCAGTCAATAGAGTGTTTCCTCTGCGGACACATTTGCCTCGCCGTGCCCGCTGCGCCAACGAAACGGGCGCCACCAAGGCGCCCGTTCGGTGCTGGATACGCGGCCCGGGCATGGAGTGCGGGGCGGTGCGCCTGTTGGTCGTCGTGATGATGGCGACCATGGCCGCGGTAGCCGTAGTCGCAGTTTCGTAGGGCAGAAAACGCGCACAGCGATTTTCTCCCGTTGCACCTCAGTCGCTGCCGGTTTCCAGGCGGGCGAGGCGCGCCTCCAGCTCGGTGATACGCGCCTCGAGGGCGGCGATGCGATCCTCTTGGGCGGTCGCGGCACCGCTGGCGGCGGCGGTTTCCTGGGTGCGGGCGGCGAGCAGGGCCTCCTGCTCGGCCGGATCGCCCAGCTGCTGGGCGTAACGCTCCTCGCGCTGGCCGCTCTGGCGCGGCAGCTGAATGACCAGCTCGCGAGCCATCAGGCGTTCGAGGTGGTGGCGGATTTCCTCAGTGTCGTCGAAGGCGTGCAGGCGGGTGCTGCGGGCGAGCAGCTCGCCGAGGGTCTGCGGGCCGCGCAGCATGAGCAGGGCGAGCAGGATCAGCTGGGCATGTACCAGCTCCAGCTGCTTGTCGGCGCGCTGCTCCCAGCGGTCGGCGCGGCTGCCCATCACCAGCCTGGCCAGGCCACGATGCTCCAGGCTGCGCAGGGCCTGGCCGATCTCGCCGGGTTGCAGGTTCATCAGCGGCTCGCGGCTGGTCTTCTGGTTGCAGGCCAGCTGCAGGGCGTTGAGGGTCAGCGGGTAGCTTTCCGGCGTGGTGGCCTGCTTCTCGATCAGGCAGCCGAGGGCGCGGACCTCGACGGCGGACAGCGGCGCGTCGGCGAAGGGCGAGGGGGTGGGGGTTGGTTCGCTCATGGGCAAGGGCGCTCGGCAGGGAGGAGTGCCCTAGTGTCCCCAAGCGTGGCGTGCTTTTCCAGTCGGCGAGCCAGGCGCTGCTGTACTTTTGCGTGGGGGGAAACGCGAACGGGCGCCCTGAGGCGCCCGTTGCTGGTCTGCTGAGCGGGGCTCAGCAGTTGCCCTTCTTGGCTTGGCCCGGAGGGCAGAAGCCGCGGCCGTGGTTGCGGTATCCGTCGTCGTAGTCGCGGCGATAGCCGGAGCGGCGACCTTCGCGGTAGCCGTCGCGGTAGCTGCCGCCGCGTCGGTCGTCCTCGCTGGCATCGCCCATGTTGTTGCCCAGCGCGCCGCCGCCGGCGCCGCCCACGGCGGCACCGATCAGACCGCCGGTGGTGCCGCCGACGGCATTGCCGACCGCACTGCCGCCGGCCGCACCGAGGCCGCCGCCGATGGCCGCTTCGGTTTTGTTGCCGCGCTTGGCGCCGACCGCGCCGCCCGCTGCGCCGCCGAGGCCGGCGCCGATGGTCGCGCCGGTGGTGCCGCCAACGGTCTTGCCGACCACCGATCCCAATACCCCGCCAAGTGCACCGCCCACGGCAGCACGGCCATCGCCGTCGGCCGCCCAAGCAGTGCCGCCGGCCAGAGTCAGGGACAACAGGATCAGGGGAGAGTATTTCATCGGAGCAATCACTCGGATAAGGATGACGGCGACGATGCTGCGCAGATCGCCGCGATTTGGCAAGTCCTCGCGCGACGATCGGTGAATGGTCGCGCTTTTTGCCAGCTTTTTGTGCAAATTTGGGAACCTTTTCGCTTGCGCGGCAGTCCCCTCTTTCTGGCGGACGGCTTCAGGAAGCTTCAGTCATCCCAGCGGTCATGATGGCGATGTCTGTGCTTGCGCTTATGCTTGTGTCGGTGGCCGTTGCGGTAACCGTCGTAGTAGCTGTCGCGGCGCCGCTCCGCGTCGCTGGCGTCGCCCATGTTGTTGCCCAGCGCGCCGCCGGCACCTCCGCCCACGGCGGCGCCGATCAGGCCACCGGTGGTGCCGCCGAGGGTTTTTCCGACCGCATTGCCGCCGGCCGCGCCGAGACCGCCGCCGATGGCCGCTTCGGTCTTGTTGCCGCGCTTGGCGCCGACCGCGCCGCCGGCTGCGCCACCGAGGCCGGCGCCGATGGTGGCTCCGGTGCTGCCGCCGACGGTCTGGCCAACCACCGAGCCGAGTACCCCGCCGAGCGCACCACCGACGCCGGCAGGGAGATCGCCGTCGGCCGCCCAGGCGCTGCCGCCGGCCAGGGTGAGGGACAACAGGATAAGCGGGGAGTATTTCATTGGCGCTATCGCTCAGTGGGGATGACGGCGCCGATCCTGAGCAGGTGCGAGGGCTTTGGCAAGGCGTTTCCCGACGGTTGGCAGCGTTTTGCGAAATTCTGCATGTTGTGGCTATTTTCCCGGAACTTTGCTGGAACCGCCCCGGTCTTATCGCTCTGGTTTCGTCTGAGGAAGTTCGCTGCGAAGCCCTTCGCACAGACGCCGGTAGCTGTCGACGGCGGCGAATTCCTCGGTGTCCTTGCATTCGCCGCGGCTGTCCGGCTGGCGGATGCCGAGCAGGTGGGCGATGCCGTATTGGCGGGCGCTGCGCAGGATCGGCAGGCTGTCGTCGATGAACAGGCTGCGCGCCGGGTCGAAGCCGAAGTCCTGCTGCAGGGCGAACCAAAACTGCTGGTCTTCCTTGGGGAAGCCGTAGTCGTGCGAGCTGATCAGGCGATCGAAGAACGGTGCCAGCTCGACCCTTTCCAGTTTCAGCGACAGCGAATCGCGGTGGGCATTGGTGATCAGCGCCACACGCTTGCCGGCGGCGCGCAGGGCGGCGAGGAACTGGTCGGCGTCCGGGCGCAAGGCGATCAGGTGGGCGATCTCCTCCTTCAGTGCCCGTACCGGCAGGTCCAGTTCGCGGCTCCAGAAGTCCAGGCAGTACCAGTTCAACTGACCGGCATGCTGTTGGAACAGCGGCAGCAGCTCGGCCAGCGCGGCGTCGAGCTGGATGCCGTGCTTGTCGGCGTAGCGCTGCGGCAGATGGTGCAGCCAGAAGTGGTTGTCGAAGTGCAGGTCGAGCAGGGTGCCGTCCATGTCGAGCAGGACGGTGTCGATCTGGTTCCAGGGCGGCGTGGGCATGGTGGCGGGCGGCTCGGGCTGGGCGGCAGTGGGTGTGTCGCAGGGTGTCTCGACAACGCTGCCGGGAGTCGAAAAAAGGGGCGGTTATGATAACGTGTGGGCCACGCCAAGGAGCCCAGCATATGCGCCAGAAACCCGATGTTCTAGCCCGCGCCATCGTCGCCAAGAGTCGTCTGTTCACCGTCGAGGAGCTGCAGTTGCGCTTCAGCAACGGGGTCGAGCGCACCTACGAGCGGCTGGTCAATCGCGGCCTGGGCTACGGTGCAGTGATGGTGGTGGCGCTGGAGGACGCGGAGACCGTGCTGCTGATCGAGGAGTACTGCGCCGGCATCGATGCCTATGAGCTGTCGCTGCCCAAGGGGCTGATCGAGCCGGGCGAGGACGTGCTGGCGGCGGCCAATCGCGAGCTGAAGGAGGAGGCCGGCTTCGGCGCCCGCCAGCTCGAGCACATCACCGGCCTGTCGCTGTCGCCGGGCTACATGAGCCAGTCCATCCAGGTGGTGCTGGCGCGCGATCTGTATGCCGAGCGCCTGCCCGGCGACGAGCCGGAGAGCATCCGCGTCGAGCGCTTCAGCCTGCGCGATATCTCGCGTCTGGCCGCGGCCGACAACTTCAGCGAAGGCCGGGCCCTGGCCGCGCTGTACCTGGTGCGCGACCTGCTGACCCAGCGCGGCGACTTCCAGCCGTGAGCCCAGCCATGAGCCATCCCTTGTTGCCGGCGGTGGTCGAGCTGGTGCGCCAGGCCGGCGCGGCGACCTTGCCTTACTGGCGCGCGGACGTGGCGGTCGAGCTGAAGGCCGACGCCTCGCCGGTGACCGCTGCCGACCTGGCCGCCCACCGCCTGCTGGCCGCTGGCCTGGCGCAGCTGGCGCCGGAGATTCACCTGCTGTCCGAGGAGGACTGCGAGATCGGCCTGGCCGAGCGCCGTCACTGGGCGTGCTGGTGGCTGGTCGACCCGCTGGACGGCACCAAGGAGTTCATCGCCGGCAGCGAGGAGTTCACCGTCAACGTGGCGCTGATCGAGCAGGGCCGGGTGGTGTTCGGCGTGGTCGGCGTGCCGGCGCGCGGCCTGTGCTTCTCCGGCGGTGCCGGCCTTGGTGCCTGGCGCCTGGCGGATGGCGAGGCGCAGGCGATCGGGGTGCGCATCGCCCCGCCGGAAGTCTTCACCGTGGTGGCCAGCCGCCGCCACTCCAGTCCGGCCCAGGAGCGCCTGCTCAGCGGGTTGGGCGAGCGCTTCGGCGATCTGGCGCTGACCAGCGTCGGCAGTTCGCTGAAGTTCTGCCTGCTGGCCGAGGGCAGCGCCGACTGCTATCCGCGCCTGGCGCCCACCTCGCAGTGGGACACCGCGGCGGCGCAGGGCGTGCTGGAAGGCGCCGGCGGCGAGGTGCTCGACCTGCGTGGCCAGCCGCTGGAGTACCCGGCGCGCGAGAGTTTTCTCAACCCGCACTTCCTCGCCCTGCCGCAGGCGGCCGAGTGGCGCGAGGAGCTGCTGCAGCTCGCCCTGGCGCTGGATTGAGTGCGGAGCATCTAAGCTCATCGGTGCGCATGGCGCACCCTACGTCGTACCGCCTCGCTGCTTGGCCGTAGGGTGCGCCATGCGCACCCAGAGCCCTGGGCTCGGGCGCTGCCTACTTGTGCAGCACATACTCGCCATGCAGATGCACCGCCGTCTCGCCGCTCGGCGCGAGGATGCGGATGTCCAGGTACAGGCGCGCGCGGCCGCGGCGACGGTACATCGTTTCGAACTTCTTCCAGTCATCCGCGCTCGGTGCGGCGCAGATGGCCACGGCCTCCGCGACCACCGGCAGCGGGTAGTCGATTTGCCCACCCTTGATCACGATATGGCCGTCGTCGATGCCGGCCTCGCGCAGGCGCAGGGTCAGCCAGCCCCAGCCGGCCAGCACGCAGAGGCTGTACAGGCTGCCGCCGAACATGCTGCCGGTATGGTTGACGTTGGGGGGCAGCGGCGCGGACAGGCGCAGCTCGTGGTTTTCCCAGCCCTGTACCTTGAGCTCCATGGCGCGGGTCAGCGGGATGTCGTGATGCAGCAGTTCTTCCAGATAGCGACAGTCGGGATTCATGTCCGGGGTGTCCTGGTTCGGTGACAGGCAAAGCGTAAGGCGCAGCGCTGACGCGCGGCGGATGGCTCATGATCCCGCCTCGGCCGCCCGGGTGCAATTGCGCCAGTGGCCGCGGCGTTCACTGCCGGGTGCTGCGCGCGCATGAAAAAGCCCCGCACGGCTCGCGCCGGCGGGGCTTCGGTGTCGCGACGGGCAGTTACAGACCGGCAGCGGCGCGCAGCGCCTCGGCCTTGTCGGTCTTCTCCCAGGTGAAGGTGGTGAAGGTATCGTCACCGACAGTCACTTGCTGCGGAGTGCGGCCGAAGTGGCCGTACGCGGCGGTGGCCTTGTACATCGGGTGCAGCAGATCGAGCATCTTGGTGATCGCGTACGGACGCAGGTCGAAGACTTCGCGCACCAGCTTGATGATGGTGTCTTCGCTGACCTTGTTGGTGCCGAAGGTGTTGATCGAGATGGAGGTCGGCTGGGCCACGCCGATGGCGTAGGACACCTGGATCTCGCAGCGCTCGGCGAGTCCGGCGGCGACGATGTTCTTGGCCACGTAGCGACCGGCGTAGGCGGCCGAGCGGTCGACCTTGGACGGGTCTTTGCCGGAGAAGGCGCCGCCGCCGTGACGGGCCATGCCGCCGTAGGAGTCGACGATGATCTTGCGGCCGGTCAGGCCGCAGTCGCCCACCGGGCCGCCGATGATGAACTGGCCGGTCGGGTTGATGTGGAACTGGGTGTCCTTGTGCAGCAGTTCGGCCGGCAGGGTGTGCTTGATGATCAGCTCCATCACCGCTTCCTGCAGATCGCTCTGGCTGATCTCCGGGCTATGCTGGGTGGACAGCACCACGGCGTCGATGCCGACCACCTTGCCGTTCTCGTAGCGGCAGGTGACCTGGCTCTTGGCGTCCGGGCGCAGCCACGGCAGCAGGCCGCTCTTGCGCGCTTCGGCCTGGCGCTCGACCAGACGGTGCGAGAAGCAGATCGGCGCCGGCATCAGCACGTCGGTCTCGTTGCTGGCGTAGCCGAACATCAGGCCCTGGTCGCCGGCGCCCTGGTCTTCCGGCTTGGCGCGGTCGACGCCCTGGTTGATGTCCGGGGACTGCTTGCCGATGATGTTGACGATGCCGCAGGTGGCGCCGTCGTAGCCAACCTCGGAGCTGTTGTAGCCGATGTCGACGATCACGTCGCGCACCAGCTGCTCGAGGTCGATCCACGCGCTGGTGGTGATCTCGCCGGCGACGATGGCCACGCCGGTCTTCACCAGGGTCTCGCAGGCCACGCGGGCGTGCTTGTCCTCGGCGATGATGGCGTCGAGCACGGCATCGGAGATCTGGTCGGCGATCTTGTCCGGATGGCCTTCGGACACGGACTCGGAGGTGAAAAGGGAATATTCGCTCATCAATCGGTTCCTGTTTTTACCGGTGGGTGAGGCGGCCTCGCGGCCGTGTCATACAGCATTCAATCAATGCTTCAGGGTAGTGCGGGTAGCCGCTTCGGGCTTGGCGAAGTGGCGCACCTGGATCTGGAAACCGTTGCGCAGGCCCAGGTACAGGCTTTCGCCTGCCGTCAGACCGGCGTCTTCTGCCCAGCGGGCCAGCTCGTCCTGGTCGAAACCCAGCCACAGGTCGCCACAGGCGTCGCGCGCCCAGGACTGGTGGTGGCTGCACAGCTCGGTCAGCAGCAGGCTGCCGCCCGGGGTCAGCAGGCGCGCCAGCTGGGCCATGGCCCGTGCCGGCTCGGCAAAGTGGTGCAGCACCATGTTCAGTACCACGCAGTCGGCCGGCGCCTGATCGTCATTCAAGGCATCGGCCAGTTTCAGTTCGACGTTGGCCAGACCCTCGGCGCTGCAGCGCTGGCGGGCCAGTTCGAGCATCGCCGGGCTGCTGTCCAGCGCGGTGACGCGGGCGAAGCGTTTCGCCAGCTCGGGGAGAAAGGCGCCGTCCCCAGGGCCGACTTCCAGAGCACTGGCACTGGCCGGCAAGTGCAGGGCATCGAGCAGGGTCAGCAGGCTGTCGCGGTACTGCGGCAGCCCGGCGATCAGGTCCTGCTGGGCGCGGAACTTCTCCAGCGTGCGGGCGAAGAAGTCGCGCGCCGCGGCGGCGCGCTGCGCCTGCACCTCGGCGATGCGCAGCTGGACCTCGGTCGGCAGCTGCAGGGCGTCCACCTCTTCCAGCAGCGCTGCCTGCAGCGCGCTGCCGGTCTGCCCGCTGGAGGCCAGGGCGCGACGATAGAAGATCGCGTTGCCTTCGCGACGGGTCGCCACCAGCCCGGCCTGGGCCAGCACCTTGAGGTGATGGCTGATGCCGGACTGGCGCATGGCGAAGATCTGCGCCAGCTCCAGCACGCCGAACGAGTCGCTGGCCAGCGCGCGCAGCACGTTGAGACGCAGCGGGTCGCCACCGGCCTTGCACAGGGCGGCCAGTTCGTCGCTGGGATCGTGGCGGAAGGCGGGCTGCGTACTCATAAGGCGGCGAAGTTTAATCGTCGCGGCGGCGAGTCGCAACTTCTGTATCAAAAAGTTTTGATATTGGCGCCCGCTGGCGCGGGAGTGGCGGACGTGGATGCAAGCAATTCGCGCGGATCGACCATCTGTGATTGCCCGTTCCCCTGCCGCTGGGCGAAAATGGCCGCCTTTTTGATCAAGCCCCCCCTGCAGGAGACCAGCGATGCCCAGTCGTCGTGAGCTAGCCAATGCCATTCGTGCCCTCAGCATGGATGCCGTGCAGAAAGCCAACAGCGGCCATCCCGGTGCACCCATGGGCATGGCGGACATCGCCGAAGTGCTGTGGCGCGACTTCCTCAAGCACAACCCGCAGAACCCGCAGTGGGCCGACCGCGACCGCTTCGTGCTGTCCAACGGCCACGGCTCGATGCTGATCTACTCGCTGCTGCACCTGACCGGCTACGACCTGGCGATCGACGACCTCAAGCAGTTCCGCCAGCTGCACAGCCGCACCCCGGGCCACCCGGAATACGGCTACACCCCGGGCGTGGAAACCACCACCGGCCCGCTCGGCCAGGGCATCGCCAACGCCGTCGGCTTCGCCCTCGCCGAGAAGGTGCTGGGCGCGCAGTTCAACCGTCCCGGCCACGCCATCGTCGACCACTTCACCTACGCCTTCCTCGGCGACGGCTGCATGATGGAAGGCATCAGCCACGAAGTCTGCTCGCTGGCCGGCACCCTGGGCCTGGGCAAGCTGGTCGCCTTCTACGACGACAACGGTATCTCCATCGACGGCGAAGTCGAGGGCTGGTTCACCGACGACACCCCGGCGCGCTTCGAGGCCTACGGCTGGCAGGTGATCCGCAGCGTCGACGGCCACGATGCCGAGGCGATCAAGGCTGCCGTCGAGGCTGCCCGCGCCGAAACGGGCCGTCCGACCCTGATCTGCTGCAAGACCACCATCGGCTTCGGCTCGCCGAACAAGGGCGGCAAGGAAGAGTGCCACGGCGCGCCGCTGGGCGATGCCGAGATCGCCGCCACCCGCGCCGCGCTGGGCTGGAACCATGGGCCGTTCGAGATCCCGGCCGACATCTATGCCGAGTGGGACGCCAAGGCCGCTGGCGCCGCCAACGAAGCGGAGTGGAATGCACGCTTCGCCGCCTACGCCGCCGAGTTCCCGCAACTGGCGGCCGAGTTCCAGCGCCGCATCGCCGGCGAGCTGCCGGCCGACTTCGCCGCGCAGGCTGCCGCCTACGTCGCCGACGTCGCGGCCAAGGGCGAGACCATCGCCAGCCGCAAGGCCAGCCAGAACACCCTCAACGCCTTCGGCCCGCTGCTGCCCGAGTTCCTCGGCGGCTCGGCGGACCTGGCCGGCTCCAACCTGACCCTGTGGAAGGGCTGCCAGGGCCTGGCCCATGACGACGCCGGCGGCAACTACGTGCACTACGGCGTGCGCGAGTTCGGCATGAGCGCGATCATGAACGGCGTCGCCCTGCACGGCGGCTTCATTCCCTACGGCGCCACCTTCCTGATCTTCATGGAATACGCGCGCAACGCCGTGCGCATGTCGGCGCTGATGAAGCAGCGCGTGCTCTACGTGTTCACCCACGACTCCATCGGTCTGGGCGAGGACGGCCCGACCCACCAGCCGATCGAGCAGCTGGCCAGCCTGCGCGGCACGCCGAACCTCGACACCTGGCGTCCGTGCGACGCGGTCGAGTCCGCGGTGGCCTGGAAGTACGCCATCGAGCGCAACGACGGCCCGAGCGCGCTGATCTTCAGCCGCCAGAACCTGCCGCACCAGGCGCGCGACGCCCAGCAGCTGGCCGACGTGGCCCGCGGTGGCTACGTGCTCAAGGACTGCGCCGGCGAGCCGGAGCTGATCCTGATCGCCACCGGTTCGGAAATCGGCCTGGCCGTGCAGGCCTTCGACGCGCTGAGCGCCCAGGGCCGCCAGGTGCGTGTGGTGTCGATGCCGTCGACCAGCGTGTTCGACCAGCAGGACGCCGCCTACAAGCAGGCCGTGCTGCCGGTGCAGGTCGGCGCGCGCATTGCCATCGAGGCAGCGCATGCCGACTTCTGGTACAAGTACGTCGGTCTGGAAGGTCGCATCATCGGCATGACCACCTTCGGCGAGTCCGCCCCGGCGGCGCAGCTGTTCGAGGAGTTCGGTTTCACCCTCGACAACGTGCTGAGCACCGCCGAGGAGCTGCTGGACGTCTGATGCCGCGAGCGGTGGATGGCTGCGGCCATCCACCGGCACTCCGGTAGGGTGCGCCTGTGGTGCGCATGGCGCACCCTACGAGGCACTCTCCGCGCCGAGCGACAGACTGCGAGAACTCATGTCGAAACGCCCCTACAAAGTCGCCCTCAACGGCTACGGCCGCATCGGCCGCTGCGTGCTGCGTGCGCTGTATGAACGTGGCGCGGATGCCGGGCTGGAAATCGTCGCGCTCAACGACCTGGCCGACCAGGCCAGCATCGAGTACCTGACCCGCTTCGACTCCACCCACGGCCGCTTCCCCGGCAAGGTGAAGGTGGCCGGCGACTGCCTGCACCTCAACGGCGACTGCGTGCAGGTGTTGCGCCAGGCCACCCCGGAAGCCATCGATTGGGCGGCGCTGGGCGTCGATCTGGTGCTGGAGTGCACCGGCGTCTACCACACCCGCCAGCAGGCCGAGCGCTTCCTGGCTGCCGGTGCGCCGCGGGTGCTGTTCTCCCAGCCGATGGCCAGCGAGGCCGACATCGACGCCACCATCGTCTACGGGGTCAACCAGCAACGCCTGAGCGGCCACGAGCGGCTGGTGTCGAATGCTTCCTGCACCACCAACTGCAGCGTGCCGCTGCTCAAGTTGCTGAACGAGGCGATCGGCCTCGACTACGTGACCATCACCACCATCCACTCGGCGATGAACGACCAGCCGGTGATCGACGCCTATCATCACGAGGACCTGCGCCGTACCCGCTCGGCGTTCCAGTCGGTGATCCCGGTGTCGACCGGCCTGGCGCGGGGCATCGAGCGCCTGCTCCCGGAACTGGCCGGACGGATCCAGGCCAAGGCGGTGCGCGTGCCGACGGTCAACGTGTCGTGCCTGGACATCACCCTGCAGACCCGCCGCGACACCAGCGTCGCCGAGATCAACCGCGTGCTGCGCGAGGCGGCCGAGCGCGGCCCGCTGCAGGGCCTGCTCGACTACACCGAGCTGCCCCACGCCAGCTGCGATTTCAATCACGACCCCCATTCGGCCATCGTCGACGGCAGCCAGACCCTGGTGTCCGGCCCCCGGCTGGTCAACCTGCTGGCCTGGTTCGACAACGAATGGGGCTTTGCCAACCGTATGCTCGACGTGGCGGAACACTTCCTCCGCGTCGCCCATTGCCCACAGCCCATGAAGGACTGAAGCCCATGACCGTTTTGAAGATGTCCGACCTCGACCTCGCCGGCAAGCGCGTGCTGATCCGCGAAGACCTCAACGTCCCGGTGAAGGACGGCGTGGTGAAGAGCGACGCCCGCATCCTCGCCTCCCTGCCGACCATCAAGCTGGCGCTGGAGAAGGGTGCCGCGGTGATGGTCTGCTCGCACCTGGGTCGCCCGACCGAGGGCGAGTTCTCCGCCGAGAACAGCCTCAAGCCGGTCGCCGAGTTCCTGAGCAAGGCGCTGGGCCGCGAAGTGCCGCTGGTCGCCGACTACCTGGGCGGCGTCGACGTGCAGCCGGGCCAGATCGTGCTGTTCGAGAACGTGCGTTTCAACAAGGGCGAGAAGAAGAACAGCGACGAGCTGGCGCAGCAGTACGCCGCGCTGTGCGACGTGTTCGTCATGGACGCCTTCGGCACCGCCCACCGCGCCGAGGGCTCGACCCACGGCGTCGCCAAGTTCGCCAAGGTCGCCGCGGCCGGCCCGCTGCTGGCCGCCGAGCTGGACGCGCTGGGCAAGGCGCTGGGCAGCCCGGCGCGGCCGATGGTGGCCATCGTCGCCGGCTCCAAGGTGTCGACCAAGCTCGACGTGCTGACCTCGCTGGCCGACATCTGCGACCAGCTGATCGTCGGCGGCGGCATCGCCAACACCTTCCTCGCCGCCGCCGGCTACAAGGTCGGCAAGTCGCTGTGCGAAGCCGACCTGCTGGACACCGCCCGCGCCATCGCCGCCAAGGTTAGCGTGCCGCTGCCGGTCGACGTGGTGGTCGCCAAGGAGTTCGCCGAAACGGCCGCCGCGACCGTCAAGCTGATCGGTGACGTCGCCGACGACGACATGATCCTCGACATCGGCCCGCAGACCGCAGCGATGTTCGGCGAGATGCTCAAGGCCTCGAAGACCATCCTGTGGAACGGCCCGGTCGGCGTGTTCGAGTTCGACCAGTTCGGCAACGGTACCAAGGTGCTGGCCCAGGCCATCGCCGAAAGCCCCGCCTTTTCCATCGCTGGCGGCGGCGACACCCTGGCGGCCATCGACAAGTACGGCGTGGCCGAGCAGATCTCCTATATTTCCACCGGCGGTGGCGCCTTCCTCGAGTTCGTCGAGGGCAAGGTCCTGCCGGCCGTGGCGGTGCTCGAAGAGCGCGCCAAGTAATACCAGCGCCAGGGACGCTCTGCGTCCCGGTGCATGGACGCCGGAGCGTCCTGGGATGCATTCCCACGCGCAAGCGTGGGAACGATCAGCAACCGACAGACTTGAACCCGGCCTGCCCCTGCGGCAGGCTGGGCACCAAATAATCGACCCTTACTGGGAGCACCACAGATGGCACTTATCAGCATGCGCCAGATGCTGGATCACGCCGCCGAATTCGGCTACGGCGTACCGGCCTTCAACGTCAACAACCTCGAGCAGATGCGCGCCATCATGGAAGCGGCCGACAAGACCGACTCCCCGGTGATCGTCCAGGCCTCCGCCGGCGCGCGCAAGTACGCCGGTGCGCCCTTCCTGCGCCACCTTATCCTCGCCGCCATCGAAGAATTCCCGCACATCCCGGTGTGCATGCACCAGGACCACGGCACCAGCCCGGACGTCTGCCAACGCTCGATCCAGCTGGGCTTCAGCTCGGTGATGATGGACGGCTCGCTGATGGCCGACGGCAAGACCCCGGCCGACTACGACTACAACGTGCGCGTGACCCAGCAGACCGTGGCCATGGCCCACGCCTGCGGCGTGTCGGTGGAAGGCGAGCTGGGCTGCCTGGGCAGCCTGGAAACCGGCCAGGCCGGCGAGGAAGACGGCGTCGGTGCCGAGGGTACCCTCGACCACAGCCAGATGCTGACCGATCCGGAAGAAGCGGCGGCCTTCGTCAAGGCCACCCAGGTCGACGCCCTGGCCATCGCCATCGGCACCAGCCACGGCGCCTACAAGTTCACCAAGCCGCCGACCGGCGACGTGCTGGCCATCGAGCGCATCAAGGAAATCCACAAGCGCATCCCCAACACCCACTTGGTGATGCACGGCTCCTCCTCGGTGCCGCAGGAGTGGCTGGCGATCATCAACCAGTACGGTGGCGACATCAAGGAAACCTACGGCGTGCCGGTCGAGGAGATCGTCGAAGGCATCAAGCACGGCGTGCGCAAGGTCAACATCGACACCGACCTGCGCCTGGCCTCCACCGGCGCGATCCGCCGCATGATGGCCGAGCAGCCGAGCGAGTTCGACCCGCGCAAGTTCTTCGCCCAGACCATCGTGGCCATGCGCGACATCTGCATCGCCCGCTACGAAGCCTTCGGCACCGCCGGCCAAGCCTCGAAGATCAAGGCGATCTCCCTGGAAGGCATGTTCCAGCGCTACGCCAAGGGCGAGCTGAACGCCAAGGTCAACTGATCGCCGCGTTTGCCGTACCGCCACAAGGCCCGCCTCGCGCGGGCCTTGTGCTTTCTGGCGGGCAACTCGGCGGCGTCTGCGCATGGCCGCGCTGGGCCGGGGGGATTCGGGCGGCCCCGGGGCCGGGGCGGGCCGGCAGGTGGCCGCTCGCGGCGAGCGGCCGAGGTGGGCGGCGGGCTAGGCGTTTTTGAAACGGCCCAGCTTGAAGGTCCGCTTGAAGGCGGCCTTGAGGCGGTCGCCGAGCTGGGCGTGCTGCTGGCAGGCGCCGTCGCCGAGATTGGCGCCCAGGGCCGTGGCGAATTCGAGCACGCGCTCGCTGGCGAGCGGACGGCCACAGGTCGAGCAGGCCGGCGCACAGCGATCGCACACCGGGAACACCCCGTGCACGGCGTCGACGGACATGGACAGCACCATGAACCCCTTGGGTTCGGCATTGTCCCGCGAGTAGGACTGTTGCAGGACATGAAAGGCCAGCGGGCGAGCAGTGGTGCCGCAAATGGCGCAGGAGCACCCATCGCTTTCGCGATGCATAAACTCTTGATGGGGCTGCTGGGCGATTGCTTCGGAGGTCATAACGTCTTTTCCTGGTTGGATTTCCACGGCTTGAATTTCGGGGTTCCACTGCCGGCGGGGATCATGCCCGGCAGGCGTGAACCGCGAGTCAAGCACTCAGCCGCGCCGCGCAGGCGTGCGGACTGATGTGCCGCGGCGTTGGCTGGTGCCGCTGGCGGTTGTCGTCGGTTTTGCTGTATTCAAGCACGTTTCACCCCTCGGGGGTGCCTATTGCCGCCTGCAGCGTCGCTTCGCCTGCTGCCGCAGCCCTGCCGGCGCGCTATATTCGGCCCCGTGTTCCGCTGCCAGACCTGCACTCATGGACGAGTTCAACCCCTACGCCCCGCCGCGCTCGCGCGATCCCGCGCCCCTCGATCCGACCGCCGCGCCGCCCGGCTTCGCCGCCTATCGCTGGCTGAACTGGCTGTATGCCGGCGTCATGCTGGTCGCCCTGCTGATCCTGCTCGGCGGGGGCACCCTGCGCGCGGAGTTCTCCCATCTGCTGGTGGTGGCGATCTTCCTTGCGCCGTCGTTGAGCTTTGCCCTGGTGCTCGCGCGGCGCGAGGCCTGGTTCCGGCGCTGGTACTGGGTCCAGGGCCTGGGCAGCGCGGTGTTGCTGCTGTTCTGTTTCCTCGACATCACCGGGGGCCACGGGCTGCGCGGCATCGGCGTGTTCATGACGGCGGTGAACGCCGCCGCGCTGTTCGCCGGCGAACACTTCCTGCGCGTGCGGGGGACGCCAGGCCTGCCTGCGGAGAATCCCCAGCGGCACGCCTGAAGCGGCCGCGGCCGGGTAGAATGAGCGCTTCCCCGCCTGCCGCTTGCTGCCCATGACCCCGCTCAAATACCTCAACGCCTATCCCTCCCAGTTGCAGGACCAGGTGCGCCGGCTGCTCGCCGAACAGCGCCTGGGCGACTACCTGCACAAGCGCTATCCGGGGCGCCACACGGTACAGAGCGACAAGGCGCTGTACGCCTACACCATGGAGCTCAAGCAGCAGTACCTGCGCAACGCGCCGGGCATCGACAAGGTGCTCTACGACAGCAAGCTGGATGTGGTGCGCAATGCGCTTGGCCTGCATACCGCGGTGTCGCGGGTGCAGGGCGGCAAGCTCAAGGCCAAGAAGGAGATCCGCGTGGCCGCGCTGTTTCGCGAGGCGGCGCCGGAGTTCCTGCAGATGATCGTGGTGCACGAGCTGGCGCATCTGCGCGAGTTCGACCACAACAAGGCGTTCTACCAGCTGTGCGAGCACATGCTGCCGGGCTATCACCAGCTGGAGTTCGACCTGCGCGTGTATCTGACCTGGCGCGAGCAGGCGGCGGGCTGATGGCTGCGTTGCCGCGCCAGCGCGGGTGGATCAGGGCTGCTGCGGGTCCTGTCCCGTGGCGCTGCGCGCTCGCGGCATGCCGAGCAGGCGCAGGGCGGCGACCGCCAGCGGCACATAGGGTCCGGCCAGGCGCAGCCAGCGCTTCAGGCTGCCCGCACCCTTGCCGCCGACAAAGCCCAGCAGGGTGACCCCGGCCAGCCCCCACAGCGGGGCATGGCGCAGGTTCAGGCGCTGTTGCCAGGCGCGCACCTGCTGCAGCGGCTGGGTGAGGCGCAGGCTTTCGTAGTGCAGCTCCTGGCGATGCAGTTGCATGCGCATGCGCACCAGCTCCTTGCGCAGCTGTTGCGGGGAGGCGTGTTCCGACAGGCGTGGCGGGGTCATGGCAGCAGTTGCTCGCGGTCGCGCGCCAGCTCTTCGAGGGTGGCGCTGAAAGGGGAGGTCTGCCGGCGCAGGCTGGCGAGCAGGCGCCACAGCGCCAGCAGGCAGCCCAGGCCGTGGAACAGGCACAGCGCAGCGATCGCCTCCAGGCGGTAGCTGTCCCAGCACAGCAGCAGCACCAGCACGCTGAGGGCGAACAGCAACAGCAGGCCGAACACCAGGGCCACGCCGGCGCAGAGCAACTGGCGCAGGCTGGCCGCCTTCTGTTCCTGCAGCTCGATGCCCAGCAGTTCGAGGTGGCCGTGCAGCAGGCCGAGGGCGGCGGCGCCCATGCCGCGCAGCGGGGCGTTGGCAGTGGATGAAGCGTGCGGCGTTCCCTCGCTCATCGGTTCAGCGCCGCGCTACCAGCAGGCCGAGCAGGAAGCCGATGCCGGCGCACACGCCGAGGGATTGCAGGGGATGCTGCTGCACATAGTTTTCGGTCGCCTTGACGCCGGACGCGCAGCACTGGCGCAGCGATTCCTCGTTGGCATGCAGGGAGGTGCGGGCGCGGGCGAGGCTGGCCTCGATCTGCGCGCGCAGCCCTTCAGCCTGCTCGCCGGCCAGGCTGGCCGACTGCTGCAGCAGCTTCTCGGTGTCCTGGACCAGCGTCTGGAAGTCGGCCAGCAGCGGATCCACTGAGGGGGTTTTACGGGCCATGGACAGCTCTCCTCGGGTTAGTGAGTCCTGAGTGTAGGACGGCAACCGAACATATTCGACCGCTTCCCGCCGTGCCGCGTGGATCGCCGGCTTCAGGCGGCGGGCCGTTGCGCGGCGCCCGCTTCGCGGTCTGGCTGCAGCAGGCGGGTGACCAGCTCGCGCAACGGCTTCATCTGCCGGCAGATCAGCGCCAGTTCTGTGCGCAGCAGGCGCTGGCGTTCGTCGCTGTCCTCCGCCAGCCGCTCCAGCTCGCCGGCCCTGGCCTCCTCGTCGAACGTGGCGGCGGCCGGTGCCTGGCGCAGGGCCAGCTGGCGGGCGATCTCGTCGAGACTGGCGGCCAGCTGCGCGGCGGTCTGCTCGATCAGCCCGCCGCGCAGCTCGGCCGGCAGGACCGCGCGGTGCGCGCCGAGGGCCGACAGGTAGCTGAGCAGGGTGTGCGACAGCGCCAGGCAGCGAAAGCCGGTGTCCGCCTCGCGGCGGAAATGCCCCGGCTCCAGCAGCATGTTGGCCAGCGCAGCGGACAGCGCGGCGTCGGCGTTGTGGGCGTTGCGGCGGACCAGGCGGTAGGCCAGGTCGTCGCGCTTGCCGCTGGCGTACTGCAGCATGATTTCCCGCAGGTAGCGGCTGTGGCAGCGCAGGGTATTGGCCACCACGCTGGGCAGGCGGCGGCCCTGCCAGTCGGGCAGGATCAGGAACACCGCGAGGCCGGCGATCAGGCTGCCGAGCAGGGTGTCGATCAGCCGCGGCCAGATCAGCCCGTAGCCGTCGCCGACCTGGTTGAAGCAGAACAGCACCATCAGGGTGATCGCCGCGGTGGCCAGGGTGTAGTGCGTGCTGCGGGTGGCGAAGAAGGCCACCCCGGCGGCGACGGCGATCAGCGACTGCAGTGGCGCGCCGGGGAACAGGTCGAACAGCGCCCAGCCGGCGACCAGGCCGAGCACGGTGCCGGCGATGCGCTGCACCAGCTTGCGGCGGGTGGCGCCGTAGCTGGGCTGGCAGACGAACACCGTGGTCAGCAGGATCCAGTAGCCCTGGGCCGGATGGATCCAGTGCAGCACGCCGTAGCCGGCGGCCAGCGCCAGGGCCAGGCGCAGGGCGTGGCGGAACAGCAGCGAGGTGGGGGTGAGCTGCTGGCGCAGGCGCTCGCCGACCTCGCGCAGGCTGTGCGGGTCGCGGTCGAACAGGGTGCTGTCCTGGGCCTCGGCGAGGGCGTCCGGGTTGCTCGCCGCGCCGAGCAGCTGCTCGAGGGTGCCGAGGTTGCTGGCCAGCGCGTGCAGCGAGCGCAGCAGGCCGCGCCACTGCGGATTGTGCTGCGCCTGCAGGTAGGCCAGCGAGGCATTCAGGTCGTCGAGGGCCTGGGCGCTGGCGCGCTGGTAGGCGAACGGCTGGCGCAGCTCGATGGCCTCGGCCAGCGCGCGGCAGGCCTGGCCCTGCTGGCGCAACAGCAGCCGGCAGCGGAACAGCACGTCGCTGTGGAAGAACGCCTCGGCCAGCTCGTTGTAGGGGTAGTGCGAGGAGCTGGCGCGCTCGTGGATGTCCTGGGCGACGAAGTATAGCTTCAGGTAGCGATTGACCTGCGGCGTCGCCCGGCCCTTGCCGACCCGGTGCAGGATGATCTCCTTGGCCGCGTTGAGTGCCGCCACCAGGCGGCCGTTCTGCTGCGCCAGCTCCAGGCGCCGCGCTTCCACGTCGAGTTCGCGCACCGGCTCGAACAGCGCTGCCTTCAGGCGCAGGTAGCGCCCCAGCTCGCGGAACACCCGGGCCAGCGCCTGCTGCACCGGCTGCTGGCTGAACAGCCGTTGCCAGAGCACCGAGAGCAGACCGTACCAGGCCGCGCCGGCGACCAGTAGCAGGGGCTGATGCCACAGGTCGGCGACCTCGCCGCCGCGCTGGTCGACGGTGATCATGGTGTAGATGGACAGGATCAGGGTGCCCGAGGCGATGGTGCCGAAGCGTTCGCCGAGGGCGCCGAGCATGGTCAGGGCGAAGGTGGACAGCGCCAGCGCGGCGACGAACAGCCAGGGATAGGGGAACAGCAGCTCGACGGCGAAGGCCGCGGCGGCGAAGCACACCAGGGTCACCAGCAGCGCCTGCAGGCGGCCGCGCCAGCTGTCGTCGGTCTCCGCCAGGGCGCTGGCGATGATGCCGAGGAACAGCGGGATCAGCAGGTCCATGCGGCCCTGGCTCCAGCTCAGGGCCATGCAGCCGGTGAGGGCGACGAAGACCCGCAGGCTGTAGCTGAACTTGTCCAGCGCCCACAGCTGGCGCAGGCGGTGACCGAGGGTTGGAGAGACCATGGCGGACAACCTTGTCAAAGCGATACCCGGCGATGTACCGGGCGTATCGGCAGTTTAGGCAAGCAGGGTTTGTGCCGGCTAGCGCGCGTGCAGCAGGGCGCTCAGACCACTTCCCCGGCGGCATGCCCGGAGGCCCAGGCCCACTGGAAGTTGAAGCCGCCGAGGTGGCCGGTGACATCCAGCACCTCGCCGACGAAGTACAGCCCCGGGGACTTCTGCGACTCCATGGTCTTCGACGACACCTCGCGGGTGTCCACGCCGCCGAGGGTGACTTCGGCGGTGCGGTAGCCCTCGGTGCCGGCCGGGACCAGCCGCCAGGCGGACAGTTGCGCGGCGATGGCCTGCAGCTCGCCGGGGGTGTACTGCTTGAGCGGCTTGCTGGCGCACCACAGCTCGCAGAGCAGGCCGGCCATCTTCTTGCTGAACACCTCGCCGAGCAGGGTCTTCAGCTCGCTGTTCGGCCGCTCGGCCTGCTGGCTGGTCAGCCAGTCCAGGGCGTCGCGATCCGGCAGCAGGTTGATTTCCAGGCTGTCGCCGCTGTGCCAGTAGGAGGAAATCTGCAGCATGGCCGGGCCGCTGAGACCGCGGTGGGTGAACAGCAGGTTCTCGCGGAAGCTCTTGTCGTTGCAGCTGACCAGGCAGTCCACCGCGGTACCGGACAGCTCGGCGCACAGCGCCTTGAGCTGCGGGTCGGTGATGGTGAACGGCACCAGGCCGGCGCGGGTCGGCAGCACGCTGTGGCCGAACTGGCGGGCGACCTGGTAGCCGAAACCCGTGGCGCCGAGGGTGGGAATCGACAGCCCGCCGGTGGCGATCACCAGCGACTGGCAGGCGAACTCGCCGCCACTGGTGGTCAGCCGGTAGCCGGCGTCAGTGCGTTCGATCTGCTCGATCGCGGTGTCCAGGCGGATCTCGGCGCCTGCCTCGGCGCACTCGACCAGCAGCAGCTGCAGGATGTCGCTGGCCTTGCGGTCGCAGAACAGCTGGCCGAGCTTCTTCTCGTGGTAGGGCACGTCGTGCTTGCACACCAGGGCGATGAAGTCCCACTGGGTGTAGCGGGCCAGCGCCGACTTGCAGAAGTGCGGGTTGTGCGAGAGGAAGTTGGCCGGCTCGGTGTACATGTTGGTGAAGTTGCAGCGTCCGCCACCGGACATGAGGATCTTCTTGCCGGCCTTGTTGGCGTGGTCCAGCACCAGCACGCGGCGTCCGCGCGCGGCGGCGGTCAGCGCGCACATCAGGCCGGCGGCACCGGCGCCTAGGATTACAACATCGGGACTGGACACGGCGGAACTCTCTGGCGGGCGGGACGGGCGCGCATGGTAGCAAAGCGCCGGGGTTCAGGCCGAGGGCGGCGGGGTTCAGTTCTCGTCGCGCTGGACGGACTCGCCGAGCGGCGTTTCCGTGGTGAGCGGGTGGCCGAGGCGGATGCAGTTGCGCCCGGCGGCCTTGGCCTCGTACATCGCCTGGTCGGCGGCGCGCAGCAGGTCGTCGCTGTGGCCGCCGGGAGGCAGGCCGAAGCTGATGCCGATGCTGGCGCCGATGCCCACGTCGAGGCCGAGCAGGCGGAACGGTCGTCCGAGGCTTTCCAGGATGCGTCCGGCCAGCACCTCGGCCTGCTCCGGGCTGCCGATGCTCTCGCAGACCAGCACGAACTCGTCGCCGCCCAGGCGCGCCACCAGGTCGGTGGTGCGCGCGCTGGCCTGCAGGCGGCGGGCGACCTGGATCAGCAGCAGGTCGCCGGCCTCGTGGCCGTAGTGGTCGTTGACCGGCTTGAAACCGTCGAGGTCGAGCATGATCAGCGCGAGCATCTCGTTGCGCCGGCGGGCGCGCTGCCAGACCTGCTCGATGTGCTGGCGCAGCGCCACGCGGTTGGCCAGACCGGTCAGCGGATCCTTGAGCGCCAGCTCGCGCAGGCGCTCGTTGGCGGCGGCCAGCGCTTCGGTGCGCTCGGCCACCCGCTGCTCGAGCACCCGCTCCTGTTCCTGCAGGGCCTGCAGGTCGTGCTGCTGGGCGACCAGGGTGTTGGCCTGGGTGGTGACCTTCTGCAGCTTCAGCGCGTTGAGCCGCAACGCCAGGCCGAAGGACAGCAGCAGCATCTCCAGCGCCGAGCCGATCTGCATGGCGTTGACCGAGACGGCGTTCGACGGCAGCAGGCCGAAGTTGCGCAGCGCCAGCAGCACCGCCCCGGCCATCAGCAGCAGCTTGGCGCCGACGAACACCGATGCCGCCGGTACGCGTCGCCGCATGCAGCGGATGCCGTAGGCCAGCAGCAGGAGGATGTTGCCGATGCTGATCGGCACCAGCGCCTGCAGGAGCAGCGGCAGCGGCAGCAGCAGGGTGCCGAGGGCGCTGGCCAGCTGTACGCCGAGGTCGACCCGCAGCCAGCGCTGCCACAGCGGCGCGTTGGCGGCACTGTCGAGCATGCTGCGGGCCAGCAGGACGGCGGCGGCATTGGCCAGGGCGAGGCAGAAGGGCAGGGCGCGGCTGCCCCAGGCACCGCCCTGCGGCCACAGATACTGGGCGCCGAGGCCGCTGAAGCCGAGCATGCCGGCGGCGAAGCTGGCCACGAACAGCACGTAGCACAGGAAGCTGGATTCGCGCAGGGCGAGGAACAGCAGCAGGTTGTAGCTGGCCAGCCCCAGCAGCAGGCCGAAGTACAGCGCCAGCAGCAGGCTGGCGCTGTGGGCGTATTGCTCGAAGGCGCGGGCGTTCCACAACCGGGCGTCGAGGGCCAGGTTGCCGCTGGAGTTGGCGCGGAAATACAGGCTGCGCTGTTCGCCCGGGGCCAGCTGCACGGCGAACAGCGGGGCGCGATGGTCGAAGCTGCGGTGTGCCGCGGGCACGCTGTCGCCGCCGAGTTGCTGCTGCAGTCCGCCGGGGCCCATGCTGAACAGCTCGACGCGATCCAGCGACGGCCGGTTGAATTCGATGCGCCATTCTCCGGCACCGGTGGCCCGCGACTGCAGGTCCAGGCGCAGCCAGATCACCTCGCCGGTATAGCCGAGATTCAGGTCGCTGCGCTGGCGCACGGGGATGAAGTCCGCCGCGCGGGCGGGCAGCTGCTCGGGGCGCAGGCTGCCCGTGGGGTCGCGCAGCAGGCTGACGTGACTGTGCAGATCCACGGCCTGCTCGCGGCCGTCCAGCACCAGCGCGGCCAGCCCGGCGCGGGCCTGCTGCGCCGGCAGGGCGAGCAGCAGCAACAGGCCGAGCAGGATCAGCAGCCTGTGGGCCGGGATCGGACGCACAATCACCGTTGCCGGTTGCGCCCGAGTGGGGCACCGGCTGGAGGCATGCTGCATGAGGTAATCCGCGAGTTCCATGGACAGTCACCCGGCGTCTCCGCGCCGGGCAGGGGCAGGCAATCTGCCGCTGGCGGCACATTGCCATACGTCAACTGTAGTCACTGCTCGCGGTGAAGGTTGCGAAAAGTGTGAAGCGTTTCGCAGGTCGGATGTCGACTGTTCTACAGACCGCGGTTCAGGAAACTCTGAAGAAGCCGTCATTCCCGCGCAGGCGGGAATCGACAAGGCCCGCAGCACCTGGACTCCCGCCTGCGCGGGAGTGACGGTCGGTGGCTATTTCAGCCCTTCCTTCAGAGAATCCGGGCCTTGTAGCTGCGACCCTTGACCTTGCGCTCGCTCAGGCGTTGCAGACCCTCTTTGGCGCGCTCGCGCTCGACCGCCACGTAGGCGTTGTGGTCGTACAGGGCGATCTTGCCGATGCTGGCGCCGGGCAGGCCGCCTTCGCCGGTGAGGGCACCGAGGATGTCGCCGGGGCGCAGCTTGTCCTTGCGCCCGCCGTTGATGCACAGGGTGGTCATCGGCGGCAGCAGGCGTTCGTCGGACAGCGGCTTTAGGTTGTCCAGGTTGGCCCAGTTCAGCGGTGCCTGTTGCAGCTCCTCGATGGCGCGGGCGCGGCCGGCTTCGCTCGGCGCCACCAGCGACAGCGCCAGGCCTTTCTCGCCGGCGCGGCCGCTGCGGCCGATGCGGTGGATGTGCACCTGCGGGTCGCGGGTCAGCTCGAGGTTGATCACCGCTTCCAGGGTGTCGATGTCCAGGCCGCGTGCGGCCACGTCGGTGGCCACCAGTACGCAGCAGCTCTGGTTGGCGAACATCGCCAGCACCTGGTCGCGCTCGCGCTGCTCCAGGTCGCCGTGCAGGGCCAGCGCCGAGATCTTGCGCGCATTGAGCATCGTCGCCACTTCCTGGCACTGCTGCTTGGTCTGGCAGAACACCACGCTGGAGGCCGGGCGGAAGTGCAGCAGCAGGCGCGCCACCGCCTCGATGCGCTGGTCGGGGTCGATCTCGTAGAAGCGCTGTTCGATCTGGCTGTCGTCGTGCTGCGACTCCAGCTCGATGCGCTGCGGCTGGCGCATGAACCGCGCGGCCAGCTGTTCGATGCCCTGCGGGTAGGTGGCGGAGAACAGCAGGGTCTGCCGCTTGCCCGGGGTCTGCTCGATGATCTCGCTGATCGAGTCGACAAAACCCATGTCGAGCATGCGGTCTGCTTCGTCGAGGACCAGGTGGTTGACGCCGTCGAGTTTGAGGGTGCCTTTGCGCACGTGCTCGAGGATGCGCCCCGGGGTGCCGACGACGATGTGCGCGCCGTGCTCCAGCGAGCCGATCTGCGGGCCGAAGGGCACGCCGCCGCACAGGGTCAGCACCTTGATGTTGCTGGAGCCCCGCGCCAGCGCGCGGATTTCCTTGGCCACCTGGTCGGCCAGTTCGCGGGTCGGGCACAGCACCAGCGCCTGACAGCCGAAGTAGCGCGGGTTGAGCGGCGCCAGCAGGCCGAGGGCGAAGGCGGCGGTCTTGCCGCTGCCGGTCTTGGCCTGAGCGATGAGGTCGTTGCCGGCGAGGATGGTCGGCAGGCTCTGCGCCTGGATCGGCGTCATCTGCCGGTAGCCGATGGCATCCAGGCTGGCGAGGAGGCTGGCGGGTAGCGGCAGGGAGGAGAAGGCGTCGGTCACGGCGAGGGCCTGGCAAGGAAAACGGCCGCGGAGTGTAACAGGATGACGCGCCCGGCAGGCGGCAGCGCCGCCCGCCGGTGCCTCAGATCGAGCGATGGCTGGCCTCGCGCGAGCGTCGCCAGTGGCCGAGCCGCTCGCCCAGTTGCTGCACGTTGTTCAGCTCCATGCGCTGGGCGCGGTTGAACAGGATCAGGGCGATCTCCGCGGTGGCCAGGGCGTCGGCCGAGGCGTGGTGGCGCTGTGGCATGTTCAGGGCGAAGTAGTCGATCCAGTGATCCAGGCCGCTGCGCTGCATCAGGGCCTCGGGGAACAGCATGGGGGCCAGGTCGGCGATGTCGAAGAACGGGTGCTGCAGGCGGTAGCCCAGTTCGTCCTTCAGCGCGCGGGTCAGCATGCGCTGGTCGAAGGGCGCGTGGTAGGCGAGGAACACGCAGTCGCCGGCGAACTCCATGAACGCCAGCAGCGCCTCGGCCGGCTCGCTGCCGCGGGCCAGGGCGCTGGGCGCGATGCCGTGGATCAGCACGCTCTCGGTGACGGTCTTCAGTTGGCGCTGCAGGGTGCACTCGAACTGCCGGCTGAAGTCGATGGCGCCATCCTCGATCAGCACGGCGCCGATCGACAGCACGATGTCGCGGTTGAGGTTGAGGCCGCTGGTTTCTAGGTCGAGGACCACGAAGCGCTGCTTGCGCAGCGGGCGGCCGTCCAGCGGCGTCGGCGCCGGCAGGCGCTGCAGGCGGCGGTGCTGCTTGTCGCTGAGCGGCGTGCGCTTGTGGCCGAGGTTGGCGAGAAAGGCGAAGGGATTCATAGCTGGTAACGCACGCTCAGCTTGTTCTGCAGGCGCTGCGCCTGGCGGAAGGATTCGCGCAGGATGCGGCGGTCGAGGGTGTTGAGGGTGTCGGGGTCGAGGCGGTTGTGCAGCGGCTTGCCCTCGCGCTCTAGGTGCTGGTGCTGCTGCATGCGGATCAGCTGGATGAAGTGGTAGGCCTCCTCGAAGGACGCGGCGTCCTTGGCCTCCATCACCTGCTTGGCCACCAGCAGGCGGAAGCGCTCGAGGGTATTGCTCTCGCTGATGCCGTTGGCCAGGGCGAGGATGCGCGCGCCGTCGACGAAGGGCGTCAGGCCCTCGACCTTGAGGTCCAGGGTGTCCTTCTCCAGGCCGCGGCTGGCCACCACGAAGTCGCGGAAGCGGCCGATCGGCGGGCGGTGCTGCAGGGCGTTGGTGGCCATCATGCGCTGGAACAGCGTGCTGTCGGCGACCATCTGCAGCAGGGCGTCGAGCAGCGCCTGGTAACCCTCGGTGGGGCCCCAGGCCGGGCGCAGGTCGAAGTAGATGGTCGAGTTGAGCAGGTTCTCCGCGGTCGGCGCATGGATGATGGCGGCGAAGCGGCGCGTCCACTCCTGGCGCGACAGGCACAGCTCGGGGTTGCCGGCCATGATGTTGCCCTTGCACAGGGTGAAGCCGCACTGGTCGAGGGCCTGGTTGATCTCGCGCGCCAGCGGCAGCAGGCGCTGGCGGATGTGCTCGGCCTCGGCCGGGCTGTCGGCCTCGAACAGGATGCCGTTGTCCTGGTCGGTGTGCAGGGTCTGCTCGCGGCGGCCTTCGCTGCCGAACACCAGCCAGGTGAAGGGCACGCCGGGGTCGCCGTGCTGGGCGATCATCAGCTCGATCACCCGGCTCACGGTATGGTCGTTGAGCAGGGTGATGATGTGGGTCAGCTGCGCCGGGCTGGCGCCGTGGGCGAGCATGTTGTCGACCAGGTGGGCGATGTCGCCGCGCAGGGCGGCCAGTGCCCCCACGCTGGTGGCGCTGCTGATGGTGCGTGCCAGGTGCACCAGGTCGACGCGCTGCAGGGAGAACAGATCGCGCTCGGAAATCACCCCGACCAGGCGCTTGTCGTCGACCACGCAGACGTGGGCGATGTGCCGCTGGGTCATCGCCAGGGCGGCGTCGAAGGCGCTGGCCGAGGGCGGCAGGTGGAAGGGATCGCGCACCATCAGCTGGTCCAGCGGCTGGGCGAGGTCGCCGCTGCCGTTGGCGATCTCCTCGCGCAGGTCGCGCAGGGTGAAGATGCCGATCGGGTAGGCCTGCTCGTCGACCATGATCAGGCTGCCGACGTGATGCTCGTTCATCAACTGCACCGCCTGGCGCAGGCTGGTGCCGACGGTGCAGGTGATCGGCTTGCGCGTCGCCAGTTCGCCCAGGCGGGTATCCAGCGAGTACTGCGCGCCGAGGGTTTCCGTGGCCTTGAGCTGGACCTGCTGGTTGACCTGGTCGAGCAGGCTGCTGACCCCGCGCATGGCGAAATCGCGAAACGGCGGCGACAGCGCCAGCAGGCGGGCGAAGGCTTCGCGCTGCAGCTGCAGGCAGAAGGTGTCCTCGGCGGCGAGGTAGTCGGTGCGGGTCGGCCGTTCGCCGACCAGGGCGCCCATCGGGAAGCACTCGCCGACGGCGATGTCCAGGGCGTTCTCCATGCTGCCGGCGGTGTTCAGGCGCTGGCCGAGGATATGCCCCTGCTTGACGATGTACAGGTACTCGACGCGGCCGTCTTCGGGTTTGACGATGCTGTCGCCGGCGGCATAGAAGCGCAGCTGGCAGTGCTCGACCAGGAACACCAGCTCGGTGTCGTCCATCTGCTCGAAGGGCGGGTAGTGGCGCAGGAACTGCAAGGTGCCCTGGATGTTCTGCAGGACTGCAGTCTTGCCGGCTTCGGCAAAGGCGTCCGACTTGCTCATCTTGTTGTTCTCACTGGCTCAGTGGGTTTGCGTCGATTGTGCCTGCGTGCCCCGGCCGCAGGCTTGACGCAGGCCGGGGAACGCGGGGGAAGGATGCCGCGGGTTCAGGGCGGCGAGGCTATGGCCTGCTCGACCGCCTGCAGCAGCTTGGGGTCTTCGGGCTTGGTCAGGCTGGAGAAATGGGCGATCACCTTGCCCTGGCGGTCGATCACGTACTTGTAGAAGTTCCAGCGCGGCGCAGCGCTCTGTGCCGCCAGGCCGCGGAACAGCGGAATGGCCTCCTTGCCGGTGACCACCTGGGGGGCGGTCATGGCGAAGGTCACCCCGTAGTTGACGTAGCAGACGGTGGCGGTCTCGGCGGCTTCGTCGGCCTCTTGCTTGAAGTCGTCGGAAGGCACGCCGAGGACTTCCAGGCCCTGTTCGCGATAGCGCTGGTAGAGGCTTTCCAGACCCTTGAACTGCGGGGTGAAGCCGCAGTGGCTGGCGGTGTTGACCACCACCAGGGGTTTGCCAGCGAACCGGCACAGATCGATGCGCTCCTTGCCGCGCAGGGCGGGCAGGCTGCCTTCCAGCAGCGGGGTGCATTCGTCCGCCTGGGCGGTAAGGCCGCCGAACAGCAGGGGCAGGCCGAGCAATAGACGTAAACGGCGCATGGCAGTCTCCGAAAGTGGGTCTGTCAGGTCCCGTCGACCACGCTAACCGCAGGCACGGTCGCTGGCAATCGGCCATTGGCCGCGCCCGGCCGGCTTGCGCCGGGCCAAAAAGCACAACGCGCCGCCTCCCGGAGGAGCGCGGCGCGTTGCGGTGGGGAGCGCCGCAGGGCGCTCCCGGAGTCGGCATCCGTGCCGACGCGGTATTACAGGCCGTTCTTGGCCTTGAACTCGCGGCGACGGCGGTGCAGTACCGGCTCGGTGTAGCCGTTGGGCTGCTTGGTGCCTTCGACGCACAGCTCGACCGCCGCCTGGAAGGCGATGTTGTCGTCGAAGTTCGGCGCCATCGGGCGGTACAGCGGGTCTTCGGCGTTCTGGCGGTCAACTACCAGCGCCATGCGCTTCATGGTTTCCATCACCTGCTCGACCGAGCACACGCCGTGGCGCAGCCAGTTGGCGATGTGCTGGCTGGAGATGCGCAGGGTGGCGCGGTCTTCCATCAGGCCGATGTCGTTGATGTCCGGTACCTTGGAGCAGCCGACGCCCTGGTCGATCCAGCGCACCACGTAGCCGAGGATGCCCTGGGCGTTGTTGTCCAGTTCGTTCTGGATCTCTTCGGCGCTCCAGCTGACACTCGGCGCCAGCGGGATGGTCAGGATGTCGTCCAGCGAGGCGCGCTCGCGCTGGGCCAGCTCCTGCTGGCGGGCGAACACGTCGACCTTGTGGTAGTGCAGGGCGTGCAGGGCGGCGGCGGTCGGCGACGGTACCCAGGCGGTGTTGGCGCCGGCCAGCGGGTGGGCGATCTTCTGCGCCAGCATGCCGGCCATCAGGTCGGGCATGGCCCACATGCCCTTGCCGATCTGCGCACGGCCGGACAGGCCGGCCTTCAGGCCGATGTCGACGTTCCAGTTCTCGTAGGCGCTGATCCACTTGGCGCCCTTGATGTCGCCCTTGCGGATGAACGCGCCGGCTTCCATGGAGGTGTGCAGCTCGTCGCCGGTGCGGTCGAGGAAGCCGGTGTTGATGAACACCACGCGCTCCTTGGCGGCTTCGATGCAGGCCTTGAGGTTGACCGTGGTGCGGCGCTCCTCGTCCATGATGCCGACCTTGAGGGTGTTGCGGGTCATGCCGAGGACGTCCTCGACGCGGCCGAACAGCTCGTTGGTGAAGGCGGCTTCTTCCGGACCGTGCATCTTCGGCTTGACGATGTACACGCTGCCGGTGCGGGTGTTCTTGCGGCTGGTGTTGCCGTTGAGGTTGTGGATGGCGATCAGGCTGGTGACCAGGCCGTCCATGATGCCTTCCGGCACCTCGCTGCCGTCCTGCAGCAGGATGGCGTCGTTGGTCATCAGGTGACCAACGTTGCGCACGAACAGCAGGGAACGGCCGTGCAGGGTCAGTTCGCCGCCGTTGGCCGCGGTGTACACGCGGTCTGGGTTCATGGTGCGGGTGAAGGTGGTGCCACCCTTGGCCACTTCCTCGGCCAGGTCGCCCTTCATCAGGCCCAGCCAGTTCTTGTAGGCGATGACCTTGTCGTCGGCATCGACAGCAGCGACCGAGTCTTCGCAGTCCATGATGGTGGTCAGCGCGGCTTCCATCAGCACGTCCTTCACGCCGGCCGCGTCGGTCTTGCCGATCAGGCTGGTCGGATCGATCTGGATCTCGAAATGGATGCCGTTGTTCTTCAGCAGCACGGCCTTGGGCGCTGCGGCCTCGCCCTGGAAGCCGATCAGCTGGGCCGGGTTCTTCAGGCCGGTGGTCGAGCCGTTGGCCAGGCTGACGACCAGCTTGCCGCCTTCGATGCGGTAGCCGGTGGAGTCGACGTGGGAAGCGCCTTCCAGCGGTGCGGCTTCGTTGAGGAAGTCGCGGGCGAAGGCGATCACCTTGGCGCCGCGCACCGGGTTGTAGCCCTTGCCTTTCTCGGCGCCGTCTTCTTCGCTGATCGCGTCGGTGCCGTACAGGGCGTCGTACAGCGAACCCCAGCGGGCGTTGGCGGCGTTGAGGGCGAAGCGCGCGTTCATCACCGGCACCACCAGCTGCGGGCCGGCCATGCGGGCGATCTCGTCGTCGACGTTCTCGGTGCTGATGGCGAAGTCCGCGGGTTCCGGCAGCAGGTAGCCGATTTCCTGCAGGAAGGCCTTGTAGGCAACGGCATCGTGGGCCTGGCCGGCACGCGCCTGGTGCCAGGCGTCGATCTGCGCCTGCAGGGCGTCGCGCTTGGCCAGCAGGGCCTTGTTCTTCGGAGCCAGGTCATGAATCAGGGCGTCGGCGCCCTGCCAGAACTGTTCGGCGCTGACGCCGGTGCCGGGAATGGCTTCGTTGGTGACGAAGTCGAACAGGACTTTGGCGACCTGCAGGCCACCGGCTTGAACGCGTTCAGTCATTGCTTGCCTCACTCTGCTTGGGAGCCGCATCGGACTGCGGCCCGCCGTTCGTGTAGTACCGATCTCAGGATACTACATGAAGCCGGATGAGAAATGTATGAAGGGCGGGCAAGCCTTCGACAAAAGTCGTGGAGAACCGCGACCCAAGGCTGATGTGCGCAGTTGTGCACAGGCGCCGCAGGGCGGGGTGCACGGGTGTGGACAAGACTGGCGCAGTCGCTGCGGATGACTGGCGCACGGTTTTCCACAGTTGTCCCCGTTTGCCGTGGATCGGCCTGTGGACAAGCCTTGGGTACAGTGCTGTGGCCATAGTGCCACGCGGCCTGCAGAGGGTTGTGCGATTTTTGTACAGGGCTGCGGCGGTTATGCACCGCCGGGCTGTATGGGGTTGTGGATAAGCTCTGGAGCCCTTGCTGCAGCCCATGCGTGCCGCGGTCTGCGGGGGGCTGGTGATTTTTTGTGCAGTTTGTCAGGCGCTGCTTGGGGACAACTAGGGTAGATGGTCAATCCGTGACGGTGGATAAGCGCAGGATTGTCCACAATCGACGTGGGCCAGGCTGTGGACAAGCTGCGTGCACATTTCTGCAAGCCAGCAGGCACGGGGCTTGCGGACGGGTGGTCGAATTTCGTACAGGTCGTGGCGGGGCGATTTTCGCGCGACTTGTCCACGATTGCGGGGGACCAGCCTGTGGATAAGCTCGGGATGGATGGCCAGGCCCCAGCATGGCCGGGCGCTGGCGGGGCGTTGGTGATTTATTGAGCAGTCCGCCCGCCCGGGCTTGTGCACATCTGGCGGGGATCAGTGTGTGGATAACCTTGGGGCAAGACCCTGCAGGCCACGGCGGGCGGGGCCTGCAGGGCATCGTGCAGAAACTGACCAGGCGCTTCAGAACAGCCGCAGCGGCTCCTCGTCCAGCGCTGCCAACTGCTCGCGCAGCATGAGGATCTGCTCGCCCCAGTAACGCTCGCTGCCGAACCAGGGGAAGCTCATGGGGAACGCCGGATCGTCCCAGCGCCGCGCCAGCCAGGCGCTGTAGTGCATCAGGCGCAGGCTGCGCAGGCCCTCGATCAGCGCCAGCTCGCGGGGGGCGAAGTCGTGGAACTCCTGGTAGCCGTCGATCAGTTCGGCCAGCTGCAGCAGGCGCTCCTGGCGCTCGCCGGCCAGCAGCATCCACAGGTCCTGCACCGCCGGGCCCATGCGGCAGTCGTCGAGGTCGACCACATGGAAGCGCTCGTCGCGGTACAGCAGGTTGCCCGGATGGCAGTCGCCGTGCAGGCGGATCGAGCGGTAGTCGATGCGGGCGAACAGCGCGTCGAGGCGCGCCAGCAGGTCGCGGGCCACCGACTCGTAGGCCGGCAGCAGGCTGCGCGGCACGAAGTTGCCGTCCAGCAGGGTGGCCAGCGATTCGTGACCGAAGTTATCCACCGACAGCGCCTCGCGGTGGGCGAACGGCCGGCTGGCGCCGATGGCGTGCATGCGGCCGAGCAGCTGGCCGAAGCGGTACAGCTGGTCCAGGTCGCCCGGCTCCGGCGCGCGGCCGCCGCGGCGCGGGAACAGCGCGAAGCGAAAGCCGGCATGCTCGAACAGGCTCTCGCCGTCACGCAGGATCGGCTCCACCACCGGCACCTCGTGCTCGGCCAGCTCGAAGCTGAAGGCATGCTCCTCACGGATCGCGGCGTCGCTCCAGCGCGCCGGGCGGTAGAACTTGGCGATCAGCGGCGTCTCGCCCTCGATGCCTACCTGATACACGCGGTTCTCGTAGCTGTTCAGCGCCAGCACGCGGGCATCGCTGAGAAAGCCGAGGCTTTCCACGGCATCCAGCACCAGATCGGGGGTGAGGGTGGCAAAGGGATGGCTCATCGCGGGCTCCAGTCATTGGCCCCGGAGTGTACCCCTTGCCGTCACCCTTGGGACGAGTCCGCGGTCAGGCGCCGACGTTGAACAGGCCGTACATGATCCCGCTGAGGATCACGAAGAACAGGCTGTACTTGGTGGTCAGGATGAAGGAACTCTCGCCGGGGATCTCGGCGCGGCAGTGCGGACAGCATTTGGCGTGGCGCTCGACTTCCTGATGGCATTCCCGGCAGTGGACGATTTTCATGGCCTGTACCTCGCTGGCGCCTGGCGCGGCGTCTTGTTGTGGGTGATGCAGTCGCCTAACGGAAAGCGTAGTCCAGTCTGCGCTACTGGCGTCTGCCCGCAGTCGCTCAGTCCGGCGCCGGGGTGCGCGCCAGGCAGTAGACATCCACCCGTGCCGCGCCGGCCCGGCGCAGCAGGCGTGAGAGTGCCTCGGCGGTGGCGCCGGTGGTCAGTACGTCGTCGACGATGGCCACCCGTCGGCCGGCAATGGCGGTCGGATCGGCGAGGGCGAAGGCCTGGCGCAGGTTGCGCCGCCGTGCGGCGGCATCCAGCTGCTGCTGGGCGGCGGTGTCGCGCGGGCGCAGCAGCAGATCCTCGCGCAGTGGTAGCTGCAGGCCGGTCGACAGCCACTGCGCCAGCAGCGCCGCCTGGTTGAAGCCGCGCCGGCGCAGACGCAGGCGCGCCAACGGCACCGGCAACAGCAGGTCGGGGCGCGGCAGGCCTTCCAGATAGGCATGGCGCAGGTGTTCGGCCAGCAGTGCGCCGAGCAGGCGGCCGAACGGCCAGGCGCTCTGGTGCTTGAAGCGGGTGATCAGCGCATCCAGCGGGAAGGCATAGCGCCAGGGTGCCTCGACGCGCTGGAAGCTGGGCGCGCGGCGCAGGCAGTGGGCGCAGACCAGGCCATCCGCCGGCAGCGGCAGGGCGCACACCCGGCAGTGCGGGCCGAGCCAGGGCAGCTCGCGTTCGCAGTCGCTGCACAGCGGCTGCGCCGTATCGGCGGGCAGATCGCAGAGCAGGCAGGGCTGGCTGTTTTCTAACCATTGGTAAACCATGCGTTCCCTCGCAGTTGACAGCGCGCGAGGCTGCCGTAAAGATGCGGCCATCCCTGCCGCCCCGCGATTCTACTTCTTCTCCGGGCGTGCTATCCCCTAACAAGGAAACCGCCCATGAGTGCCAACGCCTCCCTGCGCCACGACTGGACCCTCGCCGAGGTCCGCGCCCTGTACCAGCAGCCGTTCAACGACCTGCTGTTCCAGGCACAGACCGTGCATCGCCAGCACTTCAATCCCAACCGCGTGCAGGTCTCCACCCTGCTGTCGATCAAGACCGGCGCCTGCCCGGAAGACTGCAAGTACTGCCCGCAGTCCGGCCACTACAACACCGGCCTGGATAAAGAAAAGCTGATGGAGGTGCAGAAGGTCCTGCAGGCCGCCGCCGAGGCCAAGGCCATCGGCTCGACCCGCTTCTGCATGGGCGCGGCGTGGAAGCACCCGTCGGCCAAGGACATGCCCTACGTGCTGGAGATGGTCAAGGGCGTCAAGGCGCTGGGCCTGGAGACCTGCATGACCCTCGGCCGCCTCGACGCCGAGCAGACCAAGGCGCTGGCCGACGCCGGCCTCGACTACTACAACCACAACCTCGATACCTCGCCGGAGTTCTACGGCAACATCATCACCACGCGCACCTACGCCGAGCGTCTGCAGACCCTGTCCTACGTGCGCGAGGCGGGGATGAAGATCTGCTCCGGAGGTATCCTCGGCATGGGCGAGTCGCTGGACGACCGCATGGGCCTGCTGATCCAGTTGGCCAACCTGCCGGAGCACCCGGAGTCGGTGCCGATCAACATGCTGGTCAAGGTCGCCGGCACCCCGCTGGAGCAGGTCGACGACGTCGATCCGTTCGACTTCATCCGCACCCTGGCGGTGGCGCGCATCCTCATGCCGGAATCGCACGTGCGCCTGTCGGCCGGCCGCGAGCAGATGAGCGAGCAGATGCAGGCCCTGGCGTTCTTCGCCGGCGCCAACTCGATCTTCTACGGCGAGAAGCTGCTGACCACCGGCAACCCCGACGCCGACCGCGACATGCGCCTGTTCGCCCGCCTGGGCATCCAGCCGGAAGCCCGCGAGGAGCACGCCGACGAGGTGCACCAGGCCGCCATCGAGGAGGCGCTGATCGAACAGCGCAACAGCGCGCTGTTCCACGACGCGGCGGCAGTCTGAGTCATCGGGGGGATGAGCCACGTGCCATCCCCCTTGCGGTGGACAATCGCATGGCGAGTTGTCCACCCTGCGCCCGCTTTGAATCCGTAGGGTGGTAACTCGCTTGCGGTTATCCACCAGTCCCCGGTGATCCCATGACCTTCGACCTCGCCTCCCGTCTCGCCGCCCGCCGGGCGGACAACCTGTTCCGCCAGCGCCCGCTGCTGCAGAGCCCGCAGGGCCCGGAGGTGGTGGTCGACGGCCAGCCGCTGCTGGCCTTCTGCTCCAACGACTACCTCGGGCTGGCCAACCACCCCGAAGTGGTCCGTGCCCTGCAGCAGGGCGCCGAGCAGTGGGGCGTCGGCGGCGGCGCCTCGCACTTGGTGATCGGCCACAGCCAGCCGCACCACGCGCTGGAGGAGGCGCTGGCCGAGTTCACCGGCCGCCCGCGCGCGCTGCTGTTCTCCACCGGCTACATGGCCAACCTCGCCGCGGTCACCGCACTGGTCGGCCAGGGCGATAGCGTGCTGGAGGACCGCCTCAACCACGCCTCCTTGCTCGACGCCGGCCTGCTCAGTGGCGCGCGCTTCTCGCGCTACCTGCACAACGACGTAGGCAGCCTGACCAAGCGTCTGGACAAGGCCGAGGGCAACACCCTGGTGGTCACCGACGGCGTGTTCAGCATGGACGGCGACCTCGCCGACCTGCCGGCGCTGTGCGCCGCGGCGAAGCAGAAGGGCGCCTGGCTGATGGTCGACGACGCCCACGGCTTCGGCCCGCTGGGCGCGAGCGGCGGGGGCATCGTCGAGCAGTTCGGCCTGGGGATCGACGAGGTGCCGGTGCTGGTCGGCACCTTGGGCAAGGCCTTCGGCACCGCTGGCGCCTTCGTCGCCGGCAGCGAGGAGCTGATCGAGACGCTGATCCAGTTCGCCCGCCCGTACATCTACACCACCAGCCAGCCGCCGGCCGTGGCCTGCGCCACGCTGAAAAGCCTCGAGCTGCTGCGCAGCGAAGGCTGGCGCCGCGACCATCTCAATGCACTGATCGCCCGTTTCCGCGCCGGCGCCGCCGCGCTGGGACTCGAGCTGATGGACAGCCCGACGCCGATCCAGCCGATCTTGATCGGCGACAGCGCCCGCGCCGTGGAGTTTTCCCGCCTGCTGCGCGAGCGCGGCCTGCTGGTCGGCGCGATCCGTCCGCCCACCGTGCCGGCCGGCACCGCGCGCCTGCGGGTGACCCTGTCCGCTGCGCACACGGTCGAGCAGGTCGAGCGTCTGCTCGTCGCGCTGGGCGAATGCCAGGCGCTGCTGGGCGCCGTACCAGGAGAGACTTCCGATGAGTGACGCAGAACTGTCCCAACACCTGATCCTGCTGCCCGGCTGGGGCCTGGGCCGCGCCGCGCTGGAGCCGCTGGCCGCCGCCCTGCGCGAGCAGGCTGGCGGGCTCGCGGTCGAGCTGGCCGACCTGCCGGCGCTGACCAGCAGCGATCCGCACGACTGGCTCGACGAGCTCGATGCGCGCCTGCCCCAGGACTGCTGGCTGGGCGGCTGGTCGCTTGGCGGCATGCTCGCCACCGCCCTGGCGGCGCGGCGCGGCGCGCGCTGCCGCGGCCTGGTCACCTTGGCCAGCAACGCCTGCTTCGTGCCGCGTGCCGACTGGCCGCAGGCGATGACCGCGGAGACCTTTGCCGCCTTCCGCGCCGGCTGCGCCGACGATGCCGCGGCGACCCTGAAACGCTTTGCGCTGCTCTGCGCTCAGGGTGGCGCTGAGGCCCGCGCGGTCGGCCGCCAGCTGCAGCAGGGGCTGCCGGCGCAGGACGCCGCGCAATTGCTCGCCGGCCTCGACGTGCTGGCCGCACTGGACAACCGCGCGGCGCTGGCGCGTTTCGCCGGGCCGCAACTGCACCTGCTGGCCGAGGGCGACGCGCTGGTGCCGGCGGCCGCCGCCGAGGCGCTGTTGGCGTTGCTGCCGGTCGGCGAGGTCGACCTGCTCGAGCAGAGCGGCCACGCCTGTGCCCTCGAACAGCCGCAGGCGCTGGCCGAGCTGATCGCCGAGTTCATCCGCGAGGCTGCTGGCGATGCGTAGGTTCGCAGGGTGCGCCATGCGCACCATTGGCGCGATCCGTCCGGTGCGCGCGGCGCACCCTAAGGCGGCGTACCCGCTGTTTCGCGAGGTTGACCATGACTGACCCGCAGGAAGCGCGCCTGCCCGACAAGCGCCAGGTCGCCGCCTCCTTCTCGCGCGCCGCGGCCAGCTACGACAGCGTGGCCGAACTGCAGCGAGCGGTGGGTGCCGAGCTGCTGGCGCAGCTGCCGGCCGAGCTGGCGCCCGCGCGCTGGGTCGACCTGGGCAGCGGCACCGGCCACTTCAGCCGTGCGCTGGCGGAACGCTTCCCCGAGGGGCAGGGCACCGCGGTGGATATCGCCGAAGGCATGCTGCGCCATGCGCGGGCGTCGGTTGGCGCCAGCCAATACGTCTGCGGCGACGCCGAGCGCTTGCCGCTGGCCAGCGTCAGCCAACAACTGATCTTCTCCAGCCTGGCCCTGCAGTGGTGCGCGGATTTCGCCGCCGTGCTGGGCGAGGCGCGCCGTGTGTTGCAGCCGGGCGGCGTGTTCGCCTTCAGCAGCCTGTGCGTCGGCACCCTGCAGGAGCTGCGTGACAGCTGGCAGGTGGTGGACGGCTTCGTCCACGTCAACCGCTTCCGCCGCTTCGAGGACTACCAGGCGCTGTGCGCCGCCAGCGGCCTCGACGTGCTCGAACTGCGCAGCGAGCGCCGCGTGCTGCACTACCGCGACCTGCGTCAGCTGACCCACGAGCTGAAGGCGCTCGGCGCGCACAACCTCAACCCCGGCCGCCCCGGCGGCCTCACCGGCCGCGCGCGGGTGCTGGCGCTGCTCGAGGCCTACGAGCGTTTCCGTGACGACCAGGGCCTGCCGGCCAGTTGGCAGGTGGTGTACGGGGTGCTGCGCCGCAGCTGAGTTACTGATTGAACTGATGGTTCCCACGCTCCCGCGTGGGAACCGCTTTGTCGGACGCTCCGGCGTCCGTGGGACGCGGGAGCGTCCCGGGAGGCGTGCCCACGCGGGAGCGTGGGCACGATCATTACCGAGGACAACTGCCATGACCGCCGCCTTCTTCATCGCCGGTACCGACACCGAGATCGGCAAGACCACCGTGGCCGCCGGCCTGCTGCATGCCGCGCGGCTGCGCGGGCTGTCCACCGCGGCGGCCAAGCCGGTGGCTTCCGACTGCGTGCGTACACCCGATGGGCTGCGCAACGGCGATGCCCTGGCCCTGCTCGGCGAGTGTTCGCTGGCGCTCGACTACGCCGAGGTTAACCCGTTCGCCTTCGCGCCAGCCATCGCCCCGCACCTGGCGGCGCGCGAGGTGGGCGTCGAACTCAATGTGGCCGCGCTGCTGCCGGCGGTGCAGCGGGTGCTGGCGCGCGGCGCCGACATCACCTTGGTCGAGGGCGCCGGCGGCTGGCGGGTGCCGCTGGCCGGGCGGGAAAGCCTGGCCGATCTCGCCGTGGCCCTGCAGCTGCCGGTGATCCTGGTGGTCGGCGTGCGCCTGGGCTGCATCAACCACGCGCTGCTGACGGCCGAGGCCATCGCCCGCGACGGCCTCACCCTGGCCGGCTGGGTGGCCAACGTGGTCGACCCGGCCACCTCACGCCTCGACGACAACCTCGCCACCCTGGCCGAGCGCCTGCCGGCGCCCTGTCTCGGCCGCGTGCCACGCCTTTCGGCCGCCACCCCGGCGGCGGTGGCGGCGCATCTCGAGCTGGCGCCGCTGCTGGGTTGAGCGCAGGCTGATCAGCGCCGGGTTGCCCAAAGGAGCTATCGGTCATACTGTCCCTGAACGACAACAACAGGTTTTTCAGAGGACGACGACCATGCCCGAGTACCACGCCCCCCTGCGCGATCTGCGTTTCGTCCGCGACGAGCTGCTCGGCTACGCGGAGCACTACCAGAGCCTGCCCGGCTGCCAGGACGCCACTGCCGACGTGGTCGACGCCATCCTCGAACAGACCGCGCAGTTCTGCGAGGAGGTGCTGGCGCCGCTGAACCGCGTCGGCGACCTCGAGGGCTGCACCTGGACGGCCGCGGGGGTGAAGACCCCGACGGGGTTCAAGGAGGCCTACCGCCAGTACGTCGAGCTGGGCATGCCGAGCCTGGCCCACGAGCCGGAGCACGGCGGCCAGGGCCTGCCGGAATCGCTGGGCCTGGTGGTCAGCGAGCTGGTCGGCGAGGCCAACTGGGCCTGGGGCATGTACCCGGGGCTGGCCCACGGTGCGATGAACACCCTGTCGGCGCACGGCAGCGCCGAGCAGAAGGCCACCTTCCTGCCCCGGCTGGTGAGCGGCGAGTGGACCGGCACCATGTGCCTGACCGAGCCGCAGGGCGGCTCCGACCTCGGCCTGCTGCGCACCCGCGCCGAGCCGCAGGCCGACGGCTCCTACAAGATCAGCGGCACCAAGATCTTCATTTCCGCCGGCGAGCACGACCTGGCCGACAACATCGTGCACATCGTCCTCGCCCGCCTGCCCGACGCCCCGGCCGGCACCAAGGGCATTTCGCTGTTCATCGTGCCCAAGTTCCTGCCCGGCGAAGGTGGCGGCCTCGGCGCGCGCAACGCGCTGGCCTGCGGCTCGCTGGAACACAAGATGGGCATCCACGGCAACGCCACCTGCGTGATGAACTTCGACGGCGCCACCGGCTACCTGATCGGCCCGGCCAACGAAGGCCTCAAGTGCATGTTCACCTTCATGAACACCGCGCGCATCGGCACCGCGCTGCAGGGTTTGGCGCACGCCGAGGTGGCCTTCCAGGGCGCGATCAAGTACGCCCGCGAGCGCCTGCAGATGCGTGCGCTGAGCGGACCGAAGGCGCCCGAGCAGCCGGCCGACCCGATCATCGTCCACCCCGACGTGCGGCGCATGCTGCTGACCATCAAGGCCTTCGCCGAGGGCAATCGCGCGCTGATCTACTACGCCGCCAAGCTGGTCGACGTGGTGCGCTACAGCAGCGATGCGGCGGCGCGCCAGGAGGCCGACACCCTGCTGGCCTTCGTCACCCCGATCGCCAAGGCGTTCGTCACCGAAACCGGCTTCGAGAGCGCCAGCCTCGGCATGCAGGTGTTCGGCGGCCACGGCTATATCGCCGAGTGGGGCATGGAGCAGAACGCCCGCGACAGCCGCATTTCGATGCTCTACGAGGGCACCACCGGCATCCAGGCGCTGGACCTGCTGGGGCGCAAGGTGCTGATGAGCCAGGGCGAGACGCTCAAGGCCTTCACCAAGGTGGTGCACAAGTTCTGCAAGGCCCACGAGGCAGACGAGCCGCTCAAGGAATTCGTCGCCCCGCTGGCGCAGCTGAACAAGGAGTGGGGCGAGCTGACCATGCAGATCGGGATGAAGGCCATGCAGGATCGCGAGGAGGTCGGCGCCGCCGCGGTGGACTACCTGATGTACTCCGGCTACGTCTGCCTGGCCTGGCTGTGGGCCGACATGGCGCGTCTGGCCCAGGAGAAGCTGGCCGCCGGCACGGGCGAGGAGGCCTTCTACCGCGCCAAGCTGCACACCGCCCGCTTCTACTTCCAGCGCCTGCTGCCGCGCACCCGCGCGCACGTCGCCTGCATCCAGGCCGGCGCGGGCAGCCTGATGGCGATGGCGGCGGAGGAGTTCGCGCTCGGCCATTGAGCGGCACGGGAGCGCAGAGATTCACCTTGTAGGAGCGCATTCTTTCGCGACCGCTCGCAGATGAGTCCGCTCCTGCACAGGCCACCAGGACAACAATAAAACCCGCGAGGAATGCACCCATGGCCGACTACCAGGCTCCCCTGCGCGACATGCGCTTCGTTCTCGAGGAGGTCCTTGACGCCCCCGCGCAGTGGGCGCGCCTGCCGGCGCTGGCCGGCGTGGCGGATGTCGATACCGTTGCGGCCGTACTGGAGGAGGCCGGCAAGCTGACCGCCGCAACCATCGCCCCGCTCAACCGCAGCGGCGACGAGGAGGGTTGCCACTGGCAGGACGGCGCGGTGCATACCCCGGCCGGCTTTCCCGCGGCCTGGCAGGCCTGGGCCGAGGGCGGTTGGGTCGGCGTGTGCGGCGATCCGGCCTACGGCGGCCTGGGCATGCCCAAGGCCCTCGGCGCGCAGATCGAGGAGATGCTCAACTCGGCCAACCTGGCCTTCGCCCTCTACCCGATGCTCACCGCCGGCGCCTGCCTGGAGCTGTCCGCCCACGCCAGCGAGCAGCTCAAGGCGCGCTACCTGCCCAGGCTGTACAGTGGCGAGTGGGCCGGGGTGATGTGCCTGACCGAGCCGCACGCCGGCACCGACCTCGGCCTGATCCGTACGCGCGCCGAGCCGCAGCTTGATGGCAGCTACCGGCTCACCGGCAACAAGATCTTCATCACCGGCGGCGAGCAGGATCTCACCGCGAACATCGTCCATCTGGTGCTGGCGCGCCTGCCCGATGCACCGGCAGGTTCCAGAGGTATATCGCTGTTCCTGGTGCCCAAGCGGCTGGTCAATGCCGACGGTTCGCTGGGCGCGCGCAACCCGCTGAGCTGCGGCGCGCTGGAACACAAGATGGGCATCAAGGGGGCGTCCACCTGCGTGATGAACTACGACGGCGCCAGCGGATGGCTGGTCGGCGAGCCGCACAAGGGCCTGGCGGCGATGTTCACCATGATGAACTACGAGCGCCTGGCGGTCGGCATCCAGGGCCTGGCGGCCGGCGAGCGCTCCTGGCAGAACGCCGTCGCCTACGCCCGCGAGCGCCTGCAGAGCCGCGCTCCGCACGGCCCCCAGGCGCCGGACAAGAGCGCCGACCCGATCGTCGAGCACCCCGACGTGCGGCGCATGCTGCTGATTATGAAGGCGCTCACCGAGGGCGGCCGCGCCTTCTCCAGCTACGTGGCGCTGCAGCTGGATGCCGCCAAGTACGCAGGCGATCCGGCCGAGCGAGCGCGCGCCGAGGGCCTGGTGGCGCTGCTCACCCCGGTGGCCAAGGCCTTCCTCACCGACCTCGGTCTCGAGGTCTGCGTGCTCGGCCAGCAGGTATTCGGTGGCCACGGCTACATCCGCGAGTGGGGCCAGGAGCAGCTGGTGCGCGACGTGCGCATCACCCAGATCTACGAAGGCACCAACGGCATCCAGGCCCTCGACCTTGCCGGTCGCAAGCTGGTCGGCAGCGACGGTGCGCTGTACCGCCTGTTCAGTGACGAGGTGCGTGCCTTCATTGCCGCGACGGCGCCGGCACTGGCGGAGTTCACCGTGCCGCTGGCGGCGGCGCTGGACAACCTCGATGACCTGTCGGTCTGGCTGGTCGAGCAGGCCCTGCGCGATCCGCGCGAGATCGGCGCCGCCTCGGTGGAGTACCTGCAGGTGTTCGGCTACACGGCCTACGCCTACCTGTGGGCGCGCATGGCTGCCGCGGCGCTGGGCCGCGAGGGCGATTTCTACACGGCCAAGCGGGCTACCGCGCGCTTCTACTTCGCCCGCCTGCTGCCGCGCATCCACTCGCTGAGCGCTGCGGTGCGCGCCGGCAGCGCGACACTGTACGAACTGGACGCGGCGCTGTTCTGAAATGCTGGCATTGTGTAAGCGTAGGCTTACACATCGTGGGGGTTAACCGCCCTAGGAATACCCAGGCCCCGCAACTAACCTAAGCACATCTGGACTTGGCGCAGGAAGCGCGAATCAGAACACGGATCACAGGGATCCCATCAGGATGGTGGGGCGATAAGGGATGTCAGGAACAGGTCTGCAAGAGCCCCGCTTACGCGGGGTTTTTTTTGCCTGCGATTTTTCGCTCAGGCGCCTCCCTCCAGCACCGAGCGCAGCAGCTCCAGCGTCGCCTGCTGACGCTGGGCGTCGCGGTACACCAGCCCCACCTGCAGCGGCACGCGCGGCTCGCTCAGCGGTTTCCACAGCAGTTGTTCGTGTCCTTGCACCTGCCGCGCCCGGCCGGGCAGCACCGAGGCCAGCCGGGTGTGCGGCAGGCTGTCGAGAATGCCGTTCATCTGGTTCAGCTCGGCCTGTACCTGCGGTCGGCGGCCGATGGCGGCCAGCTGCTCCTGCCAGATCTGGCGGATGCGGAACTCCTCGCCGAGCAGCAGCATCGGCAGCTCGGCCGCCTGGGCCAGCGACACCTTTCTGAACTCGCGCAACGGATGGTCGGCGGCGATCACCAGCTGCAGCTCGTCCTCGTACAACAGCAGGCTGTGCAGGCCGGGCTGGCGCGGCGGCAGGAAGCCGATGCCGACATCCAGGGTGCCGGTGAGCAGGCGCCGCTCGATGTCGATCCCCGACAGCTCGTAGATCTGCACCACCAGATGCGGCTGCAACGTGCGCAGGCGCTCCAGCAGCAGCGGCACCAGGTTGGCGTTGATCGTCTGCAGCACGCCGATGGCCAGGCTGCGCGGCGCCTGGCCGCGGAAGGCACGCATCGCCTCGCGGGTGCGCTCGAGGCCGTCGAGCAGCGGCACGGCATGGTGGTAGAGGGTGTGCGCCGCTGGCGCCGGCAGCAGGCGTTTGCCGCTGCGCTGGAACAACGCCACCTCCAGTTCGCCTTCCAGATGGCGGATCTGCTGCGACAGCGCCGGCTGGGAAATGCTCAGGCGCTCGGCGGCGCGGCCGACATGGCCCTCCTCGTAGACGGCGACGAAGTAGCGAAGCTGACGAAAATCCATAAGCTGAACTTATTAGAGACACTGGAAAAACGAAATGGCCCGCAGGCCGGACGAGTCCTAGTCTAGCGCTCATCACGCGCAGACAGGTGGTCAACAGGCCATGCAGCCCATCACGATTCGGGAAGTGTTCATAGGTAAATTCGAAGAGCTTGGCAGCGCCCAGTCCGGCGTCGCCGCGTCGCAGCCGCTGCAGGGCGAGGTTTGGCTGGGCAGCGACGGACTGCCGGGCGACCAGCTGGCCCAGCGCCGCCCGGAACGGGCCGACAGCGTTCTGCTGCACTATCCGGCCGAGCACTACCGCCACTGGCGCAAGCGCTTCCCGCTGCACAAGTGGCGGCCGGCCGCCTGTAGCGAAAACTTCTCCACCTTCGGCCTCGGCGAGGCGGAGGTCTGCGTCGGCGACGTGGTGCGCTGGGGCGAGGCGCTGCTGGAGGTCAGCCAGCCGTGCCTGCCCGACTACGGACTGGCGCGGCGCTGGAACCTGCCCGAGTTGCCGCGGCTGCTGCAGGACAGCGGTCGCTGCGGCTGGTTCTACCGGGTGCTGCGCCCCGGCCTGGTCAGTGCGGCGGAGCCTCTGCAACGGGTGCAGCGGCACTACCCGGAGCTGAGCATCGCCCGGCTGCTCGAGTGGTACGTGCACACCCCGCTGGAGCGCTGCGCCCTGCGCCAGATGCTGGCCTGCGACGCGCTGGCGCCAGCGTGGCGCAAGGTGGCCGAACGGCGCCTGGCCAGCGGCGAACTGGAGGACTGGCAGGCGCGGCTGTACGGCGGTGAAGCGGCACGGTCGGCCGAGAGCGAAGGAGTCCAACATGCGTGACGATACGCTGGCCAGCCTGCGCCTGATGCCCAGCGTCGAGCGCCCGGCGCAGGTCTTCGTGCGTGGCCAGGGCTCCTGGCTGTGGGACAGCGAGGATCGCGCCTACCTCGACTTCACCCAGGGCTGGGCTGTCAACAGCCTTGGTCACAGCCCGAGCGTGGTGGTCGAGGCGCTCAAGCGCCAGGCCGAACGGCTGCTCAACCCCGGTGCGGGCTACTACAACGCGGGCCTGCTCAAGCTGGCCAGTCGCCTCTGCGAGGCCACCGGCAGCGACCAGGCGTACTTCCTCAGCAGCGGCGCCGAGGCCTGCGAGGGCGCCATCAAGCTGGCGCGCAAGTGGGGCCAGCGCCATCGCGGCGGCGCCTACACCATCGTCACCGCCAAGCACAGCTTCCACGGCCGCACCCTCGGCGCCATGTCCGCCTCGGGCAAGCCGGCCTTCCAGCAGCTGTTCGAACCGAAGCTGCCAGGCTTCGAGAAGGTGCCGTTCAACGATCTGGAGGCGCTGTCGCAGGCGGTCGATTCGCATACCGTGGCGGTGATGCTGGAGCCGCTGCAGGGCGAGGCCGGGGTGATCCCGGCGACCCTCGACTACCTGCAGGGCGCCGAGCGGCTGTGCCGGGCGCGCGGCGTGCTGCTGATCCTCGACGAGGTGCAGACCGGCATGGGCCGCTGCGGTGCGCTGCTGGCCGAGGAGCTGTACGGCGTGCGCGCCGACATCGTCACCCTCGGCAAGGGGCTCGGCGGCGGCGTGCCGCTGGCCGCCGTACTGGCCCGCGGCAATGCTTGCTGCCAGGAGCCGGGCGAGCAGGGCGGCACCTACCACGGCAACGCGCTGATGATGGCCGCCGGCCTGGCGGTGCTGAAGACGGTGCTGGAACCGGGCTTTCTCGAGCAGGTGCGCGAGCTCGGCGAGCACCTCAGCGACGGTCTGGCCCAGCTGGCGCGCCGGCACGGCCATGGCCCGCTGCGTGGCCAGGGCCTGCTCTGGGGCCTGCCGTTGCACCGCCTGGCGGCGCCGGCGGTGGTGCGCGCGGCGCTGGACGAGGGCTTGCTGCTCAACGCGCCGCAGCCGCACATTCTGCGTTTTTCGCCGGCGTTGACCGTCAGCCACGGCAACATCGACGAGATGCTGCGCCGCCTGGAGCGCGCGCTGGTGCGGGTCAGCCGCGCGCGCCTGCGCGACACGGCGCTGGCCGCTGGCTGAGCGCGATCTCCTCTGCTGTTCCTTTGCCGTCCGCGCGCCTCTCCTGCGCCGGGCGGCTTTTTTCGTCCGCTGCCGGTCCGGTCAGGCGGCGACCGGCTGCTCGGCCGGTTTCCCCGCCGTGGCGTTGCGACTACCCTGTGCGCAGTTCACTCGACGGGAGTCACCTCATGCTCAACGTTCTGCTGGCCGGCGCTTCGCGGGGGATCGGTCTGGGGCTGGTCCGCGCCTATCTCGAGCGCGGTGACCGGGTGTTCGCCGTGGCGCGCGATCCGGCCGGTTCCGCCGGGCTGACCGAGCTGGCGGCGCAACACGGCGCGCGCCTGCAACTGATCGCCTGCGACCTCAACGCACCCGCCGCCGCGACAACCATCCGCGCCGCGCTGGGCGAGACGCGCCTGGATCGCCTGCTGCTGAATGCCGGGGTGGCCGGCCCGGCGGCGCAGGATGTGGCCAGCGTCAGCGAGGCGGAAATCGCCCAGCTGTTTCTCAGCAATGCCATCGCCCCGCTGCGCCTGGCCCGCGCGCTCGCGGCGCAGCTGAACACGGACGCGGTCGTGGCCTGTACCAGCTCGGTGATGGCCAGCCTGCAGCTCAGCCCGGGTGCGGACCTGCCGCTGTACGCGGCCAGCAAGGCCGCGCTCAACAGCCTGCTGCTCAGCTGGGCGGCGCAGCTTGGCGCGGCGCGCGATTTCAGCCTGCTGGCGCTGCATCCGGGCTGGGTGCAGACCGACATGGGCGGTACCCAGGCGCCGCTGAGCGTGGCGCAGAGCGTGAACGGCCTGGTGCCGGTGATCGAGGCGGCTGCCGGGCGCCGCGACTGTCGTTTCGTCGATTACCAGGGCCAGGAGCTGCCCTGGTAGGCGCGCCAGCGCCGCCGACGGTGCTGCTGCTGGCCTCTGCGGCGGGGCGCCGACAGCAAGGGACTTGCCTTGCAGGTCGGCAGGCGGCAGTCTGCCTGCCGCCGTCCTGTCGCGGCGCTTGCCATGCCTCCGATTGCGGGCCGCGCGTCTGCCGTCTTCACGTGCCGGGGCGGCCATCTTTCAATTGCTCCGTCGGCTCCAGACGGAACCCGCGACCCCGCAGGAGACACCGTGAGTCGCTCTACCGATCGCCAGCCCTGGCCGGCCGCCATCCGTGCGCTGCAGTACCCCAACTTTCGCCTGTATTTCGCCGGGCAGGCCGTCTCCATCCTCGGCAGCTGGATCCAGCAGGTCGCCCTGTCCTGGCTGATCTACCGCCTCACCGGCTCGGTGGCGCTGCTGGGCGTCACCACCTTCGCCGCGCTGCTGCCGCAGCTGATCGTCGGCCCGCTGGCCGGTGCCTGGACCGATCGCCACGACAAGCGCCGCTTGCTGATCGTCGTCGAGGGCATTCTCGCCCTGCAGGCGCTGGCGCTGGCCGCGCTCACGGCGCTGGAGCTGGTCGGCCCGGCGTTGATCGTCGGCATGTCGCTGCTGCTCGGCGTGCTCAACGCCTTCGATACGCCGCTGCGCCAGTCGCTGATCGGCAGCTTCGTCGGCAGCCGCGGCGACCTGCCCAATGCCCTGGCGCTCAACGCCATGCTGTTCAACTCCGGACGCTTCATCGGCCCGCCGCTGGCCGGCCTGCTGCTGGCACTGACCAACGAGGCGCTGTGCTTTGCCCTCAACGGCCTGTCGTTCCTCGCCCTGATGCTCGGCCTGCTGCTGATCCGCATCGAGGCGCCGGCCCGGGCCACGGGCTCGATGGCCACGCTGTTTCGCGAGGGCCTGGGCTACGTCTGGCACAACTACCCGATCCGCCTGCTGATCCTCACCCTGGCGATGGTCAACCTCACCGCCTCCAGCTATGCGGTGCTGCTGCCGGTATTCGCCCGCGACATCTTCGCCGGCGATGCGCGGACCCTCGGCTGGCTGTGGGGCGCCGCCGGCTGCGGGGCGCTGCTGTCCACCCTGTTCCTCGCCACCCGCCAGGCGCTGCCGGGACTGGTGGGCATCGTGCTGGTCGGCGCAGTGTTGAGCGGCGCGGCGCTGCTGGCCTTTGCGGCCAGCCCGGTGCTGGCGCTGGCGCTGCTGGCCATGGCCCTGCTCGGCTTCGGCATCGCGGTGGGCAATGTCGGCACCAACATGCTGCTGCAGAGCCTGGCACCGGAGCATCTGCGTGGCCGCGTGGTGTCCTTCTTCACCTCGATCCGCTTCGGCTTCGATGCCATCGGCGGCCTGCTCGCCGGCCTGCTGGCGGCGCGCATCGGTGCGCCGCTGACGCTGGCGCTGGAAGGCGGGGTATTGCTGCTGTTCTGTCTGTGGCTGCTGGCCCGCCGGCAGGTGCTCGGCGAGCGCGTGCGCGACGACCTGCAGGAGCAGGGCGGGCGCTGAGCGAGTCGGTGAGAAGGCGGGAGATGACGGCCTGCTCGCCCCGTCCCGGCGCACCGGGAGGGCGGGGCAGGCTTACAGGCTTTCGTCCTCGTCGCTGCCTTCCACCGCCATGTCCAGCTCCTTGATCTTGCGGGTCAGGGTGTTGCGGCCCCAGCCGAGCAGCTGGGCGGCGTCGCGGCGGCGGCCGGCGGTGTGCTTGAGCGCGCTCTCGATCATCACCCGCTCGAAGGCCGGCAGGGCGCTGCCGAGCAGATCGCTCTGGCCGCGGCTCAGGGCCTGCTCGGCCCACAGGCGCAGGCTCTGTTCCCAGCTGCCGCCGACCGGGGCTTCCTGTTGCTGCTGCAGCAGCTCCGGCGGCAGGTCGTCGACGTGCACCTCACGCCCGGACGCCATCACCGTGATCCAGCGGCAGGTGTTTTCCAGCTGGCGCACGTTGCCCGGCCATGGCAGGTTCTGCAGGTACTCCTCGGTCTGCGCCTTGAGCAGCTTGGGCTCGACCGCCAGCTCCTGGGCGGCACGGGCGAGGAAGTGGCGGGCCAGCGCCGGGATGTCCTCGCGGCGGTCGGACAGGCGCGGGATGTGGATGCGGATGACGTTGAGGCGGTGGAACAGGTCCTCGCGGAACTTGCCGGCGCGCACCAGGGTTTCCAGGTTCTGGTGGGTGGCGGCGATGATGCGCACGTTGACCTTGACCGGGGTGTGGCCGCCGACCCGGTAGAACTCGCCGTCGGCCAGCACGCGCAGCAGACGGGTCTGGGTATCGGCGGGCATGTCGCCGATCTCGTCGAGGAACAGGGTGCCGCCGTCGGCCTGCTCGAAGCGGCCGCGGCGCTGCGCGGCGGCGCCGGTAAAGGCGCCCTTCTCGTGGCCGAACAGTTCCGACTCCATCAGGTCCTTGGGAATCGCCGCCATGTTCAGCGCGATGAACGGCGCACTGGCGCGCGGGCTGTGGCGGTGCAGGGCGTGTGCCACCAGCTCCTTGCCGGTGCCGGACTCGCCGTTGATCAGCACGGTGATGTTGGAGTGGCTGAGGCGGCCGATGGCGCGGAACACCTCCTGCATCGCCGCCGCCTCGCCGATGATCTCCGGGGTGGCGGTCTGCTCCTCGGGGGTGGCCAGCGCCTGCTGCTCGCGGGCGTGCAGGGTGGCACGCTTGACCAGCGACACCGCCTCGTCGACGTCGAACGGCTTGGGCAGGTATTCGAAGGCACCGCCCTGATAGGAGGCCACCGCGCTTTCCAGGTCGGAATGCGCGGTCATGATGATCACCGGCAGGCGCGGGTATAGCTCGCGGATGCGCGCCAGCAGCTCTAGGCCGCTGGCCCCGGGCATGCGGATGTCGGAGAGGATCACGCTGGGCTGCTCGAGGCTCAGGCGATTGAGCAGGCTGTCGGCGTTGTCGAAGCTCTGGTTGGCGATGCCCGCCTGTTGCAAGGCTTTCTCCAGCACCCAGCGGATCGAGCGGTCATCGTCAACGATCCAGACAGTTTCCGGTCGGTTCATGGGGTTGGTGCTCCTTGTTCAAGCGGCAGATACAGCGAGAAAACCGTGCGTCCGGGCTGGCTCTCGCACTCGATCAGGCCCTGGTGCTGGTTGAGGATGTTCTGGGCGATGGCCAGACCCAGGCCGGTGCCGTCGGCACGGCCGCTGACCATGGGATAGAAGAGGGTGTCCTGCAGCGCCGGGTCGATGCCCGGGCCGTTGTCGATCACCTCGATCCGGCACACCAGGCGGTGGCGCTGGTGGCCGATGGTGAACTGGCGCAGGGTGCGGGTGCGCAGCAGGATGCGTCCGGGCGCCGCCGGATGCTTCTGCTCGAGGATCGCCTGCATGGCATTGCGCACGATGTTGAGCAGGGCCTGGATCAGCTGTTCATGGTCGGCCAGCAGCTCGGGGATGCTCGGGTCGTAGTCGCGTTCGAGGGCCAGCTTGCCCTGGGTTTCCGCCTCGACCAGGTTGCACACGCGCTCGAGGACCTCGTGGATGTTGGTCGGCACCAGTTGAGGCAGCTTGTTGGAGCCGAGCATGCGGTCCACCAGGTTACGCAGGCGGTCGGCTTCCTCGATGATCACGTTGGTGTAGTCCTTGAGGCTCGCCTCCGGCAGCTCGCGGGCCAGCAGCTGAGCGGCACCGCGGATGCCGCCCAGCGGATTCTTGATCTCGTGGGCCAGACCGCGCACCAGCAGACGGGTGGTCTCCTGCTTGGCCAGCTGCGCTTCCTCCTTGCTGATGCGCAGCAGGCGGTCGCGCGGATGCAGCTCGAGCAGCAGCAGGAAGCTGCTCAGGCCGGGAATCGGCGTGGCAGCGTAGTCCACCGCGAGGTGCTGGCCGCTGGCCGACACCAGCTGCGCCTCGCGCTTGGTGAACGGCTGGCCGCTGGCCACCGCATGGCGCAGGGCGGAGAGGCCGTCGGGCGTCTCGTGACACAGTTCGCCGATGAACAGGCCCTGGCTGCGCTGGCCGCTGACGCCGAGCAGCATCTCGGCGGCCGGGTTCATGTATTCCAGGCGCAGTTCGGCATTCAGCAGAATGACCGCGGTGGTGAGGTTGTCGAGCAGCAGGCGCTGCAGAGAGTCGTAGGCCATGGCAAGCATGCGCTCCTGTGGATGCATGGCATTTGCAAGAAGCGCGCCAGCACTCCGTGGTGCACAGGCAGGCCGGTGGCTGCCGCTTTTTCGTGCACGCCGCGCGCCGGGCCTGCGCGTGCCCGGGGGACCTGTCGCCCTGGGCGGAGGCCGGTAGAACAAGGCCTGCAGCGTTGCGCCAGTGGAGTGCTTCGGCGGCTACGGCGGGACGGCAGCGGCGCTGGGCGAGCCTGCCGGGCGCTACGCTCTGCCCGCTACCGATGGTTCAGTATAGGTCGCAGGGCACGGGTGTGCACTTTATTGGTGCGTCGTGCTCAAGGCAGGGGCAGGCCAAGCAGGCGGCGCGGTTCGGCCGGCTTGTCGGCCAGTGGGCACTCCGGGCGTACGCCGTAGTCGTCCCCCTGGCAGGGGTTGGCCTGACGCTTCTGCGCCAGCGAGATGCGCTTGAGGTGAAAGGGCTGGTTCGGCGTGCGCTCGACGATGCGGCCTTCGCCATCGATGATCTCCGCGGCCAGCTGGTGGGTGCCGCGGTCGATGTTGTCCAGCGCAAACACCGGGCTGCGCGCCGGGGCGCCGTAGGGCTTGCCGTCGAGCAGCACGCGGTAGCTGTGCTCTTCCAGCAGGCCCGGTTCGCTTTCCAGGGTGACCAGCAGGCCGCCGCTGTTGTCGCGGATGGTGGCATCCGGTTCCGGCAGGGTGATGCGCAGCAGCTGGTAGGCCGGCAGCAGCACGGGTGGCAGCGCCGGCGGCGGGCTGGCGGCCGGGGCGGGCAGGTCGGCGCGGTTGGTCGGCGCCAGTTCGAGGCGCTCGGCGTTGGCGCGGCGCGGCTGGTCGGTGAACACCCTGTTGCCGTCGGCGTCGAGGTAGGTGTACACGCCGGCGAAGGCCGGCAGGCAGGTCAGCAGGAGCAGGCAGAGCAGTGTACGCATGGTGGTCAATTGTTCGCCTTGCGGGGCAGGGCCGGGCTGCCGATGTGCACGCGCTGCACGGTGAAGCTGACGCTGGCGCTGGTCTGCAGGGGTTCGCCGTCACGCAGGACCACGGCCTGCAGGCTGTGGGTGCCGCGGTCGACCTGGCCGAGCCGGAAGCTGGTCTGGGTGCCCGGGGCCGCCAGGGGCTGGCCATCCAGCAGCAGTTGCAGCAGATCGCCCTCGCGCAGGCTCGGCTCCAGACTGACGTCGACGGTGAAGTCGCCGGCATTGGCGCGCAGGGTGTCGTCGTCGTTCGGTACCCCGCTGATCTCCAGGCGGCGGTAGCCTTCCTGCTCGGTGGCGCTCTGGGGCTTGGCCGGCTTGGCCGGCGGCGCCGCGACCGTATTGGTCGGGCCCAGCTGCACGCTCTCGCTGCTCACGCCCTCGGGCGGCTGGTTGGTATAGACCGGATTGCCGTGGGCGTCGGTATAGCGATAGATCTCGGCGCTGGCCGGCAGGGCCAGGGCAAGCAGCAGGCAGGTGCAGGTCAGGCGCATGGGGGAGTCCTTTCGGCATCAATCGGCGATGGGCCAAGCCTTGCACTGCCGGAGCGCACTGGCAAGTGGCGCGGCTGCGGGCTGTGCGCCCCGGCGCACTCGTGAGGTTTTTCCGACACACAAAGCACAAAGGCCTCCCGAAGGAGGCCTTTGTGACAACGCTGCAGGGCCGGTCCTGGGCAGGACCGGCGACTGGCTTAGCAGCTGTAGTACAGGTCGTACTCCAGCGGGTGCACGAAGGTGCGCACCTTGATTTCCTCGGCGGACTTCAGCTCGGTGAAGGCCTCCAGGAAGTCCTTGGTGAATACGCCGCCCTTGAGCAGGAAGTCATGGTCGGCTTCCAGAGCTTCCAGGGCTTCCTTCAGGCTGCCGCACACCTGCGGGATGAGCTTGGACTCTTCCGGCGGCAGGTCGTACAGGTTCTTGTCGGCGGCGTCGCCGGGGTGGATCTTGTTCTGGATACCGTCCAGGCCGGCCATCAGCAGGGCGGCGAAGGCCAGGTACGGGTTGGCAGCCGGGTCCGGGAAGCGCGCTTCGATGCGGCGGCCTTTCGGGCTGGACACGTACGGGATGCGGATCGAGGCGGAACGGTTGCGGGCCGAGTAGGCCAGCATGACCGGAGCTTCGAAGCCCGGGACCAGACGCTTGTAGGAGTTGGTCGACGGGTTGGTCAGGGCGTTCAGCGCCTTGCCGTGCTTGATGATGCCGCCGATGAAGTACAGGGCGGTATCGGACAGGCCGGCATAGCCTTCGCCGGCGAAGGTGTTCTTGCCGTCTTTGGCGATGGACAGGTGCACGTGCATGCCCGAGCCGTTGTCGCCGTACAGCGGCTTCGGCATGAAGGTCACGGTCTTGCCGTAGGCTTCGGCGACGTTGTGCACGCAGTACTTCAGGGTCTGCACTTCGTCAGCCTTGGCGACGAGGGTGTTGAACTTGACGCCGATTTCGTTCTGGCCGCCAGCCACTTCGTGGTGGTGCACTTCGACGACCTGGCCCATTTCTTCCAGGGCGTTGCACATGGCGGTACGGATTTCGTGATCCGGGTCGCTCGGCGGGGTCGGCAGGTAGCCGCCCTTGACCGCGATGCGGTGACCGTTGTTGCCCTGGCGGCCGTCGACGTCGGCGTCGCTGCTCCAGGCGGCCTGCTCGGAGAAGATCTTGAACATCGAGCCGGACATGTCCGACTTGTACTTCACGGAATCGAAGATGAAAAACTCCGGCTCCGGGCCGCAGAATACGGTGTCGCCGATGCCGGTGGACTTCAGGTATTCCTCGGCGCGCTTGGCGATGGCGCGCGGGTCGCGGTCATAGCCCTGCATGGTGGAGGGCTCGATCACGTCGCAGACCAGGATCAGGGTCGGCTCTTCGGTGAACGGGTCCATCACGGCGGTGCTGTCGTCCGGCAGCAGGATCATGTCGGAGGCTTCGATGCCCTTCCAGCCGTCGAGGGAGGAACCGTCGAACATCTTGCCCACATCGAAGAAGTCTTCGTCGGCATCGCGTGCCGGCATGGTGATGTGGTGCTGACGGCCCTTGATATCGGTGAAGCGGAGGTCGATCCACTTCGCGTCGTGTTCTTGAATCAGTTGCAGCGCCTTCGACATGCGGTCCTCCAGGGTATGCAGACGGGCGATGAGGGTGCCCGGTTTCGTTTTTTCTCGGGCCCGAAGCCCGCCGGAAAATTGTCCGAATTATATAGGCAACTTGCATGCCAGTGCGCGCGATTGTGCACGCTGCCCGCAGAATGCGGCTTTTCCGGGCACCACTCGATGCAGTTGTCAGCTTAGTGCACCAAACGTGTGCTTTTGAATGTTTTGGTGATCTATTTTGGTGCGTTTGTCCGCTGCGCGGAATTCTGCTCAAAGGTTGAGCAGTTTCCGCTATAATCTGTCCCCTTTTTCTCGCTTGGCCGTTCCCGTTCGCCCATCATGAAAGTCATTGTCAAACCCTTCGCCGAAATCACCATCAAGAGCCGTCCGGTACGCAGGCAGTTCGTCCGGCAGCTGGCGAAGAACATTCGCACCGTGCTGCGGGACCTCGATCCCGAGCTGGTGGTGCAGGGCGAGTGGGACAATCTCGAACTGGAAACCCGGCAGAGCGAGCCCAGGCTGCTGGCGGAAATGCTCGAGCGGCTGCGCAACACGCCGGGCATCGCCCATTGCCTCGAGGTGCACGAGTACCCGCTGGGCGACTTCGACGACATTTTCGACAAGTGCCGGCTGCATTTCGGTGCGCAGCTGGCCGGCAAGGTGTTCGCGGTGCGCTGCAAGCGCTCCGGCAAGCACCCGTTCTCCTCGGTGGATGTGGCCACCCATGTCGGCAGTCGCCTGCGCCGCGAGTGTGGTGCCGCCGGTATCGACCTCAAGCAGCCCGAGGTCGAGGTGCGCTTCGAGGTGCGCTACGACCGCCTGCTGATCGAGCACGCCCGGCATGTCGGTATCGGCGGTTACCCGCTCGGCTCCATCGAGCAGACCCTGGTGCTGATGTCCGGCGGCTTCGATTCCACCGTGGCCTCCTACCAGATGATGCGCCGCGGCCTGCTGACCCACTTCTGCTTCTTCAACCTCGGCGGCCGCGCCCACGAACTGGGGGTGATGGAAGTCGCCCACTATCTGTGGGAAAAGTTCGGCCGCTCGCACCGCGTGCTGTTCATCAGCGTGCCCTTCGAGGAAGTGGTCGGCGAGATCCTGCAGAAGGTCGACAACAGCCACATGGGCGTGGTGCTCAAGCGCATGATGCTGCGTGCCGCCTCGCGCCTCGCGGAAGAGCTGCATATCGACGCGCTGGTCACCGGCGAGGCGATCTCCCAGGTGTCCAGCCAGACCCTGCCCAACCTGTCGGTGATCGATGCGGTGACCGACACCCTAGTGCTGCGTCCGCTGATCGCCAGCCACAAGCAGGACATCATCGACACCGCGACGGCCATCGGCACCGCCGAGTTCGCCAAGAACATGCCCGAGTACTGCGGGGTGATCTCGGTCAACCCGACCACCCGCGCCAAGCGCGGGCGCGTCGAGCACGAGGAAACCCACTTCGACATGGCGGTCCTCGAACGCGCCCTCGAACGCGTGCGCAAGGTGACCATCGACAAGGTGATCGACGAACTCGGCGAGGACCTGCAGATCGAGGAGGTGAGCGAGGCTCTGCCGGGGCAGATCGTCCTCGACATCCGCCACCCCGACGCCGCCGAGGACCAGCCGCTGGCGCTGCCCGGCATCGAGGTGCAGGCCCTGCCGTTCTACGCCGTCAACAACCGCTTCAAGGCGCTGGATGCCAATCGCCAGTACCTGCTGTATTGCGACAGGGGCGTGATGAGCCGCCTGCATGCCCACCACCTGCTCAGCGAGGGACACGCCAATGTGCGCGTTTATCGTCCGGCCTAAGCAGCCGGGTCTGCTGGGGGGCAGCATTCGCCATCGCCCTCCCGACCTGCCGTCGCGTTAATCAAGTTGTCGCCGGCAGCCCGGGATAATCCCCTCCGGCATCCGAGTTCAAGCGTTACCTATCGAGAAAACACACAAGTGATCGAAAATCTCCGCAACATCGCCATCATCGCCCACGTCGACCATGGCAAGACCACCCTGGTAGACAAGCTGCTGCGCCTGTCCGGCACCCTCGACCGCAAAGAAGCGGAAAACGAGCGCGTGATGGACTCCAACGACCAGGAAAAAGAGCGCGGCATTACCATTCTGGCGAAGAACACCGCGCTGAAATGGAACGGCTACGACATCAACATCGTCGATACCCCCGGCCACGCCGACTTCGGTGGTGAAGTCGAGCGCGTGATGTCGATGGTGGACTCCGTGCTGCTGGTGGTCGACGCCCAGGACGGCCCGATGCCGCAGACCCGCTTCGTGACCCAGAAGGCCTTCAAGGCCGGCCTGCGTCCGATCGTGGTCATCAACAAGATCGACCGTCCGGGCGCGCGTCCGGACTGGGTGGTCGACCAGATCTTCGATCTGTTCGACAACCTCGGCGCCACTGACGAGCAGCTCGACTTCCCGATCGTCTACGCCAGTGCCCTGAACGGCATCGCCGGCATGGACCACGAGAAGATGGACGACAACATGGACGCGCTGTTCCAGGCCATCGTCGACCATGTTCCGGTACCGGAAGTCGATGTCGACGGCCCGTTCCAGATGCAGATCTCCCAGCTGGACTACAACAGCTTCCTCGGCGTGATCGGCATCGGCCGCATCGCGCGCGGCAAGATCAAGACCAACACCCCGGTGGTGGCTGTGGATGCCGACGGCAAGCGCCGCAACGGCCGTATCCTGAAGATCATGGGTCACTCCGGCCTGCAGCGCGTCGAAGTTGCCGAAGCCCAGGCCGGCGACATCGTCTGCGTCAGCGGCATGGACGAGCTGTTCATCTCCGACACCCTGTGCGATCCGACCTGCGTCGAAGCCCGTCCGCCGCTGTCCGTCGACGAGCCGACCGTGAGCATGACCTTCCAGGTCAACGACTCGCCGTTCTGCGGCAAGGAAGGCAAGTTCGTCACCAGCCGCAACCTCAAGGAGCGTCTGGAGAAGGAGCTGCTGCACAACGTCGCCCTGCGTGTGGTCCAGGGTGATGACGCCGACAAGTTCAAGGTCTCCGGCCGTGGCGAACTGCACCTGTCGGTGCTGATCGAAACCATGCGTCGCGAAGGCTTCGAGATGGCCGTGGGCCGTCCGGAAGTGGTGATCAAGGAAGTCGACGGCGAGAAGCAGGAGCCCTACGAGAACGTCACCATCGACATCGAGGAGATCCACCAGGGTCCGGTGATGGAGCAGATGGGTCTGCGTAAGGGCGACCTGTCCAACATGGTGCCGGATGGCAAGGGTCGTATCCGTCTGGAATACACCGTGCCGGCGCGTGGCCTGATCGGCTTCCGCAACAACTTCCTGACCATGACCTCGGGCAGCGGCATCCTCACCAGCACCTTCAGCCACTACGGCCCGGTCAAGCAGGGCGAAGTTGCCCACCGCCAGAACGGCGTGCTGGTCTCCATGGCCACCGGCAAGGCGCTGAGCTACTCGCTGGAAACCCTGCAGGATCGCGGCAAGCTGTTCCTCGCCCCGGGCGACGAGGTCTATGAAGGCCAGCTGGCCGGCATCAACAGCCGCGACAACGACCTGGTGATCAACCCCACCAAGGGCAAGAAGCTCGACAACATGCGTGCTTCCGGCAAGGACGAGACCATCCAGCTGGTACCGCCGATCCGCTTCACCCTGGAGCAGGCGCTGGAGTTCATCGACGATGACGAACTGGTCGAAGTGACCCCGAAGTCGATCCGTCTGCGCAAGAAGTACCTGAACGAGAACGACCGCAAGCGTTTCGAGCGCAGCAGCAAGCTGTAATCGCTGCGTAAGCGGTAATGAGCAAGCCCCCGTCGGCCCTGGCCGCCGGGGGCTTTTTTGTCGTGCGATTGTTGCGTTATACGTAAGACTGGCTTGTTCGCGCCGCTGTTTTTCCGGGGTCCGGGCTGGCCGAGAATGGCCGCACACCCGAACTCAATCGCTCCATCGGGTAATTCCTTTCCACGCAGGAGATCGAGTTGCCATGCAAACCAAAGCCCTGTTCCTGACTGCCATGCTGGCTTCGGCCAGTGTCTTCGCCGCCGGTGCTTCGGCGCAGAGCGAAAAAGCCAGTGAATATGCCTACGGGATGAACCTGGATGTCGCCGAGGTCGTGGCCATCGAAGAGGCACCGCACGCTCTGTGCGAGCCGGTCAACAGCAAGATGATCTATCGCGACTCCAAGGGTCAGACCCACACGGTCAGCTACGTCAAGCAGAGCCAGGACGCCGGCTGCTACTGAGTCCTCCCGGCAGACGCTAGCGCTTCGGCGGCCAGCGTCTGCGGACGTCGTCGATGAGTCCGCAAGGCAACATCGCCCTTCCTGCCGCGCCCGCCCCGCAACCGGCCTGACGGCCGGCCCGCGCCGCCAGCTTCCGCCCCGCGCCGGTGCGGCTCCCCCTTTCTCCCGTGACTGCTTTTGCCGCGCATCCTCCGCGTGCGCCCGCAGGGCGTCCGTCGCCCATCAATGCCGCAACCCTGCTGCCGTCGTCGGCCAGCCTTGGCGCCGGGCACGCCTGCCCTTTGGGTCATGAGCCGGTGCTGAAGTATATTGGCGCGGATTTTCCGGTCGGTGTGCGGCTGGATGGCATGCCGCTCTGGAGGCAAGGTTCGCGATGGATATCCTGCAGGCAATGCGCGTCTTCGCCCGGGTCGTCGACTGCGGCAGCTTCACCGCTGCGGCCCAGCTCCTCGAGCTGTCCACGGCCCAAGTGTCACGCCTGGTGTCCGAGCTGGAAGCCAGTCTTAGCGCCCGTCTGCTGCATCGCACCACCCGGCGTCTGCGCCTGACCGAAGTGGGCGAGCGCTATCTGGAGCGCTGCCGGCAGATCCTCAGCGAGGTCGACGAGGCTACCGCCGAGGCCAGCGGGGCCCATCTCACCCCCACGGGCCGCCTGCGCGTGCACTCCTTCACCGGGGTGGGCATCCAGTACCTGGTGCCCCTGGCGGCGCGCTATGCCGAGGTGTATCCGGAGGTCAGCCTGGATCTCTCCCTGTCGCAGCGCACGCCCGACCTGCTCGAGGAGGGGCACGACGTGGTGATCACCCACTCCCGCGAACTGCCCGATTCGGACCTGATCGCCCAGCGTCTCGGCTGCATGTACAGCGTGGTGTGCGCCGCGCCGGCCTATCTGCAGCAGTACGGCACGCCGCAGACGCCCGAAGAGCTGAGTGCGCACCGCTGCCTGCGCCTGCTCGATCCGGTGTATCCGGGCGACTGGGTGTTCGAGCGCCTCGGCGCGATGCAGGTGATCAACCCCGGGCAGAGCTTCCAGGTCAACGTCTCCGAGGCGATGGTGGAGGCTGCCGCGGCCGGCATGGGCATCTGCCTGCTGCCCAACTTCGTCGCCGCCCGGGCACTGCGCGAGGGCAGTCTGGTGCGCCTGCTGCCCGCCTGGCAGCTGCACGAGCGCAACATCTACGCGCTGTATTCGTCGCGGCGCTTCCTCGATGCCAAGATCAAGACCTGGGTCGCGTTCATCAAGGCCGAGCTGCCGCGCATCCTCGAGCGCGACGCCAAGGATCTCGACAATCCGGCCTACTGGGCCTGAGCGTCGCCGCCGGGCGGGCAGGCGCCTCAGCGGTGCCCGGGCTTGGGCTGGAAGGCGCAGTAGCCGGGCTTCGGGCCGATCTGCGGATGGTTGCGGCAGGTGTCCGGGCGGTTGGCGTAGACCGTGCACAGGCGGCTCTTCTGGTCGAGGTACAGGCAGTCGCCGCTGGAGTGGTGCTGCAGGGTGAAGATGCCGGACTTCTGGTTGAAGTGGCCGACGATGCCTTCCTTCATCAGGCGCTTGGCGATCTGCTTGGGCGGCTCGCCGGCCTCGAACTCGTCGATCACGCCGAGGCGGATCAGGTCCTTGATCCGTACCTCCACCGGCAGGCTGCAGCAGGTGGCACGGCAGTCGCGGCACAGGCTGTTGCCGGGGAACTTGATCCAGGTTTCCAGGCGCTCGGGATCGGCGCCGACCAGCAGGTGTTTGATCATCGGGGTTCGCAGGGTGAAGGGCGGAAGGCGCGCGATGATAAGCAAGCGGCGCCCGTCGCGCAGCAGTTTTTGCCGGCAGCCGGTCGGCCGAATACAGTGCTATTGATGCGCGGCAGGAGGCGGCGCGCTGCAACTCGGGTTAAAATGGCGCAGATTTTTTCCTGCCCCCCTTCGGAGCCGCCCATGTCCCGCGTTACCCTCAGTCGCTATCTGATCGAAGAGACTCGCAGTAATCACACTCCGGCCGATCTGCGCTTCCTCATCGAAGTGGTGGCGCGCGCCTGCAAGGAGATCAGCCATGCGGTGTCCAAGGGCGCGCTGGGCGGCGTGCTGGGCAGCATGGGCACCGAGAACGTGCAGGGCGAGGTGCAGAAGAAGCTCGACGTGCTGTCCAACGAGATCCTCCTGGAAGCCAACGAGTGGGGCGGCCACCTGGCCGGCATGGCTTCCGAGGAAATGGAGCAGGCCTACCAGATTCCCGGCCAGTACCCGAAGGGCGCCTACCTGCTGGTGTTCGATCCGCTGGACGGCTCTTCCAACATCGACGTCAACGTCTCGGTCGGCACCATCTTCTCCGTGCTGCGCTGCCCGGACAGCTGCGACAGCAGCTGCGATCTCGGCGAGGAGGCCTTCCTGCAGCCGGGCACCCGCCAGGTGGCTGCCGGCTACGCCATCTACGGCCCGCAGACCATGCTGGTGCTGACCCTCGGCAACGGCGTCAAGGGCTTCACCCTCGACCGCGAGCTGGGCTCCTTCGAGCTGACCCACGACAACATGCACGTGCCGGAAAGCACCGCCGAGTTCGCCATCAACATGTCCAACCAGCGCCACTGGGAGGCCCCGGTCAAGCGCTACGTGGACGAGCTGCTGGCCGGCAAGGAAGGCCCGCTGGGCAAGAACTACAACATGCGCTGGATCGCCTCGATGGTGGCCGACGTGCACCGCATCCTCACCCGCGGCGGCGTGTTCATGTACCCGCGCGACGGCCGCGATCCGTCGATGCCCGGCAAGCTGCGCCTGATGTACGAGGCCAACCCGATGTCGATGATCGTCGAGCAGGCCGGCGGCGCCGCCACCACCGGCACCCAGCGCATCCTCGACATCCAGCCGACCTCGCTGCACCAGCGTGTGCCGGTGTTCCTCGGCTCGAAGGAAGAGGTCGAGCGCATCAGCGGCTACCACCAGGGCTGATCGATGGCCGCACCCTGGCAGCCTCTGCTCGACTGGTGGTTCGGTCTGTCGAGCCAGGCTGCCGAGGTGGCGGCGCAAAAGCATGGTTTGTGGTTCGCCAAGCGGACCACTCAGGACGCCGAAGCGCGCGAGCGCTTCGGCGTTTTCGTTGCTGAGGCGCTGGGTGGCGGCCTGGAGGGCTGGTGCGTCGAGCGGGATGGCTGGCTGGCGCTGCTCCTGCTGCTCGACCAGCTGCCGCGGATGATCCACCGCGATACGCCGCGCGCCTTTGCCGGCGATGCCCGCGCCCGCGCGCTGGCGCTGGCAGGGCTCGCCGAGGGCCACGAGGCGCAGCTGCCGGCGATCCGCCAGGTGTTCGTCTATCTGGTCTTCGAGCACGCTGAAGACCTCGCCCTGCAGGACGAGGCAGTGCGCCGTTTCCGCCAGCTGGAGCGCCAGGCCGCCCCCGCCGAACAGGCCGCGTTCGCCGGCTTTCTCGACTATGCCGAGCGCCACCGCGTGGTCATCGCCCGCTTCGGCCGCTTTCCCCACCGCAACGCCATCCTCGGCCGCCCCTCGACGGCCGAGGAGCAGACCTTTCTCGCGGAACCCGGCGCGCGCTTCTGACGTCCAATCGGCAGAGCGACGGGCGCCACTGTGGCAAGCTGCGCCGCTCACTCGTCCACGGGAGTTCGTCCATGTCGTTTCGCTCTGCCCTCGTACTGGGGGCCTGTCTGCTCTTGGCGGCCTGCAACAAGGTCAACCAGGAAAACTTCTCCAGGCTCAAGGCCGGCATGAGCAAGGCCGAGGTCGAGCAGCTGCTCGGCGCGCCGACCGAGTGCGCCGGAGCGCTGGGCTTCAGCAGCTGCAGCTGGGGCAACGAGCAGGCCGCCTTCATCAGCATCCAGTTCGCCGACGATCAGGTGCTGCTGTTCTCCGGCAAGGGCCTCAAGTAAGTCGCGGCTGCAGAGCTCGGGCCGTGCCGCTGGCCCGGCCTGTGGCAACCCCGTGGGGGCGGCTGACGCCGGCCTACTGGCCGCGGATGTACTGCTCGAGCTGCTGGATCATTTCGTCCTGGTCGGCGAGGACCGCCTTGACCAGGTTGCTCACCGACAGCAGGCCCACCAGCTTGCCGTCGTCGATCACCGGCAGGTGGCGCAGGTGGCCTTTGCCCATCAGCTTCAGGCAATCGCGGGTGTTCTGCGCCGAGGTCACGCTGATCACCGGCGAGGCCATGATCGCGCTGACCGGGGTGGCCACCGAGGAGCGCCCCTGCAGTACCATCTTGCGTGAATAGTCGCGCTCACTGACAAAGCCGACCACCTGGTCCCCTTCGGTGACGATCAGGGCACCGATATTCTTCTCCGCCATCAGTTGCAGGGCCTGCAACACCGTGGCCGTGGGGGCGATGGTGTAGATGTCCTGGTTCGGTTTGGCGCGGAGCATTTGCGCAACGGTTTTCATGCTTCCTCCGGTTTCTTGGTCTGCCTGCCCGGGCTGCCGGGTGTGGCAAGCTCATGCAGCAAGTTCCTTGCCAGGGCACGCTTCGGCTCAAGACGGCAGCGCCCGTTGTCTGCACGGTGCCGCAGCGCCGCGCCGGCGTCAATCCGGCCCGGCGAGGCGCTCGCCGCGTCGCGGCGGCATTCACCGTTCTGTCATGCTCGGCCTCTACAAACAGGGATTTGCGCCTGCGTGCCCCCGTATCGATCAGCTAGGACTCGCCATGACCCCGGACTTCCAGCAGTACCATGCCAGCCTGGCCGCCCACGACGATCTCTCGATCAACCCCAGCGGCCATCCGAGCCTCGACCAGCAGGTCGACCGCGCTCGGCGCAACCTGCTCAAGGGCGGCCTCGGCCTCGCGGCGCTGAGCCTGTTCGGCGGCGTGTTCGGCAGCCGCGAGCTGCTCGCCCAGGCGCGGCTGCTCGGCTTCGCGGGCGTGCCGGTGCAGACCGCGGCGGACTTCGACCGCGTGCTGGTGCCGCCGGGCTACACGGCGCGGCCGTTCTTCTCCTGGGGCGATGCGGTGCTCGCCGATGCGCCCGCCTGGCAGGCGGACGCCAGCGACGACTGGCAGGCCCAGCTCAAGCAGGCCGGCGACAACCACGACGGCATGCACTTCTTCCCCTTCGCCGAGGCGCCGGACAGCCATGGCCTGCTGGCGATCAACCACGAGTACGTCAACCCGACCCTGCACCCCAACGGCATTAGCTTCGTCGATGGCCGGCGGCCGCTGGCCGAGGTGCGCAAGGAGCAGGCGGCGCACGGCGTCAGCATCATCGAGGTGCGCAAGGATACCGCCGGCCACTGGCAGCGGGTGCTGCCCTCGCGCTGGAACCGGCGCATCTCGGCGCTGACGCCCATGGCAATCGGCGGCCCGCTGGCCGGCCACGCGCTGATGCAGACCGCCGCCGACCCGGCCGGACGCACCGTGCTCGGCACCCTCAACAACTGCTCGATGGGCGTCACGCCGTGGGGGACCTACCTGACCTGCGAGGAGAACTGGCCCCACTACTTCGTCAACCGCGACGCGCAGGACTGGGAAGCGCGCGTGGCGCACAAGCGCTACGGCGTCGGCAACGGCGAGCGCAGCAAGTACTACGCCTGGGAAACTGCCGACCCGCGCTTCGACGCCACTCCGGACGCCGGCCAGCCCCACGGCGGCCAGGTCAACGAGCCCAACCGCTTCGGCTGGGTGGTGGAGATCGATCCCTTCGACCCGGCCCGCCAGCCGGTCAAGCGCAGCGCCTTCGGTCGCATCGGGCGCGAGTGCGCGGTGCTGTCGCTGGGCGCCGACGGGCGCATGGCCTTCTACTCCGGCGACGACGCCAAGGGCGAGTACGTCTACAAGTTCGTCCCGGCCGGGCGCTTCGAGGCGGCCAACCCCCAGGCCAACCGCGACCTGCTGGACGACGGCACCCTGTACGTCGCCCGCTTCGAGAGCAACGGCAGCGGGCGCTGGCTACCCCTGGTGCACGGGCAGCAGGGGCTGACCGCCGAGAACGGCTTTGCCAGCCAGGCCGAGGTGCTGGTCAACGCCCGCGCCGCGGCCGACCGCCTCGGCGCCACGCCGATGGACCGCCCGGAGTGGGTGGCCGTGCACCCGGTCAGCCGCGAGGTCTATGTCAGCCTGACCAACAACGACGCCCGCGGTGACAAGCATGCCGTCGACCCGGCCAATCCGCGCCCGCACAACCTGCACGGGCAGATCCTGCGCTGGAACGAAAAGGACGGCGACCCCACCGCCAGCGAATTCCGCTGGGAGCTGTTCCTGCTCGCCGGCGAGCAGCCGGGGACGAAAGACCAGGAGGGCCAGCCGGTACCGGCCCACCTCAGCGGCACCATCAACGGCGACATCTTCTCCTCGCCGGACGGCCTGGCCTTCGACGGCGCCGGTCGCCTGTGGATCCAGACCGACTACGGCGACGACGAGCCGGCCATGCAGGCGATGGGCTGCAACCAGCTGCTCTGCGCCGACCCGCTCAGCCGCGAGGTGCGCCGCTTCCTGGTCGGCCCGCGCGGCTGCGAGATCACCGGCATCACCTGGAGCCCGGACTACCGGGCGATGTGGATCAACGTGCAGCACCCGCAGCTGAGCTACCCGGCCAGCGACGGCCAGACCCGCGCGCGTTCGACCACGGTGCTGGTGACCCGCGACGATGGCGGGGTGATCGGCAGCTGAGGCTCTGCCGCTGGCGTCGTCGCGCTCGGCCGTGAGCGCTGTGCCTCGGCCGGCCTGGCGAGCTTCACAGTCAGCAACCTGCGCCGGCATCCGGCTGGCGCTCGAACCCATGGAGTTCCCATGTACTGGATCATCGCCAAATACGCCCTGACCGCGGCGGTCGTGGTGCTCGTCTCGGAAGTGGCCAAGCGCAGCGACAAGCTGGGCGGCTTGGTGGCGGCGCTGCCGATGATCACCATCCTCAGCCTGATCTGGCTGTACGTGGAGCGGCAGTCGGCGGAAAAGATCGCCAATCATGCCTGGTACACCTTCTGGTACGTGGTGCCGACACTGCCGATGTTCCTGGCCTTCCCCGCACTGCTGTCGCGCATCGGCTTCTGGCCGACCCTGCTGGCCTGCGTGGTCATCACCATCGTGTGCTTCGCGCTGTTTGCCCTGCTGGTCCGTCGTTTCGGCATCGAGCTGCTCTGAGCGTTGTCGCCGGCCGCGTCGCCGTGGCAGCATCGCGCATTCGGCGCCGGCCATCGCCTGGCCGACGTACACAAGGGAACGCTCAACCATGCAAGGAGTGCGCAACATGATCAGTATCGGCAGCTCGCGTCTGGGGCTTATCGTCGGCGTCCTCGCCCTGGCCAGCGTCGTGCTCGGCAGTTTCTATACGGTCGATGAAAAGGAGCGCGGCGTCGTCCTGCGCAACGGCGCCTTCGTCGCCGTGGCCGAGCCCGGCCTGGCCTTCAAGCTGCCGATCTTCGAGAAGGTCAAGTTCATCAGCGTGCAGAACAACACCACGCGCTACGAGAACCTGCAGGCCTACAGCAAGGACCAGCAGGCCGCCGGCCTCAACGTCTCGGTGTCCTGGCACGTCGAGCCGGGGCAGGTCGCCGACCTCTATCGCGGCTACGGCGACCTGGAGACCATGGTCTCGCGGCTGATCAGCCGTCAGGTGCCGACCCAGGTGGAGAACGTGTTCGGCCGCTACACCGCGATCAACGCGGTGCAGAACCGCGGCCAGTTCGTCGCCGACATCGCCGCAGCGATCAAGGCGGAAGTGAAGGGGCCGGTGGTGATCGACGGCGTGCAGATCGAGAACATCGACTTCAGCGACGCCTACGAGAAGTCGATCGAGGAGCGCATGCGCGCCGAGGTGCAGGTCAAGACCCGCGAGCAGATGCTGGCCACCGAGAAGGTGCAGGCGGAAATCCGCGTCACCCAGGCCAACGCCGAGGCCGAGGCCAAGCTCGCCCAAGCCCGCGCCGATGCCGAGGCCACCCGCCTGCGCGGCGATGCCGAGGCCTCGGCCATCCGCGCCCGCGCCGAGGCGCTGGCCAGCAACCAGAACCTGGTCGAGCTGACCAAGGCCGAGCGCTGGAATGGTGTGCTGCCGACCACCGTGCTACCCAACAATAGCGTGCCGTTCATCGACGCCGCGCGCTAAATGCCGTTCTCCCGCTGGCTGCCCGTGCCCTGCGCGGCAGCCGGCCGGGATCGCCGGCATGTGGTCGGCTAGCGGGGCCGCGGGGCGCACACGGCGCGGATCAGCAACGCCAGGGCGGCGCCGAGCATGGCCAGCCCGGCGTCCTTCTGCGCATCCCACTCGTCGCCCTGGGTGCCGAGGAAGGCCGAGCCCAGCTCCGGGCTGACCAGCAGCGCGGCGAGCATTTCCAGCTGTTCGTAGAACGCGCTCATCGCCATCACCACGCTGAGGCTGAGGATCTCCAGCCAGCGCCCGCCGAGGGCCGCGCGCCGCTGCAGCAGCTCGCGCAGCGGGCAGACCAACAGCAGGCCGAAGGCGAAGTGCACTAGGCGGTCGTAGTGGTTGCGCGCCAATCCCAGCACATCCCTGGCCCAATAACCCAGCGGCGTCTCCGCGTAGGTGTAGTGGGCGCCGTACAGGTGCAGCGCCATGAACAGGGCGAACAGCCAGTAGGCGCCGGGGGAGAAGGCGAAGCGCCGATAGGTGGCGGCCAGCAGGGCGGCGAAGAAGAACACCAGCAGGTTTTCCAGCAGCCAGTCCGAGCGGCTCAGCGGCCCGCTGGCCGCCCACAGCCAGACCAGCAGGAGCAGGACGACGATCAGCCGCAGCTGGCTGCGCCTGCCAAGGGTAGGATGCATGGTGCGCTCTCCATTCGCCACATACAGCCGAGTGTAGCCCGGTCGGGCCGCTGGTCGGCGTCAGTCCGCCGTCGGCGCCGCGTTGGCGGCGGCGCGTGCCTGCCGGCGGACCCAGCACTTGCGCAGCTCCTCGAGCAGCAGCAGGGCGGCGGCGAACGGCAGCATGGCCAGCCAGGCCGCGGCGGGCAGCGCGGCGGTGCCGAACAGGGTCTGCCCCCAGGGCGTATAGATGATCGCGCCGATCAGCAGCAGTTCGCAGGCGATCCCCCACAGCAGCAGCGGATTGCCGCCCAGCCGGTTGCCGCGCACGCCGGTGGTGAGCAGCGACTCGCTGGGGCTGCGGCAGGCCAGCACGTTGGCCACCTGCATCACCACGATGGCGGCCAGACAGGCGCCGGTGGCCTGCAGGTACAGCGGGTCGAGGCGCGCCAGCGGCGTGCCGTAGTCCCAGCCGCCCCAGGCCAGCACCAGAAAGAACAGGCTCATGGCGGCCAGCGCCTCGCAGACGCCGAGGAACAGGTAGGCGCGCGCCAGCAGCGGCCAGGACAGCAGGCGCTCGCCGCGCGGCCGCGGCGGGCGCTGCATGACCTGCGGGTCGGCGCGTTCGGCGCCGAGGGCGAGGGCCGGCAGCATGTCGGTGCCCAGATCGACGGCGAGGATCTGGATGATGGTCAGCGGCAGCGGGATGGGCAGCAGGACGAAGGCCAGGTAGGGCACCAGTTCGGGGATGTTGGAGCTGAGGATGTAGGTGAGGAACTTGCGGATGTTGGCGTACACCGCGCGGCCTTCCTCGACCGCCTTGACGATGCTGGCGAAGTTGTCGTCGAGCAGCACCATGTCCGCCGCCTCGCGGGCCACGTCGGTGCCGCCGATGCCCATGGCGATGCCGATGTCGGCGCGCTTGAGCGCCGGTGCGTCATTGACCCCGTCGCCGGTCACGGCCACCACCTGGCCCTTGCGCTGCAACGCCTCGACCACCAGCAGCTTCTGGTCGGCAGTGACCCGGGCGAACAGCACCTCCGGGGCGTCGAGGGCGAACTGCAGCTGGCTCTCCGACAGATGGTGCAACTCGTGGCCGCTGATCACCCGTGGCGTCTCGCCACGCAGCAGGCCGATCTCGCGGGCGATGGCGCAGGCGGTGACCGGATGGTCGCCGGTGAGCATGATCACCTGGATCCCGGCCCCGTGGCAGCGGCGCATGGCCTCGGCGACCTCGGGGCGCGGCGGGTCCTCAATGCCGACCAGGCCGGCGTGGATCAGCTCGCTTTCCAGCTCGATGCGCAGCGCCTCGCCGTCCACCCGCCGCCAGGCCAGCGCCAGCACGCGCAGGCCGCGGGCGGCCATCTCCTCCTGGGCCTGGCGCAGGCGCTCGCGCTGCGTCTCGTCCAGCGGCTGCACCCCCTCGCGGGTCAGCACCTGGCTGCACAGTGGCAGCAGCACTTCCGGGGCGCCCTTGCAGTAGAGCAGGCGGCCCTCGGCCAGATCGTGCACGGTGGACATGCGCCGGCGCGCGGTATCGAAGGGGAACTCGTGGACCCGGGTGGCGTGGCCGGCGTCGTCCCGGGCCTGGCGCCCCAGCTCGACCAGGGCGACTTCCATCGGGTCGCCGAGCACGCTCAGCCGCGTGCCTTCCGAGACCTCGCGCAGGCTGTGGCAGTGGCGGGCGACGTCGAGCAGCGGGCGGCAGCGCTCGAGCAGCTCGGCCGGCAGCGGCAGGTCGAGCGCCTCGCCGGCAACCCACAGCTGGCGTACGGTCATGCGGTTGACCGTCAGGGTGCCGGTCTTGTCGGTGCAGATCACTGTGGCCGCGCCGAGCGCCTCGACCGCCGGCAGGTGGCGGATCAGCGCGTGGTGGCGGGCCATGCGCTGGGTCGCCATGGCCAGCGCCAGGGTCACCGAGGGCAGCAGGCCCTCGGGGATGTTGGCGACGATGATGCCGATGGCGAACAGCAGGTTGCCCCAGAACGGCAGGCCGAGCAGATGACCGATGAGGAAGAACGCTGCGCCGATGGCCACCGAGAGCAGCGCCAGCTGGCGCGACAGGCGGATGATCTCGAGTTGCAGCGGCGAGTGGCCTTCGTGGCCGGCCTGGGTCAGGCGGGCGATCTTGCCGAACTCGGTGCGCATGCCGGTGGCGAACACCAGCGCGCGGCCGTGGCCGGCCACCACCGCGGTGCCGGCGAGCAGCACGTTGGCGGCGGCCAGCACGTCGGCTTCGTCGCAGGCGTCCGCGCTGCGGCTCCTGGCCAGCGACTCGCCGGTCACCGTGGCCAGGCTGACGCGCAGGCCATCGGCCTCGATCACCCGGCAGTCGGCCGGCACGCTGTCGCCTTCCTGCACCAGCACCACGTCGCCGGGCACCAGCTGCTCGGCGTCCAGTCGGCGGGCGTGGCCGTCGCGCAGCACGGTGACCTGCTGCGGTAGCAGGCGGGTCAGCGCCGCCATCGCCCGCTCGGCGCGGTAGGCCTGCCAGAACGAGAACACGCCGTTGATCAGGATGACGCCGATGATCGCCCAGCCCAGGGTGGCCATGCCTTCGCCGGGGGCCTGGTAGTCGGCGAAGAAGGCCATCCCGGCGGCCAGCCAGAGCACCAGGGCGAAGAAGTGCACGAACTCGCGGGCCAGCTGCCGCCAGAGGGCTTCGCCGCGGATCTTCTCGATCCGGTTGGCGCCGAACTCCGCCTTACGGCGCTGCGCCTCGGTCGAGCTGAGCCCGCCGCTGCTGCTGTGCAGGCTGCCCAGGGCATCGCGAGTGCTGAGATGGGAGATATGCACGGTTCGGGGGCCGCCTGCCGCCGTCGAGGCAGCGATTGCGCGCGGGGGCCGGCACCGGCCAGCGCTTCCGGCAATCACCGGTCTGTTGCTTGGACCCAGCCGCGTGCGCACGAGCCGGAACGGCGGGCGGGGCCAATGGACTGCTTCAACCATAGGCCTTGGGCGGCGCTCTGCAAGTGTTGTGGTGCGCGAACGGGCAATGGGCTGCGCGAGTGCGCCGTCCAGCCGGACGAACAGATGATGCGCGGCATGCCCAAAGCGGTTTTCCTCGCTATGATGCCGACACCACGGCAGGACGGATGGTCCTGTTTCAGCCTCGGAGGCCCTGCATGCACAGCCTGTATCCAGAGATCAAACCCTACGCCCGCCACCAGCTGGCGGTGGACCATCCGCACGAGCTGTATGTCGACGAAAGCGGTACCCCGGACGGCCTGCCGGTGCTGTTCGTGCACGGCGGGCCGGGCGCCGGCTGCGACGAGGCCAGCCGCCGCTGGTTCGATCCGACCGTCTACCGCATCGTCACCTTCGACCAGCGCGGCTGCGGCCGCTCGACCCCGCATGCCAGCCTGGACCGCAACACCACCTGGGACCTGGTGGCGGACATGGAGCGCATCCGCGAGCACCTGGGCATCGACAAGTGGGTGCTGTTCGGCGGCTCCTGGGGCTCGACCCTGTCGCTGGCCTACGCGCAGACCCATCCCGAGCGGGTCCATGCGCTGATCCTGCGCGGCATCTTTCTGTGCCGGCCGCAGGAGATCCAGTGGTTCTACCAGGAGGGCGCCAGCCGCCTGTTCCCCGACTACTGGGAGGATTACCTGGCGCCGATCCCGGCCGAGGAGCGCCACGACCTGGTCGACGCCTTCTACCGCCGCCTGGCCGGTCCGGACCAGATCGCCCAGATGCACGCCGCCAAGGCCTGGTCGGTGTGGGAGGGGCGCACCGCGACCCTGCGCCCCAACGGCCAGCTGGTCGAGCGCTTCGCCGAGCCGATGCGCGCGCTGTCGATCGCCCGCATCGAGTGCCACTACTTCATCAACAACGCCTTCCTCGAGGAAAACCAGCTGCTGCGCGACATGCACAAGATCGCCCACATCCCCGGGGTGATCGTGCACGGTCGCTACGACGTGGTCTGTCCGCTGGACAACGCCTGGGCGCTGCACCAGGCCTGGCCGAACAGCGAGCTGTCGATCATCCGCGACGCCGGCCACGCCGCCGGCGAACTGGGCATCACCGACGCGCTGGTGCGCGCCACCGGGCAGATCGCCCGCCAGCTGCTCGACCTGCCACAAGGCCACGCATGAAGGCGCTGCTGCAGCGGGTACGCGGCGCGCGGGTGGAGGTGGACGGCGAGGTGGTCGGCGCCATCGACCAGGGGCTGCTGGTGCTGGTCGGTGTCGAGCCGCAGGACAGCGAGGCCAGCGCCGACAAGCTGCTGCACCGCCTGCTCAACTACCGGGTGTTCAGCGACGAGGTCGGCAAGATGAACCTGTCGCTCAAGGACGTCGGCGGCGGCCTGCTGCTGGTCTCGCAGTTCACCCTCGCCGCCGATACCCAGAGCGGCCTGCGCCCCAGCTTCTCCACGGCGGCGCCGCCGGCGCAGGGCGCGGCGCTGTTCGACCACCTGCTGGCGCTGGCCCGCGCGCAGCACGCCCCGGTCGCCAGTGGGCGCTTCGGCGCGGACATGCAGGTGCACCTGGTCAACGACGAGCCGGTGACCTTCCTGCTGGAGGTGTGAGGGGGAGGGGCTGGTGGACAAGGCGGCGCCGTTGTCCACCCGACTGAGTTGGCGGCGTGGTGGTTGGCGTAGGGTAGAAAACTCGCGCCGCGATTTTCCACTACCGCGCCGGCCCGAGCGGCGGATGTTCGCTCAGAACAGCCGGGCGAGCAGGGCGGTTACCGCGGTTTCCACGCGCAGGATGCGCTCGCCGAGCTGCACCGGCTGCAGGCCGGCCTCGTGCAGCTTGTCCACCTCGTAGGGGATCCAGCCGCCTTCCGGGCCGATGGCCAGGGTCACCGCGCCATCCACCGCGCGCGGGCAGGTGGGGTAGGCGCCGGGATGGCCGACCAGGCCGATGCTGCCGGCGGCCAGTTGCGGCAGGCGGTCCTCGACGAACGGCTTGAAGCGTTTCTCGATAATGACCTCCGGCAGCACGGTGTCGCGCGCCTGTTCGAGGCCGAGGATCAGCTGTTCGCGGATGGCCTCGGGCGCAAGGAACGGCGTCTGCCAGAAACTCTTTTCCACCCGATAGCTGTTGAGCAGCACCAGACGCGGCACGCCCATGCTGGCCACGGTCTGCAGCACGCGCTTGAGCATCTTCGGCCGCGGCAGGGCGAGCAGCAGGGTCAGCGGCAGCTTGGCCGGTGGCGCCTGCGCAATCGACAGTACCTCGAGCTCCGCCTCCTCGGCGGTCAGGCGCAGCAGGCGGCCTTCGCCCATCAGACCGCCGAGACGGCCGACGCGCAGGCTGTCGCCGGCGGCGGCGCGGTGCACCTCGTGCAGGTGGGTGAGGCGCCGGCCGCGCAGCAGGGCGCGGCCTTCGGCGACGAAGTCGCCGTCCTCCAGCAGCAGCAGGTTCATGCCTGCGGGGCCGGCGGCTGGTCGTCGGGATCGCGGCTGACTACGGCGCTGCTGTCGCTGGCTTCCCCGCTTTCTTCCGGCTGCGGGCGGCGCACCATGGCGCCGAAGAACAGGCCAACCTCGAACAGCAGCCACATCGGCACGGCCAGCAGGGTCTGCGAGAATATGTCCGGCGGGGTGAGGACCATGCCGACCACGAAGCAGCCGACGATCACGTAGGGGCGGCTCTTCTTCAGGGTTTCCACTTCGACCAGGCCGATCCACAGGATCAGGAAGGTCGCCACCGGAATCTCGAAGGCCACGCCGAAGGCGAAGAACAGGGTGAGGACGAAGTCCAGGTACTCGTTGATGTCGGTCATCATCGCCACGCCTTCCGGCGTCACGCTGGCGAAGAAGTGGAACATCAGCGGGAACACCAGGAAGTAGACGAAGGCCATCCCGGCATAGAACAGGAAGATGCTGGAGATCAGCAGCGGCACGGCGATGCGCTTTTCGTGCTTGTACAGCCCGGGGGCGATGAAACCCCAGATCTGGTGGAGGATCACCGGCACGCTGAGGAACAGCGCCACCCAGGCGGTGAGCTTGAACGGGGTGAGGAACGGCGAAGCCACCCCGGTGGCGATCATGGTCGCGCCCTCCGGCAGGTAGGCGCGCAGCGGCGCGGAGACCAGGGTGTAGATGTCCTGGGCGAAATAGAACAGCCCGGCGAAGATCAGCAGCACCGCGATCACGCAGCGCAGCAGGCGACTGCGCAGCTCGGTGAGGTGGGCCACCAGGGGCATTTCCCCGTCGATTTGGGAGGGCTCGGTCATGTCGGGCGCGGTGGCTCACTGGGCGCAGCCGGCGCGCTGGCAGGCTGGGCGGACGGGGGGGATTGGGCTGCGGCAGTGCTGTCGGGGGCGGCGCTCTGCGGCGTGCTGGCCGTCGGCGTGGCGGCGCTGCTGTCTGCCGCGCTGCCGGTGGTCGGCGCTGTCGCGGGCGCTGGCGGCTGCAGCGACTGCTTGAGCTCGCGCTCCATCTGCAGGATCTGCTCGTTGTGCAGCTGGCGGCGGATCTCGTCGGCGCCGATCTCGCGCTCGACCTCGGTCTTGATCGCGTTGAAGCTGCGCTTCAGGCGGCCGACCCACAGGCCGGCCGTGCGCGCGGCGGCCGGCAGGCGCTCGGGGCCGAACACCAGCAGGGCAACCAGACCGACCAGCAACAGCTCGGAAAAACCGATATCGAACATGCGTCAGGCTCAGTCCTTGCGCACCGGGGTGTCGACCTTCTGGGCCTGGCCCTCGATGGTCTGCGGCTTATTCAGCGTGTCGGCGGACTGCGCCTGCTGCTGCTCGGCCGGTTTATCGCCTTCCTCGGTGTTCACCGCCTTGCGAAAGCCCTTGATCGCCTCGCCGACGTCGGCGCCGAGGGTCTTCAGGCGCTTGGTGCCGAACACCAGCACGACGACGACAAGAATGATCAGCCAGTGTTTCCAGTCGAAAATACCCATGAAATTCTCCTTGCGCTGAATGGTTAGGCGGACGGTTGACGGGCGGCCTTCTCGGCGTGCCCGGAGAGGCCGAAGCGGCGGTCCAGTTCGTCGAGCACCGCCTGCGGGTGCTGGCCGAGGGCGGCGAGCATGACCAGGGAGTGGAACCACAGGTCGGCGGTTTCGTAGATCAGGTCGCTGCAGTCGCCGCTGACCGCGGCGTCCTTGGCGGCGAGGATGGTTTCCACCGACTCCTCGCCGACCTTTTCGAGAATCTTGTTGAGGCCCTTGTGGTACAGGCTGGCCACGTAGGAGCTGTCCGGCGTGGCGCCCTTGCGGGACTCAAGCACCTCGGCCAGGCGGGCGAGGGTGTCGTTGCTGCTGTGCTCACTCATGGCGGTGCTCCTTGTGCTCGTAGATGGCGTGGGGATCCTTGAGGACCGCGTCGACGGTCTGCCAGGCGCCGTTTTCATATACGCGGTAGAAGCAGCTCTCGCGCCCGGTGTGGCAGGCGATGCCGCCGAGCTGCTCGACCTGCAGGACCAGCACGTCGGCGTCGCAGTCCAGGCGCAGTTCGTGGAGCTTCTGCACGTGGCCCGATTCCTCGCCCTTGCGCCACAGCTTGCCGCGCGAGCGCGACCAGTAGATGGCGCGGCCCTCGTCGACGGTGAGCTGCAGGGATTCGCGGTTCATCCAGGCCATCATCAGGATGCGCCCGCTCTTGTGGTCCTGGGCAATCGCCGGGACCAGGCCGTCGGCGTTCCAGTGAATTTCGTCCAGCCAGTTGCTCATCGGTTGTTCGCTTGTCCGGGGCGCGCTCGGCGCCGGTTCACAATCGGGTCAGTTTGCCAGCAGTGGTGCGCGCTGGCTATCGGCGCAGGATCAGGTACAGGCCGCCGGCGAGCATGCTCCAGGCCGGCCAGGTCTCGGCAGTCAGCGCCAGGCCGCTGCTGGCGGCGCCGAGCAGCAGCACGGCGCCGAGCAGGCGCGCCAGCCAGCGCTCGCCGGTGGCGGGGGCCGGGGGCGTGCCGTGGCCGAGGCGCTCCAGCGCCGCGCCGGCCTTCTTGGCCAGCTGCGGCACCTGCTCGGCCTGGCTCTGCAGGTTGCGCAGCAGGCGCAGCGGGCTCATGCGCTCGCGCATCCAGCGCTCGAGGAACGGTTTGGCGGTGCTCCACAGGTCCAGCTCGGGGTACAGCTGGCGGCCGAGGCCCTCGATGTTGAGCAGGGTCTTCTGCAGCAGCACCAGCTGCGGCTGCACCTGCATGTTGAAGCGCCGCGCGGTCTGGAACAGGCGCAGCAGCACCTGGCCGAAGGAAATGTCCTTCAGCGGCTTCTCGAAGATCGGCTCGCAGACGGTGCGGATCGCCGCCTCGAAGTCGTTGACTTGGGTGTCGGCGGGCACCCAGCCGGAGTCGATGTGCAGCTGCGCCACCTTGCGGTAGTCGCGCTTGAAGAAGGCCAGCAGGTTACGCGCCAGGTAGTCTTGGTCCTCGGCGGTGAGGCTGCCGATGATGCCGCAGTCGATGGCGATGTACTGCGGGTCGTGCGGCGTGCGGGTGCTGACGAAGATGTTGCCGGGGTGCATGTCGGCGTGGAAGAAGCTGTCGCGGAACACCTGGGTGAAGAAGATCTCCACGCCGCGCTCGGCGAGCTTCTTCATGTCGGTGTGCTGGTCGTGCAGGGCGTTCAGGTCGGTGACCGGCACGCCGTAGATGCGCTCCATCACCAGCACCTTGGGGCGGCACCAGTCCCAGTACACCTGCGGCACGTAGAGCAGCTTGGAGTCTTCGAAGTTGCGCCGCAGCTGGCTGCCGTTGGCCGCCTCGCGCAGCAGGTCGAGCTCGTCGAAGATGGTGCCCTCGTAGTCGCTGACCACCTCCACCGGGCGCAGGCGGCGGGCGTCGGCCGAGGCGCGCTCGGCCAGCTTGGCGAGCACGAACAGCCAGGCCATGTCCTGGCGGATCACCGGCTCGAGGCCCGGGCGCACCACCTTGACCACCACGTCCTCGCCGGTGCGCAGCTGGGCGGCGTGCACCTGGGCCACCGAGGCGGAAGCCAGCGGCTGGCGCTCGAAACGGCTGAACACCTGGTCGATGCTGGCGCCGAGCTGCTGCTCGATCAGCGCCACCGCCTGCTCGGGCGGGAACGGCGGCACCTGGTCCTGCAGGCGCGCCAGCTCGTCGGCGATGTCGGCCGGGAGCAGGTCGCGGCGGGTGGACAGCAGCTGGCCGAACTTGATGAACACCGGGCCGAGGTCTTCCAGGCTGCGGCGCAGGCGCTCGCCGCGCGACATCGCCAGCGGCGTGCGCGGCAGCCAGCGCCAGGGCATGGCGCGCAGCAGGCCGCGCAGCCACCAGGGCAGCGGCAGGTCGAGCAGCAGCTCGTCGAGCTGGTAACGGACAGCGGTGCGCTGGATACGGATCAGGCGGCGCAGGGCGAGCAGCTTCATGCGGTCAGTCGATTTCCGGAAGGCGGCGGGCAAGGCGCTCGCTGCGCGCCTCGAGACGGTCGAGGGCGAGCTTGAGGTGGTCCAGTTCGGCGAAGCGCGCTTCGGCCTCGCGGCGGCCGAGCAGTGCGCGCGACTCCTCGGCCAGCCAGTCGGCCAGATTCAGGCGCAGGCTGGCCAGGCTGTCGCGGCCCCAGGCGCCGGCGCCGTGCAGCGGGCGGGCCACGGCGACGGCGCCGAGCGGACCGAGCCAGTCGGCCAGCGCGCCTTCCCAGTCCAGTTCGAGATCCTGGAGGATCGCCGCCAGATCGAGCAGGCAGGTGCTGTGGCCGTCCAGCTCGACGTCGGGGGCGTGCAGCACGGCGGTCTTGTCGCGACGCATGGCCAGTTGCAGCAGGCGGCTGGCCGGCGCGCGCAGGGTGCAGTCGGCCGGCGCGGCCCAGTGGCCGGCCAGGCGCAGGCCGTCGGCTCCGGGCAGCAGGTACAGGCGCAGCTTGGGTGCCGTGCAGTCGACGGCGATCACCCGGCCTTGCAGCGCAGCCAGGCGCGGGCCGGCGGTGGCGTCCAGCGCCAGCACCCGGTTGAGGCCGGCCTCGACGCCGGCGAGCAGCGCGAGCGGCAGCATCAGGGCTTGATGCCGCGGTGCAGGGCGACGATGCCGCCGGTCATGTTGTGGTAGGTGACCAGGTCGAAGCCGGCGTCGACCATCATGCCCTTGAGGGTTTCCTGGTCGGGGTGCATGCGGATCGACTCCGCCAGGTAGCGGTAGCTTTCGGCGTCGTTGGTGATCAGCTTGCCGGCCAGCGGCATGAAAGCGAACGAGTAGGCGTCGTAGGCCTTGCCCAGCAGGCTGCTGGACGGCTTGGAGAATTCCAGCACCAGCAGGCGGCCGCCGGGCTTGAGCACGCGCAGCATGGAGCGCAGGGCGTCTTCCTTGTGGGTGACGTTGCGCAGGCCGAAGGCGATGGTGACCACGTCGAAGTGGTTATCGGGGAACGGCAGCTTCTCGGCATCGGCCTGGACGAACTTGACGTTGCCGGCCACGCCCTTGTCGAGCAGGCGGTCGCGGCCGACCTTGAGCATCGAGGCGTTGATGTCGGCCAGCACCACCTCGCCGGTCGGGCCGACCAGGCGCGAGAACTGGCGAGCCAGGTCGCCGGTGCCGCCGGCGATGTCCAGCACGCGGTTGCCCGGGCGCACGCCGGACAGCTCGATGGTGAAGCGCTTCCACAGGCGGTGCATGCCGCCGGAGAGCACGTCGTTCATCAGGTCGTACTTGGCGGCCACCGAGTGGAACACCTCGGCGACCTTCTGCGCCTTCTGGCTTTCCGGCACGCTCTGGTAACCGAAGTGGGTGGAGGGCTCGGCGGAGTCGGGCTTGCGCGGATCGCTCATGTCGCAGTCACCTGGAAAAATGTGGTGGCCATTCTAATCCCCGGCGCCGGGCTTTGTCTTGGCACGGGATGGGGCGCCGACATCGCATCTCGGCGCGTAGGGTGCGCCGTGCGCACCATCAGGCTGCGAGCCACCGATTGGTGCGCATGGCGCACCCTACGGTTGGCGAGCCGAGTCTCAGAGCATCAGCTTGACCACCGACTCGTCGGGATCGCGCGACTTGCCGGCGGCGGCCAGCTCGGCGAGGTAGTCGGCCCACAGCTGCTCCTGGCGGGTGGCCAGCTCGTACAGGTAGTCCCAGGTGAACAGGCCGCTGTCGTGGCCGTCGTCGAACACCAGCTTGAGGGCGTACTGCCCGGCTGGCTCGGCGCCCTTGAAGCCGACGTTCTGCTTGCCGTATTGCAGCACGGGGTGGCCGTGGCCCTGCACCTCGGCCGAGGGCGAGTGCACGCGGAGGAATTCGGCGCTCAGGCTGTACTGCTGGTCGCCGAAGTGCAGCTCGAGGGTCTTCGACGCCTTGTGCAGCTTGATGGCGGTGGGGATGTGCATCGGAGCAGGTCTCTGCGGGGTGGTCGTAGGGTGCGCCATGCGCACCGCGGCACGGCATGGTGCGCATGGCGCACCCTACGCCGAGCGGTGGGCACGCGCGCAGCGTTGCCCACCCGGTGTCGGCTTACAGGATATAGCGCGACAGATCCTCGTCCTGCGCCAGTTCGCCGAGATGGCCGTTGACGTAGGCGGCGTCGATCACGATCGGCCGGCCGCTGTGGTCGACGGCGAGGTCGGCGGCGCTGAAGGAGACTTCTTCCAGCAGGCGCTCGAGCAGGGTGTGCAGGCGGCGGGCGCCGATGTTCTCGGTCTTCTCGTTGACCTGCCAGGCGATCTCGGCCAGGCGCTGGATGCCGTCGGCGGTGAACTCGATGCCCAGACCCTCGGTCTTCAGCAGCGCGCAGTACTGCTCGGTCAGCGAGGCGTGCGGCTCGGTGAGGATGCGCTCGAAGTCCTGCGGAGTCAGCGCCTTGAGTTCGACGCGGATCGGCAGGCGGCCCTGCAGCTCGGGCACCAAGTCGCTCGGCTTGCTCAGGTGGAAGGCGCCGGAGGCGATGAACAGGATGTGGTCGGTCTTGACCATGCCCAGCTTGGTGTTGACCGTGCAGCCCTCGATCAGCGGCAGCAGGTCGCGCTGCACGCCCTCGCGGGACACGTCGGCGCCGCCGACGTTGCCGCGCTTGGCGATCTTGTCGATCTCGTCGATGAACACGATGCCGTGCTGCTCCACCGCCTCGAGGGCGCGGGCCTTGAGTTCTTCCTCGTTGACCAGGCGTGCGGCTTCCTCGTCGCGGACCATCTTCAGGGCGTCGGCGACCTTGAGCTTGCGGCTCTTCTTCTGGCCCTTGGACAGGCCGGAGAACAGGTTCTGCAGCTGGCTGGTCATCTCCTCCATGCCCGGCGGGGTCATGATCTCGACGCCGGCCGGCGTTTCGGTCACCTCGATGTCGATTTCCTTGTCGTCCAGCTGGCCTTCGCGCAGGCGCTTGCGGAACAGCTGGCGGGTGTTGGACTCCTCGCGGGCGGCCGGCTCGTCGCCGAAACCTTGGCGGGCCGGCGGCAGCAGGGCGTCGAGGATGCGTTCCTCGGCGGCGTCCTCGGCGCGGAAGCGCATCTTCTGCACTTCCTGCTCGCGCAGCATCTTCAGCGCGGCGTCGGCGAGGTCGCGGACGATCGACTCGACATCGCGGCCGACGTAGCCGACTTCGGTGAACTTGGTCGCCTCGACCTTGATGAACGGCGCGTTGGCCAGCTTGGCCAGGCGGCGGGCGATCTCGGTCTTGCCGACGCCGGTCGGGCCGATCATCAGGATGTTCTTCGGGGTGACTTCCTGGCGCAGCTCGGCGGGCAGCTGCATGCGCCGCCAGCGGTTGCGCAGGGCGATGGCGACGGCGCGCTTGGCGTCTTCCTGGCCGACGATGTGGCGGTTGAGTTCGTGGACGATCTCGCGGGGCGTCATGGACATGGATGGGGCTCCGGAAGACGCGCTCATTCGGCGCAGTCTTCTTCCTCGATGGTCAGGTTCTGGTTGGTGAACACGCAGATGGAGCCGGCGATGTTCAAGGCGGTCTCGGCGATCTCGCGCGCCGACAGCTCGGTCTTCTGCAGCAGGGCCAAGGCCGCGGCCTGGGCGAAGCCGCCACCGGAGCCCATGGCGATCAGACCGTGCTCGGGCTCCACCACGTCGCCGTTGCCGGTGATGATCAGCGAGGCGTCCTTGTTGGCCACCGCCAGCATGGCCTCCAGGCGGCTCAGGCTGCGGTCGGTACGCCAGTCCTTGGCCAGTTCGACGGCGGCGCGTACCAGGTGGCCCTGGTGCTTTTCCAGCTGGCCCTCGAAGCGCTCGAACAGGGTGAAGGCGTCGGCGGTGGCGCCGGCGAAGCCGGCCAGCACCTGGCCGTGGTACAGGCGGCGGACCTTCTTGGCGTTGCCTTTCATCACGGTGTTGCCGAGCGAAACCTGGCCGTCGCCGCCCATGACGACTTTGCCGTTGCGGCGGACTGAAACGATGGTGGTCAAGGGAGCGATCTCCTGCAGCGGGACGCGGGGCGTCCGGGATGCGAGGAGATATGGGGGATACGGGCGGGGTTTTCAACCGCCCGCGCGAGCTGGTTCGCTGGCGGGCGGTTGGACAGGGGTCAGCGGCGCTGCTGCACCACGCTGCCGACGCCGTTGGCGCCGAGCTGCTTCTTGGCGCTGTCGGCCTGCGGGCGGCTGGCGAAGGGGCCGACCACCACGCGGTGCCAGGTCTTGTCGCCGACCTTGCCCGACTCGATGCGCGCGTCCTGGCCGAGCAGGATCAGTTTGGCGCGCGCGCTTTCCGCCTGGTCGCGACTGGCGAAGGAGCCGGCCTGCAGGTAGAAGCGGCCGCTCGGCGCCGCCGTGGCGGGCGCTGGCGGGGTTGGCGGCGGGGCTGGTGGTTTGACCGGTGCAGCCGGTGCGGCCTTGGGCGACGCCGGAGTGGCGGCAGTTGCTGTGGCAGCCGTCTTCGGCGGCTGCGCCACGGCAAGCGGCGTGGCGGGCGTGCCGGGCGCGGCGGCTGGCGGCACCGCCGCAGGCGCCATGACCAGCCGCGGCGGCGGGGTACGGCCTTCGAGCAGAGCCTGCGCGCGGGCGGCTTCCGCCGCCTGGAGCTGTTCCGGCGTCGGCTGGCTGCCCGGCAGGGGATTGGGGCTGGCCTTGGTCAGCTCCTCGTAGAAATCGTACTTCGGCTTGGGCGGCGTGACGGGTTGCGCCGGCTTGGTCGTCGTGGCGGTTTCCGGCTTGCCCGCAGGCGTGCGTTTGATCTCGTCGCGGCCCGGCTCGAGTTGGGCGAGGAACACGAAGAAACCACCGATGACCAGGCCGCTGGCCAGCCAGATCCAGCCCGGCACGGCCTTTCTGGCCGGTGCCGAGCGGGTGCGGCTGGCGCCGCGCTGCTTCGGTTTCTGCTTGCGGGCAGTCATTTACATGCGCTCGAGGGTGGTCAGGCCGAGCAGTTCGAGGCCCTGCTGGAGGGTGCGGCCGGTCAGTGCAGCCAGGCGCAGACGACTCTGCTGCACGGCCACGTCCTCGGCGCCGAGGATCGGGCAGTTCTCGTAGAAGCTGGAGAACAGGCCGGCCAGCTCGTACAGGTAGCTGCACAGCAGGTGCGGCACGCCCTTGTCGCCGACGTTGTTGAGCACCTCGGCGAACTGCGCCAGCTTGGCGGCGAGCGCCAGTTCCTGCTCGGCCTGCAGGTCGATCTTGCCGCCGATCGCCTCGATGCCCTTGCCCAGCTTGCGGAACACGCTGGCCACGCGGGTGTAGGCGTACAGCAGGTAGGGCGCGGTGTTGCCCTCGAAGCTGAGCATCTGCTCGAAGTTGAAGCTGTAGTCGCTGGTGCGGTGCTTGGACAGGTCGGCGTACTTGACCGCGCCGATGCCCACGGCGCGGGCGATGCTGCGCAGTTCGCTCTCGTCCAGCTCTGGGTTCTTGCCCTTGACCAGGGCGTAGGCGCGCTGCTCGGCCTCGTCGAGCAGGTCGATCAGCTTGACCGTGCCGCCGTCGCGGGTCTTGAACGGGCGGCCGTCGGCGCCGTTCATGGTGCCGAAGCCCATGTGTTCGAGGTCCATGCCGGCGTGGACGAAGCCGGCGCGGCGCGCCACTTCGAAGGCCATCTGGAAGTGTAGGGCCTGGCGCTGGTCGACGAAGTACAGGGCGCGGTCGGCCTTGAGCACCTGGCTGCGGTAGCGCATGGCGGCCAGGTCGGTGGTGGCGTACAGGTAACCGCCGCCGGCCTTCTGCACGATCACCGGCAGCGGGTTGCCCTCGGCGTTCTTGTATTCGTCCATGAACACGCACTGCGCGCCTTCGCTTTCGCTGAGCAGGCCCTTGGCCTGCAGTTCGGCGACGATGGTCGGCAGGTCGGCGTTGTAGGCGCTCTCGCCACGCACGTCGGCCGGGCTCAGCTTGACGCCGAGGCGGTCGTAGACGGCCTGGCAATGGCTGAGCGACACGTCGTTGAAGCGCTGCCACAGGCGCAGGCACTCGGCGTCGCCGGCCTGCAGCTTTACCACCAAGGCGCGGGCACGGTCGGCGAACTCGGCGCTGTCGTCGAAGCGTTTCTTCGCCGCGCGGTAGAACTGTTCGAGGTCGGCCAGTTCGCTCTCGGCGGCGGCCGGATTCTCCTCGAGGTAGGCCAGCAGCATGCCGAACTGGGTGCCCCAGTCGCCGACGTGGTTCTGGCGGATCACCGTGTCGCCGAGGAACTCCAGCACCCGGCCGACGGCGTCGCCGATGATGGTCGAGCGCAGGTGGCCGACGTGCATCTCCTTGGCCAGGTTCGGCGAGGACAGGTCGACCACCACGCGCTGGGCGGTGCCGCTCTTGCGCACGCCGAGCTGCGCATCGGCCAGCGCGGCCTCCAGGCGCTGGGCCAGGGCGTCGCTGTTCTGGAAGAAGTTGAGGAAGCCCGGGCCGGCGATTTCCACCTTGCTGACGCTGGCGTCGACGGGCAGCGCGGCGATCAGTTTCTCGGCCAGCTCGCGCGGCTTCAGGCCGGCCGGCTTGGCCAGCATCATGGCGATGTTGCTGGCGAAGTCGCCGTGGGTCTTGTCCCGGGTGTTTTCCACCTGGATCGCCGGCGTCAGCCCCGCGGGCAGCACGCCTTCGTCGGTCAGGCGGGTCAGGGCTTGCTGGATCAGGTGGCGGATGCTGTCTTTCATCGGTGTGCTCTTCAGGCCGGGTGCGCGGGCGCCGGGGCGCTGCTCGAAAACCGTACATTATCCGCAGGGCGCCGGGGCTTGCCAACCGCTGACAGTGTAGGGGGGCCGTGCGCGCGGCGTGCTGCGCCTGCCGCTGAGTGTGATCTGGGTCGCGCTCAGAACAGGTCGATCGGGTCGACGTCCAGCGACCAGCGCACCTGGCGGTTACCCGGCAGGTTTTCCAGCTGCACCAGCCAGGGTGTGAGCAAGCGGTGCAGGGCGGCGCGGCTGGGTGCCTGCAGCAGCAGCTGGGCACGGTGGCGACCGGCGCGGCGCTCCATCGGCGCCGGCACCGGACCGAGCACCTGCACGTCGGGATGCGCGGACTGCTCCAGCAGTTGCTCGGCCAGTTCGGCGGCGCTGTCGAGAAAGGCTTCGGCCTGCTCGCCCTGGTGGGCGTCGGCGCGCAGCAGGGCGAGGTGGGCAAAGGGCGGCAGGCCGGCGGCGCGGCGCTCGCTGAGCGCCTGTTCGGCGAAGGCGAAGTAGCCCTGCTCGGTGAGCTGCACCAGCAGCGGGTGGTCGGCCAGATGGGTCTGGATGATCACCCGCCCCGGCGCTTCGGCGCGCCCGGCGCGGCCGGCGACCTGGACGATCAGCTGGGCCATGCGCTCGCTGGCGCGAAAATCCGCGCTGAACAGGCCGCCGTCGGCGTCGAGGATCGCCACCAGGGTGACGCGCGGAAAGTGGTGGCCCTTGGCGAGCATCTGGGTGCCGAGCAGGATGCACGGCTCGCCGCTCTGCACGGTGGCAAACAGCTGTTCCAGGCTGCCCTTGCGCGCGGTGCTGTCGCGATCCATGCGCAGGATCGGGTAGTCGGGAAACAGGATGCGCAGGCGCTCCTCGCTGCGCTCGGTGCCGACACCGACCGGGCGCAGGTCGACGTGCTCACACTGCGGGCAGGCGGCCGGCGGGCGCTGGCGATGGTCGCAGTGGTGGCAGCGCAGCTCGCCGCTGCGCTGGTGCAGGGTCAGGCGCGCGTCGCAGCGCGGGCACAGGGCCATCCAGCCGCAGTCGTGACACAGCAGGGTGGGGGCGAAACCGCGGCGGTTGAGGAACACCAGCACCTGCTGGCCGGCGGCCAGGGTTTCGCCGATCAGCCGCTGCAGCGGCGGCGAGAAGCCGCTGTCCAGCGGCCGGCTGCGCACGTCGAGGCGCTCGAAGCGCGGCTGGCGGGCGCCGCCGGCGCGCTGGTTGAGGCGCAGCAGGGCGTAGCGGCCCTGCTGGGCGTTGTGCAGGCTCTCCAGCGACGGCGTGGCCGAGCCGAGCAGCAGTGGCACGCGCTCCAGGCGGGCGCGCATCACCGCCAGGTCGCGGGCGTGGTAGCGCAGGCCTTCCTGCTGCTTATAGGAAGCGTCATGCTCCTCGTCGACGATGATCAGCCCCGGATGCTTGAGCGGGGTGAACAGCGCCGAGCGGGTGCCGATGACGATCTGCGCGTGGCCCTCGCGGGCGGCCTGCCAGGCCTCCAGGCGCTCGCGGTCGGTGAGGCCCGAGTGCAGCAGGGCGATGCGCGCGTTGAAGCGGCGGGCGAAGCGCTCGAGGGTCTGCGGGCCGAGGTTGATCTCCGGGATCAGCACCAGCGCCTGCCTGCCGGTCTCGAGGGTTTCGCGGATCAGCTGCAGGTAGACCTCGGTCTTGCCGCTGCCGGTGACCCCGGCCAGCAGGCAGGGGTGGAAGCGGCCTGCACCTGCGTGGACCGCCTCGAAGGCGCTGCGCTGCTCGTCGTTGAGCGGCAGTTCCGGCTGCAGCAGCCAGGCGCCGTGGTGCTCGGGAATGCTCGGCTGGCGGCGGATCACCTCGACCAGCCCCTTGTCGTGCAGCAGCTTGAGGCTGTCGCGCGACAGCTGCAGCTGCTCCAGCAGGTTCTGGTTGACGCCGTGGGGGTGCTGGGCAAGGGTCGCCAGCGCCTGGCGCTGGCGCGGGGCGCGCGCCAGGCGCGGGTCGTCGAGGTGGACGTTGGGGGATACCAGCCAGATGCGCTCCTCGCTGCGCTCGGCCGACTCGCCCTGGCGCAGCAGGTTGGGCAGCGCCCAGCTGAAGGTGTCGCCGAGGCTGTGCTGGTAGTAGCTGGCGGTCCACAGGCACAGCTCGAACAGCGCCGGCGGCAGCAGCGGGCGTTGGTCGAGCAGGGCGCTGGCGCTTCGCAGGCGCTCCTCGGGTACCTCGCTGTGCGCCACCCGTTCGACCAGCACACCGACCAGTTCGCGGCGGCCGAACGGCACGCGCAGACGCACGCCGGGCTGCAGCAGGGCGGGATTGCAGTCGGTCGGGGCGCGGTAGTCGAACAGGCGGCGCAGCGGCGAAGGCAGGGCAAGGCGCAGGATGGGCTCGGTCACGCAGGGGCTCCGCAGGCGAAGGCCGGCGATCTTAGCACGGGGCGCCGCGGCCGGCGGCGGGCCAGCCGCCCGGCGGATCTTGCATCGCTTGGGGGGTCTGTTATCATGCCGCCCTATTTTTCCGGGTGGCCAGACCGCCCCGGTGAAACTACCTCGTGCGGTACCTGGCATGGTGCCTGGTGGCGGCACATCATCCCTGAGGATCCAAAGATGAAACCGGAAATCCATCCCGCGTACGACGAAGTCGTGGCTACCTGCAGCTGCGGCAACGTGGTCAAGACCCGCTCCACCCTGTGCAAGAACCTGAGCCTCGACGTCTGCTCCGAGTGCCACCCGTTCTACACCGGCAAGCAGAAAGTGCTGGACGCTGGCGGCCGTATCGATCGCTTCAAGCAGCGTTTCGCTGGCTTCGGTGCCACCAAGAAGTAAGCGAGGCGTATCCGGGATGCGCAAGCCGTTTCCCGGTGCAACAAAAAAGGCGTCCCTGTGGGGCGCCTTTTTTGTTTGTGCCGCCGTGCTCGTCCTGCCGCTGCAGGCGCCGGCGGCCGAGTGTCGCGGGCCCGGCCCGCTGCGCGAGGCGCAGGTGGCCAGGGTGGTGGATGGCGACACCCTGCGCCTGACCGATGGGCGCAGCGTACGCCTGATCGGCGTCAATGCGCCGGAGCAGGCTCGCCGAGGGCGTCCGGCCGAGCCCTTCGCCGACGCTGCCACCCGCCATCTCGTGCAGTTGGTCGCTGCCAGCGGCGGTCGGGTTGCGCTGCTGGCCGGCGAGCAGGCGCGCGACCACTACGGGCGCAGCCTGGCGCATGCCTTCGGTCGTGACGGCCGCAACTGGGAGGCGCAACAGCTGACGGCAGGGCTGGGGTTTGCCGTGGCCATGGCGCCGAACACCGCGCTGGTCGACTGCCAGTTCACCGCCGAGCGTGCCGCACGGGCGGCGGGCCGCGGCGTCTGGAGCCAGTCCCCGCTGCTCGAAACTTCCCGCTTGCGTCGTGGTGGCTTTGCCTTGCTGCGCGGGCGGGTGGCGAGGGTCGAGCGCAATCGCGGCGGTCTGTGGCTGGAGCTGGACGGCTCGCTGGTGCTGCAGGTCGAGGCGCAGGCGCTGGCGCGGTTCGACGAGCGGGCGCTGCGCGGACTGGCGGGGCGCACGGTCGTGGTGCGCGGTTGGGTGGTCGATCGCAGTAGGCGTGGCGTGCTCGGGCCCGGGCAGGCGCGCTGGCTGCTGCAGCTGAGTCATCCGGCCATGCTCGAGGTGCGCTGAAGCGCAGGGCGATGGGCTGCGTTGTGCGGCTGCGGCCACTTGCTGTGGCCGGTGACGGGTCCTTTCTTGGTCATGTTCAGGCGGCTGGCGTACTGGCCAAAAGTGCCTGGGACAGGCCTGGCTACACGCCCTCGAGGCTCTGGAGTGACGCTCTTGTGGGGGTTCGCGCTCTTGCCGTATGCTCAGGGTCCCTGTCTGTACCTAAATAAAATAGAAAGTGGAAGCACCAATATGTCTGATCTGAAAGCCGCCGCGCTCGAGTATCACGCTCATCCCCGTCCGGGCAAGTTGAGTGTCGAGCTGACCAAGCCCACCGCCACCGCGCGCGACCTGGCCCTGGCCTACAGTCCCGGCGTTGCCGAGCCGGTGCGCGAGATCGCTCGCGATCCCGAGCTGGCCTTCAAGTACACCGGCAAGGGCAATCTGGTGGCGGTGATTTCCGATGGCACCGCGATCCTCGGTCTGGGCGCGCTGGGCCCGCTGGCCTCCAAGCCGGTGATGGAAGGCAAGGGCGTGCTGTTCAAGCGCTTCGCCGGCGTCGATGTGTTCGATATCGAAGTGGATGCGGAAAGCCCGCAGGCCTTCATCGATACCGTCAAGCGCATCTCCATCACCTTCGGCGGCATCAACCTGGAAGACATCAAGGCGCCCGAGTGCTTCGAGATCGAGCGCGCGCTGATCGAGCAGTGCGACATCCCGGTGTTCCACGACGACCAGCATGGCACCGCCATCGTCACCGCGGCCGGCATGCTCAACGCCCTGGAGATCGTCGGCAAGAAGCTGGAAGAGGCGAAGATCGTCTGCCTCGGCGCCGGCGCCGCGGCGACCGCCTGCATGAAGCTGCTGGTCAGCATCGGGGCGAATATCGAGAACATCTTCATGATCGACCGCAAGGGCGTGATCCACGCCGGTCGCGACGATCTGAACCAGTACAAGTCGGTGTTCGCCCACGAAACCGACAAGCGCACCCTGTCCGATGCGATGGAAGGGGCCGACGTGTTCGTCGGCCTGTCCGGTGCCAACCTGCTGCCTGCCGAAGATCTGGCGCGCATGGCGCCGAACCCGATCGTGTTTGCCTGCTCCAACCCGGACCCGGAAATCGCCCCGGCGCTGGCGCATGCCACCCGTCCGGACGTGATCATGGCTACCGGCCGTTCCGACTACCCGAACCAGGTCAACAACGTCCTTGGCTTCCCGTTCATCTTCCGCGGTGCGCTGGATGTGCGCGCTACCCGCATCAACGAAGAAATGAAGATCGCTGCGGTCAACGCCATTCGCGAACTGGCCAAGCTGCCGGTGCCGCAGGAAGTCTGCGAAGCCTATGGCGTGGACAGCCTGGAGTTCGGTCGCGAGTACATCATTCCGAAGCCGATGGACCAGCGCCTGATCCAGCTGGTGCCGGATGCGGTGGCCAAGGCGGCCATCGAGACCGGTGTGGCCCGCCTCGGTTACCCGCGCCACTATCCGCTGCAGTCGGTGGATGACGTGTTCAACGGCTGATTGGCCAATGGATGACAAAAAAACCCGCAGAAGCGGGTTTTTTTGTGCCTGCCTGGAATCAGAACAGGTCGATGGGGACAGCGGCGGGTTCGCTGCCGAAGTTGTCCTGGAAGCTGCTGCTGGCTTCACTGGCCGGCTGTGGCGGGGCGTCCTTGTTAAACAGCTCGAAGAAGGCTCCGCTGCTGCCGGCGGTCGCCGCCTGGCCGGTGAGCGGATCGACGCGCAGGCGCAACAGGCCTTCCGGCTCGGGTGGCAGGTGTGCCGGCTTGTCCTTGAGGGCCACCCCCATGTAGCGGATCCAGATCGGCAGGGCGACGGTGCCGCCGTATTCGTTGTGGCCGAGCGATTGCGGCTGGTCGAAGCCGACCCAGGCGGTGGTGACGAAGTCACCGTTGTAGCCGGCGAACCAGGAGTCCTTCTGTTCGTTGGTGGTGCCCGTCTTGCCGGCCAAGTCGCTGCGCTGGAGGCTCAGGGCGCGCCGGCCGGTGCCGCGCTTGATCACGTCCTGCAGCATGCTGGTCATGATGTAGGCGGTGCGCGGGTCGAGGACGCGCTCGGCGGTCGGTGGCGTTTCGGCGGGCGGGGTGCCCTCGGGGATGGCGCTCGTCACGGCGACCGGCATGCTCGCTTGCGCCGTGTCAGCGCTAGTCGGGTGGTCAGGGATGCGCGGCGGGTTGGCGCGGAACAGTGGCTCGCCATCGCGGTTGTCGATTTGCGTGATCAGGTAGGGCTGGACGTGATAGCCGCCGTTGGCGAAGACCGCATAGCCAGTAGTGACTTCCAGCGGGGTGAGGTTGGCGGTGCCGAGCGCCAGCGAGAAGTTGCGTGGCAGCTCCTCGCGCGGCAGGCCGAAGCGCTTGCTGTAGTCGAGGGCGTATTCGATGCCGATCTCCTGCAGCAGGCGGATCGATACCAGGTTGCGCGACTTGTACAGTGCTTCGCGCATGCGGATCGGGCCGAGGAAGGTGTTGTTGTCGTTCTTCGGACGCCAGACTTCGCCGGTGTAGGGGTCGACGAACTCGATGGGCGCGTCGTTGATCAGGCTGGCGGCGGTGAAGCCCTTGTCCAGCGCGGCGCTGTAGACGAAGGGCTTAAAGCTGGAGCCGGGCTGGCGCTTGGCCTGGGTGGCGCGATTGTAGTTGCTCTGCTCGAAGGAGAAGCCGCCGGTCAGGGCGCGGATCGCGCCGTCGGCCGGGTCCAACGAGACTAGAGCGCCTTGCGCCTGCGGCAGTTGGACGAAGCGCAGGCTGCCGTCCTCCTGGCGCAGCACGCGGATCAGGTCGCCCTTCTGCACCACCTCGGCCGGCTTGCCGGGCTGGCGGCCGAGGCTATTGCTGTTGATGTGGGGGCGTGCCCACTTCATGCTCTGCCAGGCGATCGGCTGTTCGCTGCCGTCGCGAGTCAGCACCTGGATGCCGTCATTGCCGATGCTCGTGACGATGGCGGGCTCGAGTCCGCCCAGCGTGCGCTGCTCGGCCAGTTTGGCCAGCCAGCCGGCCGGGTCGAGTGTGGGGAAGCGCGCCTCGGGGCCACGATAGCCGTGGCGCTGGTCATAGTTGAGTAGGCCTTCGCGCAGGGCCTGGTTGGCTTCTGTCTGCAGGTCGCTGCGTACCGTGGTGTGCACGCGGTAACCTTCGGTATAGGCGTCGCCTCCGAAGCGGCCGACGATTTCGGCGCGCGCCATTTCCGCCACATAGGGCGCTTCCAGCTCCGGCGGTCTGACGGCTTGCTGGTGTGCTTCGACGGTCTCGGCCAGCGCGGTCTGGTAGCGCTGCTGGTCGATCTTGCCCAGCTCGTACATGCGCGCGAGGATCCAGTCGCGGCGGATCTTGGCGCGCTCCGGGTTGGCTACCGGGTTGTAGCGCGAGGGGGCTTTGGGCAGGCCGGCGATCATCGCCAGCTGGGCCAGTGACAGTTCGCGGATCGGCTTGCCGTAGTAGACCTGGGCCGCCGCCTCGATGCCGTAGGCGCGGTTGCCGAGGTAGATCTTGTTGACGTAGAGCTCGAGGATGTCGTTCTTGCCGAGCGCCCGCTCGATCTGCAGGGCGAGCAGGATCTCGTTGATCTTGCGGGCAAAGCTGCGCTCGTTGGAGAGGAAGAAGTTCTTCGCCACCTGCATGGTGATGGTGCTGCCGCCGGTCTGGATCTGCCCGCTCTTCAATAATTGCGCGGCGGCCCGCATCAGGCTTTTGACGTCGACGCCATAATGATTCGCGAAATTGTCGTCCTCCGCGGCCAACAGGGCGTTGATGAAGTCCGGAGGGATGTCGGCGAATTGGATGGGGCTGCGGCGCATTTCGCCGAACTCGGCGATCAGCTTGTCGTCGGCGCTGTAGATGCGCAGCGGGACCTGCATGCGCACGTTGCGCAGGGTTTCCACCGACGGCAGGCCGGGGCTGAGGTAGAGAAAGGCGCCACTGAGTCCGAGCATCACTGCGCTGATCAGGGCGATACAGGTCCACGACAGAAGCTTCAACAGACGCATCGGGATCTTGCTTGTCCAGGGAGAGGAATGGGGTAAGTGGGTGGTGCAGGGAAAAGGCAAAAGCTGTTCACATTATAGGTGTTTTTTCCCTGAAGTAGCCATTTGCCCTGCTGTCAAGTGGGGGCATTTAATGCTGAAATACATGAACCGTCCGTAACTTTCGGATGCTGATAGGAAATTGGCCGTGCTAGGGCTCTTCACTAAGACCGCGAATACGCTATTGGGGATCGACATCAGTTCGACTTCGGTCAAGCTGCTGGAGCTGAGCCGCTCGGGTGGGCGCTACAAGGTTGAGGCCTATGCGGTCGAGCCCTTGCCGCTGAATGCGGTTGTCGAGAAGAACATCGCCGAGATCGAGGGCGTGGGGCAGGCGCTCAGCCGGGTGCTGGCCAAGGCGCGCACCGGGGCCAAGAGCGTGGCCGTGGCTGTGGCCGGCTCGGCGGTGATCACCAAGACCATCGAGATGGATGCCGGACTGTCCGAGGACGAGCTGGAAAACCAGCTGAAGATCGAGGCGGACCAGTACATCCCCTATCCGCTGGAAGAGGTGGCCATCGACTTCGAGGTGCAGGGCGTCTCGCCGCGCAACCCCGAACGCGCCGAGGTGCTGCTGGCCGCCTGCCGCAAGGAAAACGTCGAGGTGCGCGAAGCCGCGTTGGCGCTGGCCGGGCTGACCGCCAAGGTGGTCGACGTCGAGGCCTATGCGCTGGAGCGGGCATTTGCCCTGCTTGAGCCGCGCCTGGTCGGCGAGCGACATGAGTTGACCGTGGCTGTGGTGGACGTCGGTGCGACCATGACCACCCTCAGTGTCCTGCACAACGGCAAGACCATCTATACCCGTGAGCAGCTGTTCGGCGGTAAGCAGCTGACCGAAGAAATCCAGCGGCGCTATGGCTTGTCCTTCGATGAAGCTGGCCTGGCGAAAAAACAGGGCGGCCTTCCCGACGACTATGACAGCGAAGTGCTGTTGCCGTTCAAGGAGGCCGTGGTGCAGCAGGTGTCGCGCTCGCTGCAGTTCTTCTTCGCGGCGGGTCAGTTCAGTGATGTCGACTGCATCCTGCTGGCCGGTGGCACGGCGTCGCTGCCGGATCTCGATCGGATGATCCAGCAGAAGATCGGCACCCCCTGCGTGGTGGCCAATCCGTTCGCCGACATGGCATTGGGCAGCAAGGTGAACGCCGCCGCACTGGCCAGCGATGCGCCATCGCTGATGATCGCCTGCGGGCTGGCGATGAGGAGTTTTGACTGATGGCCAGAATCAACCTTCTTCCCTGGCGCGAGCAGCGCCGCGAGGAGCGCAAGCAGCGTTTCCTGGTGGCGCTGGGGGCGGTGCTGGTCGGCGCCGCCGCCTTGGTGTTCGCCGGTGACCAGTATCTGAATGGTGCAATCGAGCAGCAGAACGCTCGCAATGATTATGTACGCAAGGAAATCGCTGCGCTGGATGCACGAATCAAGGAGATCAGCGAGCTGAAGAAGCGCCGCGAAGAGCTCCTCGCACGGATGAAGATCATCCAGGATCTGCAGGGCAACCGTCCCGTCTCCGCGCGGGTGTTCGACCAATTGGTGCGTACCCTGCCGGATGGCGTGCATTTCACCGCGCTGAAGATGACCGGAAAGAACATCGCGATCCAGGGCGCGGCGGAGTCGAACAACCGGGTGTCGGCGCTGATGCGCAACCTCGATGCCTCGGACTGGCTGGCGGCGCCCAACCTGACCGAGGTCAAGGCGGTGACGGCCGGTACCGTGGATCAGGCCAACGTATTCCAGCTGACCGTCCAGCAAACCCGGCCGGATGAGGAGGCTGCTGCGCAAGCGAGCGCAAGCTTGGCCGCAGGAAAAGCCCAACAAGCCAACAAAGGAGCCACGAAATGAGTCTGGCTCAGTCCCTGGAAAGCCTGCGCAAGGTCAATCTCAGCGAGCTTGACGCCAACAACCTCGGTTCCTGGCCGGGCCCGGTGAAGGTGATCGCCGGGGCCTTGCTGCTGATCGGCGTGTTGGCGCTGGGCTACAACTTCCACCTCAAGGATCTGCAGGCAGACCTGGAGCGGCGGAGCGCCGAAGAGGTCACCCTCAAGCAGCAGTTCGAGACCAAGGCCTTCCAGGCCGCCAATCTGGAGGCCTACCGGCAGCAGATGGTGGAGATGGAGCAGTCCTTCGGGGCACTGCTGCGTCAGTTGCCGGGCGATACCGAGGTGCCCGGTCTGCTCGAGGACATCACCCGTACCGGTCTGGGTAGCGGTCTGGAATTCGAGGAGATCAAGCTGCTGCCGGAAGTGACCCAGCAGTTCTACATCGAACTGCCGATCCAGATCCGCGTGGTCGGTGCCTATCACGACCTGGCGACCTTCGTCAGCGGCGCTGCCAGCCTGCCGCGGATCGTCACCCTGCATGATTTCGAGATCAAGCCGGTGGCCAAGGACGGCGAGACCAAGCTGAGCATGAGCATCCTGGCCAAGACCTATCGCTACAACGACAAGGGGCTGCAGAAATGAAGGGAGCCCGTCTGATTATCGGCAGCATGCTGCTGCTCGGCCTGACCGCCTGCGGCGGCAGCGGTGATTTCAGTGATCTGCAGGCCTACATGAACGAGGTGCGCGCCAAGCCCAAGGGGGTTATCGAGCCGCTGCCGCAGTTCCAGCCCTACGAGGCCTTTACCTACAGCGCCGCGGCCATGCGCCACCCTTTCCAGCCGCCGGTGCGGATCGATCTGCAGAAGCGGCAGAAAGGCTCGGCGGAGATCAAGCCGGACGAGTCGCGTCCCAAGCAGTTCCTTGAAGGTTTCAATATCGAGATGTTCCAGATGGTCGGCCTGCTGGCCAACGATGGCGGTCGCTTCGCCCTGGTCAGTGGTGTTGGCGGGGTGCATCGTGTCAAGGTCGGCGACTACATCGGGCGCAACTACGGGCGCATCGTGGCGATCAATGATGACCGCATCGAGGTCGTCGAAATTGTTACTGACGGCGAGGGGGGCTGGCTCGAGCGGCCGCGCACTCTGACCCTCAAAGAACGTTCCTGAGGGCGGGGGTCCACGCATGAACAATCCAACTCGGTCTGCACAACGGATTCAGACAATGAACAGTTCCATTTCGCGCTTCAGCCTGACCTTGCTGGCTGCAATGCTTTCGCCGGCAGTCCTGGCTGCCAATCTGCAGAACCTGGATGTGGCGGCCCTGCCGGGGGATCGGGTCGAGTTGAAGCTGGCCTTCGACGAACCGGTGGTCGCTCCGCGCGGTTATACCATCGAGCAGCCGGCGCGCATTGCCCTGGACCTGCCGGGGGTCACCAGCAAGCTGGGCAGCCGCAATCGCGAGCTGGGCGTCGGCAACGCCCGCAGCGTGACCGTGGTCGAAGCCAAGGACCGTACCCGCTTGATCATCAACCTCAACAGCCTGGCCCCTTACACGACCCGCGCCGAGGGCAACAACCTGTTCGTTGTGGTCGGCGGTACCGCCGCCTCTGGCGCCAGTAGCGCAGCGGCGCCCGTTGCGCCGCTGGCCAAGCCGGTTGCCCAGGCAGCGAAACCCTTCGTTCCCGCCGGCAAGGCCATTCGCAACATCGACTTCCAGCGCGGTGCGCAGGGCGAAGGCAATGTGGTCATCGACCTGTCCGAAGCGGGGCTGAGCCCGGACATCCAGGAAAGCGGCGGCAAGATCCGCCTGGACTTTCCCCGCACCCAGCTGCCTGAACAGCTGCGCGCGCGTCTGGACGTGAAGGATTTCGCCACACCGGTGCAGTTCGTCAACGCGTCGGTGAGCGGCGACAAGACCAGCATCATCATCGAGCCGAGCGGCAATTACGACTATCTCGCCTACCAGACCGACAACCGTCTGACTGTCAGCGTCAAGCCGCTGACCCAGGAAGATGTCGAGAAGCGCAAGACCGAACGATTCGCCTACACCGGCGAAAAGCTGTCGCTGAATTTCCAGGATATCGACGTGCGCTCGGTGCTGCAGCTGATCGCCGACTTCACCGACCTCAACCTGGTGGCCAGTGACACGGTGCAGGGCAACATCACCCTGCGCCTGCAGAACGTACCGTGGGACCAGGCGCTGGACCTGGTGCTGAAGACCAAGGGGCTGGACAAGCGCAAGATCGGCAACGTGTTGCTGGTGGCGCCGGCCGACGAGATCGCCGCGCGTGAACGCCAGGAACTGGAGGCGCAGAAGCAGATCGCCGAGTTGGCGCCGTTGCGCCGCGAAGTGCTGCAGCTGAACTATGCCAAGGCTTCGGACGTCGCCGGCCTGTTCAAGGAGTTTTCCGAGGGTGCCGAGCAGAAGGACATGCGCGGTTCGATCATCTTTGACGACCGCACCAACAGCCTGATCGCCTACCTGACCGAGGATCGTCTGGACGAGTTGCGACGCATCGTAACCCAGCTGGACATTCCGGTGCGCCAGGTGATGATCGAGGCGCGCATCGTCGAGGCCAATGTCGGCTACAACAAGAGCCTGGGTGTGCGCTGGGGTGGGCAACAGACCTTCGCCAATGACCGTGGCCTGATTTACGGCAACGATGATCAGGGGGATGAAGAGGGCAGTGATGGACCTAATATGCCGTTCGTCGATCTGGGCGTGGCGGGGCGTACGTCGGGCATTGGTATTGGGTACGTCACTGACAACCTGCTTCTCGATCTGGAACTGACTGCCATGGAGTCGAGCGGCAACGGCGAGATCGTTTCGCAGCCCAAGGTGGTCACCTCCGACAAGGAGACCGCCAAGATCCTCAGCGGCACCGAGATCCCTTACCAGGAGGCCAGCTCTAGCGGTGCGACCAGTACCTCGTTCAAGGAGGCGGCGCTGTCGCTGGAGGTGACTCCGCAGATCACCCCGGACAATCGGGTGGTCATGGAGGTCAAGGTGACCAAGGATGCGCCGGATTATGGCAACATGAGAAACGGAGTGCCGCCAATCTCCAAGAACGAGGTGAACGCCAAGGTGCTGGCCGCCGACGGCGAGACCATCGTGATCGGTGGGGTCTACTCCAACGTCCAGAACAAGAACGTGGAGAAGGTACCGTTCCTTGGCGATCTGCCATTCCTCGGCCGACTGTTCCGTCGCGATACCGTCAGCGACAGCAAATCCGAGCTGCTGATCTTCCTCACCCCGCGTATCATGGACTCTCAGGCAATTTCCGTGAGTCGTTGATAAGTGCGCAATCTGATTCTCGTGGGCCCGATGGGTGCTGGCAAGAGCACCATTGGGCGTCTTCTGGCCAAGGAGCTGCATCTGCCCTTCAAGGATTCCGACAAGGAAATCGAAGTGCGTACCGGTGCCGACATCCCGTGGATCTTCGATGTCGAGGGCGAGCAGGGTTTCCGCGAGCGGGAGCAGGCGGTGATTGTCGATCTTTGCCAGGAAGACGGTCTGGTGCTGGCCACCGGCGGCGGTGCCGTCTTGCGCCAGGCCAACCGCGAGGCGCTGCGCGCCGGGGGGCGGGTAGTCTACTTGCATACCTCGGTGGAGCAGCAACTGGAGCGTACCGCTCGGGATCGCAATCGGCCGCTGCTGCGCGCGGCCAATCCCGAGCAGGTGCTGCGCGACCTGATGGCAACTCGTGATCCGCTGTATCGCGAAATTGCCGATGTAATCATCGAAACCGACCAGCGTCCACCGCGCATGGTGGTGCAGGAAGTGCTGAGCCGCCTGGAACAGTTGTCGCCCCGTTAAAAGGGTCGCGAACTGCGCTATCCTAACGCCCTTTTCCATCAGCGGGGGGCCTTATGCGGACACTTCACGTCGATCTCGGCGAGCGCAGCTATCCCATCTTCATCGGTGCCGGCCTGCTCGGTCGGCGCGACTGTTTCTCTCCCTACATTGCCGGCCGCCAGATCGCAGTCGTCACCAACCACACGGTGGCGCCGCTGTACCTGCAGCGCCTGCTCGACACCCTGGCAGGCTATGCGGTCACGCCGATCATCCTGCCCGATGGTGAAGCTTTCAAGAATTGGGAGACTCTGCAGCTGATCTTCGACGGTCTGCTTGAGGCCCGCCACGACCGCCGCACCACCCTGATCGCCCTCGGCGGCGGGGTGATCGGCGACATGGCAGGCTTTGCCGCCGCCTGCTACCAGCGTGGCGTGGACTTTATCCAGGTGCCGACCACCCTGCTGTCGCAGGTGGACTCCTCGGTGGGTGGCAAGACCGGGATCAACCATCCGCTGGGTAAGAACATGATCGGCGCCTTCTACCAGCCGCAGGCCGTGGTGATCGATACCGCGACCCTCGCCACCCTGCCGGCGCGCGAGCTGTCGGCCGGGCTGGCCGAGGTGATCAAGTACGGCCTGATCTGTGACGAGCCGTTCCTCAGCTGGCTGGAGGCGCATATCGATGCGTTGCGGGCCCTCGATGGCGAGGCGATCAGTGAGGCGGTGGAGCGCTCCTGCGCCGCCAAGGCGCGGGTGGTAAATGCCGACGAGCGCGAGTCGGGGGTGCGGGCCACCCTCAATCTTGGGCATACCTTCGGCCACGCCATCGAGACCGAGATGGGCTACGGCGTCTGGTTGCACGGCGAGGCGGTGGCTGCCGGCACCGTGATGGCGCTGGAAATGTCGCACCGTCTCGGCTGGATCGATCAGGCTGCGCGTGACCGCGCTATCCGCCTGCTGCTGCGCGCCGGCCTGCCGGTGGTGCCGCCGCAGAAGATGGGCGTCGAGGAATTTCTCCGCCATATGGCGGTCGACAAAAAGGTGCTGGATGGCCGTCTGCGCCTGGTGCTGCTGCATCCGCTGGGTGAGGCCGTGGTGACCGCGGACTATCCCCGCGAAGTTCTTGAAGCAACGCTGCGTACGGACTACGCAGCGCTGGTCCGTCAATTGGGAAGTGAATGAGGGATTCATGACCAGCCTGCAAGCCGATGAGGCATTTGTTGAGCATTACCAGTTCAGCCACGACCCGTTCACGCCGCGGGTGCCGGGCTTCAAGTTTTTCCCTGCGCAGCGCAAGCCGGTGCTGGCGCAGCTGCATCAGCTAGCGCGCTACAGCGCCCTGATGCTGGTGGTGACCGGGCCGCTGGGCAGTGGCAAGACCCTGCTGCGTCAGGCGCTGGTTGCCAGCAGCAACAAGCAGAGTGTGGTCAGCGTGGTGGTGTCGGGGCGTCAGGCCGGCAGTAGCGCTGCGCTGCTGCGGCATTTCAGCCAGGGGCTGGGTGGCAGCAGTCAGGATGTGGATGGGCTGCTCGGGCAGGTCGCCCGCCTGAACCAGGTCGGCCAGGAGGTCTATCTGCTGGTCGATGACGCCGAGCGGCTGCAGGACGAGGCGCTGGCCACCCTGCGCGCGCTGGCCACCGGCGACAGCGATGGGCGTGCTCATGTCTTCCTGTTTGCCGAAACCGAGCTGCTGGCTCGTCTGGAGGCGGCCGGCCTGGCGGACAGCTGCCAGGTGCAGGAGCTGCAGCCTTACGGCCTGGAAGAGACGCGTGCCTACCTGGCACAGCGCCTGGAAGGCGCCGGCCAGGGCGTGGAGCTGCTGGACGATGCCCAGCTGGAAGAGATCCATGTCGAGTCGGGCGGCTGGCCCGGGGCGATCAATCGGGTGGCGCGCGATGCGCTGATCGAGGCGATGCTCGCCGAGCGGCAGCCGGAAGCCTTGGGCGGTCGCGGCATGAGCCTGCCGAAGAAGCATCTGTTGGCGCTGGGCGTGGTCGCCGCCGGCGTGGCGCTGGCGCTGGTGATGAAGGGCCAGGATCCCGAGGGGACTCCAGTGGCTGCCGACAGTCCGGCGCCGAGCGGGCAGGTGGCGACTGCGCCTGGCGGAACGGCATCGGCCAATGCGGGTGGCCCCTCGATCCAGTTTGCCGGCGACAGCAAGCCGCTGCCGCTGCCGCTGGCCGGCCAGGGGCAGCCGGTGCCGCGTGAACCGCTGGCGCGCGCTGCCGGCCAGGCCGGGGTCGAGGAGCTGGATGCCTCCAATGCCGCCATGCCGGCTTCTGTGCCGCCGGTGACGGCCACTACCACCGCGCCGTCGGTGGCTGTTGCCGAGTCATCGGCGGCCTCCACGGCGCAGGTCGCGCCGGCGGCGGCGCCGCTGGCTGTTGTGCAGCCGGCCCAGGCAGCGGTGTCCGCGGCGACTCCGCCCAAGCCGGTATTGGCGGCTGCGCCGGTTGTCGAGGCGGCGCGCAAGCCGGCCGCGGTGGCGGTGAAGCCGGCTGTGCCCGAGGTCAGGCCGGCGGCGCCAGTGGCCAGCGCTCCGGCGCCTGCCGCCGGCAGCAGCGGCTGGTATCTGTCGCAGCCCGTCGGCCAGTACACCCTGCAGTTGCTCGGTACGGCGTCGGAAGGCGCAGCGCAGGCCATGGTGCGCGATGGCGGTGGCGAGTACCGCTACTTCCGCAAGCTGCACCAGGGCAAGCCGCTGTACGTGGTCACCTATGGCCGCTTCTCCAGCCCGGAGGCGGCCAAGTCGGCGCTGGGCGGCCTGCCGAGCCGTTTGCAGGCCGGCAAGCCGTGGCCGCGGACCTTCGCCAGCATCCAGCAGGAAATCCGCCAGGCCGGCCGCTAGTCTCGGCGCAGGGGCGACAAAAAAAACCGGTGACATGCCTAGGCGTGTCACCGGTTTTTCTTTTATAAATGCGACATTGAATTTCGCTTTTACGTCACTTTTTCTTTCTGCGATGTCGCCGTCGCGGTACAATCAATCATCCATGAGCGGCCGAAAATGACGCAAAAACGTCAAGAATGCGGCCAAGAGCCCGAATAGAATTCAAGTTTAGCCGGTGAGAGCGCCTATGAAAGCAGGTCTGTACCATCCTGAACAATTCAAGGATAACTGCGGCTTCGGTCTGATTGCCCACATGCACGGGCAGCCCAGTCACCACCTGCTGCAGACCGCCATTGAAGCCCTGACATGCATGACCCACCGCGGTGGCATCAACGCCGACGGCAAGACCGGCGACGGCTGTGGTCTGCTGCTGCAGAAGCCCGATCGTTTCCTGCGCGTGCTGGCCGCCGAGCAGTTCGGCGTGCACCTGCCGGAGCAGTATGCCGTCGGCATGGTGTTCCTCAGCCAGGACGAGAGCAAGGCTGCCAGCGCCCGCGAGGCGCTCAACGCCCAGCTGGCGGCGCAGGGCCTGAGCCTGGTGGGCTGGCGCGCTGTGCCGGTGGACACCTCGGTGCTCGGCCGCCTCGCTCTGGAGTGCCTGCCGCGCATCGAGCAGGTGTTCGTCAGTGGCGAAGGCCTCGACGACCAGCAGATGGCGATCAAGCTGTTCTTCGCCCGTCGCCGCGCCGAAGTGGCCCTCAAGGACGACCCGGACTTCTACGTCTGCAGCCTGTCGGCCAAGGACATCATCTACAAGGGCCTGATGATGCCGGCCGATCTGGCCAGCTTCTATCCGGACCTCGGTGACGAGCGCCTGGAAACCGCGATCTGCGTGTTCCACCAGCGCTTTTCCACCAATACCCTGCCGCGCTGGCCGCTGGCCCAGCCGTTCCGCTTCCTGGCGCACAACGGCGAGATCAACACCATCACCGGCAACCGCAACTGGGCGGTGGCGCGCCGCAACAAGTTCGCCAACGAGCTGCTGCCCGATCTGGAAAGCATCGCGCCGCTGGTCAACCGCACCGGTTCCGACTCCTCGAGCATGGACAACATGCTCGAGCTGATGGTCACCGGCGGCATGGACCTGTTCCGCGGCCTGCGCATGATCATTCCGCCGGCCTGGCAGAACGTCGAGACCATGGACGTCGAGCTGCGCAGCTTCTACGAATACAACTCCATGCACATGGAGCCGTGGGACGGTCCGGCCGGCGTGGTGCTGACCGACGGTCGCCACGCCGTCTGCCTGCTCGACCGCAACGGTCTGCGCCCGGCGCGCTGGGTCACCACCAAGAACGGCTACATCACCCTGGCCTCGGAAGTCGGCGTGTGGAACTACGCGCCGGAAGACGTGCTGGCCAAGGGCCGCGTCGGTCCGGGGCAAATCCTCGCCGTGGACACCGAGACCGGCCAGGTGCTGCACACCGCCGACATCGACAACCGCCTGAAGTCGCGGCATCCGTACCGCCAATGGCTGCGCCAGAACGCCCTGCGCATCCAGGCCGGGATGGACGACGACCACGGTGGCGCGACCTACGACGCCGAGCAGCTCAAGCGCTACATGAAAATGTTCCAGGTCACCTTCGAGGAGCGTGACCAGGTGCTGCGCCCGCTCGCCGAGCAGGGCCAGGAAGCGGTCGGCTCGATGGGCGACGACACGCCGATGGCAGTGCTGTCGCGGCGCGTGCGCTCGAACTACGACTACTTCCGTCAGCAGTTCGCCCAGGTGACCAATCCGCCGATCGACCCGCTGCGCGAAGCCATCGTCATGTCGCTGGAAACCTGCCTGGGTGCCGAGCGCAACGTGTTCGAGGAGTCCGCCGATCATGCCAACCGCGCGATCCTCAACACCCCGGTGATCTCCCCGGCCAAGTGGCAGACGCTGATGACCCTGGACCGCCCGGGCTTCGAGCGGCAGATCATCGACCTCAACTACGACGAGTCCGTGGGCCTCGAGGCCGCCGTGCGCGCCATCGCCGACCAGGCCGAGGCTGCCGTGCGCGCCGGCAAGGTGCTGCTGGTGCTGTCCGACCGCCACATCGCCCCCGGCAAGCTGCCGGTGCATGCCTCGCTGGCCGTGGGTGCCGTGCACCACCGTCTGACCGAGAAGGGCCTGCGCTGCGATTGCAACATCCTGGTGGAAACCGCCACCGCCCGCGATCCGCACCACTTCGCCGTGCTGATCGGCTTCGGTGCCACCGCGGTCTACCCGTTCCTCGCCTACGAGGTACTGGCCGACCTGATCCGCAGCGGCGAGGTGCTCGGCGACCTGCACGAGTCGTTCAAGCACTACCGCAAGGGTATCTCCAAGGGCCTGCTGAAGATCCTCTCGAAGATGGGCATCTCCACCGTCGCGTCCTACCGCGGTGCGCAGCTGTTCGAAGCCATCGGCCTGGCTGACGAGGTGGTCGAGCTGAGCTTCCGTGGCGTCGCCAGCCGCATCCAGGGCGCGCGTTTCGTCGACCTCGAGGCCGAGCAGAAGCTGCTGGCCGCCGAGGCGTGGAACACCCGCAAGGCGATCCAGCAGGGCGGCCTGCTCAAGTTCGTCCACGGCGGCGAATACCATGCCTACAACCCGGACGTGGTGCGTCTGCTGCAGGAAGCCGTGCAGCAGGGCGACTACGCGCGCTTCCGCGACTACACCGCGCTGGTCGACAGCCGTCCGGTGTCGATGCTCCGCGACCTGCTCAAGGTCAAGGAAGCGGCCCAGCCGCTGGCGCTGGATCAGGTCGAGCCGCTCAACGCCATCTTCAAGCGTTTCGACGCCGCGGGCATCTCCCTCGGCGCGCTGTCGCCGGAGGCCCACGAGGCGCTGGCCGAGGCGATGAACCGCCTGGGCGGGCGCTCCAACTCCGGCGAGGGCGGCGAAGACCCGGCCCGCTACGGCACCATCAAGAGCTCGAAGATCAAGCAGGTCGCCACCGGCCGCTTCGGCGTCACCCCGGAATACCTGGTCAACGCCGAAGTGCTGCAGATCAAGGTCGCCCAGGGCGCCAAGCCCGGCGAGGGTGGCCAGCTGCCCGGCGGCAAGGTCAACGGCCTGATCGCCCGCCTGCGCTACGCAGTGCCTGGCGTGACGCTGATCTCGCCGCCGCCGCACCACGACATCTACTCGATCGAGGACCTGGCCCAGCTGATCTTCGACCTCAAGCAGGTCAACCCGCAGGCGCTGGTGTCGGTCAAGCTGGTCGCCGAGCCGGGCGTCGGCACCATCGCCGCCGGCGTGGCCAAGGCCTACGCTGACCTGATCACCATCTCCGGCTACGACGGCGGCACCGGCGCTTCGCCGCTGACCTCGATCAAGTACGCCGGCAGCCCGTGGGAACTGGGCCTCGCCGAGGCGCACCAGACCCTGCGCGGCAACGACCTGCGCGGCAAGGTCCGCGTGCAGACCGACGGGGGCCTGAAGACCGGCCTCGACGTGATCAAGGCCGCCATCCTCGGCGCCGAAAGCTTCGGCTTCGGCACCGCGCCGATGATCGCCCTGGGCTGCAAGTACCTGCGCATCTGCCACCTGAACAACTGCGCCACCGGCGTGGCCACCCAGAACGACCAGCTGCGCAAGGACCACTTCATCGGCACCGTCGAGATGGTGATGAACTTCTTCACCTTCATCGCCGAGGAAACCCGCGAGTGGCTGGCCAAGCTGGGCGTGCGCAGCCTGGGCGAGCTGATCGGGCGTACCGACCTGCTGGAAATGCTGCCGGGCGAGACCGCCAAGCAGGGCAACCTGGATCTGAGCCCGCTGCTCGGCAGCGCGCACATTCCGGCCGACAAGCCGCAATTCTGCGAGGTGGAGAAGAACCCGCCGTTCGACCAGGGCCTGCTGGCCGAGAAGATGGTCGAGATGGCCCTGCCGGCGATCAAGGCCAAGCGTGGCGGCGAGTTCGAGCTGGACATCTGCAACTGCGACCGCTCCATCGGTGCGCGCATCTCCGGCGAAATCGCCCGGGTGCACGGCAACCAGGGCATGGTCGACGCGCCGATCAGCTTCCGCTTCAAGGGCACCGCGGGGCAGAGCTTCGGCGTGTGGAACGCCGGCGGCCTCAACCTGCGCCTGGAAGGCGACGCCAACGACTACGTCGGCAAGGGCATGACCGGCGGTAAGATCGTCATCACCCCGCCGCAGGGCAGCGCGCTGCAGAGCCAGGAAAGTGCCATCATCGGCAACACCTGCCTGTACGGCGCCACCGGTGGCAAGCTGTTCGCCGCGGGTACCGCTGGCGAGCGCTTCGCGGTGCGCAACTCCGGTGCCCACACCGTGGTGGAAGGCACCGGTGATCACTGCTGCGAATACATGACCGGCGGTTTCGTCTGCGTGCTGGGCAAGACTGGTGGCAACTTCGGCTCCGGCATGACTGGCGGCTTCGCCTACGTGCTGGACGATGACAACAGCTTCTTCGACCGCGTCAACCACGAGCTGGTCGACCTGCAGCGCATCAGCGGCGAGCCGATGGAGGCCTATCGCAGCCACCTGCGTCGCGTGCTGGTCGAGTACGTGGAAGAGACCGGCAGTGCCTGGGGCCGCCAGATCCTCGACAACCTCGACGACTACGCGCGCCGCTTCTGGCTGGTCAAGCCGAAGGCCGCGAGCCTCAAGTCGCTGCTGTCCAGCACCCGGGCCAACCCGCAGTAAGGCCGTGTCGAACCGCAGGTCGTGTCCCGCGACCGGCCTGTCGGTTCCCCAGATGAGTTTCGCAGCTTGAAGCACGTGACTTGAGGCTGCAGCAAAGAGGTTTTGATATGACTGAACGTCTGAACAACGACTTCCAGTTCATCGAGGTCGGCCGCAAGGATCCGAAGAAGAAGCTGCTGCGCCAGCGCAAGAAGGAATTCGTCGAGATCTACGACCTGTTCAAGCCGCAGCAGGCGACCGAACAGGCGCACCGCTGCCTGGGTTGCGGCAACCCCTATTGCGAATGGAAGTGCCCGGTGCACAACTACATTCCCAACTGGCTGAAGCTGGTGTCCGAGGGCAACATCCTCGCCGCCGCCGAACTGTCGCACCAGACCAACACCCTGCCGGAAGTCTGCGGCCGCGTCTGCCCGCAGGACCGCCTGTGCGAGGGTGCCTGCACCCTGGCCGATGGCTTCGGCGCGGTGACCATCGGTTCGGTGGAGAAGTACATCACCGACACCGCCTTCGCCATGGGCTGGCGTCCGGACATGTCCAAGGTGGTGCCGACCGGCAAGCGCGTCGCGGTGATCGGCGCCGGCCCGGCGGGCCTCGGCTGCGCCGACGTGCTGGTGCGCAACGGCGTGACCCCGGTGGTGTTCGACAAGAACCCGGAAATTGGTGGTCTGCTGACCTTCGGCATCCCCGAGTTTAAGCTGGAAAAGAGCGTGCTGACCCGTCGCCGTGAAGTGTTCAGCGGCATGGGCATCGAGTTCCGCCTCAACACCGAGGTGGGCAAGGACGTCACCATGGACCAGCTGCTCGCCGAGTACGACGCCGTGTTCATGGGCATGGGCACCTACAGCTACATGAAGGGCGGTTTCGCCGGCGAGGACCTGCCGGGCGTCTACGACGCGCTGGACTTCCTGGTCGCCAACGTCAACCGCAACCTCGGCTTCGAGAAGTCCGCCGAAGACTTCATCGACATGGCCGGCAAGAAGGTGGTGGTGCTCGGCGGTGGCGACACCGCGATGGACTGCAACCGCACCTCGATCCGCCAGGGCGCCAAGGCGGTGACCTGCGCCTATCGCCGCGACGAGGAAAACATGCCGGGTTCGCGCCGCGAGGTGAAGAACGCCAAGGACGAGGGCGTGAAGTTCCTGTTCAACCGCCAGCCCATCGCCATCGTCGGCGAAGGCCGCGTGGAAGGCGTCAAGGTGATCGAGACCCGTCTCGGCGAGCCGGATGCCCGTGGCCGGCGCAGCCCCGAGCCGATCCCGGGCTCCGAGGAGATCCTGCCGGCCGACGCCGTGGTGATCGCCTTCGGTTTCCGGCCGAGCCCGGCGCCGTGGTTCGAGCAGTTCGGCATCGCCATCGACGGCCAGGGCCGCGTGGTCGCTCCGGAGCAGGCGCAGTACAAGTTCCAGACCGGCAACCCGAAGATCTTCGCCGGCGGCGACATGGTGCGCGGCTCCGATCTGGTGGTCACTGCGATCTTCGAAGGCCGTCAGGCCGCCGAAGGCATCCTCGACTACCTGGGCGTCTGAGCCCTGCCGGGGCTGACCCCGGTCAAGCGCGACACGAAAGGCACGGCACCCGCCGTGCCTTTTGCGTTGTGCTTTGCGACAATGCCCGCCTGAATTTTCGCCGGAAGCCGTTATGACCGTCCTGAAGAACGACCGTTTCCTTCGCGCCCTGCTCAAGCAGCCCGTCGACGTCACCCCGGTGTGGATGATGCGTCAGGCCGGACGCTATCTCCCCGAGTACCGTGCCAGTCGCGCCAAGGCCGGCGACTTCATGAGCCTGTGCATGAATCCCGAGCTGGCCTGCGAGGTGACCCTGCAGCCGCTGGACCGCTATCCGCTGGATGCCGCGATCCTGTTTTCCGACATCCTGACCATCCCGGATGCCATGGGCCTCGGCCTGTACTTCGAGACCGGCGAAGGCCCGCGTTTCAAGAAGGTCATCAGCACCCCGGCCGACATCGCCGCGCTGCCGATTCCCGATCCGGAGAAGGATCTCGGCTACGTGATGGATGCGGTGCGCACCATCCGCCGCGAGCTCAACGGCCGCGTGCCGCTGATCGGCTTCTCCGGCAGCCCCTGGACCCTGGCCACCTACATGGTCGAGGGCGGCTCCAGCAAGGACTTCCGCAAGTCCAAGGCCATGCTCTACGACAACCCGCAGGCGATGCACGCGCTGCTCGACAAGCTGGCCCAGTCGGTCACCAGCTACCTCAACGGGCAGATCCTCGCCGGCGCCCAGGCCGTGCAGATCTTCGACACCTGGGGCGGCAGCCTGTCGGATGCGGCCTACCGCGAGTTCTCGCTGTTCTACATGGAGCGCATCGTCGCCGGCCTGATCCGTCAGCACGAAGGCCGCGAAGTGCCGGTGATCCTGTTCACCAAGAACGGCGGCCAGTGGCTGGAGGCGATGGCCGATAGCGGCGCCACCGCCCTCGGCCTGGACTGGACCTGCGACATCCGCAACGCCCGCGCCCGCGTCGGCGACAAGGTGGCCCTGCAGGGCAACATGGACCCGACCGTGCTGTACGCCAACCCGACGGCGATCCGCGCCGAAGTGGCGCGCATCCTCGAGCGCTACGGCAATGGCAGCGGCCACGTGTTCAACCTCGGCCACGGCATCACCCCGGAAGTCGACCCGGCGCATGCCGGCGTGTTCATCGAGGCGGTGCACGAGCTGTCGGCGCAGTATCACCACTGAGCCGCGCCTGAGCTGAAAAAAAAGCCCGATCATCGATCGGGCTTTTGCGTTTTTGTAGTGTGGATAGGCACCCCGTAGAAAACCCGCGCCGCGGTTTGCTACCCGCCGCGTGGCGCCGTTCGCTTGGTGGACAATCGCTGCGCGAGTTGTCGCACCCTACGGGGGCACTTCAGACTTGCGGTTGCTTGGGCGGCAGCCGCGACAGGTGCAGCGCTACCAGCAGGGCTAGCACCAGCAGGGCGGCGATGAACAGGCCGACGCCGGTCCAGCCGCCGTGCTGCCAGAAGAAGCCGCCGAGGGTGCCGGCGATGCTGGAGCCCAGGTAGTAGCTGAACAGGTACAGCGACGAGGCCTGGCCGCGGGCCTGCAGGGCGCGGCGGCCGACCCAGCTGCTGGCCAGCGAGTGGGCGGCGAAGAAACCGAAGGTGAACAGCAGCAGGCCGGCGAGGATCGCCGGTAGCGAAGACAGCAGGGTGAGCAGCAGTCCGCCCAGCATCAGCAGGATCGCCGGCCAGAACACCCGGTGGCGGCCGAGGCGGTCGGCCAGCAGGCCGGCCTGGGTCGAGCTGTAGGTGCCCGACAGGTAGACCACCGAGAGCAGGCCCACCCAGCTCATGCTCAGCGCGTAGGGCGCCTCGAGCAGGCGGTAGCCGATGTAGTTGAACAGGGTGACGAAGCCGCCCATCAGCAGGAATGCTTCGAGAAACAGCCAGGGCAGGCCGCGGTCGGACAGGTGCAGGCGCAGGCCGCTGGCCAGGTTGGCGAGACTCAGCGACGTGGCGCGAAAGTTTCGCGAGTCCGGCAGCAGGCGCCAGAACAGCAGGGCGGCGAGCAGCGCCAGACCGCCGAGGGTAGCCACCGCCACCTGCCAGGAGAAGAAGTCCACCAGCACGCCACTGATCAGTCGCCCGCTCATGCCGCCGAGGGCGTTGCCGGAGATGTACAGTCCCATGGACAGGCCGAGGTGCTGGGGATGGATTTCCTCGCTGAGATAGGTCATCGCCACTGCCACCAGGCCGCTGAGCGACAGGCCGACCAGCGCGCGCATCAGCAGCAGGGCGTGCCAGTTGGGCATCAGCGGGCCGAGCAGGGTGCACAGCGCCGCGGCGCACAGGGCGGTGACCATCACCGGCTTGCGGCCGACGGCGTCCGACAGCGGGCCGGTGAACAGCAGGCCGACGGCCAGGGTCACGGTCGACACCGACAGCACCAGGCTGCTTTGCGCCGCGCTGAGAGCGAAGGCGACCGACAGTACCGGCAGCATCGGTTGCACGCAGTAGAGCAGGGCGAAGGTGGCGAAACCGCCGGCGAACAGCGCCCAGCAGGTGCGGCGAAACTGCGCGGTGCCCTTCTCGACATAGGCGGTCGGGTCGGTGGCGGCACTCTGCGCTTGCGCAGGGCTGGCGACAAGGCTAGTCATGGCTACCTCGCGGGTGGCGTCACGGGAGGGGATGCCGGCAAGGATAGGCGAGGCGCCATTCTTAGTTCCAATATATTATTCGACTCATCTGATAGGTATTGCGACTCGATAGAGGCGTCATGGAACTCCGCCACCTGCGCTATTTCATCGCCGTTGCCGAAGAGCTGCACTTCGGTCGCGCCGCCCAGCAGCTGGGCATTTCCCAGCCGCCGCTGAGCCAGCAGATCCAGGCCCTGGAGGAGGAGCTGGGCGTGCGCCTGTTCGAGCGCACCAACCGCCGGGTGGCGCTGAGCGAGGCCGGCCGGCTGTTCCTGCCCGAGGCGCGTCAGGTGCTGGCCCAGCTGGAGCGGGCGGTGGCCATCGCCCGCCGCGCCCAGCGCGGCGAGCTGGGCGAGCTCAAGGTCGGCTTCACCTCCTCGGCGCCGTTCACCTCGACCATCCCGCGGGCGATCCAGGCCTTCCGCCTGGCCTGCCCGGACGTGCATCTGGACCTCTGCGAGCTGAGCAGCCGCGGGGTGGCCGAAGCGGTCGCCGAGGGACGCTTGCAGGTGGGCATGCTGCGCCCGCTGGACGCGCTGCCGGCGGGGCTGGCGGCGCTGGAGCTGTTCGTCGAGCCGCTGGTGGCGGTGCTGCCGGCTGGCCATCCGCTGGCGCTCGGCAGCGAGGCTGGGGTGAGCCTGGCGGCGCTGGCCGGGGAGCCCTTCGTGTTCTTCCCACGCAGCTTCGGCACCGGTCTCTACGACCAGCTGCTCAGCCTGGCGCGGGCCGCCGGCTTCACCCCGCGCATCGTCCAGGAGGCCAGCGAGGCGATGACCCTGATCGGCCTGGTCGCCACCGGTCTCGGTGTCACCGTGCTGCCGGCCTCGTTCAGCCGCATGCGCATCGACGGTGTGGTCTGCCGCACCCTGCGCGATGCCGGGGCCAGCACGGCAGTGTGGCTGGTGCGCCGACAGGATGAGCGCTCGCCGCTGGTGCAGCGCTTCGCCGAGCTGCTCGAGCGGGAGGCCCGGGGAAAAGCATCGTTGCCAGTTGAAATCACAATACTGCAATAATCTGATCATAACTCTGCAATAAACTGCACGTTGCAGGCATACGGACAACACCAATCAGGAGGGTATTTTCATGCGGCGTGTGGTGTTCAATCAGAAGGGCGGGGTCGGCAAGTCGAGCATCGCCTGCAACCTGGCGGCGGTGAGTGCGGCGCAGGGCTATCGTACCCTGCTGATCGACCTCGACAGCCAGGCCAACTCCACCCACTACCTCAGCGGCCTGACCGGCGAGGACGTCCCGCAGGGCATCGCCGACTTCTTCAAGCAGACCCTGGCCGGCGGTCTGGGCAAGAAGCCGAAGGTCAAGGTGGTCGAGACGCCCTTCGCCAACCTGCATCTGGTCACCGCCAGTGCCGAGCTGGCCGACCTGCAGCCAAAGCTGGAGGCCAAGCACAAGATCAACAAGCTGCGCAAACTGCTCGACGAGCTGGACGAGGATTACGAGCGGATCTACCTGGATACCCCGCCGGCGCTGAACTTCTACACGGTTTCCGCGCTGATCGCCGCCGATCGCGTACTGATCCCCTTCGACTGCGACAGTTTTTCGCGCCAGGCGCTGTACGGCCTGCTCGCCGAGCTGGAGGAACTGCGCGAGGACCATAACGAGGACCTCGAGGTCGAGGGTATCGTGGTCAACCAGTTCCAGCCGCGCGCCGCGCTGCCGCAGCAGCTGCTCGACGAGCTGCTCGCCGAGCAGCTGCCAGTGCTGCCGGTGTACCTGGGGGCTTCGGTGAAGATGCGCGAGTCGCACCAGGCCTGTACGCCGCTGATCCACCTCGATCCGCGGCACAAGCTGACCCGGCAGTTCGTCGAACTGCACGAGTATCTGGAAAACGCCGACTGAGCCAGGCCGGCGAGCACTCCGGCGCGGTGGCCTGAGCCGCTAGCGCACCACCAGCACGTCGCACGGCGGTTGGCGCAGCAGCTCGAGCGCCAGGCTGCCGAGCAGGACGTCGGCCAGCATGCCGCGACTGTGGGCGCCGAGGGCCAGCAGTTGCGGCTGGCGCTCGGCCAGCACCGCCTGCAGGCAGGACTCGCGCTCGCCGTGGCGCAGTTCGTGGCTGAGCTGGGCGGGACGCGCCGGCAGGGCGCTGCCCTCGTCGCTCACCAGGCGATCGAACAGCTCGCGCTCGAATGCCACCGCGACCGGATCCTCGCTCGCATGGACTTCTGCCACCTCGTGGATATGCAGGGCGTGCAGCGTGGCACCGTCGCCCAGCAGCGCCCACGCCTGGCGCAGGGCGCGACTGGCGCAGGGCGAGTAGTCCAGCGCCACCAGGGCGCGGGTCCAGGGGGCCGGCTCGGCGTTGACCGCCAGCAGCACCGGCGCCGGGCTGCTCTGCAGGATGCGCTCGAGGGTGGTGCCGGCAAAGCCCTGTGGCGATTGCCGGTGATGGGCGCCAAGCACCAGCAGGTCGATTGCCAGGCCGCGCGCCTGCAGGAGGATTTCCACCACCGGCCGGCCGCGGCGCAGCAGCACCTTGCCCTGGGGCAGGCCGAGGGCCTGCAGGCGCGCTTGCAGTCGCGCGCGGATCGCTGTGTCGTCCGCGGCCGCCGTTGTCGGTACATGCAGCAGGGTCAGACGCGCGCCGTTCTGCAGCGCCAGTTGCACCCCGCGCTGCAGGGCCAGGTCGGCCTCGGGACTGAGGTCGTGGGCGACGAGGATGTGCTGAACCATGGCGGTCTCATGCGGCTGGACTAAGGGCGCCAGTATGCCGCGTGAGGCGCGGGCTGTCCTGCCGGCCGTAGGATGCGCCATGCGCACCACGCCTTGACGCGGCCAGTGGGGGCGCGCGGCGCACCCTACGTCGGCAGGCCATGCTGGCGCAGCCAGGCACGCAGCTGCGGCAGCGCCAGAGCGCCGCTCTGGCGCGCTACCTCCACGCCGCCCTTGAACAGAATCAGGCTGGGAATCGAGCGGATGTCCAGCTGGGCGGCCAGCGGCTGGTTGGCCTCGCTGTCCAGCTTGGCCAGGCGCACGCGCCCGGACAGCTCGCGGGCGGCCTGCGCGAAGGTCGGCGCGAAGGCCTTGCACGGCCCGCACCAGTCGGCCCAGACGTCGAGCAGCAGCGGCAGGTCGCCCTTGAGCTGGGCGGCGAAGCCGGCGGCGTCGACGGCGAACGGCGTGCCGGGCAGCACGGCACTCTTGCAGCGCCCGCAGCGCGGCGCCTCGCCGAGACGGGCGGCGGGGATGCGGTTGAGGCCGCTGCAGTGCGGGCAGGGGATGATCAGCGAGTCGGTCATGGCGGGCTCCACAGGGTGATGAGCCTAGTGTGGGGCCGGCGGCGGGGATATCAAGGCTGCGTAGGGTGCGCCGCGCGGCGGTGCGCGCGGCGCACCCTACGGGGATCAGCCTTTCGAGGCTTCCAGCGCCTGGGTCAGGTCGGCAAGGATGTCGTCGATATGCTCGATGCCGATCGACAGGCGCACCAGGTCCCGGGACACGCCGGCCTGGGCCAGCTCCTCGTCGTTGAGCTGGCGGTGGGTGGTGGAGGCCGGGTGGCAGGCCAGCGACTTGGCGTCGCCGATGTTGACCAGGCGCACCACCAGCTTGAGCGCGTCGATGAACCTGGCCGCCGCCTCGATGCCGCCAACGATGCCGAACGACAGGATCGACGCCGGCTGGCCGCCCATGTAGCGCTGCGCCAGCGCGTGCTCCGGGTGGTCGGGGAGCCCGGCGTACTTCACCCAGCTGACCTGCGGATGGCTCTGCAGGAACTCGGCGACCTTGCGCGCGTTCTCGCAGTGGCGTTCCATGCGCAGCGGCAGGGTTTCCAGGCCCTGCAGGATCAGGAAGGCGTTGAACGGCGAAAGCGCGGCGCCGGTGTTGCGCAGCGGCACCACGCGGCAGCGGCCGATGAACGCCGCCGGGCCGAAGGCCTCGGTGTAGGTCACGCCGTGGTAGGACGGATCCGGGGTGTTGAGCAGCGGGAAGCGTGCCTTGTTGTCCGCCCAGGGGAACTTGCCGGAGTCGACCACGATGCCGCCGATGCTGGTGCCGTGGCCGCCGATGTACTTGGTCAGCGAGTGCACCACGATGTCGGCGCCGTGCTCGAACGGCCGGCAGAGGATCGGCGTGGCCACGGTGTTGTCGACGATCAGCGGTACGCCATGGCGATGCGCGGCGTCGGCCAGCGCCTGCAGGTCGACGATGTTGCCCGCCGGGTTGCCGATCGATTCGCAGAACACCGCCTTGGTGTTGGCGTCGATCAGCGCTTCCAGCGCGGCGATGTCGTCGTGGGGCGCGAAGCGCACCTCGATGCCCTGGCGCGGCAGGGTATGGGCGAACAGGTTATAGGTGCCGCCGTACAGCTTGGCCACCGAGACGATGTTGTCGCCGACCCCGGCGATGGTCTGGATCGCGTAGGTGATCGCCGCCATGCCGCTGGCCACCGCCAGCGCCGCCACGCCGCCCTCCAGCGCCGCCACGCGCTTTTCCAGCACGTCGGTGGTCGGGTTCATGATCCGCGTGTAGATGTTGCCGGCGACCTTGAGGTCGAATAGGTCGGCGCCGTGCTGGGTGTCGTCGAAGGCGTAGGAGGTGGTCTGGTAGATCGGCACCGCCACCGCCTTGGTGGTCGGGTCGGGGCTGTAGCCGGCGTGGATGGCCAGGGTTTCCGCTTTCATGCGCGCGCATTCCTTCGTGGGCAGGGAAAACGCGCAGCATGCCGAGCGCCACCGGCTCCGGTCAATGACGTGAGGCAAACGGGCGTGGTGGTTTTAAGACCGGATCATTCTGTACTTATGACGCCGCGTGCAGCGGCTACACCCGCATGGCGACGCCGACCAGCGGGGTGGGCGGCGCAATGCCGACGCGGCCTGGCCGGGCGTACCATGGTCGTCCGGGCAGTGGCGGAGCGGGGAGGGGACATGGGGACTCTGGACGACGAGATCGGCCGCAAGCTCGCCGAGGCGGAAGCGGCCGGGCAGCTGAAGTCGGGCCAAGGCAAACCGCTGCAGATCGACGAGGCCTGGCTGCAGACCCCGCCGGGGCTGCGCATGGCCTTCCAGGTCCTCAAGAGTGCCGGCGTGCCGCCGGCGGAAGTCGAGCTGTTCCAGCAGCGCGCGCAATTGCGCGAGGCCCTTGGCGCCGCGGCGGACGAGAGCACTCGCCGGCGCCTGCAGCGTCAGCTGGCCGAGCTGGAGCAGAACATCGCCTTTCGCCTGGAGGCGCTGCGACGACTGGGGCAGGGCTGAGCGCGGCTCACGACGAGCAGCTGATCTCCAGGTGCTTGCCCCACTCCGGCGGGCGCTCGGCATAGCGGTCCATGCCCGGCTGCTGGTCGAACGGGTGCGCCAGCACCGCATGTAGCTCGCGCACCACGCGGTAGTCACCCTGTTCGGCGGCCGCGATGGCCTGCTGGGCCAGGTAGTTGCGCAGCACGTACAGCGGATTGACGGCGTGCATGCGCGCGCGGCGCAGTGCCTCGTCGTCAACGCCATCGCGGGCGACCCGGGCGAGGAACTCGGTACTCCAGCCGTCGAAGCCGGCCAGATCGACGAAGTCCGCCCGCAGCGTCTGCAGGGACTGCGCGGCCGGCTGCTCGCCCAGGTGGCGGAAGAACAGGTTGTAGTCCACGCCGCCTTGCTGCATCAGCGCCAGCAGGCGCTGCACCAGCACCTCGTCGCCGCCCTCGGCCGTGCGCAGGCCGAGGCGCTGGCGCATGAGCTCGAGATAGCGGGCCTGGTAGCGCGGCAGGAACAGGCCAAGCGATTCGCGTAGATGCTCCACCGTCACCAGCGGGGTCAGCGCCTGGCCCAGCGCGGAGAGGTTCCAGTGGGCGATCGGTACCTGGTTCTCGAAGCTGTAGCGGCCGCTGTCGTCGGAGTGGTTGCACACGTGGCGGGCGTCGAAGTCGTCGAGGAAGGCGTAGGGGCCGTAGTCGAAGGTCAGGCCGAGCAGCGACATGTTGTCGGTGTTCATCACCCCGTGGCAGAAGCCGTAGGCCTGCCACAGGGCGATGGTTTCGGCGGTGCGCTCGACCACGGTGCGGAACAAGGCGCTGAACGGCTGTTCCTGCTCGCGGCACTCCGGGAAGTGGCAGTCCAGGGCGTGCTCGGCGAGCTGGCGCAGGGCGTCGTGCTGGCGGGAGTAGTAGAAGAATTCGAAGTGGCCGAAGCGCAGGTGGCTGGGCGCCAGGCGCAGCAGCATGGCCGCGGTTTCGGTGCGCTCGCGGTACACCGGGGTGCTCGAGGCGGTGACGCACAGCGCGCGGGTCGTGGGGATGCCCAGCGCCGCCAGCGCCTCGCTGGCGAGGAACTCGCGGATCGAAGAGCGCAGCACCGCGCGGCCGTCGCCCATGCGCGAGTAGGGCGTATAGCCGGCGCCCTTGAGGTGCAGGTCCCAGTGCTCGCCGGCGGCGTTGACCACCTCGCCGAGCAGCAGGCCGCGACCGTCGCCGAGCTGCGGGTTGTACTGGCCGAACTGGTGCCCTGAGTAGACCATCGCCCGCGGCTCGGCGGTGCTCCACAGCTTGTGCCCGGAACACAGTTCGGCGAACTCGGGACGTTCGGCTTCGCCCGGGGCGAGGTCGAGCAGGGCCATGGCCGCCGCGCTGGCCACCACCAGCCGCGGCTGCTCGATGGGTTGCGGCTGCACGCGGGTGGAGAAGGTGTCACCCAGGCGGGCGAAGCGGTTGTCGAATTCGAGCTGGTCGAGAGTGTTCACGAAGGCCTCCGGCAATTCCCGAGCATTGTGCTGGGAATTGCCGCGGGCCGTCCAGTCAGGCCTTGGCCGCCTTGCTCGCATCGCTCGGCGGCAGCGCCTGCTCGTTGACCAGTTGCAGGTGCTGGCCCTGCAGGTTCTTCACGAGCACGTCGAGCTGGCGAAAGGCGATGTCGATGTCGTGCTCGCGAAACAGGCGGTCGATCTCGCGGTTGATCTCGTCGACCGCCGCGTTGCGGTCGCCCAGCTCGCGCACGTGGATGCGCAGTTCGTGGTCGAGCGTGCTCTCGTTGAAGGTGAGGAACAGCACCGTCGGCTCCGGCTCCTTGAGCACCCGCGGGTTGTTGCGGGCGATCTCCAGCAGCAGCCGGCGCACCAGGTCGAGGTCCGAGCCGTAGGCCACGCCGATCTTGATGGTGACGCGGGTGACGGTGTCGCTCAGCGACCAGTTGACCAGCTGGCTGGTGATGAAGGTCTTGTTGGGGACGATGATTTCCTTGCGGTCGAAGTCGACGATGGTGGTGGCGCGGATGCGGATCTTGCTCACCGAGCCGGACAGGTTGCCGATGGTCACCACGTCGCCGATGCGCACTGGCCGCTCGAACAGGATGATCAGGCCGGAGATGAAGTTGGCGAAGATCTCCTGCATGCCGAAGCCGATACCCACCGACAGCGCCGCCACCAGCCATTGCAGCTTGTCCCAGCTCAGGCCGAGAGTCGACAGGGTGCTGACCAGGCCGAAGGCCATGATCGCGTAGGACAGCAGGGCGGTGGTGGCGTAGGCGCTGCCCTGGGCCAGGTTGAGGCGCGACAGCACCAGCATTTCCAAGAGGCCCGGCAGGTTGCGCGCGAGGATCAGGGTGATCACCAGGATGACCAGGGCGCCGATCAGGTCGCTCAGGCTGATCGGCACGCGCACCGCGGTATCGCCGCTGCCGCTGGTGTATTCGTAGAGGTCCACGCTGTCGAGGTAGGTGAACACCGCCAGCAGGTCGGCCCAGACGAAGTAGAAGATGCCGACGAAGCCGAGCAGCAGGCCCAGGCGCACCAGGCGCATCGACTGCTGGTTGACCTGCTCGAGGGCCAGGGTCGGCTCCTCGATCAGCTCGCCATCGGCGCCTTCGCGGGCCGGCTGCTGGCGGCGCGCGTGGGCACGCTGCAGGGCCAGGCGGCGGGCGGCGATGTCGAGGCCGTGCAGCACCATCGACTGCACCACGGTCCAGATGGCGATGATGTACAGGCTGTCGAGCAGGCGGCCGGTGAGCTTGAGTGCGGTGTAGTAGTAGCCGAAGCCGACCAGCAGCACGTGGGCCAGCGGCAGGCCGACCAGCAGCAGTGCGGCGATGAAGTGCAGCACCCGCGAGCCGAAGAACGGCGGCTGGCTGCGCATGATGCGCAGCAGGATGCCGCTCATCAGCAGGAAGCCGCTGAGGACGATGAAGATGCCCAGCACGTCCTCGGCCAGCCCGCTGAGCTGGCGTTGGGCGATGCTCACCACCAGCACCATCGGCATGACCACCAGGCCGAGCTGGCGCACCTGACGATAGAGGCTCTGCACCCGCGCCGGATCCCAGCCGAAGTGCCGCTCGATCACGCTGCCGCGGGCCAGCAGGCGGTAGCTGACGCCGAAGACGCTCAGGGCCTGGGCCAGCTTGAGCAGCGACTCGCCGAAGATGGTGGTGCCGGCCTGCGGATCCTTGATCAGCACCAGACCGCAGGCGGCGACGATCAGCGGCAGCGGCAGCACCAGCAGGAAGTGGTAGAGCACCGCCAGCGGGGTCAGCAGCTGGCGGTAGCGGTGCAGGTGGTCAACCTCGTCGTCGATGCGCGCCAGCTGGCGGCGCAGCCAGGGGCGGCCGGTGAGCAGGGCGGCGAGCAGCACCACCAGCGGCAGAAACAGCAGCGGCTGGCCGATCAGGCCGTGGCCGATGGCCGTGGCGCTGTCCTGGATCGGCAGGGCGTCGAGCTGGCGCTGCAGGCGGCCGGGCACTTCCTTGAACCATTCGAGGTCGAGCGGCTTGTTGCTGGCGATCCAGAACATCTGCTCGTCGAGGGTGCGGCTCAGGCTGGCGCTGGTGGCGAGCAGCTGCTTCTGGTTGAGCTGCAGGGTGATGGCCTGGGTCAGCAGGTTGCCCAGTTCGGTGTTGAGGCGGTCGAGCAGCGCCAGGCGCGCGCGGGTCAGCTGCTCCAGCTGGCTGCGCAGGTCGGGGGTGACGCTGGCGTCCGGCTGGCCGGCGAGCAGGTTGGCGACGTACTGGGTCGGGTTGACGATCTCGGCGCGGCGCTGGTTCAGCTCGAACTGGTACAGGCGCAGGTCGGCGATCTCGTCGGCAAGGTTCTTGTCGACGCTGACCTTGGGCAGGGCGTTCTTCTGCTGGTAGAGAATGCGGGTCAGCAGCAGGCTGCCCTTGAGCACGTCGATCTGTTCATCGAGGGCCTGTTCGGCCTGGGTGATGGAGTCGAGCTGCTGCTTGGTCTCGATGTTCTTGCGGATCAGCTCGTTGGCGCGGTCGGTGGACTTGAGCAGGTAGTCGCTCAAGGCCAGGTTGAGGTCGGCCTGGGTGGCGAGCAGGCTGCCGCGCTGGTTGTCGATGCTTTCGCGCGACAGCTGGGCGACGGTTTCCGCCGATTCCTCGCGGCGCTTGGTGTTGAGGCTGTTCTGCAGGGCGAGGATCTCGGCCTCGAGCCGGGCGATGCGCTGGGTCAGCAGGGCGCGCTGGCTGGCACTGAGATCCTGCAGGGCAGTGGTCCCGGCCAGTTCCTCGCGGCGCAGCAGGGAGACGGCCTCCAGCGCGGCCAGCTCGCTCTGCAGCAGGGTCAGCTGCTCGGGGCCGAGCGGCTGGTTGTTGTCCTTGCCGCTCTTGAGCTTTTCGCGGATGAGCTGGGCGCGGGTCTGGTTGGCGCTGATCTCGGCCTGGGCGCGCTCCGGGCGGGTCTGCGCGTTGATCAGGGCGTTGGTGGCCTGGGCCAGCTGCGCCTGCCAGTCGTTGAGCTGGGTCAGCCGCTCGCCGAGCATGCCTTCCAGCTGGGCGGTGGGCAGGCTGGCGTAGCGCTTGCCCAGCTCTTCGGCGACCAGCGGCTTGAGCTGCGCCAGTTCGCGCTGGGCCTCGAGGGTCTGCTTGGGCGCGGCGGCCAGCTGCTGCTTGAGACTGGCCAGCTCGGCGCTGCTGCCCTTGAGGGTCTGCAAATGGTCGAGAGTCTGCTGCAGGGTGTCCTGCAGGGCCTTGTGCTCGGCCTCCGGCAGCTTGCGCGCCTCCAGGGCGTCGAGCTGTTTCTGCACGGTAGCGGCACTGGGCAGGGCGTCGGCGGCGCCGGCGAAGGGCGCGAGGATCAGCAGACCCAGCAGCAGCGAAGCCAGGAACGGGCGTAGCTTGAACATCATGGCGAACACGGTTTTTTGTTGAGGAACCGGCAAGCCTACTGGTGCTGCCCCGTGGCGACAAGGCTGCCGGTCCGGAAGTGGGATGGCGGTGGCGCGGCGACCACCGCCAAACGCTCGACTCAGAGCATCAACAGCGGCCCCGCGCTACCGGCCGGGAGCTTCAGGCCGACCTTGCGGATACGGTTGCCTTCCATCAGCGCCACCGTCCAGAGGCGGCCGGCCCACTCGACCTGGTCGCCGACCACCGGCTCGCCGCCGATCTGCTGGGTGATGAAGTGGCCGAGCTGCTGGCTGCCGTCGACGCCCTGCAGGTCGAGGCCGTAGAGCGCGGCCACCGGCCCCAGCTCGGCATCGCCCTCGAGCACGAAGTCGCCGAAGAAGCGCAGGTCCTGGCCGCGCTTGGGCGCCTGGCTGAACAGCTTGCCGAGGGCCGGCAGGTCCTTTTCGTGGCCGATCACGCAGAGCACGTCGCCCGCTTCGAGACGGCTGCTGCCGCTGGGGTGGAGCAGTTCGCGGCCGCGAAACAGCGCGGCGATGCGTGTGCCCTCGGGCATCTTCAGCTCGCGCAGCTGCGCGCCGATGCACCATTTGCCGGCGCCCAGACGGTAGACGAACAGCTCCCACTGGCTGGTGGGGTGGACTTCCAGCCCGGCGCGCGAGATCGGCGCCGGTTGTGGCGGCACCTCGACGCGGGTTTTGCGCGCGGCCCAGCCCAGGGTGGTGCCCTGCAGCAGCAGGGAGACCAGCACGATGAAGAACGCCACGTTGAAGAACAGCTGGGCGTGGGGCAGGCCGGCGACCAGCGGGAACACCGCGAGGATCACCGGCACCGCGCCGCGCAGGCCGATCCAAGAGATGAACAGGCGCTCGCGGAAGTGGAAGGCGCGAAACGGCAGCAGGCCGACGAACACCGCCAGCGGGCGGGCGAACAGGATCATCCACAGCGACAGGGCCAGCGCCGGCACGGCGATCGGTAGCAGCTCGCTGGGGGTGAGCAGCAGGCCGAGGATCAGGAACATGCCGATCTGGCTGAGCCAGGCCAGGCCGTCGAACATGTGCAGGATGCCGTGGCGGTTGCGGATCGGCCGGTTGCCGAGCAGCAGGCCGCAGCTGTACACGGTGAGGATGCCGCTGCCGCCGATCTCGCCGGACACCGCGTAGAGCATGACGCCGCCGCTGACCGCCAGCAGCGGGTACAGGCCGTCGGCCACCGACAGACGGTTGACCAGCTGCAGCAGCAGCCAGCCGCCGCCCAGACCGAGCAGGATGCCGATGCCGAACTGCTGGAGCAGGTTGAGCAGCACGTCTGCGGCGGTCAGGCTCTGCCCGGAGGCCAGCACGCCGATCAGGGTCACGGTGAGGAACATCGCCATCGGGTCGTTGCTGCCCGATTCGATTTCCAGGGTCGGTCCCACCCGCTCGTTGAGCCCCTTGCCGTTGAGCAGGTTGAACACCACTGCGGCGTCGGTGGAGCCGACGATGGCGCCGATCAGCATGCCTTCGAGCAGCTTGAGGTCGAACAGCCAGGCGGCGGCCAGGCCGGTCAGGCCCGAGGTGATCACCACGCCGACGGTGGCCAGCGACATCGCCGGCCACAGCGCCACGCGGAAGGTGGCTACCCGGGTACGCATGCCGCCGTCGAGAAGGATCATCGCCAGCGCCAGGTTGCTGACCGTGTAGGCCAGCGAATAGTCGTTGAACACGATGCCGCCGATGCCGTCGACCCCGGCAAGCATGCCGACCGCGAGGAAGATCACCAGCACCGGAATGCCGACGCGCGCCGAGAACGCGCTGACCAGGATGCTGATGCCGACCAGCAGGGCGCCGATGAAGAACAGGCTGTTGACGGCAGTGGTATCCACGGTGGGCTCCATGTCCAGGTTGACGGCAATGCATATTCATGCATTGAACATGCCATCCGATTCTAACTCGTTGATTTGGCTGGTGGTCAAATAATATCCGGCAATTGTCTCGTCGCCCCGGGAGGGCGCCATCGCTACCAGTCTGCGCGGCCATTGTTGCAGGGCGCCGGCGGACTGCCGGCGTTGCCTGCGCAGCTGCTAAACTGCCCGGCCTGTGGCGGGGCGCCTGCCCCGCGTTCCTTCCGTCCGTCGCCCGCCGGCGGCGGACACTGCGATCCGCCGGAATGATCCTCGAATGAACTACCGTCACGCCTTCCACGCCGGCAACCATGCCGATGTGCTCAAACATGCCGTGCTCAGCCGCCTGCTGAGTCTGATGGCACGCAAGGACAAGCCCTTCGCCTATCTCGACAGCCACGCCGGCGTCGGCCTCTACGACCTGGCCGGCGAGCAGGCCGGCAAGACCGGCGAATGGCTGCAGGGTATCGCCCGCCTGTGGGGGCGCGACGATCTGCCGGCGCTGCTGGATGATTACTGCGCGGTGATTGCCGCGCTCAACCCGGACACCGGGCTGCGCTACTACCCCGGCTCGCCGGAAATCGCCCGTCGCCTGACCCGTGACCAGGACCGCGTGCTGCTCAACGAGAAACATCCCGAGGATGGCCGGCTGCTCAAGGACAACATGGCCGGCGACCCGCGGGTCACCGTGCACCTGGGCGAGGGCTGGCACCTGGCCAAGGCGCTGCTGCCGGTGGCCGAGAAGCGCGCGCTGCTGCTGATCGACCCGCCGTTCGAGCAGGCCGACGAGCTGGAGCGCTGCGTCGAGTCGCTGAGCACGGCGATCGCGCGCATGCGCCAGGCGGTGGTGGCGATCTGGTATCCGATCAAGGATGCCCGCCAGCTCAAGCGCTTCTACCAGGAGCTGCAGAAGAGCGGCGCGCCCAAGCTGCTGCGCGCCGAACTGTGGGTGCATCCGAGCGACAATCCGGCCGGCCTCAACGGCTCCGGCCTGGTCATCGCCAACCCGCCGTGGCCGCTGGAGGACGAACTGCGCGAGCTGCTGCCGTATCTGGCGAGGCATTTGGCGCAGAGCCAGGGCGGCTGGCGCCTGGACTGGCTGATCGAGGAGAAGGCGGGCTGAGTGAGTTGCCTGATCGTGCCCACGCTCTGCGTGGGCACGCCAGCGGCCGGACGCAGAGCGTTCATGGCTGCGGGTCCCACGCAGGAGTGTGGGAGCCATCGAGAAGGCGGGCTGATCAGGCCGGCAGGCACACCCCGGTGCCGCGCAGGCCGCAGTAGCCGCCGGGGTTCTTCGCCAGGTACTGCTGGTGGTAGGCCTCGGCGTAGTAGAACGGCGGTGCCTCGCGGATCTCGGTGGTGATCGCGCCGAGGCCGGCGCGGGCCAGTTCGGCGGCGTAGGCCTCGGCGCTGGCGCGCGCTTCGGCCAGCTGCGTGGGGGTGCTGCAGTAGATCGCCGAGCGGTACTGGGTGCCGACGTCGTTGCCCTGGCGCATGCCCTGGGTCGGATCATGGGCCTCCCAGAACACCTTGAGCAGGGCTTTGAGGCTGGTCTGCTGCGGGTCGTAGACCACTCGCACCACCTCGGTATGTCCGGTCAGGCCCGAGCACACCTCGTCGTAGGTCGGATTGGGCGTGAAGCCGCCGGCATAGCCCGCCGCGGTCACCCACACGCCCGGCTGCTGCCACAGGCGCCGCTCGGCGCCCCAGAAGCAGCCGAGGCCGAACTGCACTTCCTCGAGTCCTGCGGCAAACGGCGGCTGCAGCGGGTTGCCATTCACGTAGTGGCGGTCGGGAACCGGCAGCGGGCTGTCGCGCCCCGGCAGGGCCTGCTCGGCGCTGGGCAGCGCGAGCTTGTGGGCGAGGATCGGTGAACGCAGGACCATGGCGGGCCTCCCGGACGGTCGATGGGGATCAGATCGTTCAACTTGCCAGCGTCCGTCACATGTCGCAACCATTGGCCGGCGACAGGCTTTACCCGGTGGGGGCTATCCTGTTAACACTAGCGGCTGCCGTTGGCGCAACTGCACCGCCGTGCGCGAGAGCAGGCCGCCGGCATCGTTCATGTCACCAAGGGTAAATATCATGCAATCAGGATTCATGCAGCGGCTGCGTCGCGGCCTGCTGCTGGCACTGCTGGGTGCCGCGCTGCCGGCGACGGCGGCCAGCGAGGGAGCGGTTAGCGACGAGAGCCCGCGCGAGAAGGGCAGCGCAACCGGCAGCAGCGAGGCGAGCCTGGGGAGTGCCGAGCAGGAGCGCTATCTGGCCGAATTGCAGCGTCTGTATCCGCGGCAGTCGTCGCGCAAGGCGCTGCTGGAACACTGCAATCGCCTGCTGGAAAGCTACGCCCTGCGGGCCGGCTATCGGGTTGGCGAGCAGCGCCCCGACGATCTGTTCTACCAGCTCAGCGTTGCCCGCTCGGGGGTGCTCAACGTGCGCGAGGAAACCCGCAGTGCCGACGGCAGCCGGGTGGCGGTGCGCAACCAGCTGGTGGAGCTGTTCGGCGTCGATCCGTTCGTGCGCTACGAGTGCCCGAACCGCGGGCCGGCCTGCCTGGTGCTCAACCCCCAGGACGGCACGCCGCTGCTGACCCTGGTGCGCGATCACACCGGGGTGGCCGAGCTGGCCAAGGCGATGACCTTTCTGATCCGCGACCTGCAGAAAGGCTGAGTTCTTCGGCTGGCTGAAAACAACAACCCCGCCAGCTGGCGGAGTTGTTGTTGGTGCGGCGGACGTGCGCGGCGTTTACAGCAGCAGCGAACGGATCTCCGCCAGCAGGTCGGCCAGGCGACGGGTGAAGCGCGCCGCGGCGGCGCCGTTGATCACCCGGTGGTCGTAGGACAGCGACAGCGGCAGCATCAGCTTGGGCTGGAACGCCTTGCCGTCCCACACCGGCTGCATGCTCGCCTTGGACACGCCGAGGATCGCCACTTCCGGCGCGTTGACGATCGGCGTGAAGCCGGTGCCGCCAATGTGACCGAGGCTGGAGATGGTGAAGCAGGCGCCCTGCATGTCGTCGGCGGAGAGCTTCTTGGTGCGCGCCTTCTCCGCCAGTTCGGCGGCCTCGGCGGACAGTTGCAGCAGGCTCTTCTGGTCGACGTTCTTGATCACCGGCACCAGCAGTCCGTCCGGGGTGTCCACGGCGAAGCCGATGTGCACGTACTTCTTGCGGATCAGCGCCTTGCCGCTGGGGGCCAGCGAGCTGTTGAAGTCCGGCAGCTCGCGCAGCACGTGGGCGCAGGCCTTGAGCAGGAACGGCAGCACGGTCAGCTTGACGCCGGCCTTCTCGGCCGCCGCCTTCTGCGCCACGCGGAAGGCTTCCAGCTCGCTGATGTCGGCCGACTCGAACTGGGTCACGTGCGGCACGTTGAGCCAGCTGCGATGCAGGTTGGCGGCGCCGACCTGCATCAGGCGGGTCATTGCCACTTCTTCCACTTCGCCGAAGCGGCTGAAGTCGATTTCCGGAATCGGCGGGATGCCGGCGCCGGAGGTTGCGCCGGCTGCCGGCGCGGCCTTGGCCTTGTTCATCATCGCCTTGACGTAGGCCTGCACGTCTTCCTTGACCACCCGGCCTTTCGGGCCGCTGGCCGGCACGTCGACCAGCTCCACGCCGAACTCGCGGGCCAGCATGCGTACCGCCGGGCCGGCGTGCACCTTGCCGGCCGGGCGCTTGGGCGCCTCGACCAGCGGGGCGATGGCCGCCACAGGCGGTTCTGCCGCTGCCGGGGCAGGCGCTGCAGCCGGAGCCGGAGCCGGTGCGGAGGCGGTCACGGGCGCGGCGGCCGGCGCAACACCGGCCACGCGCAGGGTGAGGATCAGCGCGCCGGTGCCGACCTCGTCGTTGAGCTTGACCGCCACGCTGTCGACGGTGCCGGCCTGCGGGCAGGGGATTTCCATGCTCGCCTTGTCCGACTCCAGCACCAGCAGCGACTGGTCGGCTTCGACCACGTCGCCGGGCTTGACCAGCAGTTCGATGATGCGTGCCTTGCCGGCCGAGCCGATGTCCGGCACATGCACCTGCTGCAGGCTTTCGCCGACCGGCGCTGCAGGTGCAGGGGCAGGCTCGGCAGCCACCGGGGCGGCCGTCGGGGCTTGGGCCGCCGGCGCACTCACGGCGGGAGCCGCGGCGCTGGCGCCCTCGGCTTCCAGCTCGAGCAGTTCGTCGCCGGTCTTCAGCTTGTCGCCCAGCTTGATCTTCAGGCTCTTGATCACCCCGGCCTTGGGCGCGGGGATCTCCATGCTGGCCTTGTCGGACTCCAGGGTCAGCAGGCTCTGGTCGGCCTCGATGCGGTCGCCGACCTTGACCAGCAGTTCGATCACTTCACCATCGCCGCTGCCGATATCGGGTACGCGAATCAGTTCACTCATCGCTTCTCTCCTCAGCAATCCAGCGGGTTGGCTTTGTTGGTGTCGATGCCGAACTTGGCGATGGCTTCGGCGATCACGGTGCGCTCGATCTCGCCGCGGTCGGCCAAGGCCTCCAGCGCGGTCAGTACCACCCAGTAGCGGTCCACCTCGAAGAAGTGGCGCAGCTTCTTGCGGCTGTCGCTGCGGCCGAAGCCGTCGGTGCCGAGCACCTTGTATTCCTTGACCGGGACCCACTGGCGGATCTGATCGGCGAACAGCTTCATGTAGTCGGTGGAGGCGACCACCGGACCCTTGCGACCGGACAGGCACTGCTCGACGTAGGTCAGCTGCGGCTTCTGTTCCGGATGCAGGCGGTTGTGGCGTTCGACGGCCAGGCCTTCGCGGCGCAGTTCGTTGAAGCTGGTGACGCTCCACACGTCGGCGCCGACGTTGTACTCCTCGCGGAGGATCTTCGCCGCCTCGCGCACTTCGCGCAGGATGGTGCCGGAGCCCATCAGCTGCACATGGCAGCCGGCGTCGCGCTTGTCCTCTTCGAGCAGGTACATGCCCTTGATGATGCCGTCCTCGACGCCTTGCGGCATGGCCGGCTGGGCGTAGGCCTCGTTCATCGCGGTCAGGTAGAAGAACACGTTCTGCTGCTCTTCGGTCATCTGGCGGATGCCTTCGCGGATGATCACCGCCATTTCGTAGGCATAGGTCGGGTCGTAGGTGCGGCAGTTGGGGATGGTCGACGCCAGGATGTGGCTGTGGCCGTCCTCGTGCTGCAGGCCTTCACCGTTGAGGGTGGTGCGCCCGGCGGTGCCGCCGATCAGGAAGCCACGGGCACGGCTGTCGCCAGCCGCCCAGGCCAGGTCGCCGATGCGCTGGAAGCCGAACATCGAATAGAAGATGTAGAACGGCAGCATCGGCTGGTTGTGGGTGCTGTAGGCGGTGGCTGCAGCGATCCAGCTGGACATGGCGCCGGCCTCGTTGATGCCTTCCTCGAGGATCTGGCCCTTCTTGTCCTCGCGATAGAACATCACCTGGTCCTTATCGACCGGCTGGTACAGCTGGCCGACCGAGGAGTAGATGCCGAGCTGGCGGAACATGCCTTCCATGCCGAAGGTGCGTGCCTCGTCCGGGATGATCGGCACGATGCGGCTACCCAGATCCTTGTCCTTGACCAGCTGCGAGAGGATGCGCACGAAGGCCATGGTGGTGGAGATTTCGCGGTCGCCGGTGCCGTCGAGGATTGCCTTGAGGGTTTCCAGCGGTGGGGTCGGGATGCTGAAGCTCTTGCTGCGGCGCTGCGGCACGAAGCCGCCGAGCTTCTCGCGGCTCTTCAGCATGTACTTCATTTCCGGGCTGTCCGGCTCCGGCTTGTAGAACGGCAGCTCTTCGAGTTTGTCGTCCGGAATCGGGATGCCGAAGCTGTCGCGGAAGGCCTTGAGGCTTTCCAGGTCGACCTTCTTGACGTTGTGGGTGATGTTCTGCGCCTGGCCGGATCCGGTGCCGTAGCCTTTGATGGTCTTGGCCAGCACCACGGTCGGCTGGCCGGTGTGGTTGACCGCCTCGTGGTAGGCTGCATAGACCTTGAACGGGTCATGGCCGCCGCGGTTGAGCTTCCAGATTTCCTCGTCGGAGAGGTCCTTGACCATCTCCAGCAGCTCCGGACGGGCACCGAAGAAGTGCTCGCGGACGAAGGCGCCGTTGTTGGCCTTGTAGTTCTGGTACTCGCCGTCGACCACCTCGTCCATGCGCTTCTGCAGCAGGCCCTTGGTGTCCTTGGCGAACAGCGGGTCCCACATGCGGCCCCAGATCACCTTGACCACGTTCCAGTCGGCCCCGCGGAACACGCCTTCGAGTTCCTGGATGATCTTGCCGTTGCCGCGCACCGGGCCGTCGAGGCGCTGCAGGTTGCAGTTGACCACGAAGATCAGGTTGTCGAGCTTCTCGCGGCCGGCCAGGGCGATGGCACCGAGGGATTCCGGTTCGTCGGTCTCGCCGTCGCCGAGGAAGCACCAGACCTTCTGCTTGCCGGCGGGGATGAAGCCGCGGTGCTCCAGGTACTTCATGAAGCGCGCCTGGTAGATCGCCTGGATCGGACCCAGACCCATCGACACAGTGGGGAACTGCCAGAAGTCCGGCATCAGCCACGGGTGCGGGTAGGAGGACAGGCCGTTGCCGTCCACCTCCTGACGGAAGTTGTTCAGCTGGTCTTCGCTGATGCGGCCTTCGAGGAAGGCGCGGGCGTAGACGCCGGGGGAGGCGTGGCCCTGGAAGTAGATCAGGTCGCCGCCGTGTTCTTCGGTCGGCGCCTTGAAGAAGTAGTTGAAGCCGATGTCGTACAGGGTGGCACTGGAGGCGAAGGTGGAGATGTGGCCGCCCAGGTCCGGGTCCTTCTTGTTCGCGCGCATCACCGTGGCCAGGGCGTTCCAGCGGATCAGCGAGCGGATGCGCCGTTCCATGAACAGGTCGCCCGGCATGCGTGCCTCGTGGGTCACCGGGATGGTGTTGCGGTACGGTGTGGTGATGGCGTACGGCAGCTGGGTGCCGGTGCGCGAGGCCTGCTCGCCCAGGCGGGTCAGCAGATACTGGGCGCGGGGTTCACCTTCACGATCGAGGACGGACTCCAGGGCGTCCAGCCATTCCTGGGTTTCGACGGGATCGAGATCTTGCATGGCTTGCTCCAGGGCGGAAAGGCTTCCAGAATCGAAAGCCGTATATAAAGCGCGGTCGGGCTTGTGGGCGATCGCGGCGGATTTTGTGGTTTTCGGGTTGCGACGCTGTTGCAGCGTGCTCCACCTGCCAGGGGTCACCCGGCGACTCGTGTAGTTTTACTACATGTTTGCGACAAAAGCAGCTCCCTACGACAAAAGTTGAGTAGCAAAACTACAGCGCGCCTCGACGGCGGCGGCCAAGGTGCCGCTAAGGATAGATCATGAGCCTTCCCTCCCTGACCATCTTGCCGGCGGAGTTGCACGCGCTGGTCGAACACGCCCGGCAGACTTTCCAGTCGCACCTCGACGAGGGCGGGCAAGCCGCGCTGGCGGCCTGGCCGCAGGTGCGCCGCGAGGCGCTGGAGCGGGTGCTGGGGGCCAGCGATTTCGTCGCCGAACAGGCGGCGCGCGACCCGCAGATGCTCCTCGAGTTGGCCGCCAGCGGCGAGCTGGAGCGCGCTCTGGCGGCGGGCGAACTGCGCGACCAGCTGGCGCAGGCGCTGGCCGGCTGCAGCAGCGAAGACGAGCTGGCGCGCTGCCTGCGCCGCTACCGCAACCGCCAGCAGCTGCGGATCATCTGGCGCGACGTCAACCGCCTGGCCGACCTGGCCGAGACCTGCCGCGACCTCTCCGAGCTGGCCGACGCCAGCATCGACCTGGCCTACCACTGGCTGTACGCGCGGCTGTGCGAGCAGTCCGGCACGCCGATCGGCGGGCGCAGCGGCGAGGCCCAGCACCTGGTGGTCCTCGGCATGGGCAAGCTCGGTGCCTTCGAGCTCAATCTGTCCTCGGACATCGACCTGATCTTCGCCTACCCGGAAGGCGGCGAGACCGTGGGCGCGCGGCGCGCGCTGGACAACCAGGAATTCTTCACCCGCCTGGGGCAGAAGCTGATCAAGGCGCTGGACGCGCTGACCGTCGACGGCTTCGTGTTCCGCGTCGACATGCGCCTGCGCCCCTACGGCTCCAGCGGCCCGCTGGTGTACAGCTTCGCCGCTATGGAGCAGTACTACCAGGACCAGGGCCGCGACTGGGAGCGCTACGCGATGATCAAGGCGCGCGTGGTGGCCGGCGACCAGGCCGCCGGCGCGCAGCTGCAGCAGATGCTGCGGCCGTTCGTCTATCGCCGCTACCTGGACTTCTCGGCGATCGAGGCGCTGCGCACCATGAAGCAGCTGATCCAGCAGGAGGTGCGCCGCAAGGGCATGACCGAGAACATCAAGCTCGGCGCTGGCGGCATTCGCGAGGTGGAGTTCATCGCCCAGGCCTTCCAGCTGATCCACGGCGGGCGCGACCTCAGCCTGCAGCAGCGGCCGCTGCTCAAGGTGCTCGCCACCCTGGCCGGGCAGGGCTACCTGCCGGCGCCGGTGGTGGACGAGCTGACGGAGGGCTACTGCTTCCTGCGCTACCTGGAGCACGCCCTGCAGGCCATCGCCGACCGGCAGACGCAGATGCTCCCCGACGGCGAGCTGGAACGCGCGCGGGTCGCCTTCATCATGGGCTTCGACGGCTGGAATGCCTTGCTCGACCGCCTGGCCTACTGGCGCGGGCGCATCGACTTCCATTTCCGTCAGGTGATCGCCGATCCCGACGACGAGGGCGGGGCCAATCTGGCCGGCATCGGCGACGAGTGGCTGGCGCTGTGGCAGAACGCGCTGGAGGCGGAGGCCGCCCGGCACCAGCTGCGCGAGGCCGGCTTCGCCGATGCGGCCGTCGCCTGGCAGCGCATCGAGGGCCTGCAGCATGCCTCGCCGGTGCGCGCCATGCAGCGCCTCGGCCGCGAGCGGCTAGACGCCTTCATGCCTCGTCTGCTGGCGGCCATGGTCGCCCACGGCACTCCGGACCTGTTGCTCGAACGCCTGCTGCCGCTGGTCGAGGCGGTGGCGCGGCGCTCGGCGTACCTGGTGCTGCTCAGCGAGAACCCCGGGGCGCTGGAGCGCCTGCTGACCCTGTGCGCGGCCAGCCCGTGGGTGGCCGAGCAGATCGCGCGCTTCCCGCTGCTGCTCGACGAGCTGCTCAATGAGGGGCGCCTGTACAGTCCGCCCGGCAAGGCCGAGCTGACCGCCGAGCTGCGCGAGCGGCTGACGCGGATTCCCGAGGACGACCTCGAGCAGCAGATGGAGGCGCTGCGCCACTTCAAGCTGGCCCACGGCCTGCGCGTGGCCGCCTCGGAGATCGCCGGCAGCCTGCCGCTGATGAAGGTCAGCGACTACCTGACCTGGTTGGCCGAGGCGATCCTCGAACAGGTCCTGCAGCTGGGCTGGCGCCAGGTCGCTCAGAAGCACGGCTACCCACGCCGCGCCGACGGCAGCGTGGCCAGCGAACCGGACTTCATCATCGTCGGCTACGGCAAGGTCGGCGGCATCGAGCTGGGCCACAGCTCCGACCTCGACCTGGTGTTCGTCCACAGCGGCGACCAGCAGACCGAGACCGACGGCGCCAAGCCGATCGACAGCGCGCAGTTCTACACCCGCCTGGGCCAGCGCATCATCCACCTGCTCACCGCGCAGACCGCCTCCGGCGCCCTGTACGAAGTGGACATGCGCCTGCGCCCCTCCGGCGTGTCCGGCCTGCTGGCCAGCTCGCTGGCGGCCTTCGAGCGCTACCAGGAAAGCGAGGCCTGGACCTGGGAGCACCAGGCGCTGGTGCGCGCGCGCAAGCTGACCGGCTCCGAAGCGGTGGCCGAGCAGTTCGAGCTGATCCGCGCCCGCGTGCTCGGCCGCGAGCGCGATGGCGCCGCGCTGCGCAGCGAAGTCAGCGAGATGCGCGCCAAGATGCGCGACAACCTGGGCACCAAGAGCACCGCCGGCGGCACCGCGGCGGAGGCGTTCGACGCGGCGGCGACCTTCAATCTCAAGCACGATGCCGGTGGTATCGTCGATATCGAATTTATGGTGCAATATGCCGTTCTCGCCTGGTCGCGGCAGTACCCTGAACTGCTGCGTTTCACCGACAACATCCGCATTCTGGAAGGGCTGGAGCGGGCTGGCTTGATCGCCGGCGCCGACGTCCGTCTTCTGCAGGAGGCCTACAAGGCCTATCGCGCAGCTGCCCACCGCCTGGCCTTGCAGAAACAGGCCGGCGTCGTGAGTGGCGACCACTTCCACGAGGAGCGCCGCGGCGTGATGCGGATCTGGCGCGAGCTGGGGCTCGCGTAGGCGGCAGGTCGCGGGCGACCTGGCTGCCGCAGGCAGAAGTGCGGCGCGTGACGCCAGGCGTCATGCGGTCCGCGGGTGGACTGAAGGCAAACACGAATTCTTGAAGGAGCTGGCAAAAAATGTCGATGGCCGATCGTGATGGCGTGATCTGGTATGACGGTGAAATGGTGCAGTGGCGCAACGCGACCACCCACGTGCTGACCCACAGCCTGCACTATGGCATGGGCGTGTTCGAGGGCGTGCGCGCCTACAACACCCCGCAGGGCACCGCGATCTTCCGCCTGGAAGCGCATACCGACCGTCTGTTCGATTCCGCCCACATCATGGGCATGAAGATTCCGTTCACCAAGGACGAAATCAACGAGGCCACCAAGGCCGCCGTGCGCGACAACGGTCTGGAAAGCGCCTACATCCGTCCGCTGGCCTTCTACGGCTCGGAAGGCATGGGCATCCGCGCCGACAACCTGAAGGTGCACGTGATCGTCGCGGCCTGGCACTGGGGCGCCTACATGGGCGACGAAGCGCTGGAAAACGGCATCAAGATCCGCACCAGCTCGTTCACCCGTCACCACGTCAACATCACCATGACCCGCGCCAAGTCGAGCGGCGCCTACGTCAACTCGATGCTGGCCCTGCAGGAAGCGGTGTCCGCCGGTGCCGACGAGGCCCTGCTGCTGGATCCGGAAGGCTACGTGGCCGAGGGTTCGGGCGAGAACGTGTTCATCGTCAAGAACGGCGTGATCTACACCCCCGAAGTGACTGCCTGCCTCAACGGCATCACCCGCAACACCGTGCTGACCCTGGCTCGCGAGCAGGGCATCGAGATCGTCGAGAAGCGCATCACCCGCGACGAGGTGTACATCGCCGACGAGGCCTTCTTCACCGGTACCGCCGCCGAAGTCACGCCGATCCGCGAAGTGGACGGCCGCCAGATCGGCATCGGCCGCCGCGGCCCGGTCACCGAGAAGCTGCAGAAGGCCTACTTCGACTTGGTCACCGGCAAGACCGATGCCCATGCCGAGTGGCGCACTCTGGTCAAGTGAAGCGACAGCAGGCTTCACGGCTGGATGCGTGAGTCAGAAAGCCAGTGACGGGGAGGCGCAAGCCTCCCCGTTCATTTCGGAAATCGCATGAGAATACTGATCGTAGGTCCCTCCTGGGTCGGCGACATGGTGATGGCGCAGACGCTGTTCCAGTGCCTGAAGCAGCGTCATCCCGACTGCCAGATCGACGTGCTGGCTCCCGACTGGAGCCGGCCGATCCTCGAGCGCATGCCCGAGGTGCACGCTGCGCTGAGCTTCCCGTTCGGCCACGGCGTGTTCGACCTCGCCGGCCGCCGGCGCATCGGCAAGTCGCTGGCCGGCCAGTACGACCAGGCGATCCTGCTGCCCAACTCGCTGAAATCCGCGCTGGTGCCGTTCTTCGCCGGCATCCCCAAGCGCACCGGCTGGAAGGGCGAGCTGCGCTACGGCCTGCTCAACGACCTGCGCACGCTGGACAAGCAGCGCTACCCGCTGATGATCGAGCGCTTCATGGCCCTGGCCTATGAGCCGGGCGCCGCCCTGGCGCAGCCCTATCCGCGGCCGCGCCTGGAGATCGACCCGGTCAGCCGCGCGGCGGCGCTGGAGAAGTTCGGCCTGAGCCTGGACCGCCCGGTACTGGTGCTATGCCCCGGCGCCGAGTTCGGCGAGGCCAAGCGCTGGCCGGCCGAGCACTACGCCGCGGTAGCCGACGCGAAGATCCGCGCCGGCTGGCAGGTCTGGCTGTTCGGCTCGAAGAACGACCACCAGGTGGGCGAGACGATCCGCGAGGAGCTGCTCCCCGGCCTGCAGGAGGAGGCGGTCAACCTGGCCGGCGAAACCAGCCTGGCCGAGGCCATCGACCTGATGTTCTGCGCCGATGCCGTGGTGTCCAACGACTCCGGACTGATGCACGTGGCCGCCGCCCTGAACCGCCCGCTGGTGGCGGTGTACGGCTCCACCTCGCCGCAGTTCACCCCGCCGCTGGCCGAGCAGGTGGAGATCGTCCGCCTCGGCCTCGACTGCAGCCCGTGCTTCGAGCGCACCTGCCGCTTCGGCCACTACAACTGCCTGCGCGACCTGCAGCCGCAGCCGGTGCTCGACGCCCTGCAGCGCCTGGCCGGCGAGCCGTTGGCCGATCCGTTGCCGCAGGAGCACTGAGTGCGCGTTCTGCTGATCAAGACCTCGTCGCTGGGCGACGTCATCCATAGCCTGCCGGCGCTGACCGACGCCATGCGTGCCATCCCCGGCATCCGTTTCGACTGGGTGGTGGAGGAGGGTTTCGCCGAGATTCCCACCTGGCACCCGGCGGTCGAGCGGGTGATCCCGGTGGCCCTGCGCCGCTGGCGCAAGAATCTGTGGAGCACCCTGCGCGGCGGCGAATGGCGGCAGTTCAAGGCGCGCCTGAACGAACAGCGCTACGACCTGGTGATCGACGCCCAAGGCTTGCTGAAGAGCGCCTTGCTCACCCGCTATGTCCAGGCGCCGGTCGCCGGGCTGGACCGCGCCAGTGCCCGCGAGCCGCTGGCCAGTCGCTTCTACGACCGCGGCTATGCGGTGCCCTGGGGCGTGCACGCGGTGGAGCGGGTGCGCCAGCTGTTCGCCCAGGCTCTCGGCTACGAACTGCCGAGCGGCAGCGGCGACTATGCGCTGGATCGCCAGCGCCTGCTCGCCGGGCGTGACGACGAGCCCTACCTGCTGTTCCTGCACGGCACCACCTGGGTCACCAAGCACTGGCCGGAGCGCTACTGGCGCGAGCTGGCCGAGCGCCTCAGTGCTCAGGGCTGGGCGATCCGCCTGCCGTGGGGCAATGCCGAGGAGCAGGCGCGCGCCGAGCGCATCGCCGCCGGGTTGGAACGGGTCAACGTGCTGCCGAAACTGAATCTCGCCGGCGTCGCCGCCGAGCTGGCCGGCGCCCGCGCCTGCGTGGCGGTGGACACCGGTCTCGGCCATCTGGCCGCGGCGCTGGATGTGCCGACCATCTCCCTCTACGGCCCGACCAACCCGGGCTTCACCGGCGCCTACGGCCGCGGCCAGCTGCACCTGGCCAGCGATTTCCCCTGCGCGCCCTGCCTGAAGAAGACCTGCGCCTACCAGCCTACGGCCGAGGATCGCCAGCGCTTCGACCTGGCCAGCGAACTGCCGCTGTGCTTCACCCGCCTCAACCCCATGCGCGTGGCGGGCGAACTGCAGGCCCTGCTGGCGGAGAGAATCGCCTGATGCAATTGGCTTTCGTGCTCTACAAGTACTTCCCCTTCGGCGGCCTGCAGCGCGACTTCATGCGCATCGCCCTCGAGTGCCAGCGTCGCGGTCATGCGATCCGCGTCTACACGCCGATCTGGGAAGGCGCGGTGCCGTCCGGCTTCGACGTGCGCGTGGCGCCGATCAAGGCCTTCTTCAATCATCGGCGCAACGAGAAGTTCAGCGCCTGGCTGGCCGCCGATCTGGCCCGCGATCCGGTCGACCGGGTGGTCGGTTTCAACAAGATGCCCGGCCTCGACGTCTACTATGCCGCCGACGGCTGTTACGAGGACAAGGCACAGACCCTGCGCAACCCGCTGTACCGCTTCGGCAAGCGCTACCGGCACTTCGCCGAGTACGAGCGCGCGGTGTTCGCCGCCGAGGCGCACACCGAGATCTTGATGATCTCCGAGGTGCAGCAGCCGCTGTTCGTCAAGCACTACGCCACCCCGGCCCAGCGCTTCCACCTGCTGCCGCCGGGCATCGCCCAGGATCGCCGCGCGCCGGCCAATGCCGCAGAGATCCGCGCGGAGTTCCGCCGCGAGTTCGCGCTGGCCGACGACGATCTGTTGCTGGTGCAGATCGGCTCCGGCTTCAAGACCAAGGGCCTCGATCGCAGCCTCAAGGCGCTGGCCAGCCTGCCGCGCGAGCTGCAGCGGCGCACCCGGCTGATTGCCATCGGCCAGGACGACCCCAAGCCGTTCCTGCTGCAGGTCAAGGCCCTCGGCCTGTCCGAGCAGGTGCAGATCCTCAAAGGCCGTAGCGACATCCCGCGCTTTCTGCTCGGTGCCGACCTGCTGATCCATCCGGCCTACAACGAGAACACCGGCACCGTGCTGCTCGAGGCGCTGGTCTCCGGCCTGCCGGTACTGGTCACCGACGTCTGCGGCTACGCCCACTACATCAGCGAGGCCGACTGCGGCCGGGTGCTGCCCAGTCCGTTCGCACAGGAGCAACTCAACCGCATGCTGGCCGAAATGCTCGCCGACAATGCCGCCCGCGCCCGCTGGGCCGCCAACGGCCTGGCCTACGCCGACACGGCCGACCTCTACTCCATGCCGCAGCGTGCGGCCGACGTGATCCTCGGGGAGGGCGTATGAAGTTGATCCTCGCCGAGCCCTTCAAGTCGCTGTGGCAGGGCAAGGACGCCTTCGCCGAGGTCGAACGCCTCGACGGCCAGGTCTACCGCGAGCTGGAAGGCCGCCGCACCCTGCGCACCGAGGTGGCCGGGCGCGGCTACTTCGTCAAGATCCACCGTGGCATCGGCTGGGGCGAGATCGTCAAGAACCTGCTCACCGCCAAGCTGCCGGTACTTGGCGCCGGCCAGGAGTGGACGGCGATCCAGCGCCTCACCGCGGTCGGTGTGCCGACCATGACCGCCGTGGCCTTCGGCGAGCGCGGCAGCAATCCGGCGACCCAGCACTCGTTCATCGTCACCGAGGAGCTGGCGCCCACCGTCAGCCTGGAAGACTTCAGCCTCGACTGGCTCACCACCCCGCCCGAACCGCGGCTCAAGCGCGCGCTGATCCAGCGGGTCGCCACGATGGTCGGCGGCATGCACCGCGCCGGGGTCAACCACCGCGACTGCTACATCTGTCACTTCCTGCTGCATACCGACCGGCCGGTGACGGCGGACGATTTTCGCCTGTCGGTGATCGACCTGCACCGCGCGCAGACCCGCGCCGCCGTGCCGGCGCGCTGGCGCGATAAGGACCTGGCCGCGCTGTACTTCTCGGCGCTGGACATCGGTCTGACCCGCCGCGACAAGCTGCGCTTTCTCAAGACCTACTTCCAGCACCCGCTGCGCGACAGTCTGCGCGACGAAGCGCGCCTGCTGGCCTGGCTGGAAGGCAAGGCGGCCAAGCTGTACGCGCGCAAGCAGCGTTACGGGGACGCGCTCTGATGGCCGGCTGGAATCTCGATCCGCACTACGCGCCGCTGGCGGCCGACTTCGGCAGCCTGGATGCGGTGTTCGCCCTCGAGGGCGAGCGCATCACCTACGACCTGATGACCGAACTGATCCGCGTCGAGCGCGCCGGCGTGCGCTACTACGTCAAGCGCTACCGCCATGGCGGCAAGGGGCTGCGTCCCTATCTGGCGCGGCCGCGGGTCAAGGCCGAGTGGCAGAACCTGCGGCGCTTCGCCAAGTGGGGCATCCCCACCCTGAGCATCGTCGCCTGGGGCCTGGAGCGGCGTGCCGGCGCCTTCGTCCGCGGCGCAGTCATCACCCGCGAGCTGGTGGGCACCGAGGATCTGGCGACCCTGGCCTATCGCCAGGATGCGCGCCTGCGCGATGCCGCCTGGGTGCGCGAGACCAGCCGCAAGGTGGCCGTGGCCACACGGCATTTGCACGACCACCACTTCACCCACAACGACCTGAAGTGGCGCAACCTGCTGGTCGATCCGGCCGGCGAGGTATACCTGATCGACTGTCCGTGCGGCAGCTTCTGGTGGGGGCCGGTGCTGCGCTATCGGATCACCAAGGACCTCGCCTGCCTGGACAAGGTGGCCAAGCGGGTGCTGTCGCGCACCCAGCGCCTGCGCTTCTACCTGCAGTACCGCGACCGCCGCCGGCTGAATGCCAGCGACAAGCGGCGTATCCGCCAGATCGTCGAATTCTTCGAGGGACGCGAATGAGCGACTTCATCGCCGCCGAGGACCGTGCGCGCCTCGAGCGTCACGGCCTGGCCGACTACGACGCGCTGTGGGCCCTCGAGCTGCCGGCGGTGGACGAGCCGAATACCGAGCGCGGCGGCTGGAGCAGCGTCTGCCGGCTGGAGCTGGACGGTGCCGCCTACTACCTCAAGCGCCAGCGCAACCACCTGACCCGCAGCCTGGCGCATCCGCTGGGCGAGCCGACCTTCGCCCGCGAGCTGCGCAACATCCAGCGCTACCGCGAGCTGGGCATCCCGGCGCTGCAGGCGGCCTTTTATGCCGAGCGCAAGGTGGCCGGCGAGCGCCGGGCGATCCTGCTGACCCGCGCCCTGGACGGCTGGACCGATCTGTACGGCCTGGGGCAGAGGTGGGACAGCCTGACGGCAGCGCAGCAGCAGGCGATCATCGTCGCGGTCGGCGAGCTGGCGCGGCGGCTGCACGCGGCTGGGCAACTGCACGGCTGCTTCTATCCCAAGCACGTCTTCCTGCGCGCACAGGGCGCGGGGTACGCCGCCTGCCTGATCGACCTGGAGAAGACCCGGCCGCTGCGCTTCGGCCGGCGCGACCGGATCAAGGACCTGGAAACCCTGCTGCGCCGCGCCGACGCTTGGGGCGAGGCCGAGGTGCGCCTGTTCCTGAGGACCTACCTGGGCGCTGACGCGGCGGTGGACGACTGGTGGCAGCGCCTGGCGCTGCGCCGTCGCGACAAGGCGGCGCGCCGATGACCCTGGCCGAGCTGGCCCGGGCCGGCCGCACACCGGGCCTGCCGCTGAGCATCCAGCTGCCGGACGGCGAGCTGCGCCTGTACAGCCTGCTGCGCGTGCTGCCCGGGCAGCGCTATGTCGGCCGCGCCGAATGGCAGGGGCGCCCGGTGCTGGCCAAGCTGCTGGTGGGCGCCAAGGCCGAGCGCCATTTCGCCCGCGAGTGCGAAGGTGCGCGCCTGCTGGCCGAGCAGGGGCTGACCACGCCGACGCTGCTGGCCGAAGGCTTCGCCGCGGATGAGGGCGGCTGGCTGCTGTTCGAATTCATCGCGGGCGCCGAGAGCCTGTGGGACGCCTGGCGGGCGGTGGCGGCGCAGCCGCTGCTCGGCGAAGCCCAGCGCGCGGTGCTCGCCGCCGCGCTCGGCGCCATCGCGGGCATGCACGCCCGCGGCCTGTGGCAGGCCGACCTGCACCTGGACAACCTGCTGCGCCAGGGCGAGCGCCTGTACCTGATCGACGGCGGCGGCGTGCAGGCCGAGCACGCCGGCCGGCCGCTGGGGCAGGGGCGGGCGCTGGAGAACCTCGGCGTGTTCTTCGCCCAGCTGCCGGCCGAGCTGGAGCCCTTCCTGGGCGAGCTGCTGGATGGCTACCGGGCGGTCAATCCCACCCATGCCTTGCCGCTGGCCGAGCTGCGCCGGGAGATCGCCGGGGTGCGCCGCTGGCGCCTGCGCGACTACCTGCGCAAGAGCGGCCGCGACTGCAGCCTGTTCCGCGCCCGGGTGGGCGCCTCCGGCCTGCAGGTGGTGCGCCGCGAGGCGGCCGCCCGGCTGCAGCCGTTGCTGGACGACCTCGACGGTTATATCGAGCGCGGCCACCTCTTCAAGACCGGCGGCGCCGCCACCGTGGCGCGGGTCGAGCTGGACGGCCAGCCGCTGCTGGTCAAGCGCTACAACGTCAAGAATGCCCTGCACTGGCTCAAGCGCTTCTGGCGGCCGAGCCGCGCCTGGCACAGCTGGCGCGCGGCCAACCGGCTGGAGCTGCTCGGCATCGCCACGCCGCGGCCGCTGGCGGTGCAGGAGCAGCGCCGCTGCTGGCTGCGCGGGCGCGCCTGGCTGGTTACCGAATATCTGCAGGGGCAGGATATAATCGCCCGTTTTCAGCCCTGGCTGGCCGGCGTGCCGCCGGAGGCCGAACTGCTGGCCCTCGACCGCCTGTTCGCCGCGCTGCTGCGCGAGCGCATCAGCCACGGCGACCTCAAGGGGCACAACATCTTCTGGCAGGATGGCCGCTGGGCGCTGATCGACCTCGACGCCATGCGCCAGCACCGTTGCCCGCGGCGCTTCGCCCGGGCCTACGCGAAAGACCGCGCACGCTTTCTGCGCAACTGGCCGGCCGACTCGGCCCTGTACCGGTTGCTCGATAAACGTTTACCGCAGGTGCCCGGCACCTGCCCGAATAGATAGAGGGAAACATCTGTGGCATTGACCGTCCTCGGCCTTTCCGGCGCTCTCAGTCATGATCCGTCCGCGGCCCTCTACATCGACGGCAAGCTGATCGCCGCCGTCGAAGAAGAGCGCTTCGTGCGCGACAAGCACGCCAAGAACCGCATGCCCTACGAGTCGGCCAAGTTCTGCCTGGAGCAGGCCGGCATCCAGCCGGGCGACGTCGACGTGGTGGCGATTCCCTTCGCGCCGATCAGCATCTTCGAGAAGGCCCGCTGGCAGTACGCCAAGCGCTACGCCTACGCCCCGGACCGCGCCCTCGACGCCATCCTGTTCGGCAATCGCCGCTACAAGCGCTACCGCCAGCGCATCCAGTGGTGCCTGCAGCAGCTCGGCTTCGACCTGAAGAAGGTCAAGATCGAGGCGGTCGAGCACCACCTGGCCCACGCTTCCAGCGCCTACCACTGCTCCGGCTTCACCGAGAAGACCGCGATCATGGGCATCGACGGCAAGGGCGAGTACGCCACCACCTTCTTCGGCTACGGCGAGAACGGCAAGATCCACAAGCTCAAGGAGTTCTACGATCCGGACTCGCTGGGCGGCCTGTACGGCGCGATCACCGAGTTCCTCGGCTTCGAGATGCTCGACGGCGAGTTCAAGGTGATGGGCATGGCGCCCTACGGCGACGCGGCCAAGTACGACTTCTCGCGGCTGGCCAAGTTTGAGAACGGCGAGCTGGTGATCAACACCGACTACGCCAACGTCATCGGCTTCCGCCGCTACAAGGAAAACGGCAAGGGCTACTACTTCTCGCCCAAGCTGATCGAGTGGCTCGGTCCCAAGCGCGAAGGCGACATCGCCGACGATCCGTACATCCACTACGCCGCCAGCATGCAGGCGCTGTTCGAGAAGCTGGCGCTGGAGATGATGGACTACTACCTGGGCGACATCATCAAGCAGACCGGCAAGATCGCCTTCGCCGGCGGCTGCGCGCTGAACGTCAAGCTCAACCAGAAGATCATCGCCCGCGACGAGGTCAAGGAACTGTTCGTCCAGCCGGCCTCCGGCGACGCCGGCACCGCGGTTGGCGCCGCCGCCTACGTGTCGGTGGCCCGCGGCGTGCCGGTGGAGAAGATGGAGCACGTCTACCTAGGCCCGGCCTACTCCAACGAGGACGTGATCGCCGCCTGCGCCCGCCATCCGAAGCAGCCGGTGTTCAAGCGCATCGACAACACCACCGCGCGCATCGCCAGGATCATGGTCGACGGCAACCCGGTGGCCTGGTTCCAGGGGCGCATGGAGTTCGGCCCGCGCGCGCTGGGCGGGCGCTCGATCATCGGCTGCCCGAGCGCGGCCGGCGTGGCCGACCGCATCAACGAGCAGATCAAGTTCCGCGAGCGCTGGAGGCCGTTCTGCCCGTCGATGCTGGATACCGTGGCGCCGCAGATGCTCAAGGTCGACCACCCGTCGCCGTTCATGACCTTCACCTTCGAGGTCAACGAGGAGTGGAAGAGCCGCGTGCCGGAAGTGGTCCACGAGGACGGCACCTCGCGTGCCCAGGTCCTCGAGCGCCGGCACAACCCGCGCTGGTACGACCTGATGCTGGAGCTGGAGAAGCTCACCGGCAACGGCGTGTCGCTGAACACCTCGCTGAACCGCCGCGGCGAACCGATGGTCTGCTCGCCGACCGACGCGCTAAACATGTTCTTCGGCTCCGACCTGCAGTACCTGATCATGGAAGATGTGCTGGTGGTCAAGGACGGGGTGGACTGGTATGACGCCGTCTGAGACGCTGATCAGCGTTGTCATTCCGGCGTACAACTATGCCCATCTGCTGCCCCGCGCGCTGGATTCGGTGCTGGGGCAGCTGGCCGACGACGTCGAACTGATCGTCGTCGACGACGGCTCGCGCGACAACACCGCCGAGGTGCTGGCCGGCTACGTGGCGCGCCATCCGCAGCTGCGGGCGATCCACCAGGCCAACGCCGGCGCCGCCGCTGCGCGCAACCACGGCATCCGCGAGGCACGCGGCCGCTACGCGCTGCTGCTGGATGCCGACGACGAGCTGCTGCCCGAGGCGCTGGCCACCCTGCTCGCGGTGGTGCGGGCCAATCCGGCGGTGGGCATGGTGCTCGGCGCCCAGCTGTCGGTCTACCCGGACGGCCGCGAGCGCCTGCGCCTGCCCACCCCGGTGCCGGCGGCCAGCCCGCGCGAGCTGGCGCGCCGCTACCTGCTGCACAAGCGCATCTCGATTTCCCACTGCTGCTCGCTGTTTCGCCGCGACCTGTTGCTGGAGCGCCCCTACCCGGAAGGGCTGCGCAGCGGCGAGGACATCCCGGTGTTCGCCCACCTGCTGGTCAGCGCCCCGGTGGCGGTGACCGACGTGCCGCTGGCGCGGATCTACAAGCACGCCGACAGCCTGCGGCATAACCGCGACAACGAAGAGGAATACGCCCTCGGCATGGTCCGCGAGGTGTTCGCCGGCCTACCCGCCGAGTGCCAGCCGCTGCGCCGCCGCTACACCGCACAGCGCTACCTGTCGCTGTTCCGCGCCGCGCAGAACGCCGGCGACCGCGCCGCGGCCAAGCGCTTCTACCAGCAGGCCGTGCGCCTGAGCCCGCTGCAGGCGCTGCGCTGGAGCTACCTGCGCAAGGGCTTGCGTTTCCTGGTGGGTGGCTGAGATGCGTGTACTGATACTGACCAGCAAGCCTCGTGAGCCAGACAATCATCTGCTCTGGGAGGGTTTGCAACAGCTCGCTGATGTTGACTTGCACTATGTGACCAAGGAGGAGCAGCGTCACTTGGGTGCGGTTTTAAAGCGGTTTGATCTTGAATCTTATGATCGCGTCGTGCTGGACCTGCTTTTTCGCCATGTCTCTCGTCACGCACGTTTGCTGAGCGCTATTGCTGGCCTGGTTCTGTATGAAGAGGACGCATGCCAGGAGTTCATTCGGAGTTCTCGCTGGTTTGGCAAGTTTTCCGCTTTCTATCGCAAGGTTCCGCAGGCGCGGGTGATTTTTACCGGGTATCGAGTTTCTGAACGATTTCGTGCGCTGGGGGTGGATGCCTGTTTTCTGCCCAAGGGCTATGACAGCTCGAAGCTTTATGACACGCAGCGCTCGCGAGATATCGAGTTGGGCTTCATCGGGCGGCTGGCTAGCGATGCCTACGAGGAGCGTCGTACGTTTCTCGAGAATGCCACCGCCAAATTCGGTGTGCAGACGCTGCGGACCTCGCCTGGCGATGAGTACCGAGAGATGCTCAATCGTATCCGGGTCTTCGTCAGTGCTGATATCGGTTTGGGCGAGTACATGGCCAAGAACTTCGAGGCCATGGCCTGTGGCTGTCTGCTGGTAGCGCACAGGCAGGGCGGTGGTGAGGAGGAAGCGCTTGGGCTCGTCGATGGTGAAAACGTGCTCCTGTACGATGATTTCGCCGGTTTTTCGGCGATTTTGAGTCGGCTTCGCGAGGATCCATCTTTGGGCCCGAGAGTTTCTGCCGCAGGTAAGGCACACGTAAGCAGGTTTATGGATTATTGGGCTCAGGCGAGCCATTTTTATGGATTGATTGCGGCCGATTGTCGGCCCGTTGTCAGTAAGGATTGGAAGGCTGCTGTATTTTGTGCGCTTTTCCTGCGCAGAAAGTGAGGGGTAAGTAGTGGCTATAAAGCTTTACTGGCATCGTGGAGCGGGCAAGCGAGACCCCGGGAAAAGAAATTTCGGAGATTTTCTTTCTCCGTTGATTGTGGCCGCCGTTTCTGGGCAGTCCGTAGAGTATGCGCCCTTGTCGCGGGCCGACATGATGGCGCTCGGTACTATTTTGGGCAATGAAAGAAAGGCCAAGTTTTTAGGCTTCAAGCGGCGTATCCATGTCTGGGGGGCCGGTTGCGGACAGCCTGGCGAGACCTTCAGCGGTCGCCACTATTATCATGCTGTGCGTGGCTTGGAAACGTTGAGTCGTATTCAGGGGGGGGCGGAAAATGTCGCCCTTGGCGATCCAGGCCTGTTGGCGGATCTCTTGGTCAACTGGCCGATCGTGAAGAAGTATAAGGTCGGATTTATCCCGCATTATGTCGATCGCCAGCATCCGGATGCCTTGAGGCTTTTGGAGCTCAATCCCGCCGTATGTCTTATAGATGTGTATTCTGGCGTCGAGCCCGTTCTCAGGCAGATGGCCAGTTGCGATTTTATTATTTCATCGAGCTTGCATGGACTTGTGGTGGCGGATGCGCTGGGGATTCCGAATGTGCGCGTCAGGTTCACGCAGGGGATAATCGATGAGCTTAAGTTCTGCGATTATTATTCGGTTTTCGCCATGTTGCCGCCAGTTACGTTGAATTCATTCGATTGTCTTGATGTTGATCAGATATTCAAGGTTTTTTCTGAGTCCTATTCTCGGCCAGGTATTGAGGGGCTGAAATCTGGTTTGATCTCCAGTTTTCCTGGAAAATTTTTATGACTTGTTCTTTTGGTAGGTCTTGAGCATGCGAGGGAAAGAGTTTTCTTTTTTAGGAGGGGGGCGCTCTGGGGTCGCTCTTTCTGTGGCTTTTTTTGTTTTTCTGGTTTCTTTTTATTTCCCCCTTTCCTCAAAGGCTATAAATAATATTTTTTATGCGTTTATCGCTATTCCCTGTGTCGGGTGGTTGCTTTGGAAGCCTCGCGCGCTGCCGGTTTTTTTGGCTGGGTTTGCCTGGCTTTTCGTCGCTATTGCCGGTTTGGTTGTTTTTTGCTCTTCGGAGTTGGCGGATTTAAAGAAGATTATTTATATGGTCTTGTTTTTTTCTGCCTGCATGCTTCTTTGGGTTGAGGGGTATTTGGAGCGAGTAATCTTTGGGTTTGCCGTTTTTAGTACTTTGCTGTTTCTGATTGCTGCCGCTGAATGCCTTTGGCAGGGGTTTTTTGGTGGTTCCTGGTCTCGGTATGCCGTTTTTCTAGGGTGGGAGATAAATCCGGTTTATTGGGGGTTGAGTATTGTCAGTGGCTGGGCTTTTCTCTGGGTTTTCTACTTTGATAACTGTCTTTCGCAGCGCTCTCGGCTGGCTTTCCTCCTGGGGTTCGCTTTTCTGAATTTGATGGTTTTGATGTGTGTTCTGGTTTTTCAGTCGAGGTCGGCTCTTCTGGGTTATCTGGGGTTTCTGTTTTTTTATGCTTTGCGTGGAGGGCTTTTCTGGTTCGGAAGCTTGGTGGTGGCCTTTTTGGCTGCTGCTCTTTACTTTTCCGGGTGGGGGGAGTTGCTGCTGGAGAGGGGGATGAGTTATCGGCTTGATATCTGGGTGGATGCGGTTCGTAGAGTCGTTTCCGAGTGTGGAATATGGTTGGGTTGTGGTGCGGATGATTATCGCTTTCTGGGTCAGTTTTATCATCCGCATAGCAGTTATGTTTCGGTTTTTTATAAGGGCGGGATTGGTGGGGTGGTTTTCCTTTTGGGTTTTGCATTGACGTTTTTTGCGGTCGCCCTTAAGGGGCGGTCGCGCTGGCTGGGTATTGCGCTGATTGGCTGGGGTGGGCTGATCGCTACCGGAAATGGCATGGTGAGTTCGCCAAAGCCATTTTGGATATATTTTTGGATTCCGACCCTCATGGCTGTTCTCGAGGTGCGGGGGGCGGTGGTGAAGAAGTATCTAGATGCACGCAAGGAGGCAGAGCCTTTGGGTACCTGGTTGCGTGATTACTCAAGGAGGCTGATGCATTGAACAAGGAAGCAAGTCGCCCGCTGGTTAGCGTGATCATCGCGTCGTACAACCATGCGCCCTACATCGAGGCGAGCATCGAGAGCGTGCTCGCCCAGACCTATGACAACCTCGAGCTGCTGGTGGTCGACGACGGCTCGAAGGACGACAGCGTCGAGCGCATCCGTCGTCTGCAGGAAGCGCACGGCTTTGACTTCCGTGTCCAGCGGAACCAGGGGCTGTCACGCACCCTGAACGAAGCCATCGCCCGGGCGAAGGGCAGCCTGATCGCGCCCTTCGGCTCCGATGACATCATGCTGCCCGAGCGCATCGCCAGGCAGGTCGCCTACCTGCAGGGCAAGCCGGAAGTGGGCATCTGCGCTGGCAATATCCAGGAGATCGACGAGCACGGTGACTTTCGCGATGCCCCGAAGAACCTGCCGTTGCGCCGCCTGGACTTCGAGGACGTCTTCCTCGACCGCAAGCCCGGAGCGCCGGCGCCGACCCTGCTGTTTCGCCGCGAGGCGCTGGAGAAAGTCGGCGGCTTTGACCCGCAGGTCCGTCTCGAGGATCTGCTGATCGAGCTGAAGATCACTCGTGCCGGCTACAGTCTGGACGTCCTGCCCGACGTGCTGGCCCGTTATCGGGTGCACGCGACCAACACCTACAAGAACTACCGCTTCATGGTGGACAACGTGCTGAAGACCTATGCGCACTTCGCCGATCATCCGGCCTATGCCGAGGTCTGCGCGCGTTTTTGCAACTCGATGCTGCTCAAGTGCGCGGGTACGGACCGGGCACTGGCCGGAGAGCTGCTGCGCGGTCTTCCCGTGCGCTTCTGGAATGGCAAGACCTTGCGCGGCCTCTGGCGCATGATGGCCGGTGGGCACTGAGATGGTGGCTGGACGATTGCTGTACCGTTTTTTCGTCGGGGGGGCTGATGAAGCTTGAGCTGATCCGGCCGCGGCTGTTTCGCCTGGCGATCATGGCCGCGCATCTGCTGCGCCGGGAGCGACCGCAACTGGACTTCGGTAGGCGTTGCCGCTTTGACAAGGCCTGCTCGATCAAGGTGGGCAAGCGCTCGGTGCTGCGCCTGGGCGACAAGGCCGCCCTGCGCGGGGGCTGTGTCATCGATCTGGCCCGGGAAGGCAGTCTGACTCTCGCCGATCAGGCCGAGATCCGCCACTACGCGATCATCGAGTGCGGCGGGCGGGTGTCGATCGGTCGGCGCTCGGTCATCGGCGCCTACAACTGGCTGCAGGGCTCGGGCGAGATCGACATCGGAGACGACGTGATCATCGGGCCTGGGGTGCGGATCATCTCCACCAGCCACGATGTCAGCGATCCCGACCTGCCGTTCTCCCGTCAGCCGTTGATCTCCGGGAGCGTGCGGATCGGCAGCAACGTCTGGATCGGCGCCGACGTGGTGATCCTCACCGGGGTGCGCATCGGCAAGAATGTCGTCATCGGCGCGGGATCCCTGGTGACCCGCGATCTGGAGGATGGCGGCATCTATGTCGGTACGCCGGCCCGACGAGTCAAGGAAGTCCAGTCGAACCTATGAACAGCTATCTCTTCACCCTTGCCGTTGGTGTGCAGGACCGTCCCGAGCGCTGGGGCAGCGTCTCGGGCTACTACTTGAATCTGGCGCGCAGTCTGCAGCGCCTGGGGCATCGGGTGACATTCGCCCTCAATCCGCAGATCCGCAGCAGGAAAGCCTTCGCAGCTCATGAGTGTCACGGGGTCGCCGACCATGCCGCGCTCGATGAGCTGCTGTCCGGCGAGCGCTTCACCCATGCCTTCATCTGGGGCGGGCGTCTGGACGCCGACCGGGAAACCCGGGCTCGCCTCGAGGCCCATGGTGTGAAGGTGCTGTTTTCCGAGCTGGGCTGGTTCCCCCAGGCCGGCACGGTGTATTTCGATACGAGCGGCACCAATGCCGAGGTGAGTTTCAGCGGTCGCCACTACGACGACTGTCTGCCGGCGGCGCGCAAGGAGTTCAACAAGCGGCGCCGCGAGTTCTACCGCAAGAAGGCCGGCTTGGGCTTCTTCGCCTCGCCGCCGCCGTTCGCGATCAAGGCGCCGGATCTCGACAAGCCCATCCTCGTGCCGCTGCAGGACGAGAGCGACACCAACATCACCCTGGCCTCGCCCTTCCGGCGCATGGCCGAGTTTGTCGACTGCTTGGCGCAGAGCTACCCGGCCTATCGCTTCGTGGTCAGGCCGCATCCGAGCGCGCCGGTGGCCAACCTGCCGTGGCACGCCAACGTCAGCTATCAGGAAAGCTCCGTGGATGTGTACCGGACCATGGCCGACTTCGGCCTGGTGGTCGGCATCAACTCCACGTTGCTGCTCGAGGCGGCGATGATGAACATGCCGGTCGTGGCTTTCGGCAAGGGCATAGGCACGGGCACCGGGGTGTTCCATGAGCTGGAAGCGGGGGACTTGCCCGACGGCTTGGAGCAGGTTGGCATCGACTCGCGCAAGGCGGAGGCCTACCTGGCCTTCCTGATCGGCCAGCGGCAGTTGTTCAAGCCTGATCTGCGCTCGGCGCGGCAGGTGCGCAAGAGTTACCTGGGTGACCTGCTGGGCCTCTGACTGATGACGGTGAGTAAATGAACGCCAATGCCGCCCTTGCCGGGCACGACAACAACTTCAATCTGCTGCGCGTGCTGGCGGCTTTCGCCGTGCTCTACAGCCACAGTTATGCCCTTACCGACGGCAAGGGCGCAGGCGAGCCTTTGCGCGCTCTGCTGGGCATGAGCCTCGGTGGAGTTGCGGTCGATATCTTCTTCGTCATCAGCGGCTTTCTGGTCTGCGGCAGCCTGTTGCGCCGCCAGTCGTCTGTCGACTTCCTCAAGGGACGTTTCTATCGCGTGTTCCCGGCGCTGCTGGTCATGGTGACCTTGACGGTGCTGCTGCTGGGGCCCTGGCTGACCCGGCTGTCCTTGGCGGAGTATTTTTCCAGCAAGGAGGTATTCAAGTACTTCTACAAGAACGTCACCCTGCTGGGAGGGGTGACCTACAAGCTGCCGGGCGTGTTCGAGAGCAACCCCTATCCCCTGGCCGTCAACGGCTCGCTGTGGACGCTGCCGCAGGAGCTGCGCATGTACGGCTACCTGCTGGGCTTGTGGCTGTTGCTCGGGCTGCTGCGCGAGCGGCGGATGCAGGCGTTCCGAGTCGCGGTGCTGGTGGTCTGCGTCGCGGCGGTCGTCTTGCGCCTGGTCGAGATTGCCCAGGGGGCTCCGGACGATCCGACGCTGCGCCTGCTTTCCATGTTCTTTGCCGGTGCCGCCTTGCAGATAGGCCGGCGGCATGTGCCGATGGATTGGCGGGTCTTCCTGCTGATGCTGGCCGGGCTGCTGGGGGCGGCGTTCGACCCCCGTGCATTCGCGGCGCTATTCGTGTTGGTCCTGCCGTACATGGTGCTGTTCCTGGCCTATGTGCCGGGTGGTCGCGTCCGCGCCTACAACCGCTGTGGAGACTATTCCTACGGTCTCTACCTGTATGCCTTCCCCTTGCAGCAGGCCCTGGCGGCCCTGCTGCCCGGCATCGGCTTGTGGAGCATGGTCGTTCTGGCCACGCTCGGCGCGCTGCTATGCGCGCTGGGCTCCTGGCACTGGGTCGAGAAGCCGGCGCTGACGCTCACCCGGGCCAAGGCGCCGCAACCCGACGGGCGCGCGGCCGTCGGCGCCTGACGCGCCGACGCAAGCCCCGCCGGACGTCGGGGCGGAGCTGGCCTATTGCCGATCTCCTTGTTCTTCCCACTGGAAGCCTTTCTCCAGCCCTTTCAGGCGATAGGGGCGACCTTCCTCGCGTCCTTGCTCGATGTAGTGGGCGTAGAGATTGCTGCCTCGGCGGGGAAGATCGGGGTTGAGCAGGGCATAGGAGGCCGGATCGAAGTTCAGCGGCAGGCGGCGCCAGAATAGGCGCAGGGCCAGATTCATCAGTTTGCGCAGCGGGTTGCTGCTCGGCTTGTAGCGCAGGGTCTGCTTGAAGAACGCCAGAAGGTGAGCGATATCCTGCGGGTCGATGTGGGCGGAAGACTCCGTGCGGTCACGCGGGGTAGTGGCAAGGGCTTCGCCGGCCGGCAGGCGCAGGTTGATGCTGGCGAGGGTTGCACGGTACGCCTCCAGCAGCCCGGCGTGCGTCTCGCGATCGTAGAAGGTGTCCCTGCCCTGCGACGGCTGTCTGAGCAGGAACTCGACGAACAATGCGCCGATCGGCGATCCCTTGAACTCGCAGTTGATCTGGATGATCAGGTTCGCCTGGGATGCGGTCAGCGACTTGTTGAAGATCCTGCCGCTCGCTTCCGCAGCGGGCCGTTCGCGGTCAAGCTCGATGCCAGAGGTGTTCAGAAAGGCGGAAATCACGTCCTTCTTGCTGCGGTCGTAGTTGATTATCCGGAAATCCTGGAAGTACCTGTCGAAGTTCCGGTAGCCGTCGAGCATTTCGATATCCCCGGCACGGGTTCTCGTTTCGACATCCTGCCTGAAGTCGTCGCAGGCCCCGCTTCTCTTGACGCGCTGCTTCCAGGAGGAGCAGACGAAGTCGAAGGGATCGCGTACGAAAGCGACCACGCTCACGTCGAAGTCGCGGGTCTTCTCGGCCAGCAGCGCGACATGTTCTTCGGGGAACTGCGAGAACACCTCTCCGGAAAACAGCGTGCAGGGTTTGTCGGATTGACGGGCGGCCTCGATCATGTGATCGAAGAGTCGATTGAAGTCCTGATGGTACTTCACGACTCCCTTCTCGGTGTCCACATAGTCGAGATCGTAGAGGAGTTGCACGATATTGCCGGAGCACAGTCCCTTGTCGATATAGGATTGTGGCTCCGGGCTGGGATAGTGCACTCCTGCGCGCGCCAGCAAGGGCACGGAGGCGCTCATGAACGACTGCAGTGCCGAGGAGCCGGTCTTGGGGAAGCCAATGTGGAGGATCAGTTTTTTGGGGTTGGGCATGGATGCTCCCGCAGGGCGCCTGAGAGGGTTCTTGATGCGTGAGGGCGGCAGTCTCAGATGCCTGTCAGCACGGTTCCGAGATCGCTTTTCCAGTCGGACGCTGGAATCCGGCAGGCGTCGTGCAGCTTGCTGTCTCCAGCACCGAAGTCGGCGCATTTGTACTGGAAGTCAGCGATCTCGCTGAGCACGCAGAAACCGTAGGCATGGCCGGCAGAGTCGCTTCGATGACCTTCATCGGGCAGCCTTGTCTTGCGCGGCGGTGTGGCGAGCCAATTGCTCGGCCGACAGCGGGTCCTGACGGTCGGACATCGGCTGGTCGGCGATCGGCAGCGATGCCTTGCAGGCGCCCGGGGTGGCCAGGGGCCGGCGGGTGGCGAAGTTGCCGGCGGAGACGATGCCTATCATGGTGCGGTGCTCTGCTCTGCGGGCTTCTGCGCGAGGACCGAGCGAATGTGCGCGACGCACTGCTTGACATCCATCTGCGTGGTGTACAGGACGATTTCGGCATCGGCCGGAGCCTCATAGGGGGAGTCGATACCGGTGAAGTCGCGGATCTTGCCCTCCCGTGCCTTCTGGTAAAGGCCCTTGGGGTCGCGCTTTTCGCACTCTTCCAGAGGCGTATCGACGAACACCTCGATGAACTCGCCTTTGCCGAACATGGCGCGTACCCGCTCGCGATCCTCGCGGAACGGCGAAATGAACGCGGTCACCACGATCAGCCCGGCGTCCACCATCAGCTTGGCTACCTCGCCGATGCGGCGAATGTTTTCCGCCCGGTCGGTGGCGCTCATGCCCAGGTCGCGGTTCAGTCCCTGGCGCACATTGTCGCCGTCGAGCAGGAAAGTATGCTGGCCGGATTGATGCAGCTCCAGCTCCAGGGCGTTGGCGATGGTCGACTTGCCCGAGCCGGACAGACCGGTCAGCCAGATGCAGCATGGACGTTGCTGGAGGCTGGCGGCGCGCATGGCTTGACTGACCTGGGTGCGGTGCCAGACCACCTCCGACTTGCTGTCGTGTACGCGATGTTCGTAAACGATGCCGGTTGCCTCGGCGGTGCTGGCCGGCAACCAGGCCGAATGCGGCTCGGCACAGACCATGAAGAAGGGGTTGAGCAGGCTGTCGGGGCGCTGGTTGTAGCGCAGCGGCTGCAGGTCGGGCCAGGACAATACCCGCCCGCCGGCGGCACTGACCACGGCATGAGCGGCCGCGGTGTCCCACTCACTGGTCGGTCCCAGGCGCGGGTAGAGATCGGCTCGACCTTCGGCTACCAGACACAGCTTGAGCGAGCTGCCCATGCTTACCAGCTCGGCGTCGGGCAGGTCGGCCATGAAGGTATTGAACTCGGGCGAGGCGTGCGAGCGGCTGCCGACCACTCGCCATGGCTGGTGATCGCCGGGCAGCGGCGCCACGCGAATGGGCTGGGCTGGCTCCCGACCTACCGATTTGAATGCCCCACTCTCGCGAGCGGCCCAGTAACTGACGGCCAAGGCTGGCGCATGCACCACGCCCATGACCGGCTCGCCCTCTTCGATCAGGGCGATATTGACGGTGAATTCACCGTTCTTCTTGATGAACTCCTTGGTGCCGTCGAGCGGGTCAACCAGCCAGTAACGGCTCCAGCGGCAGCGTACCTCGCCGTCGATATCCGCCGCCTCCTCCGAAAGGACGGGAATTTCCGGCGTCAGTGCGGTGAGCGCGTCGAGGATGTGTCGATGGGCCAGCAGGTCAGCCTCGGTCAGGGGGCTGGCATCCGGCTTGTCCTGCACGCTGAAGTCGCGCTGGTAGACCGTCATGATGAGTTGGCCAGCGCTTTCGGCTATATGGCGGACGGCTTGAATATCGATCATGGAGTGCTCGTGAAAGGTGCGGTGAGGCGCGTTAAGTCGGTTCCGGGCAGCGATTGCCAAGCTGTCTGGGTGGGCCGTGAGATCAACCGTGTGCGCTCGCAGGCCTGTGGTCCAGCCAGCCATAACGTTGCCTGGGGGCGTTGCCCGTCAGCCCATGCTGCCGCCATGGCCGACTGCCGATTTGAAGGTTTCTTGCGCCACGGGGCCTGGTGGACGCGCGCTTGCCGTTGTCGAGATTGGCGAACTCGTGGCCGGTGCTCGAGCGCAGGTGGCGAAACATGTCAGAACCGATGAAGCCGACACCGCCGGTGACGAGGGTTTTCATGGGGCAGGGCCAATAGCAGTTGGGGTGAAGAAATGCTGTCGCCAGACTGGCAGGCGCTTCCGTTGCAGCCCGCAGGATAATTGTCCGGTGCCGGAGCGGCAACATGAACCCGGCGTGCGGCCAGCACGTCAGGGATGGCGCGGTGCTATAATGCCGCGCTTTGAAGTGATGGTCGGGGCGCAGTGACGAGCAGGCAGGCCTGGTTTCGGCACGCAGTATTCATGGGGGGAGATGTGCCGAGGATTTCTGCTGCTGGCGCAGGGGGCGAGGGCTTCCGTAGCGACATCAATGGCCTGCGCGCCTGGGCCGTGATGGCTGTAGTACTTTATCACTTCAATGTGCCCGGGTTCAGTGGCGGCTTTGCCGGGGTCGATGTCTTCTTCGTGATCTCCGGCTTCCTGATGGCCGGAATCGTGGTCGGCGGTCTGGATGGCGAACGTTTCAGCCTGCCGGACTTCTATCTGGCTCGCGCCCGCCGGATCCTGCCAGCGCTGATCGTGCTGGTCGGCGTGCTGCTGGTAGTCGGCTGGTTCCTGCTGATGCCGCGGGAATATCAGACCTTGGGCAAGCATGCGCGCGAGAGCCTGCTATTCAGCTCTAACCTGCGTTATCTCGCTGAAGCCGGCTACTTCGATGTCGCCTCCCATGAGAAGTGGTTGCTGCATACCTGGTCGCTGTCGGTCGAATGGCAGTACTACCTGATTTATCCGCTGGTTCTGCTCGTGCTTGCCAAGCTGCTGCCGGGGCGACGGGCGTTGCTCGGCGCGCATGTCCTGGTGCTGATGGCATCCTTCGTCCTTTGTCAGGTGCTGAGCACCGGCAAGCCGAGTCAGGCCTTCTTCCTGCTGCAGGCTCGTGCCTGGGAGCTGTTGCTCGGTGGTATCGTGTTTTTGCTGGGAGGGCGGCTGCGCCCGTCCGGTCGCGGCGTAGCCCTGCTCGAGTCGCTGGGGATCGCCCTCGTCGTCGCTGCCATCGTGCTGATCGATGCCGGCGCACGCTGGCCGGGTAGTGCCGCGTTGCTGCCCACGCTGGGCGCGGCTCTAGTTCTGCTGGCGCGGCGGCAGGGCTCGCCGTGGACCGGCAGCGGGCTCGCGCAGTGGCTGGGTACGCGCTCGTACTCCATCTATCTGTGGCACTGGCCGCTGGCGGTCGGACTGGTCTACTTCGAACTCGAGCAGGCGCCGTTGTGGGTCGGTGCCGGCCTGATGGCTTCGCTCTTGCTGGGGCATGCATCCTATGCTCTGGTCGAGGTGCCCGCACGGCGCTGGCTGGCGAAGAAGAGCAACGTACGCAACGCCGTCTGGCTGGTTGCATGTGTCGTCGTGGTTGCGGTGTCCGCCCAGTTGGTGCGCCGCAGCGGCTTCCCCGAGCGTCTGCCCGAGGCGGTTGCGCGAATCGAGGCGGAGCGGCACAACCGCAATCCGCGTATCGACGAGTGTCTCGCGGCGGACGCTTCCTGCATTTATGGCGGGAAACAGGTCGGCGCCCTGGTCATCGGCGACAGTCACGCCGATGCCGTGGTGAATGCGGTGGCGGCCAGCCTGCCCGGTGCGGAGCAGGGGGTCTACTTCAAGGGGCTGAGCGGCTGCCTGACGGTCTTTGCTGCCCAGTGGGCAGGCGAGGGCAGTCGGGACGAGTGCGCTGGCCTGAAGAAGGAATTGGCCGCAGGCCTGGATAAGTTGTTTCCCGGCAAGCCGATCATCCTGATCAACCGCACCTCGCTGTATGCGATGGGCGAGTTGCCCGCACCGGGGGTCAAGAACCCCGGCAAGCCGCTGGTGTACTTCTCGCGGCCGGCGGCGACGCAAACGCCCGAGTACCTAGAGGAGTTTCGGCGCAACTATGTGGAAAGCGTCTGCCAGATGAGCCGGCAGCATCCGCTCTATCTGGTACGGCCCATTCCGGAAATGCCCGATAGGGTTCCCCAGGTGCTGGGGCGAGCCATGCTGCTTGGCAAGCAGGGCGAGGTTTCCATTACCCGCGATGAGTACCGCCAGCGCCACGCCTTCATCTGGGCCGTTCAGGACGAGGCGGCGCAGCGCTGCGGGGCGCAGATCCTCGATCCTTTGCCGTACCTGTGCGATCGGGAGAAGTGCTACGGCAGTCGAGATGGTTGGCCGCTGTATGTCGACGACGATCACCTGAGCGAGTTTGGCAACCGTCTGCTGGTGCCGATGTTCGCTCAAGTGTTTGCCCTGCTCGCTGCGCAGGCGCCGCACTGACTCGTTTGCGTCGAAAGGGCTTGCGCTGGCCCCGAAGTGTCCGTGTGCATGGCGCAGATGGTCGGATGTTATGATGCTGCGCTCGGTGTTTCATCCGGATTGATCGTTAGGGCGCGGTGAGGAGCAGGCAGGGCTGGTTTCGGCACGCTGCATCCATGGGGGTAATGTGCCGAAAGTTTCTGCAGCTGCGGCGAGCGGCGACGGTTTCCGTGCCGACATCAACGGCCTGCGCGCATGGGCCGTGGTGGCGGTGGTGCTCTATCACTTCAATGTGGCGGGGTTCGCCGGCGGCTTTGCCGGGGTCGATATCTTCTTCGTGATTTCCGGCTTCCTGATGGCCAGTATCGTCGTCGGCGGTCTGGATACAGGCCGTTTCAATCTGCCCGGCTTTTACTTGGCGCGCGCACGGCGAATCCTGCCGGCGCTGTTGGTGCTGGTGTTCGCCGTGCTGGTGGTCGGCTGGCTCCTGCTGATGCCGAGCGATTACCAGACCCTCGGGCGCCATGCCCGGGAGAGCGTGCTGTTCAGCTCCAACCTGCAGTATCTCTCCGAGTCCGGCTACTTCGATGCCGCCTCCCACGAGAAGTGGCTGTTGCATACCTGGTCGCTGTCGGTCGAGTGGCAGTTCTACCTGATCTATCCGCTGCTCCTCATGCTGTTGGCCCGCGTGCTGCCGCAGTCGCGGCCGCTGCTGGCGGTGCATCTGCTGGCCTTGTCGGCTTCCTTCGCGTGGTGCCTGCTGCTCACTTTCGAGCAGCCGGTGCGGGCGTTCTATCTGTTGCCGTCGCGGGCCTGGGAACTGCTGCTGGGCGGCAGCGTCTTCCTGCTGGGGCGGCAGATGCGTCTGCCGGAGCGCTGGCCGGCCCTCGTCGAGGGACTCGGCATCGCCTTGGTCGCTGCGAGCATTGCCCTGATCGACGCGTCCCTGCCCTGGCCCGGCGCCCTGGCTCTGCTGCCGACCGTCGGCACGGCGCTGGTGTTGCTGGCGGGCAGGGCGTCGTCGCCCTGGACCGGGAGCGCTGCGGCGCAGTGGCTGGGCACCCGTTCCTACTCGATCTACCTGTGGCATTGGCCGCTGGTGGCCGGGCTGGTCTATTTCGACCGACACAACGAGGTGGCCTGGATCGTGGTGGGGCTGGCGCTCTCACTAGTCATGGGCCACGTCTCCTATGTTCTGGTCGAGGTGCCGGCGCGTCGCTGGTTGGCGAGCCGGACCAATGTGCGCAGTGCCGTCTGGCTGGTTACCTGTCTGGTCGTGGTCGCGGTGTCCGCCCAGCTGGTTCGGCGCAGCGGTTTCCCCGCGCGCCTGCCCGAGGTGCTGGCCCGGGTCGAGGCCGAGCGGCACAACAAGAATCCGCGCCAGGACGAGTGCCTGAGCGCCGACGCGCGCTGCATCTTCGGCGGGCAACAGGTTCGCGCGCTGGTTGTCGGCGACAGCCATGCCGACGCTCTGGTGACGGCGGTGGCCGCAGCCTTGCCGGGGAGCGGCGAGGGCGTGTACTTCAAGGCCGAGAGCGGTTGCCTGTTCGTCTTCGGCGCCAAGTGGGCCGGCAAGGGCGAGCGGGACGACTGCCGGCGTCTGCTGGAGGAGGTGGTCGCCGGGCTGGACAGCCTGTATCCGGGCACGCCGCTGATTCTGATCAACCGGACGACGGCCTATGCGCTGGGGGAGCTGCCGGCGCCCGGCGGCAAGCCGCCGCACCCGATGGTGTATTTCTCGCAGAAGGCCGATGGCAACGATCCCGCGTTTCAGGCCGAGTTCCGCCAGCACTACCTGGATACGGTCTGCCAGCTGGCACGGCATCGCCCGCTGTACCTGCTCAGGCCGGTGCCGGAAATGCCGGCCGATGTGCCCAAGGCCGTCGGGCGGGCGATGCAGCGTGGCTTGCCGCATGAGGTGTCGATTACCCGTGACCAGTACCGCCAGCGTCATGCCTTCGTCTGGGGCCTGCAGGACGAGGCGGCCCGTCAGTGCGGCGCGCACATCCTGGATCCGCTGCCCTATCTGTGCGACGAGCAGTACTGCTACGGCAGCCGCGACGGGCTGCCGCTGTATGTCGATGACGACCATCTGAGCGAAACCGGTAACCGTCGCCTGGTGCCGATGTTCGCTCGGGTGTTTACCGATCAGTCAGCGCCGGCAGGTTCTCCGGCCATGGCCCAAAAGCGATAACCCGATACTTTGCAACGCACGTTTGGCACCGAACGACATGAGGTTTCCATGCTGCAACGTTTAGCCCTGCATTTGCGCAATCTGGCCTACAAGAATCGCCGCACGATCAAACCCGGCAACCGGCTGGAGCTGCCGAGCAGCAGCGAACGCAACCTGAAGAAGGTGACGATCAAGCTGGGTGGGCGCAACAACCGGCTGATCATCGGTGAGAACGTCGAGCTGACCCATTGCGAGATCCGTCTGGATGGGGAGGACAATCTGATCGAGATCGGTGCCAACGTGCGTTTCAGCAGCGGCAAGATCTATCTGCGCGGGACCAGGGGGCAGCACATCCGCTTCGGCGCGGACACTACCGTCGAGGGCGCCTACCTGCTGGTCGACGAGGCGGCCAGTATCGATATCGGGCGTGACTGCATGTTCTCTACCGATATCATCATCCGGACCGGAGACAAGCACTCGATCCTCGATGCGCAGACCGGCGCGCGCCTCAACCCCTCGCGGGATATCCGCATCGCCGATCGCGTGTGGATCGGTCGCGATGTGCAGATCCTCAAGGGGGTAGTGCTGCACCCGGAAACCGTGGTGGCTACCCGCTCGCTGGTCAGTCGCGCATTCGATGAGGGCAACTGCGTGGTCGCCGGGGTGCCGGCCAAGGTGGTCAAGCGCGGTACGCGCTGGGACCGCCGGCGGCTGTAGGTTCGGCTCAGGCCTTGGGTGCGTCTGCGCAGGCCTGCTTGTAGGCCGCCAGCAGCGCCTGCCAGGGAAAATCGTCGATCCTGCTGCGCTGCAGATAACCCTGCAGGTGGGCCAGGTTGCGTTTGACCAGTCCCGCGCCCAACGGGCCGCGCTTGAAGCGCATGTCGAGAAAGTCGATCAGGCCGAAGCCGCCATCGGGCAGGCGCAGTACGTTGCCCAGGTGCAGCGAGCGGAAATAGATGCCGCGCCGGTGCAGCGAGTTGATGAAAACGGCCAGCTCAGGCAGCAGGGCGTCGAACTCTTCGCGCGACTGCTGGTACAGGCGATCCAGCGAGGTGCCGGGCAACGGCGTATAGAGGCAGGCGCTGACCGCCTGGGCGCGATCCACCCAGAAACACTCGCCCACCACCGGTGCGCGCACCTTGCGCGCCTGCAGCTGGAGTGCGTTGGCGGCAAAGCGGCAGGCCTGCGGCTTCAGGCCCGCCAGCCACAGGCGTCGCCGGGGGCGGAAGATCTTCAACAGCTGGCCGTCGCTCAGGCGTATCACCTTGGGGCCGCGACCATCCCGCTCCAGGACCACGCCCTGGTCCAGCCACTGTTGCCATTCGTTCGCTGTTACAATCCGCATCCGTTTTCTCTAGCCAGTCACAAGGGGCCACGCCATGGCCGGTTCCGTCGGACAATCCGATCTGAAGGTTTACCTGCGTCTGCTGAAATACGTGCTGCCCTACTGGGTCGCCTTCGCTCTCAGCATCGCCGGCTTCCTGCTGTTCGCTTCCAGCCAGCCGATGCTGGCGCATATGCTCAAGTACTTCCTCGACGGTCTGCAGAGCCCGAACGGTGCCGAGCTGCTCGGTATTCCGCTGATGCATGGCGTGCCGCTGGCGATTGTACTCATTGCCGTCTATCAGGGCATAGGTTCGTTCCTCGGCAACTACTTTTTGGCCAAGGTGGCTCGCGGCGTGGTGCATGACCTGCGCTGCACCTTGTTCGACAGCCTGCTGAACCTGCCCAACCGCTACTACGACAACCACAACTCCGGCCACCTGATCTCGCGGATCACCTTCAACGTGACCATGGTCACCAGCGCAGTCACCGATGCGATCAAGGTGGTGATCCGCGAAGGCATGACGGTGATCTTCCTGTTCGGCTACCTGTTGTGGATGAACTGGAAGCTGACTTTGGTGTTGCTGGCGATCCTGCCGCTGATCGCGCTGATGGTGTCGATGGCCAGCAAGAAGTTCCGCAAACAAAGCAAGAAAATCCAGGAAAGCATGGGTGATGTCACCCACATCGCCTCGGAAACCATCCAGGGCTACCGCGTGGTGCGCAGCTTCGGCGGTGAAGCCTACGAACAGGCACGCTTCCGCCAGGCCAGCAGCGACAACATGGGCAAGGGCATGCGCATGATTCGCACCCAGGCGATCTATACCCCGAGCCTGCAGTTGGTGATCTACACCGGCATGGCCGGCCTCATGTACATGGTGCTTTTCCTGCGCGGCGATGCGACCGCCGGCGATCTGATCGCCTACATCACTGCCGCCGGCCTGCTGCCCAAACCGATCCGCCAGCTGTCCGAAGTCAGTCCCAACATCCAGAAGGGCCTGGCGGCGGCCGACAGCATCTTCGGCCAGCTCGACGAGCCGCCGGAAACCGATGCGGGCACTGTCGAGCGCGAGCGTGTCATTGGCCGTCTTGAGGTGAGGAGCCTCAGTTTCGCCTATCCGCAAACCGACAAGCAGGTACTGCGCGACATCAGTTTCAGCGTCGAGCCGGGACAGATGGTCGCGCTGGTCGGCCGTTCCGGCAGCGGCAAGTCGACCCTGGCCAACCTGATCCCGCGCTTCTACCAGCACGGCGAGGGGCAGATCCTCCTCGACGGGGTGGAGGTCGAGGACTACACCCTGCGCAACCTGCGCCGGCATATCGCCCTGGTCACCCAGCAGGTGACGCTGTTCAACGACAGTGTGGCCAGCAACATCGCCTACGGCGATCTGGCCGGGGCGCCGCGCGAGGCCATCGAGAAAGCGGCCGCGGACGCCTACGCCAAGGAGTTCATCGACAAGCTGCCGCAGGGCTTCGATACCGATGTCGGCGAGAACGGCGTGCTGCTTTCCGGTGGTCAGCGCCAGCGTCTGGCCATCGCCCGTGCGCTGCTCAAGGACGCGCCGTTGCTGATCCTCGACGAGGCCACCTCGGCACTGGATACCGAGTCCGAGCGGCATATCCAGGCGGCGCTGGACCGGGTCATGCAAGGTCGCACCACTCTGGTCATCGCCCACCGCCTGTCCACCATCGAGAAGGCCGACCTGATCCTGGTGATGGATCAGGGCCAGATCGTCGAGCGCGGTACCCATGCTGAACTGCTGGCGCAGAATGGCCACTATGCGCGGCTGCACGCCATGGGCCTGGACGAAGGCCGCGAGGCGACCCTCTGATGCTGGGATCCCTGCGCTTCTGGCGCGAGCGCGGCTGGAGCGAGATATCTGCGGCCGACTACGCGACGGCCTGGCAGCGTTTCGGCGGCAGCGTCGCCACCCATCCGCAGGTGGTCGAGCGCCTGGCCGGTCTGGCGGGCATTCCGGTACGTTACTTGGGCTGGTCGGTGAACGGCGAACTCCAGGCGGCCATCCCCACCTGGGGCCGGCACATCGCCTTGGCCAAGGACGTGCTCAAGCGTCAGGGCAAGCGCGGGCTGTTCGACCTGGGCAACGCCGAGCTGATCCTGCCGGTGGCGGAGGGCGTCTGTGTGCCGCTGCGCCATCGGGCGCGCTATGTCTCCGCGCTGAATGCCGAGCGCTTCAGCACCCTGCGCGAGCAAGCGGAAGGCTTGGCGCTGGCCCGCGCGCCCGAGGATTACAGCAAGAAGTTTCGTTACAACCAGCGCCGCGAGCAGCGTCTGCTGGAAGAGGCGGGCGGGGCGATCCGGCCGATGCTCGAGCTGTCGCCCGGCGAGCAGGCCGCGATCTATACCGAGTTGTTCGAGCGCCGCTGGGGATTCGCTGTGCCGGGCAAGGCGCACTTGGGCGAGGTGTTCGCCCTGCTGCGCGAGTTCATGACTGGTTCGCTGGTCTATCTGGACGATGCGCCGGTGGCGATCCAGATCCTCTATCGGGTCGAGGCGCCGCAATGGGTCTCGCTGGAATACATCAACGGCGGCGTCGATCCGCAGCAGCGCGAGTTCAGCCCCGGCAGCGTGCTGAGCTTCGTCAATACCCAGGCCGCCTGGGAAGAGGCTCGCGCCCTGGGCAAGCCGCTGCGCTACTCCTTCGGTCGCGCCGACCGCGAATACAAGGATCGCTGGTGCCACCGGGTGCCGGTCTATCAGGTGTGAAAATCCGATGACAGCCCGCAAGCAGCAACTGCTCAAACGTCATCGGCGGCACAAGCGTATCGCCTTGCTGATCGCTCTCGTGCTGCTGGCGGTGCTGGGCATCGCCGTCGCCTGGTGGCTGGTGCCGCTGCTGCTGGTGCTGGGCTGGATCGGCCACGAGGCCTGGTTCGCCGACCATCTGTTCTATGCGCCGCAGGACGACTACCGCTATGCCTTCCCGCCTGGCACCTCGATGCTGCCGCTGCGCCTGCAAGAGGGGCATGCCCTGCTGGAGGGCGAGATCGGCGCTGCCGACACGCTGATTCTCGAGCTGCGGGTGAGCGCCGGCTGGCTGGGGCGTTGGGTCGATCCGCAGGTATGGATCGGCGACGACCGTCAGGATTTCGAGCGTGGGGTGGACGGGGTGCGTTACCTCAATCTCTCCGGTCAGGGCGCGGCCTTGTGTGCGGGGCAGTTGCGTATCCGCGGACGCTTCTGTCGGCTGGCGGCCAGTGGCACCCTGCATGTCATGAACAACCTCGACTACACCGGGCGGCGGGTGCTGATCATCGCTCCACATGCCGACGACGCCGAGCTGGCGGCCTTCGGCCTGTACAGCCGGGCGCGCGAGGTGGCCATCGTCACCCTGACCCAGGGCGAGATCGAGGCGCAGAAGTACCGGGCACTCGGTCTGGATTCGGCGGCAGCGGCGCGGCTCAAGGGGCGTCTGCGCAGCTGGGACAGCCTGGCCGTGCCGCTGTGGGGCGGGGTGCCGTCGAGCCGCTGCGTGCAGCTCGGCTACTACTGCCTGCAGCTGCCGGCGATGGCCGCCGAGCCGGCGCAGGCGTTCGGCTCGCGCGAATCCGGCGAGACGGATATCCGCAGCGTGCGCCGGCACAATCCGCTGGCGTTGCCCGGCGATGCCGACGGCCGGCCGACCTGGGGCAATCTGGTCGCCGATCTCGCCGCGCTGCTCGAGCGCTTCCGTCCGGAAGTCGTGGTAACACCGCACCCCGAACTCGACCCGCATGCCGACCATGTCGCCGCCACCCGCGCATTGCTCGAGGCTGTCGCGGCCAGCGCCTGGCGCCCGGAGAGCCTGCTGCTCTACGCCAACCACCTGCACGACAACGACCGCTGGCCGATGGGCCCGGCCGGAGGCGGCATCGCCCTGCCGCCGGCCATCGAGCCGCTGCCGGCCGATGGTTTGTGGAGTCCGTCCCTTAGCGCCGAGGTGCGGCTGGACAAGGCCATGGCGCTGGCCATGCAGCATGACCTGCAGGGGCCGCTGCCACTCAAGCGTCGCCTGCGTCGCCTGATTCAGCGTGTCCTCGCCGGCCGCCGCTGGCCGGCCACCGGCGAAGACGAGTTCTTCCGCAAGGCCGTGCGTCGACACGAGCTGTTCTGGGTCAGAACGCTGTAGTTGCTGCGCCTGCCGGGAGGAGGGGCGCGGCTCGATGACGGGCGCGGTGCCTTCTGCCTGGCATGCTATGATCCTCGCCGTTTTTTCTTGTGCTCCGGAGCTCCCGATGAAGCTGTCCATGCCCCGTTTCGATCAGGCTGCCGTGCTGGTGGTCGGTGATGTCATGCTCGACCGTTACTGGCATGGCGCCACCAGCCGCATCTCGCCGGAAGCGCCGGTGCCGGTGGTCAAGGTCGAGCAGATCGAAGATCGTCCGGGCGGCGCGGCCAACGTCGCGCTGAACATCGCCGCTCTCGGGGCGCCGGCCTGGCTGGTGGGAGTCACCGGGCAGGACGAGGCCGCCGCCAGTCTGGCCGAGCGCCTGCAGGCCGCTGGCGTCTCCGCACACTTCCAGCACATCGCCAGCCAGCCGACCATCGTCAAGCTGCGGGTGATGAGCCGCCACCAGCAACTGCTGCGCCTCGACTTCGAGGAGCCGTTCGCCACCGATGCCGACGCGCTGCTCGCCCAAGTCAATGCACTGTTGGACCAGGTCAAGGTGCTGATCCTCTCCGACTACGGCAAGGGCGCGCTGCAGAACCACCAGGCGCTGATCCAGGCGGCGCGCGCACGCGCGGTTCCGGTGCTGGCCGATCCCAAGGGCAAGGACTTCTCCATCTACCGCGGCGCCAGCCTGATCACCCCCAACCTCGCCGAGTTCGAGGCGGTGGTCGGTCGCTGCGCCGACGAGGCCGAGCTGGTGACCAAGGGCCTGGCGCTGCTGGCCGAGCTGGAGCTGGGCGCACTGCTGGTGACCCGCGGCGAGCACGGCATGACCCTGCTGCGCCAGGGCTTCCCCGCTCTGCACCTGCCGGCACGCGCCCGTGAGGTGTTCGACGTCACCGGTGCCGGCGATACCGTGATTTCCACCTTGGCCAGCGCCCTGGCCGCCGGCGAGGAACTGCCGCAGGCGGTGGCCCTGGCCAACCTGGCGGCCAGCATCGTGGTCGGCAAGCTGGGCACCGCCTCGGTCAGCGCCCCCGAACTGCGCCGCGCCGTGCAGCGCGAGCAGGGCGTAGGCCGCGGCGTGATGAGTCTCGACCAGCTGCTGACGGCCCTCGAGGACGCCCGTGCCCACGGCGAGAAGGTGGTGTTCACCAACGGCTGCTTCGACATTCTCCACGCCGGCCATGTCTCCTACCTGGAGCAGGCCCGTGCGCTGGGCGACCGCCTGGTCGTGGCGATCAATGATGATGCCTCGGTGACTCGCCTGAAGGGGCCTGGCCGGCCGATCAACAGCGTCGATCGGCGGATGGCGGTGCTCGCCGGTCTGGGCGCGGTGGACTGGGTAGTCAGCTTCAGCGAGGACACCCCTGAGGCGCTGCTCGAGAAAGTGCGCCCGGATGTGTTGGTCAAGGGTGGCGACTATGGGTTGGATGGCGTTGTGGGTGCAGCGATCGTGAATGCTTACGGTGGCGAAGTGAAGGTGCTGAGCTTCGTTGACAGCTGCTCGACCACCGCGATTGTTGAAAAGATCCGGGGCTGAGGTCGTGTGAGGGCATGCTTGCCCATTATGGATATAAGCCCCCTCACTAAGGGAAGGGTGGTGGCTGTCTGAAATTAGAGCGCCCCCTTTTTGCCATTGATTTAAGCAGTTAGACTCTTGGCTCTCTTCGATTGCCGCTCAAGGACGACTGCTTCATGGCAATGATTAGGACGGCTAGCACCTCCGGCCTCGCTCAGCGCATTCATGATGCCGCCACCGACAGCCTTGGGGATGCCCAGTGGGTGGCAGAGAAGGTCTGGTATACCGCTGGCGAGTTGCGCGTCCGGGGTAGCGGTGACGCCGAGGAGACAGGGCCTACGGCTGTTTCCAGTGGCTCTGCGTGTGTTTATCCTGGAGCTGGCCTCGACTCTGGCATTCATCAGTACACCTTCTACGGATTCGACCAGGACCAACCCTCCAGCGCAAATGCTTCCCGCAGGGAGATCGATGTCGAGCTCCGCGGTGAGAGCGAAGTCGAGACCGGTGTGGCCAAGCTCGAGGACTTCCGGTTCTATCGCGATCAGAGCCTTGATCTTTCCGGCTACTCCAGCACGGTGATGATCAAAGAGTCCAATGGCGGCTACCGCGAAGACAAGAGTTACTCCCTCAGCTTCGCTAGCAATTCCCGCTACGACGGAAGCATCGCGGAAAACTATATCTATGCGGCTGACTCCGAGGTTCACGATAACGTTACTGTTATTTCTCTGCCAGGCAGCGGCGATAATAGCCAGCGGGCAGCAGCCTGCGACCACTTGCTTGTGGCTGCCAATCAAAGTGGCCAGCAGATCGTGGTCGGCTTCATCAACGAGGACAAAAAAGCTGGCTATGTATTCGTCGACAATGATGGCGTTGCCGGTGTTGATATGGCGACCCGGTTGGTCGGTGTAACTAGTGACGGCAAGATTTCACCGGCGGGTGTTGGACGCGTAATTTCAGCTGCGGCGAATGACTTTAACTGCCAGCACTGTGCTGGTTTTGGTTTTTATGAAACGACATGGATGAGGTGTTGACATGGCTGTAGTAAAAAGTGCGGATACTTACAAGCTCACGAGCGTGTTTTTGGAGGGTGCATCAGACGCTGTTGAGGATATTGGCTGGGCGGCTGAAACAGCCTTTGAAGCGGCGGAGATAGTACGGGGAGGGGAGGGGGCTGTACAGGTTTCCTCTGGATCTATAACGCTCCAGGAAGAGGGGAGTGACGCCTATGGCGCCTGGAGTACCTCGGGTAGTCTCTCTGGCAGCTATATGAATGATCCTGACAATGCAGTCGCCCGTTCCCTGAAACTCTCGTACAGCGATAAAGGGGGTGACGCCGCCTATGGCGAGGTCTGGCAGGAAAATGGCAATGTTGCTCTGAATCTCGCGTTCAACCCCTATCAGGGGGATGTGGTTAGCCTGTATGGGGGTAGTGATAAGTGGTCGGAGAGTTACTCTTATGACAACAGCTACGGCGATGGATCTTCTAGTGAGAGTGGTTCTTTCAGCTTCTCCGGTAACTTGAGTTATCAGTCGGTTTATAATGAATATTATGATTCGTACTATGACGAATTCTACGGGTGGTGGGACGTCGCGCTCCTTCCTGGTAGCGTAATCAATAGCGTGAAGTCGTCCGGTAGCGAGGTGTGGGACGAATATAACGAGGATTATGTTGGTTCCGGGAATATCAAGACATCTCTTGCGCTTACCAGTAATGCCGGTTTCGGGGTTTCTGCAGAGGGCTTCTCGGGCAGTATTGACTCCATCAGTTTTTCTGCAAAGGGGAACTACTCCTATTATGATCAGGCGTACCTGGTGGACGAGTCCTACAAGGCTACTGGCAGCACTCCAGGCCTGACTGATGCACTGAATCAGGGTGACTTCGACGCTATCCGTCAGGCACTGTTCTCTGGTAATGACAAACTCACTGCCTCAAACAAGCAGGGCAGCTTCCTGCAGGCCGGGGCCGGCAACGACACCATTACTGGCGGCGCTGGCGGCGACTACCTCGATGGCGAGTCGGGCAACGACAGCCTCAAGGGCAGCGCGGGCAACGACGAGTTGCGCGGCGGCACTGGTGCCGACAAGCTGCAGGGCGCCGCCGGCAACGACACCTTCGCCTTCGCCGCTGGCGACTCCAATCCGGAGGCCCGCGACACCATCCAGGACTTCAAGACCGGCCAGGACACCATCAGTTTCGACTTCCTGGCGACCCAGGACGACGTGACCCTGCTGTCGGGCAAGCAGTCCAGCTATAACGCGCTGCTGGTCAATGCCGAGGCGGCCTTTGCCGAGGGAGCGATGGTGGTGTTCGGTTATGATGCCAAGTCGGGCTACGTGCTGGTCGACAGCGATGCCGACCAGGCGCTAGACATGGTGATCGCGCTGACCGGCATCAAGAGCAACAGCAAAATCGCCGTTAGCGACTTCAGCTTCGAAGCTCTGGCGTGATGCTTCACTGAGAAGGCCGCGGCGCTTGCCGCGGTCCTTCGCTCTCGCCCCGAGTCGCTCCGCTCGGGGCGCCTTCCACGATTCATTTGATGCTCCCTGGTATAGCTGCGGCCCCTCGCGGTTGAGTCTGCGCTAAGTGGACTTCATGTGCGGGGTAGCGGAGAGCACTCGCCGCTCCTTCGCCGAGGCCAGTCTGGAGGCGTTGTTGCTCGGTGCGCAAGCGCCCTGTGCCGGCGGAGAGCGTTGGTATTCGGGTATGATGCCGCAGCGGGCTACGTGATTGCCGATAGTGATGGAAACCAGGAGGCCGATATGGTGATCAAGCTGGCCGGTATCAGGAGCGATACCAGGATTGCCGCTACCGATATTGTCTACTCCGTCCCTATCGTCGTTTGAGGTCCCCCCCCCGGAAGCGGCGTCAGCCTTGGCGTTGCTTTTTCGTATCTGCAGCAGAGTCGAGTCATGTAAACATGCCGCACGTCGCCAAATCCGACCTCGAAGCCGCCCTGCTTGCCTGCAGGGAAAGCTTTCTGTCCGTCGGCTTCTTCAGTCTGTTCGTCAATTTCCTGATGCTCGTGCCTGCCTTCTATATGTTGCAGGTATACGACCGGGTGATCGGTTCGGGCAGCGAGTCCACGCTGCTGATGTTGACCCTCATCCTGTTGCTGCTGCTCGGCACCATGGGTGCCCTGGAGTGGGTGCGCTCGCGGATCATGGTGCGCATCAGTACGCGCCTCGACACCCTGCTCGGTCAGCGGCTGTACGATGCCAGTTTCCGCCAGGCTCTGTATTCAGGGGGGATGAACGCCTCCGCACAGCCGCTCAGCGATCTGACCGGGCTGCGCCAGTTTCTCACCGGCAACGGCCTGTTCGCATTCTTCGATGCCCCCTGGTTGCCGATCTATCTGGCGGTGATGTTCGTCTTCCACCCCTGGTTCGGCTGGTTCGGCGTGCTCTGCTCGGCCATGCTGGTGGCGCTGGCCTGGGCCAACGAGCGCCTGACCAATGGCGTGCTGAAGGAGGCGAACAAGGAGAACCTGGCCGCCACGGCGTTCACCAACAAGAACCTGCGCAACGCCGAGGTGGTGGAGTCGATGGGCATGCTGCCGCAGCTCCGTCGGCGCTGGCAGGCGAAGAACGACAGGGTGCTGGCCCTGCAGGGGCTTGCCAGCGATCGCGCGGGTACGGTCACGGCGCTGTCCAAGACCTTCCGCCTGCTGGTCCAGTCGCTGATCCTGGGGCTGGGAGCCTATCTGGCGCTCGAGCAGGAGATCAGTCCCGGTCTGATGATCGCCGGTTCCATTCTACTGGGCCGGGCTCTGGCGCCGATCGATCTGATGATCGGCGCGTGGAAGGGCTTTTCCTCGGCTCGTTCCCAATACGAGCGCCTGAACGAGCTGCTGGTGAAGGTCGCCGCCGAGCCCGAGCGCATGTCGCTGCCGGCGCCCAAGGGCGAACTCTCCGCCGAGACGTTGATGGTCACGCCGCCCGGTGCCCAGCAGCCGGTGATCCGCGGGCTCGCTTTCCGCGTCGCTGCCGGTGAGGCGGTCGGCCTCATCGGCCCGAGCGGAGCGGGCAAGTCGACCCTGGCCCGGGCGCTGCTGGGGATCTGGCCGGCCGCGCATGGCAAGGTGCGTCTGGACGGCGCCGATATCTTCAGCTGGAAGCGCGCCGAACTGGGGCCGTATATCGGCTATCTGCCGCAGGACATCGAGCTGTTCGAAGGCAGTGTCGGCGAGAATATCGCCCGCTTTGGCGATCTCGATCCGGTCGCCGTGGTGGAGGCTGCGCGCCTGGCCGGCGTCCACGAGTTGATCCTGCAGTTGCCGCAGGGCTACGACACCGTGATCGGTGCCAGCGGTGGCGCGCTCTCCGGCGGCCAGCGTCAGCGTATCGGCTTAGCGCGCGCGGTGTACGGCAAGCCCCGGCTGATCGTGTTGGACGAACCCAACTCGAATCTTGACGACCAGGGCGAGCGTGCCCTGGCGGCCGCTTTGCGCCAGTTGAAGGAGGCCGGTACGACCCTGTTCGTGATCTCCCACCGTCCCAGCGTGCTGGCCTCGGTGGACAAGCTGATGGTGTTGCGCGAGGGGACGCTGGCCCTGTTCGGTCCCCGCGACGAGGTGTGGGCGGAGCTGCAGAAGGCGCAACAACAGGCCGCTGCCGTGCAGCGTAGCGTGGCCGGCAATGTGTGACGGATGGATGTGATGGAAGCAGAAATGGACAAGACCTTGCCTGCGGTCGGCGCTGAGAAGGCGCTGGTAGTGCCGGTCGACGACCGGCCAATCCGTTGGATCGGTTACGCGATCCTTTTCGTGACCTTCGGATTGTTCGGCTCGTGGGCGACCCTGGCACAGCTTGACAGCGCCGCTCTGGCGCCGGGCGTAGTGACGGTCAAGGGCTATCGCAAGACCATCCAGCACCTGGAAGGCGGCATCGTCAAGGCGCTGCACGTGCGCGACGGCGACATGGTCAAGGCCGGGGATGTGCTGATCGAGCTGGACGGCACCCAGGCGCTGGCCGAGCAGGAGATGGTGCGCAGCCAGCTGATTGCGGCCCGGGCGCTGGAGGCGCGGTTGCTGGCCGAGCGCGACGATGTGGCGGTGCTGTCCTTTGCGGCGACGGATGCCGGCGATCCGCGCGTCGTCGAGGCTCGCGAGGGCGAGCGGCAGATTTTCCGCGCCCGCCGCAACTCCCGGCTGGGCGAGATCGACGTGCTGGAAAAGCGCGTGGTGCAGCTCAACGAGCAGATCCGCGGTTTCACTGCGGTGATTGCCGGCAAACAGGAGCAGGCCGCCTCCTATCAGGATGAGGTCGGCGACCTGAGTGCCTTGCTCAAGGAGGGCTTCGTCGACAAGCAGCGCCTGCGCGAGCAGGAGCGCAGCCTGTCGCGCTTGCGCTCGGAGATCGCCGACCTGCAATCCTCGATTGCTCAGGCGCGCCTGCAGATCGGCGAAACCCAGTTGCAGATTCTGCAGTTGAACAAGGATTTCGTCGCCGAAGTAGTGAACAAGCTGGCGGAAGTGCGGACCCAGGTATTCGATCTGAGCGAGCGCCTCGCCGCGGTCGAGGATCGCGCCAGACGCACCCAGATTCGAGCTCCCGAGTCCGGCATGGTGCTGGGCATGCAGGTGCATACGGTCGGCGGCGTCATCAGTCCGGGGACGCCGCTGCTGGATATCGTTCCGGCCAGCGAGGATCTGATCGTCGAGGTGCAGATTTCGCCGATGGACATTGATCGGGTGAGCGTCGGCAAGCTGGCGGATATCCGTTTCAGCGCCTTCAAGAGCGCTACCACGCCGGTGATCGAGGGGCAGCTGACCCAGGTGTCGGCCGACCGTCTGGTCAACGAGCAATCGGGGGCGGCGTATTACCTGGGGCGCGTCGCGCTCACCGACAAGGGCCGCAAGGATCTCGGCGCGCTGCTGCTGGTGCCGGGCATGCCGGCGGAGGTGCTGATCAATACCGGCGAGCGTACGTTGTTGAATTACCTGGTCCAGCCGGCCACCAACGCGTTCGCCCGTTCGCTGATCGAGGATTGATTTCGTGCGCCAGCCCCTGACCGCTCTGTTGTTGTTGGTCTGCTCTGCCTTCGGGGGCCATGCCTGCGCCCAGGATCCGGGCGACGGCCCTGCGGTCGAGCCACCTGCGCAGGCGCTCGAGTTCGAGCGCACGGGAGTCGTCGATCTCTGGCAGTTGTTCCAGGAGGCTGCGCAGGAGGATCCCCGCATCCTGGCGGCCCGGGCCCGCAGCCAGAGCGCCGCATGGCGCCAGCGCGAAGCCTACGGTCAGCTGTTGCCGCAAGTCGCCGCCAGTGGCTCGTATAACCGAACGCTGCAGGAATACGACGTCGCCCGGCGGTTCTACAACGGCGAGCGCTATTCCTTGGGTGTGAGCCAGGTGCTGTACGATCCGGAGGTCTGGCACAACTACCGGCGTTTCAATGAGCTGGCCCAGCAGCAGGCGGCCGAGTACGAGGCCTCGCTGGAGGAAAGTACGGTCGACCTGGTCGAGCGCTACTTCATGGCCTTGGCAGCTGAGGATGAGCTGGACCTGGTGGCGGCGGAACTGCGAGCCACCCAGCGCAATCAGGAGCGCATCAACGCGCTGTATGCGCGGCAGCTGGCGATGGTTACCGACGTGCTGGAAGTTTCGGCACGGGTCGACGGGCTCGCGGCACAGGTGATCGAGGCGCGCAATCGTGTCGAGATCAGCCGCGAAGCGTTGTCCGAGTTGGTGGGGCGCCCGATCGTCGAGCGACTCAAGCGTATCGGACCGGCTCCGCAGTTCCACATGCCGCCCCAGGACAAGACGTATTGGGTGACGCTCGCGGCCGAGTCGAATCCGGTCCTGCGTGCACGCCAGAAGGCGGTGGATGCCGCCCAGGCATCCCTGCGCCAGGCCAAGGCCGGTCATTTGCCCACCGTCACTCTCAACCTCAACGGCCAGCGCAGCGACATCGGCTACGAGAACAGCATCGCTCCGCGCACCGACACCTATGTGGCCAATCTCGGGGTGCAGATCCCGATCTACAGTGGTGGATCGACCAGTGCACGGGTTTCCTCCATGTACGAGGACCTGATGACGGCCGAGCATGAACTCGAGGCGGCCCGTCGCCAGGTCAGTCGGGAAACCCGTTCGGCCTTCAATGACATGGAGGCCGGCCTGAGCAAGATCTCGGCGTTGCGCAAGGCGCTGGTGTCGGCCGAAAAGTCGCGTACGGCGGCCGAGCGGGCTTTCGGCCTTGGCGTGATGAACGCGGTAGACGTGCTGGATACGGTCAAGGAGGAGTACGCTGCGCGGCGCGATCTGCTGAAGTCGCAATACGACTTCATCATGAGCGTCACGGTGCTGCGCCGCTGGAGCGGCACCCTGGCCGCCGACGATGTGCGCCAGGCCAATGCCTGGCTGATCGAGCCGCCGGTCCGCTGATGTGTTACCTGTCCGGGGGATCGTGCGTCAGAAAACCAGTGACACGGCCGTGGCGGTGCATCGGCGCTCGTGCCAACGTCCGGCCTGCCATGTAAAATCCCGGCCTTGGTCGTTGAGCCCTAGCTAGCCATCCCTGCCGCAAAACGGGCTGGTGTGATCAGTTTAATTGTGGGAAGCACAGATGATCGGAATTAAAAGTATCGCCAGCTACATTCCGGAGGGCCGGATCGACAACATCGCCCAGGCGGCGTCCTTCGATCGCGACGAGGCCTTTGTCGCGAGCAAGATCGGCACCACCACCCTGTCGGTGAAAGACACTGCCGAGGAAACCTCCGATCTGTGCGCGACCGCCGTGCAGAACCTGCTGGCCAAGAATCCCGGGTTTCGTCTCGAAGATGTCGACGCTCTGGTGGTGGTCACCCAGAACGGCGATGGCGAAGGCCTGCCGCACACCTCGGCGATCGTCCAGAAGAAGGCCGGGCTGCCGACCCACGTGGCGTGCTTCGATGTGTCGCTGGGCTGCTCCGGCTATGTCTACGGCCTCTACGTCCTCAAGGGCTTCATGGAAGCCGCCGGCCTGAAGAACGGCATCCTGGTCACCTGCGATCCCTACTCGAAGATCATGGATCGCAGCGACCGCATGACCACCCTGCTGTTCGGCGATGCCGCCACCGCCACCTGGCTGGGCGCCGATCCGGTATGGGAACTGGGGCCGGTACGTTACGGCACCGACGGCAGCGGTGCCGACCACCTGTACGTCAAGGATCGCATCTTCCACATGAACGGTCGCCAGGTGTTCAACTTCGCCAGCCTGAAGATCATCCCGCACATGCAGGAAGTGCTCGAGCTGGCCGGGCTGTCGCTGGATACGGTGGATGCCTTCTGTCTGCATCAGGGCAGTGGGGCGATTGTCGATGCCATTGCCAAGAGACTAGGCGACAACGGTGACAGAGTCGTTAAGGACATGTTCGGTGCCGGCAACACCGTGTCCTCGACCATTCCCATGCTGCTCGAGCGCTACGCGTTCGACAACTCCCAGTGGAAAAATCTGGTGATGAGTGGCTTCGGCGTCGGCCTGTCGTGGGGTTCGGCCGTCCTGTTCCGTCGTTGACCGTTCTTCTGTCTCATTGGGAGAGGGTGGGTTAGGTCGCAGCGCCGTACCCCACCTCGGCCCGCCTAGGCGCAGCGCTTCCGGGTCAGCCAGTCGTCCCAGCTGATCCGCTCCTCGCGCACCAGCCAGCCATCCTGGCCGGCAAAGCCCTCCGACAACCACAGGTTGTCCGTGCAGGCGGGGCGCAGCGCGCCGTTCTGCAGGGTGAACAGCTCGCCGGCGGGGTTGTCCACGGGCAGCAGATAGAGATCCGGGCTGTGCCGCTCGAGGCGGGCGATCAGCTGCTGCTCCTCCAGCCGTTCATCGACGTGGAACAGGCTGGGCGCCGGGTGCGTCGGCAGCTCCAGGCGCAACTCGTAGACCAGTTGCAGCGAGGCAGTGGGCAGATGAACGTAGGCCTGCGGCCGCTCCAGGAGGGGCAGGCGGCCGGCGCGGATCGGTCGGGCGGCACCCGACAGCGGACTGACCTTGAAGTGCGCGGCCTCGTGGTAGGCAAGGACGTCGCGGTACGGCTGCACCAGCCAGTGCTCGCCGAAGCGTCCGCCGAGCCAGCCGCGTGGCGTTTCCACCAGGCATTCCTCGGCCACCTCCTGCAGCGCGGTATGCAGCGGCAGGTGCAGTTCGTGGCTCGGCACGTAGCCGGAAATCAGTTTGAGAACCGAGTCGCCGCGATCCGCGCGTTGCTGGCGCACCAGCAACCAGTAGTCACGCCCCTGCCACTCCAGGGTCAGACGCACCGAAACGCCCAGGTTGGCCAGTTCGACCGTGAAGCGCTGCGGGTTATCGATCTCCAGCGGGCGCCGACGCTCGAGCATCTGACCGAAGTTGAGGGGCGCGCCGACCGGCTGATAGACCAGGCTCTGCGCGTCGGCCTCGACGTGTAGCGGTTGGGTCTTGAAGGTGTGCGGATCCTTGCGGGCGAGGATGCTGGGCATGGCGACTCCTTCGGGGCTGACGGGGGGGCATTGGCATGATCTGATCAGTCCTGGACTCCCTGCCGGGGTAAGGCTCGGGAGTCGGGCTTGGACAGGTTAGCCGAGCCAGACGGAGCTGTCTGTGGGCGGCGGTCAGACGGATTGTCGCGCCCCGACGGGTGTCAGCTCCGCCCGCCAAGCACCGCCGCGGCAGTGACCACGTTGTGCACCAGATGCGCCGGGGTGATGGTGCCGACGATCGCGCTGCTCACTGCCGGATGGGCGAAGATCAGCTCGAAGCTGGCGCGTACCGGGTCTGCGCCGGCCAGGCAGGCGTGGCCGCTGGCCAGCGCCTTCTTGATCAGGATGCCCTTGCCGTGGGCGGCGGCATAGTCGAGCACCGGCTTCTCGCCCTGCTCGGCAAGGTTGTAGGTGACCATGGCGCAGTCGCCTTGCGCCAGGGCCTTCAGGCCGCCGGCGACGGTCTTGCCGGAGAAGCCGAAGGCGCGGATCAAGCCCTCCTGCTTGAGTTGGGCGAGGGTGGCGTACACCTCGGTCTGCTCCAGGACCGCTAGATCGTTGCCATCGGAGTGCACCAGCAGCAGGTCCAGGTAATCGGTTTCCAGGCGTCTGAGGCTGCGCTCCACGGAAAAACGGGTGTGTGCCGCGCTGAAGTCGAAACGCGAGGCGCCGTCCTCGAACTCCTCGCCGACCTTGCTGCAGATCACCCAGCTCTGGCGTTGGCCGCGCAGCAGCGGGCCGAGGCGCTGCTCGCTGACGCCATAGGCCGGCGCCGTGTCCAGCAGGTTGATGCCGAGCGCGTGGGCCTGAGCCAGCAGCTCGCTGGCGGCGCGGTCGTCGGGAATGGTGAAGCCGTTGGGATACTTCACCCCCTGGTCGCGGCCCAGCTTGACCGTGCCCAGACCGAGCGGCGAAACGATCAGGCCGGTGCTGCCCAGCGGGCGCCACAGATCGTGCAAACTGCTCATGCGAATAGCTCCTGCCACGGCGCCGCTGCCACCGCAGGTCGCGGCAGTGCGGGCATGTCCGCGTGGCTGCCTGGATGGATGGCCGCGCGCTCAAGGGCGGCAATCACCCGCTCGGCGAAGTCCGGTGCCAGCGCCAGCTTGGTCGGCCAGCCCACCAGCAGGTTGCCCTGCTCGCTGAGGAAGGCATTGTCCGGGCGCACCAGGCCGGACTGCGCCGGCTCGGCACGGTCCACTCGCAGCGTGCGCCACTCGGCCGCCGAGAGGTCGACCCACGGCAGCAGTTCAGCCAGCTCGCGGCGGGCGAAGGCGATCTGCGCCGCCTCGTCGCGGGCCACGCCGTCGGCCTCGGCCAGATCACCGCCCAGATACCACACCCACTGGCCATCGGCCGCTGGGTGGGTGGTGACGGTGATGCGCGGCTTGGTGCCGCCGCCCAGGCAGTGGGCATACAGCGGCTTGAGCGTCGGTGCCTTGACCAGCACCATGTGCAGTGGCCGCAACTGCTGTTTCGGCTGCTCGATACCCAATGCATCCAGCAGTCCGGCATTGCCCTGGCCAGCGCTGAGCACGACGCGGCGGGCGCGAATCTCGCGGCCGTCGACCGCCAGGCCGACCAGCTCGCCATTCTCGCGCAGTGGCTCGATGCGTTCGCCGGCCAGCAGGCCGTCGCCACTCAGCTCGGCCAGTCGGGCGATCAGGCTCGGCACGTCGAGCACCAGTTCGGCCAGGCGATAGACCTTGCCCTTGAATTTGGCATCCTGCAGTGCCGGTGGCAGCTCCGAACCCTTGACCTGATCGACCCGCCCGCGCATGGCCTTGCTGGCGAAGAAGCCGGTCAGGTTGCCGGCCAGGGTGCCCGGCGACCACAGATAGTGCGCGTCGGAGAGCCGCCGCACGCCGCGCAGGTCCAGCTCGCCACTACCGGCCAGCGCCTCGCGCCAGCGTCGCGGCATGTCGGCAATCGCCTCCGAGGAGCCGGTCAACGCGCCGCTCAGCGCGTACTTGGTGCCGCCATGGATGATGCCCTGCGACCTCACGCTCTGTCCGCCGCCTAGCCGCTCTTTCTCCACCAGCAGGGTGGCGTAGCCGAGCCTGCGCAGGCGGGCGTTGAGCCAGAGGCCGGCGATGCCGCCGCCGACGATCAGGATATCGGTGCTCAGGGCTTGGGGCATGGGAGGACGCCTTTGAAAAACAGGGGGTTGAGTATACCTGAGCACTTATATATTGATGACCGCCCCCATGCGCCTACCTTGCGCGCTCTTGGGTGTGACGGGCATACCCCATAACCCTGCGGCCAACTGATATCCTTCGTGCCCATGAATCGCGCCCTCTACACGCTCCTGCTGCACCTGGCCCTGCCGTTGATTGCCCTGCGCCTGTACCTGCGCGGGCGCCAGGCGCCAGCCTACCGCCAGCGCATCGCCGAGCGCTTCGCCTTCCAGCTGCCACCACTCAAGCGAGGCGGTTTCTGGGTGCATGCCGTCTCGGTGGGCGAGAGCATTGCCGCCGCGCCGATGATCCGCGCCCTGCGCGAACGCCATCCGGAGCTGCCGATCACCGTCACCTGCATGACGCCGACTGGCTCCGAGCGCATCCGTGCGCTGTTCGGCGACCAGGTGCAGCACTGCTATCTACCCTACGATCTGCCCTGGGCGGCGGCGCGCTTCCTTGACCGGCTGCAGCCGAAGCTCGCGGTGATCATGGAAACCGAGCTGTGGCCCAATCACATCCACCAGTGCGCCAGGCGCGGCATCCCCACGGTGCTGGCCAATGCCCGCCTGTCGGAGAAATCCGCCCGCGGCTATGCGCGGTTCAAAGGCCTGACCCGGCCGATGCTTGCCGAAATGAGCTGGATCGCCGCGCAGACCGAAGCCGAGGCCGAACGCTTCCGCCAGCTCGGCGCACGGCCCGAGTGCGTCAGCGTCACCGGCTCGATCAAATTCGATCTGACCATTGATCCCGAGCTGAAGCCCCGAGCGCAAGCACTGCGCTCCAGTTGGGGGGCAGAGAAACGTCCTGTCTGGATCGCTGCCAGCACCCATGCCGGCGAAGACGAAATCATCCTTGCCGCCCACCGTCAGCTGTTGGCCGAACACTCCGACAGCCTGCTGGTCCTGGTGCCACGGCACCCGGAACGTTTCGAAGCGGTTCATGTCTTATGCCAGCGCGAAGGCTTCGCCACTGTCCGCCGCTCATCCGGCTCCGCCGTGGGGGAGGGCATCCAGGTGCTGCTGGGCGATACCATGGGCGAGTTGCTGTTTCTCTATGCCCTGGCAGACGTCGCCTTCGTCGGCGGCAGCCTGGTGCCCGCTGGTGGCCACAATCTGCTGGAACCGGCGGCGTTAGGTGTCCCGGTGCTAAGTGGGCCTCACTTGTTCAATTTCCTTGAGATTGCTGCGCAGTTGCGTGGGGCGGGAGCCTTGGTTGTCGTGGCTGACTGCGAAGCCCTGGCTCGGCAGTTGCGGCAGATCCTGAATGAGACAGAAGAGCTGCAGCGCATGGGCAGTGCAGGATTAGTCGTCCTGCGTGCAAATCAGGGTGCGTTGGCGCGGTTGCTTGGGGGGGTAGAGCGCTTGTTGGCAAAGTAGTGGTTCAGGCTGGCAAATTTTGCAATGCAGGGTGGGCGTGGGCAAAATGCCAGTCCCTTATCGCAGTGCGGATCTCACCAGTCGAGTTGTGCCTCATAGCTCCAATTCTCAGCTTGTTTGTGGGTCTAGAGCAAGGGGAGCGCCCATTTGGAGGCGTTGCCCGCGCGTTCTCAGGAAATGCACGGAAAATCCTGGGGCGGTAGCGTGGCCGGTGTCGGCACTCCTCCGCTCGGGACTTGTAATCAAGGTAAGGAAAATCGAATGAAGCTTATCCCGGTAATCATGTCTGGTGGTGTTGGGAGTCGTTTGTGGCCCGTGTCGCGTGAGGCTCATCCCAAGCCTTTCATGCTGCTACCCGATGGCCAGAACTTGATTCAGAAGACTTTCCGTCGTGCCGCGGCCCTTGAGGGTGTGGCCGAGGTCATGACTGTTACCAATCGCGAACTGTTCTTCAAGACCGAAGACGAGTATCGCTTGGCCGGTGGTGGCGCAGTCGCGCAGAGCTTCATTCTCGAACCCTTCGGTCGCAACACAGCTGCTGCGGTGGCGGTGGCAGCCCTGCAGCTTCAGGAGGTGTATGGTGCCGATGCTCAGATGCTGATACTGGCAGCGGATCATTTGATCAAGGACGAGAGCGCCTTTGCCAATGCAGTGGTCAAGGCCCGGCAACTGGCAGCCGAAGGCTGGCTGGTCACCTTCGGTATTCGTCCCGAGTACCCGGAAACCGGCTTTGGTTATATCGAGGCTGATCAGGATACGCCGCTCGCGGGGGGGTTCAAGGTCAACCGCTTTGTCGAGAAACCGGATCTGGAAACTGCCAAGCAGTACCTCGCTGCTGGCAACTACCTTTGGAACTCGGGGATGTTCTGCTTCCGTGTCGGTACCCTGGTCGAGCAGTTCGAGGCTTATGCCTCCGATGTGCTGGGAGCTGTACGCGAAACCCTGTCACGCTCGCGCCTGAGCGAAGGACACAGGCACCGCGCTATTACTCTGGATGCTGAAGCATTCGGTGAGGTCCCGGACATCTCCGTCGACTATGCCTTGATGGAGCGCTCACAGCGCGTGGCAACGGTCCCCTGTGACATCGGTTGGAGCGATATCGGCTCCTGGAATGCGATGAGCGAACTGACGGAGGCCGATGCCAATGGCAACCGTTTTGACGGTGAGGTGCTGGTGCACCAGGCCAGCAACAACTATGTGCAGAGCCACGGGCGCCTGACCGCATTGGTCGGTGTGGAAAATCTCATCGTTGTGGATACCCCCGATGCCGTGCTGGTTGCCCACAAGGATCGTGCCCAAGACGTCAAACATATCGTCAGCCAGTTGAAGAGGAATGGGCATGACGCTCATCTGCTGCACCGTACGGTAAACCGTCCCTGGGGTACATACACCACCTTGGAAGAGGGAGAGCGCTTCAAGATTAAGCGTATCGTGGTGAAGCCGGGAGCCTCACTTTCTCTGCAGATGCATCATCATCGCAGCGAGCACTGGATCGTGGTCAGCGGCATGGCTCGTGTGGTGAATGACGAGCGCGAGATGCTGCTCGATACCAACGAGTCCACCTTTATCCGTGCCGGACACAAGCATCGCTTGGAAAATCCCGGCGTTATTGATCTGGTCCTGATTGAAGTACAGAGCGGCGATTATCTCTGTGAAGATGACATCGTACGTTTTCAGGATATCTACGGGCGTGCCAACGGCTGAGTTTACTGCTGCCGTATCGAACGTTCCGAGGCAAAGGGTTGGCCGCGCTCAAGTGGCCAACCCTTTTCTGCTTTCAAACTACAGTCAGCTTCCGAGCCTCATACCATCACTGAACCGCTTCAAGGCCCATGACATCAGAGGCCAAGTACCTGAAGAGTTGAGTGGCGAGATCGACTGTGGCATCGGGCGAGCCATGCTTGCTGAACTACGAGGCAGCAGAACCTTCGTCATTGGACATGACATGCGGGTGGAAAGTCGCATGCTGGCCAATGCCTTGATCAAAGGCCTGACTGAGGCAGGGGCCGATGTCATCGATATCGGTCTATGCGACACAGGTAACCTGCGAGACTCCAATATCGAGCCGCTGCTGCGCTTGAATGTGGAAACCCGCGGTGACCAACAAGGGGTAAGCAAGCTGGAACAGCTCATTCTGGAGTAAGCATGTTCGCAATGTTACGCAGCCTCTGGGAATACAGAGGCTTTGTCCTGTCATCCATCCGTAATGAATTCGTGGCCCGCTTTGCTCGTAGCCGCCTGGGCGGGCTATGGATGATCATCCATCCATTGGCGCAGGTTGCGATCTATGCGCTGATCCTTTCCAATGTGCTGGCGGCCAAGCTGCCGGGCATAGACAACAAATACGCCTATGCCCTCTACCTGATGGCCGGGGTGCTCGCCTGGAGCCTGTTCGCAGAAATTATCAACCGGTGCCTGACGCTCTTTATCGAGCAGGGCAACCTGATGAAAAAAATGCGCTTCCCGCGTATCACCCTACCGGTGATCGTGGTCGGCTCCAGCCTGCTCAACTACCTGCTGTTGTTCCTTGCACTGCTGGTGGTCTTTGCCCTGCTTGGGCAGGAGCCCAGCCTGCAGTTATTCTGGCTGGTTCCGCTCACCTTGGCGGTGATGGCTCTGGCGGTCGGCATTGGTCTGGTACTCGGGGTGCTCAACGTATTCGTGCGCGATATCGGTCAGGTCGTGCCCATCATCCTGCAGGTGTGGTTCTGGTTCACGCCAGTCGTTTACCCGGTGAGCATCATTCCCGAATACCTCAAAGATACCGTGGGCGCTAACCCCATGTACTCCATCGTCAGCGCCTACCACGACATTCTCGTATACGGTAGATCCCCCGATCTGCAGGAGATTGCCGTGACGACAGGCGTAGCGCTTGCCTTGATGCTGCTCGGGTTGTTCATGTTCCGTCGAGCCGCGCCGGAAATGGTGGACGCACTATGAGCCTGCTAATCGTCGACAACCTGGGCAAGGCTTACCGCGGCTACCATTCGGAATGGCAGCGCATTGCCCGCTGGTTTTACCTGCCGGTGAGGCCGAGTGAAGAGCATTGGGTGCTTAAGAACATCAGCTTCGCTATTGAGCCTGGCGAAGCAATCGGCATCGTTGGCCAGAATGGCGCTGGCAAATCCACACTGCTCAAAATGATCACCGGCACGCTGCAGCCCACTGAAGGTAACGTGCAGGTGAATGGCCGCATCGCCGCAATCCTGGAGCTAGGCATGGGGTTCAGCACCGAACTGACTGGCCGGCAGAATGCTTACCATGCAGCGGGCCTGATGGGGTTCAGTGCTGAACAGATTGAGCAGGCGATGCCGGAAATCGAAGCCTTCGCAGATATCGGTGAATACATCGAAGAGCCGGTGCGCACCTATTCCAGCGGGATGCAGGTGCGGCTCGCTTTTGCGGTGGCGACTGCTGTACGTCCCGATATCCTCATCGTGGACGAGGCCTTGGCTGTGGGGGATGCTGCTTTCCAGCGTAAATGCTTCCGTCGCATCGAGGAGTTTCAGGAGAAGGGTACGACCCTACTGTTGGTCACCCACGATATAGAAACGGTCAAGAAAATTTGCGACAAGGCGCTCTTTTTGCGCCAAGGGGGGGTGGCTGCCTATGGTCCAGCCAAGAGCGTTTGCGATGCCTACGAGAAGGCCCTGTTTGGCGGCAGTAAGTCAGCAGGTAAGGCAACAGTGGATACTGATCCTGAGTTTGAGCCGTTGGTGGACCCTAGCCTGATGAGCGATTGCGAGGTTGCCTATGGAGATGGGCGGGCGTTGATCGAGTCCATTTGGTTGGAAAGTCAGGAAGGGCATCTGGCCAATGTGTTTGGTAGCAGTGACAGTCTGATTCTCAAATACCGCGTCCGCTTCAATGTGGAAACGACTGGTGTCGCTTTTGCCTTCATGATCAAAACGCGGGATGGTGTGGCCCTGTTTGGAATGGATACCGCCCATATGCCGGAGGTGGAAGGCAGAATTTTCGCCGCTGGCGAAAAGGTCTTGATTCGGTTTGAGCTTGGTAATGCCTTTGCTCCGGGTAATTATTATATAAACTGTGGCGTGCGTGATGATGGTGATGATGTTTCGGTGTTTTTGCATCGGCGAGTAGATGCTGCTTTGTTTCGGGTGTGCGCGGATAGGGGAACCTCTGTCAAGTCTGGTTTGATTAATGCTCCTGTCGAATTTTCAATGGAGTGTGTATGAGTGGCATGAAAGGGGCGGGTGGCTCCGGGTTGGATCCTATATTTATTCACTCCCTGTTCCGCTCGGGGAGTACGTATTTTTTTAACATTTTTCGCGAGTCCCCGGAAGGGTATTGGTGTTATCAGGAGCCATTGCATGAATGGCCTCTCCTTTGTGCGGGAAATAAAGAGGGGTTGCTCGATCCGCATGTTGATGTTGCGAAGGAGCTTCGTCATCCGGAACTTGGGAGGCCCTATTTTTATGAGTTATATGAGGTGGCTGATAAATGCTTGCCGCTTCTTAAGAAAGAATATATTTATGACTCCTATTTTGGTGGGGGTGAAGAAGGTATTGGTGAGGATTACTTCGAGGCTTTGATTGGTGAAGCTAAAGGGCGTCCGGTGATTCAAGAGTGCAGGACGTCGTCTCGAATTGGAACTATCAAGAAAAAGCTCGGTGGGCTGCATCTGTATCTATGGCGAAATCCATGGGATCAATGGTGGTCCTGTAATGTTAATGAGTACTTTGATGCGGCTTGTCAGCTTTTTATAAATTCCCGAAGTTTTCCCGAGGCTGTTGGTCGGTTGCGGCAAGAGATTAAGTTTGAAGGTTTCTTTTCTGATAATTTGGCTGAGCAGTTTGGCTGGTTCAAGAGTCGGCGCCTGTCCTCTGAAGATAGCTATCTGGTTTTCTACCTTTTATGGTGTATTGGGCTTCTGGAGGGGATGCGCTGTGCAGACCTTCTGATAAATATCGATAGCCTGAGTGATAGTCATGAGTATCGTCGAGATACTCTTGCTGCGCTGAAGGAAGTCGGGGTTTTTGGTCTTGATTTTTCTGCTTGTTCGGTGCCGCAAGCCTGCTACGGAATGGGAGATCGAGAGTTCTTTGTACGTATTGAGGATAAGGTTCACGGCTTGCTGCTTATTTCTGGACTTTCGCAGCGCTCTATTGATGAGCTTATCGCCTTGCGTCGAGCCTACGAGCCGCTAGTGTGGCGCGACGAAGGTGCCACGGCCAGCACTCCTCAGCTGATCCGCGATGCGGAGCGCGCTCGTGCGTTGGCTCGTCGCTTTAATAGCCAGGGCATAGAGCAGCGCATCAAGTATGAAGAGCAGTTGGCGGCACAGCACGAGCTTTATACGGTAGCCGAAGCGCGAGCCGTTGCGGCCGAGGCTCGGGCGCAGCAGGCCGAAGCGCGAGCCGTTGCGGCCGAGGCTCAGGCGGAGCAGGCCGAAGCGCGAGCCGTTGCGGCCGAGGCTCAGGCGGAGCAGGTCGAAGCGCGAGCCGTTGCGGCCGAGGCTCAGGCGGAGCAGGGCGAAGCGCGAGCCGTTGCGGCCGAGGCTCAGGCGGGGCAGGCCAATGCGCGAGCCGTTGTGGCCGAGGCTCAGGCGAGGCAGGCCAATGCGCGAGCCGTTGCGGCCGAGTCGCAGGCGGAGCAGGCCGAAGCGCGTGCAACGGTTGCCGAGATAAAGGCCGAGCAAGCCAAAATTGGCGTAAGCGCAGCTAAGGCTACAGCCCAGCAAGCTGAAGCTGCATCAACGCAGTGTTTGGCGCAAGTTCAGGCTGTCTTCGAAAGCACCTCCTGGAAGATCACCAAGCCCCTGCGTATGCTTTCCGAGACCACTAGAAGGATAGTTCGACGCTCTGCCCGCTTGGCGAAGGCACTGCTCCGCCCCTGTCTTACGCCAGTAATGCACCTGCTGCTGAGCAGGCCAGCCGCGCGCGCACGCGTGGTCTCACTGCTAAGGAGCTTCCCGCTGCTGGATCAGCATCTTCGCCTCTTCGCCCGTAACTGGCTCATGCGTAACAACAGACACCCTATGCCGCCCGTAGCAATGAGCGAGGGCAGTGGGGTAGCGGTAGCCTTGTTCGGGGCTAGCACTGAGCTTGGCGATACAGATTTATCAGACCTGACAGCCCAAGCACAGCGCAACTTCCATAAACTTCACGCTGCAATCCAGCAGCGAGCACTAGAGCGCCAATGATGCGAGTCGTACTTGATCTCCAGAGCCTACAGGTAGAGTTCTGCGCGAATCCCAGACTGCTGCTGGATCTCGTCAGCGTCCTGTCTGAGACCATGAACGGGCATGATCTTCATATAGCACTCAATGGCAGCCTCGAAACAAGCATCCTGTCGATCAGAAGGGCTCTAGCCCGGCAGATAAAGCCTGAGAACATTCATCTATGGTTCGCTCCGGGCTCCGCTGAATCAGCGAGCAAAGAATGCAGTCGCCTAATTCGCGAAGCATTTCTGGCTAACCTACAGCCTGACTTGCTTTTACTGACCGATCTCTCGGTAAATGCTTCGACACTGGGAAGGCTCGAGAATGGTAGCAGGGCATTCAAGGTCGGCCTGGTTATTGATCATCTCTCTGCAGAAGATCAACGTGCAGCCTTGACGCTGACCACGCAAGTCGACCTGTTCATCACGACCCAGCAACGGCTGGCACATGAACTGCCCTCCGCCAGCCTGCTCCAACTGCTTCCGGGGCAGAATGCACAAGCCTCTCTTGCCGCACTCGCCGAATCCGCTCTGCCAGTTATTGACCTGGCTGGGCTGGGTCAGGGCAAACCGCGGCTGGCCTATGTCTCTCCGCTCCCGCCGGAGCGTTCGGGCATCGCCGACTACAGTGCCGAGTTGCTCCCATTCCTGGCACGCTACTACGACATCGATGTCGTGGTAGATCAGGCGGAGGTAGTCAATGACTGGATCCAGACGCACTGCCGCATCCTGTCGATGGAACAGTTCATCCTACAGGTCCAGGATTTTCAACGGATCCTGTACCATTTTGGAAACAATCCGATGCACGTGAAGATGTTCGACTTGCTCGAACGCTTCCCTGGCATTGTCGTACTGCATGACTTTTTCCTTAGCGGAGTGCAGTGGTACCGCGAGACGTACGGATTTGCAAATAACGCTCTCTGGAACGAGCTTTATCTTGCCCACGGCTACAAAGCGCTACAGGAGCGCACTCGGGAACATGATGAGCCGGTGGTTTTTCGCTACCCCTGTAACTTCAGCGTCATGCAGAAGGCCCTCGGTGTAATCGTCCACTCGGAGAACTCTGTACGCCTGGCCAAACAGTGGTATGGCATCGAAGAGGGACTGAGCGTGATCCCGCTTCTGCGACATCCAGCGGAAAGACTGGACCGGCAACAAGCACGGCACGAACTAGGCATCGCAGATGATGACTTTCTGGTGTGCAGCTTCGGCTTCGTCGGCAAGACCAAGCAAAACCATCGACTCCTGGATGCTTGGGAGGCCTCCAGCCTGCTCAGTGGGGACCGCCGCTGCAAACTGGTATACGTCGGCGACACCGACGACTCGACTTACGCTCGTGAGCTTGTCGCTCGCACACGCAAATACAGCCGATCCGGCGCGGTGAAGATCAGCGGCTGGACCGATAGCCGAACTTATCGTCTCTATCTCGCCGCTGCAGACGCAGCCGTTCAACTGCGCACCCTTTCCCGTGGCGAAACCTCCGCAGCGGTACTCGACTGCCTGAACTACGGGGTCGCGACCGTGATCAACGCCAATGGCTCGATGGCGGACATCCCGACCGATGTCGTGCGCATGATTCCGGACGAGTTCACTGACGAGCAGTTGATCGCCCAACTAGAGTCCCTGATAGCCGACGAAGGCGAGCGCAACGCACTGGCCCAGCGCGCGCAGCAGTACCTCCACGCCATTCACAATCCGGAGCATTGCGCCGAAGGTTACGCGCTGAGCATCGAGGCTACCTACCGGGCCAAAGCCTTTGGCCTGCACAAACTGATCAACCCGCTGGCTGACATACTGGGGCAGGAGGCTGGTGTACAACAGCTCAAAGAAATCAGCCGAGCTCTGGCACTAGGCTTCCCGGTCACACGCCCCGCTCGCACTCTGTTCATCGACGTGTCAGTCGTGGCTCGGGACGATTTCAAGACCGGTATCCAGCGGGTAGTCCGCGCATTGACCCTCGCCCTGATCGACGCTCCACCCGAGGGGTACCGCATCGAGCCGGTCTGCTTGGTTGAGGAGCAGGGTGACTGGAACTATCGGTATGCTCGCGACTACACCCTGGGGTTGCTCGACTCGCCCCACGGGCGGCTCGCCGCCGAGCGCATGGAGGCCCTGCCGGGCGACATCCTGCTGGGCCTCGACTTGGCTGGGGGCTACGTCGTCCAGGCAGATCGCCAAGGGGTCTACCGTGACCTGCAGAACCGTGGAATAAAAGTATCTTTCGTCGTGTATGACCTGATCCCGGTTCAGTTCGACAACATCTACCCGCCAGGTTTCAAGGAAGGGCACGCAGACTGGTTGAAAGTGGTTGCCAAAGCCGACTCGGCCATCTGCATTTCCAAGGCAGTGGCTGACGACCTCTCCGCGTGGTTGACCGAGCATGCACCCGTGCATGTGCCTGCACTCGATATTCGCTGGTTCCACCTAGGCGCGGATCTTGGCACTTCCTCACCCTCCACCGGCTTGCCAGAGAACGCCACGCAGGTGCTGCAGCAGATCGCCCAAGCACCGAGTCTGCTCATGGTGGGCACAGTCGAACCGCGCAAGGGGCATGGACAGGCACTGGACGCGTTGGAACAACTTTGGGCTGAGGGCTGTGAGATCAATCTCGTGGTGGTTGGCAAGGAAGGCTGGATGGTCGATGCTTTGGCCAGCCGCTTCCGCCAGCATCCAGAACTTGGTAAGCGCCTTATCTGGCTGGAAGGCATCAGCGATGAGTTCCTGCTGAAAGTCTACGGCAAGTCGTCGTGCCTTCTGGCCGCATCGTGGGGTGAGGGCTTCGGCCTGCCACTCATCGAAGCGGCTCAGCATGGGCTCCCAGTTATTGCGCGGGATATTCCGGTGTTTCGCGAGGTCGCTGGAGAGGGCGCCTTTTACTTCAGCGGCCAGAGCCCTGAAGATTTGAGCCAGTCCATAAAGCGCTGGCTAACCCTGCGGAACACAGATAGCCACCCGAAACCCAGCGGTATCCACTGGCTGACCTGGCAACAAAGCGCCGCGCAGATCAAATCAGTCTTGCTGCAGTAGGTTAACGAATCTGAGTGTTGCGGCGGCGAGGCCGCAGCATGGCTCCAAACAGGACGGACTTGGAATGACACAGAAAATAGCCTTTGAAAAAGCCTTGGCCGGCAAAGAGATTTTCGTTCCCGGTCATACAGGGTTCACAGGCGTCTGGGCCAGCCTCCGGGGGGAGGCCATTGGCGCAGAGATAGTCTGATCAAGGGCAAGGTCAACGCCTCGGCGGTAGGCACCCCAGTCGAGCGCACTAGTGGCTACCTGATGCCACCTCGTACAGAATTTTCAAATCCGGTAACCAATATGGCTTCAGTAAAACTTCATAACGGGAAAACATTCAGCTCCGAGGCAGGTACGTCAATGCTCGACAGTGCCAGGACTGAAGGCATCACCCTCGAATACAGTTGCAGGACTGGACGCTGTGGTGTTTGCAAGACCAAAGTGCTCTCCGGTGAAACTGAAGCTTTCAAGGACGAGACGTCTCTGACACCCGATGAGAGAGCAGCAGGATGGATCTTGACGTGCTGTCGCAGCGCTCTCACAGATGTGGAGATCGATGCCGAAGACATGAGCGCACTCGGCGACATTATCGTGAAGACACTCCCGTGCAGAATCGACACGATCAGCAAGCTGGCCGACAATGTCGTGGAAGTCATCCTTAGAGTGCCGCCCAACAGCAAATTCACTTATTTGCCAGGGCAGTACATCGATATCATCGGAGAAGCTGGACTGCGTCGCAGCTATTCCATTGCCAATGCCCAGCGTGCTGACGGAAAACTGGAGTTACAGATCCGGGAGGTCGAGCAAGGGATGATGTCGCAGTACTGGTTCGCCCGTGCAAAGACCAACGATCTCTTGCGACTGGAAGGCCCGCTAGGCACCTTCAGTCTACGGGAAAAGGCCGTTAGAAACATCGTTTTCCTGGCTACCGGTACTGGTATTGCTCCCGTCAAAGCCATGCTTGAGCAATTGCTTGGTAATCCCTCTATGGCCGACGGGAAGAAGGTTTTCATCTACTGGGGAGGTCGTACGCCCAGCGATATCTATTGGAGCCCGCAACTTCAGGGGCTGGACGCCACCTTCATTCCGGTACTTTCGCGAGCAGACGCTCAGTGGACAGGACGGACTGGCTATGTGCAATCGGCGCTAATCAATGATGCCATCGAACTTACACAATCGGTCGTCTATGCCTGCGGCTCGGAAGACATGATCCATTCCGCACGGGATGAATTGACTGCTTTGGGACTGCCTGTCAAAAATTTTTATTCAGATGCATTTGTAAGCTCAAACTGATAAGGAGCAATCATGAAAGCGGTCATTCTGGCAGGCGGTTTGGGTACGCGCCTGAGTGAGGAAACCAGTGTACGGCCAAAGCCTATGGTTGAAATTGGTGGGAAACCAATCCTCTGGCACATCATGAAGATGTATTCCGCGCACGGTATCAATGATTTTATTATCTGCTGTGGATACAAAGGCTATCTGATTAAAGAGTACTTCGCCAATTACTTCCTGCACTCGTCGGATGTAACTTTCAACATGCGTGAAAACACCATGGAAGTACACGACAAACGCGCCGAGGACTGGAATGTCACATTGGTCGACACTGGTGATTCCTCGATGACTGGCGGCCGCTTGCGTCGCGTGGCAGATTACGTTCGAAATGAAGAAGCGTTCTGCTTCACCTACGGCGATGGTGTCGGCGATATGAATATCAGCGCCACCATTGCCTTCCACAAGCAGCATGGCAAGGCAGCGACACTCACCGCCACCTATCCCCCTGGTCGTTTTGGTGCGCTGGACATCAAGCAAGGCCAGGTTCTCAACTTCAAGGAAAAGCCCAAAGGCGACGGCGCCATGATCAATGGCGGTTTTTTTGTATTGTCTCCTCGAGTTCTTGAATACTTGACCGACGACAGCACTGTCTGGGAGCAAGAGCCTTTGATGGAGCTAGCAGCCGCTGGCCAGTTGATGGCGTATGAGCACGAGGGGTTCTGGCAGCCAATGGATACCCTGCACGATAAAAATCTGCTGGAAAAATTGTGGCAGCATGGCAAGGCACCTTGGAAAACCTGGAAATAATATGAAAGCTACCGTCACAGCTGCCTTCTGGAAGGGAAAGAAGGTATTCCTCACAGGTCATACCGGATTCAAGGGCAGCTGGTTGTCCCTGTGGCTACAAGGCATGGGTGCGCAAGTCAAAGGTTTCGCGCTGGCACCGCCTACAACTCCGTCGCTCTTTGAACAGGCGCGTGTTGAGCAAGGCATGGCGGTATCGCAGATTGGCGATATTCGCGACCTGCAAGCCATTACAGAAAGCATGACGGCTTTTGATCCAGATATTCTGATCCACATGGCCGCCCAACCCCTGGTCAGGTTGTCCTACCGAGAGCCGGTCGAGACCTATGCCACCAATGTCATGGGCACTCTTCATGTGCTGGAGGCAGCACGCAAATGCCCGAGCCTTCGCGCAATCGTCAATGTCACGACTGACAAGTGCTATGAAAACAAGGAATGGGAGTGGGGCTATCGTGAGAACGAACCCATGGGCGGCCACGACCCTTACAGCAACAGCAAAGGCTGCGTAGAGCTGCTCACCTCCGCCTACCGCAATTCATTCTTTAACGCTGATGACGCGCCAGCCTTGGCCTCGGCACGTGCCGGCAACGTGATCGGTGGCGGTGACTGGGCAGAAGATCGCCTCATTCCCGACATTCTGCGCGCGGTTGAAAAAGGCCAGCCGGTGATCGTTCGCAACCCGAAAGCGACGCGTCCGTGGCAACACGCGCTCGAACCGCTCAGTGGTTACCTTGTCCTGGCCCAGCACCTATGGGAGCATGGCCATGCATTCGCGCAAGGCTGGAACTTCGGCCCCCGAGATGAAGATGCACGTCCCGTCGAGTGGATACTCGACCACATGGTGGGGGCATGGGGTGCCGGCGCGAGTTGGCAACTTGACAACGATCCTCAGCCCCATGAGGCGCGCTACTTGAAGTTGGATATTTCCAAAGCCCGAACCCACTTGAAGTGGCAGCCTACCTGGAGTCTGGAAACCACACTAACTCGCATCGTCACCTGGCATCGCGCCTGGTTGCGAGGCGAGGATATGCATGCCCATTGCGTGGACGAAATCAACAGTTATATGGCAGCCATGTCCGCTGGTGCCTAATCAATCAAAAGTATTAAGCAGGAAATACTATGACCCCCGATATGCTCCGTCAGGAAATCAGTCAGCTCGTTGAGCGCTACGCCCAGACTGCCTTGGCTGCCAAACCTTTTGTTGGGGGTGAAACCGTCATTCCTCCCTCCGGCAAGGTGATTGGCGCGCGCGAACTGCAACTGATGGTCGAAGCATCCCTTGATGGCTGGCTGACTACCGGTCGCTTCAATGCTGAATTCGAAAAAAAACTGGCCGAGTTTCTCGGCGTCAAATACCTTATTACCGTCAACTCGGGCTCCTCGGCCAACCTGGTTGCTTTCAGCACATTGACCTCCCCCAAGCTGGGGGACCGTGCTATCAAGAAAGGTGACGAAGTCATTGGCGTGGCCGCAGGCTTCCCCACCACCGTCAACCCCATCGTCCAGTTCGGGGCGATACCTGTCTTCGTCGATGTCGACATGGCGACCCACAACATTGACCCCGAGCTGATCGAAGCGGCCATCACCCCCAAGACCAAGGCGATCATGCTCGCCCACACCCTTGGTAATCCTTTCAACCTGGGCAAAGTCAAAGCCCTGTGCGAAAAGTACAACCTCTGGCTGGTCGAGGATTGCTGCGATGCACTCGGTGCGACCTATGACGGCAAACTGGTTGGCACCTTTGGCGACATCGCGACCCTGAGTTTCTACCCGGCCCACCACATCACCATGGGTGAAGGTGGCGCGGTGTTCACCAATAACGCTCAGCTCAAGTTGATTGCCGAATCGTTCCGTGACTGGGGGCGCGACTGCTACTGCGCACCCGGTTGCGATGATACCTGCGGCAACCGTTTCGGCCAGCAATTCGGCAGCCTGCCACAAGGTTACGATCACAAGTACGTGTATGCCCACTTAGGCTACAACCTGAAGATCACCGACATGCAAGCGGCTTGTGGGCTGGCACAGCTCGACCGCGCACCCGAGTTCATCGAAACTCGCAAGCGCAACTTCAAGCTGCTCAAGGAGCGCCTGGCAAGCTTGAGCGATTTCCTTGAAATCGCCGAACCCACCCCCAATAGCGACCCATCCTGGTTTGGCTTCCCGGTCACCCTTAAGGAAAGCGCCGGGGTCAAGCGTGTCGACCTGCTCAAGTTCCTGGATCAGAACAAGATCGGTACCCGCCTGCTGTTTGCCGGTAACCTGACCCGTCAGCCGTACTTCCATAACGTCGAGTACCGCGTCGTGGGTGAACTGACCAACACCGACCGGACCATGAACCAGACCTTCTGGCTGGGCGTCCAGCCTTCCTTGGGCCAAGAACATTTCGATTACGTCGGTGAAAAACTGGAAGAGTTCTTCGGGATCGGTTTCTGACATATGAAGGCTTCAGATGCAGTAGCAAAAGTACTTGCAGACAATAACGTCCTGTATGGTTTTGAACTCATCGGTGGAATGATTACCCATCTGGTGGACAGCATTAATTTGCTCGGCAAGACCAAGTTGGTATCCATGCACCATGAGCAAGGCGCTGCCTTTGCTGCATCTGCTGTCGCACGTGCGACCCATCACAAGATTATGGGCGTGGCACTGGGTACAAGTGGACCAGGTGCCACCAACCTGATCACCGGAATTGCAGACTGCTGGCTGGACAGTCACCCGTGCCTGTTCCTGACCGGCCAGGTCAATACCCACGAACTCAAGGGCGACAGGCCCATACGGCAACAGGGCTTCCAGGAGCTCGACAGCGTTGCCCTGGTGAGCAGCATCACCAAGTACGCTCATCTGGTCACCCATGTTGACGATCTGATTCCGTCGCTTCTCAAGGCGATCACCATCGCCCGCGAAGGGCGTCCTGGGCCCGTGTTGCTGGACATCCCCATGGACATCCAGCGCGCCGAGATCGATGACGCGGTCCTGGACGCGCTGTTGCACACTTGGGCCTGTAACTCGGTGTCGACCTCCGAGAAAAGCGATGCCTTCAGCCACGTCTGGACGTTGCTGGAAAAGGCCCAGCGGCCGGTATTCCTGGTTGGCGGTGGTGCCGTCAATATCCCTGAATTTAAGCACTGGCTCAGCCTGGTCGATCAACTGGGCATCCCGCACGTCGCCAGCCTGAAAGGTGCGGAAAAGCTGACCGCGGGCAAGAACTACCTGGGCATGCTGGGTGCCTATGGCACACGAGCGGCAAATTACGCCGTACAGCATTGCGACCTGCTGGTGGTATTCGGCAGCCGCATGGACGTACGGCAAACCGGCGCCAAACCGGAAACTTTCGCCCCGAATGCACAAATCGTACAGTTCGATCTGGATCCGGCTCAGTTGGACAACCGGGTCAAGGCTCAGCAGTCGTTCAATATCGGGCTGGACACGGTGTTTTGCGATTTCATCGAGCATGCGCACAAGCTCAAGCCGGCCCCTGCGGCCTGGCGTACACGCCTGCTGCAGGCCTTCGAGCAGTCGTTCGTCGACGAATATTCGGCATGGAGCATCAGCCCATTCGAATTGTTGCAGACGCTGAACGAGCTTACCGCAAACCGCGCGCTCGACTACGTGGCCGATGTTGGCAACAACCAGATGTGGGCGGCGCATACTCTACGCTTGGGCGCCGGCCAATCCATGCACCACTCCGGGGGCCTGGGGACCATGGGCTTCGCCATTCCCGCTGCCGTCGGAGCATGCTACGCCGGCGAAAAGCCGGTCATCGTTATCACCGGGGACGGTGGCGCGCAGCTCAACATTCAGGAGCTGGACATAATTGCGCGGGATCAGCTGCCGATCCTGACGATTGTGATGAACAACCACTCTCTCGGGATGGTTCGCGGCTTCCAGGAGATGTACTTCGAGGGCCGTAACTCCTCAACCTACTGGAATGGATACACCTCGCAGTTCCAGGCCATTGGCACAGCCTATGGCATCCGCTCGCAAAGTGTTGTCGACCTTAGTCAATTCAAGGCGGCAGTGACCGAGTTTCTCAATAGCAGCAAACCAATGCTCATCGAAGTGCTGATGCCTGATGCCCGCGAGTGCCGGCCTCGGCTGGAGTTTGGCCGTCCGATCCATGAGCAATCGCCGCTTCTGGACCTTGACGAATGAAGATCGCAATACTTGGGGCAACCAGCCATATCGCCAAAGACCTCATTGCCAGCATCGCCAGACAGACAACATATCAGTGTGACCTGTTTATGCGGGCGCCGGCCCAGTTTGCTCCCGAGATTCGAGCCATTTCCGAGCAGAGGTCGTTTGCGTTACTCGACTATGCCAGTTTCGATGACTCCCGCCTTTACGATGCGATCATCAATTTCGTAGGTGTTGGCGATCCAGCTCGTGCCATTCAGATGGGTAAGGACATCTTCACCGTCACCGAACAGTACGACAACCTCGCCCTGTCCTATCTGCAACGTCACCCTCAGTGCAGGTACATCTACCTGAGCAGCGGCGCCGCGTATGGCACCAACTTCGAAGCGCCTGTGACCGAAACCTCGAAGGCGGTCTTTGCAGTCAACGCACTGCAACCCCAAGACTGGTACGGCACTGCCAAATTTCAGGCGGAGTGCCGCCATCGGGCGCTACCCGCATTCGCTATCGTGGATGTCAGGGTGTTCAGCTATTTCAGCCATCGCCAAGCGCTCGATGCCCGTTTTTTCCTGAGCGACATCTTGCGCGCCTTGCAATCCGGCGCGGTGCTTGAAGTAGCCCCGGACGACATGGTCAGAGACTACCTGGTGCCTGCCGATTTCCTGCAACTGATCGACAGGATCCTGCAGTCATCGTCTTGCAACGATGTAGTCGACTGCTACACCTTGGCGCCCATCGGCAAGTTCGACTTGCTGGCGGCTCTGGGAGAGCAGTTCGGCCTGCAATACACAGTCGTGGGTGATCAGGCAAAGATCAACGCCACAGGCCCCAAGGCCAATTACTACTCACGCAATCGCAAAGCGGAACACCTGTTCGGCTATGTTCCCGGCGATTCCTCGTTGAGCGGCCTGCTGAGCGAGATCCGGCAGCACCTGAATGCCAGACAATAAAAGGCGCCCCCGATGCTCCGCGGTTTTTTCAAGGTAAAATTTTTCAGATTTCTGCTGGTGGGTTTGATGAATGCGGCGTTCGGCTATGGCTGTTTTGCCGCGTTCCTCTACCTTGGTCTGCACTACAGCGCTGCGCTGTTGCTGGCCACGGTGCTGGGTATTGCCTTCAACTTCAAAAGCACCGGCGCCCTGGTGTTTGGTTCCAGAAACAACAAGCTGATTCTCAAGTTTGTCGCCGGCTATGGCATTGTCTATTGCGCCAATGTCGCAGGTATCGCAGGGCTCAAGCTGTTTGGCCTGGACCCGTACCTAGCCGGTATTGCCCTGATCCTGCCCATGGCCTTACTCTCATTTTTCATTAATAACAGGTTCGTTTTCAATTATGCGTAAGCTGATCAGCATTGTGACTCCCTGCTACAACGAAGAAGCCAATATTGATGAGCTCTATCAGCGCATCGTTGGAGTCATGTCACGGCTTGACTATGATTACGAGCATATTTTTATCGACAACTGCTCGACCGATGGCAGCATCGCCAAGTTGCGTGAGCTCGCGGCACAGGATAAACGGGTAAAACTTATTCTGAACGCCCGCAACTTCGGGCATATCCGCTCGCCTTACCACGCCCTGCTCCAGGCCAGGGGCGATGCGTGCGTGCTCATTGCCTCCGACCTGCAAGACCCGCCGGAAATGATCGAAGAGTTCGTGCAGAAGTGGGAGCAGGGCTTCAAGACGGTATTGGCCGTGAAGCCGGAAAGTGAAGAGTCTCGCATGATGTTCCTGCTGCGCCGCGCCTACTACCGCTTCATCACTCGAATCTCGGAGGTTCCGCTGGTCCAGAACGCCACCGGCGCCGGCCTGTTCGATCGAGTCGTGCTGGACATCCTGAAGAAAATCGATGACCCCTACCCGTACTTCAGGGGCCTACTCTGCGAAATTGGCTTTCCCATCGCCACGGTGCCGTTCAAGCAACCACGGCGCCAGCGCGGAATCACCAAGAACAACTTCTACACGCTGTACGACATCGCCATGCTTGGCATCACCAATCACTCGAAGGTGCCATTGCGCCTCATGGTCATGGGTGGCGGGCTGCTGGCGGGACTCAGCCTGTTGATCGCGTTCGGGTTCCTTGTGGCCAAGCTTCTGTTCTGGAACTCGTTCCAGATGGGCATCGCGCCCTTGCTGATTTCGCTGTTCTTCTTCAGTTCGATACAGATATTGTTTTTGGGCATGCTGGGGGAATACCTGGGGTCGGTGCATACCCAGATGCGCAACATGCCTTTGGTGGTTGAGTTGGAACGTGTAAATTTTGATTGAATTCGTGGACTGTTAGTGGTCGATAAGTTAAATAGTGCAATATTTAAAAAGCCATGGCAAAGGTGGCTCGCATCGGTGGTGCATTGCACACAATCGGCTCACGCCGACTGATTTCGTAGGATTGGATAATGAAAAATAATCTAGAGCTCAAGGCGAGCCATTTTCTGCTTGGCGCATTCATTCTTTCTTTTTTGACTTTTTGGTTCGCTCGATACATTCAGGCCGCCAGCTTCGATCTCGTCCAGCACTTTTTGCTAGTTGATGAATTGACGAAGCACGCTGGCGTTCGAGCTGAGACCTTAGAACGTATCGGCCCAATGGCGGTCTATCCGCCAGTAGCTCATTGGATGGCGACAATTATCGGGTGGATCGGTGGATCGGAGCTTGTGGGGATCACGATTGTCACTATCGTGTCAGTCTACCTCTGCTACGTGCTTATCATTTGTCTCGTTGGGGCCAGTTCGCCGGTGCGTGCTTTGCTGTTAGCGCTCGCTTTCCTACTGCTGATGCCCACTCACTCCCTAATAGGCTGGGAAGTGGTTGGCAACTTCTTCTATCCTCAAATCGTCGCTGATGTGGTGTATTTTGGCACTCTCCTATGGGTCTCAAAGAATCGAGAGAATTGGCAACAAACTATCGCATTCCTACTGGTCGGCCAAGTCGCAATGTGGATTCAACCGCTAGTTGCGACTCATCTTCTCGCCGCAGGCTGCGCCTTGACGGCATTCCAGTTGTGGAATCGCTGGAACGAAAAAGCGTTTCCGCGTATGAGGCATGCTGCCAATCTCGTGGCGCTAGTCGTCGGCTCTGCGGTGATCGTTTTTACCAATCCAGCATTCAAAGTGATGCGATCGATTTCGGCCATCGATGGCCACCTGGTTTTTGGGTACAGCTGGGTTTTGCTGGTTGCGCTCATATGCGGGGCAGTAGGTGCTTGGAACTTGCGTCGATACTGGCGCGGCAAGGCTGAATACGTCGACGCGATCTTGGGTTCAGCCGTCGTAGTGGCAGTTGGACTGGTAGTTCTTCAATTTGCCTTACTGAAACTGCATGGTGATGGCTCTCCCTACGCTATCAAGAAACACATGTTCATCGTCTTGACACTCGGCATGATGAATGCCATCCGTGTAATAGCATCGTATTTATCGGTAAGCAAAAAAAACCTAAACCCTGGTTTGGTCGCGCCTGTTCTCGCGGGACTTGCTTCGGTCTTTGTGCTTAAGGGGTACACTACTCCGGCCGCACCGATCGTCAATGCATTGGCATATGCGAACCATGCTTTTGAATATCAGTTGGCTGATTTCACCCCTGGTAATACGGTGTTTTATGACAGCGCGCTACCGCTGCAGGCTAATGTGATGATTTCACTGGCAGCGTTTCAACACTCTTTTGATGCCCGTGCAATAGCGTGGCAAGGCGGGGCGTCGATCACGGAAGGGGCGGAGTATGCAATGATTCGGCGTACTCCGCATATCGAAAAAATATGCGATGAAAGATATTTGGAAAGGGAAGTCTATGTTGTTGTTAATCCTTCGTGCGTGAACCAATATTTTCCGGGCGAAACGCTCAGCTTTGCTCCGGGGGGGGGCGGGTGGCAATATGCATCAAACGGGTGGAGCCTTGCGGAGGAATGGGGTGCATGGTCACTCGGTAATGTCGGCGGATCGGTCCTCTTAACTGTGCCGCCCAACGCGTACCAGCTAGTTATTAATGGCATGGCCTATGTGAGCCAACAGCACCCGACTCAGACCATTGTCGTAGAAGTGAACGGCGCCGAGATCGCGACGTGGACATTTGATCTGACTGCGCCAACCGGCACGCGAGCGGCAGAAATCCCCAAGGATTTAATTCAGAATGGCTCGTTGCGAATCACACTGAAGGCGCCAGGTGCCGTTTCGCCAGCACAGATAGGGCAATCAGCGGATACTCGGGTGCTCGGCCTTGGAGTGCAGACGCTCACCTTGCGTGCCGTGCCCTGATAAACCGTAATAGGCCTGCCCGCACGTCATTCCTCTGGCTCGGACTTGGTCTGCAACTTCAACCAGGTCGCCCGCTCGCTGATCAGCGAGGTTGAGCACGTCGGCAAGGACAGCCGAGGAGCGGGCAGCTGCCTTGCTGGCGGCGGCAGTGCAGGAACTGCCGCTGGCTTCACTGGCCGCGAGGCGACTGGCAAGGGGCAGTTGCCCCGCGCAGGCTGTGAGCAGAAACGCGAGCGGCATCAACTGTTGCTTGATCAATGATCTGCTGGCTATCTTGAATCACCTTGTTGATTGGCGGCGGATTTGTTTAGGTCGGTAGAGGTTGATGAGCGGCTTGTATTTGAAGGGGGCGGATCTTTTGAGGTGAATTATTTTTCTGGAGGCTGGTCTACCCCAGCGTCAGAAGGAGAAGATGCTAGAGTATTGATTCCAGTGGCGATGCAAGGGCTTTTCTGATTGAGCATCGCCGCTGCTGTTAGGAGCTGCGGCTTGTTAACAAGTAGTACCCGTGTAATGGCGGGCTGGCTCTGTGGCTGATCTCCAGACTGATGGAAAGCACTCGCTGGACGTGCAGATCCCTACGTCGGTTGTCGAGCGATTCAAGGTTGGCGGTATCTGCGGCTGGGTTTTCATTTCCGGATGCCAAGTGTCCAAAGGATATCGGGCTGAATGATGAATCGCGAAAATTGGCACTTTTGTTGAGGTCTATCACGTTTCGCTAGTCGATGTTTAGTGGTGGTTTTGCAAGGGGAGTTTATAGGTTTTAATTGGCGCGATGTTTGATGGCTGAGTGTTTTGTCGGATTTGGTCTGGGGTGTGGATAGTTTTGCTCAGTGAATTGTCCCTGTCCTTTACGAAAAGTTTGAATTGATATTGGTGGGATTGATAAATGAAAAAAGCAATTGTTACTGGTGTTACTGGCCAAGACGGTGCCTACTTGGCGCAACTGCTTCTGGAGAAGGGATACACCGTTTACGGCACCTACCGCCGCACCAGTTCGGTGAATTTCTGGCGTATTGAGGAGCTGGGTATTGCCCAGAGCCCGAACCTGCATCTGGTCGAGTACGACCTGACCGATCTGTCCGCCAGTATCCGCCTGCTGCAGAGCACCGAGGCCACCGAGGTGTACAACCTGGCGGCGCAGAGCTTTGTGGGGGTGTCCTTCGAGCAACCGCTCACTACAGCCGAAATCACTGGTCTGGGCGCGGTGAACCTGCTCGAGGCCATCCGCATCGTCAATCCGAAGATTCGCTTCTACCAGGCATCCACTTCCGAAATGTTCGGCAAGGTGCAGGCCATTCCACAGACTGAGGACACCCCGTTCTATCCGCGCAGCCCCTATGGCGTGGCCAAACTCTATGCGCACTGGATGACCATCAACTACCGCGAGTCCTATGGGATCTTTGCTTGCAGTGGCATCCTGTTCAACCACGAGTCGCCGCTGCGCGGCCGCGAGTTCGTCACCCGCAAGATCACCGACAGCGTGGCCAAGATCAAGCAGGGCAAGCTCGATGTGCTGGAACTGGGCAACCTGGATGCCAAGCGCGACTGGGGCTTTGCCAAGGAGTACGTCGAGGGCATGTGGCGCATGCTGCAGGTGGATGAGCCGGATACCTTTGTGCTGGCCACCAACCGTACCGAAACAGTGCGCGACTTCGTGTCCATGGCATTCAAGGCGGCGGGCATCGAGGTGCGCTTCGAGGGCACGGCGGAGCAGGAGGTCGGTATAGACGCTGCCAGCGGCAAGACTCTGGTGCGGATCAATCCGAAGTTCTACCGGCCTGCCGAGGTGGAGCTGCTGATTGGCAGTCCGGCCAAGGCCAGGGAAAAGCTCGGCTGGGAGCCGAAGACTTCACTCGAAGAACTGTGCCGCATGATGGTCGAGGCGGACCTGCGTCGGAACGAGCAGGGATTCTCCTTCTGATGGGCAAGCGCGTACTGGTTACCGGTATCCAGGGCTTTACCGGGCAGTACATGGCGGCAGAGCTGACCGCGCATGGCTACGAGGTGTTCGGCCTCGGCAGTCAGCCTTCTGCGACGGTCAATTACCGCCAGGTGGATTTGCTCGATGCGGAAGCTGTACGCCGTACGGTTGCCGAAATCCAGCCCGAGGTGGTCATTCACCTGGCGGCGCTGGCTTTTGTCGGCCATGGCGATGCCAATGCGTTCTATCAGGTCAACCTGATCGGTACGCGCAACCTGCTGGAGGCGGTCGCCGCCTCCGGCAAGGTGCCTGACTGCGTGCTGCTGGCCAGCAGCGCCAACGTCTATGGCAATGCATCGGCTGGTGTGCTGAGCGAGTCGACCATTCCGGCCCCGGCCAACGACTATGCGGTAAGCAAGCTGGCCATGGAGTACATGGCCAGCTTGTGGTTCGAGCGCCTGCCGCTGGTGATCGCCCGTCCCTTCAACTACACCGGTGTCGGTCAAACAGAAAATTTCCTGTTGCCCAAGATCGTTTCGCATTTCCGGCGCAAGGCGGCAAGGATCGAACTGGGTAATCTGGATGTCTGGCGCGACTTCAGCGATGTCCGGGCGGTGGTGCGCGCCTATCGTGGCCTGATCGAGGCGCGTCCATGCGGGCAGACGTTCAATGTCTGTTCCGGGCGTACCCATTCGCTGCGTGAGGTGCTGGAGATGTGCACGGAAATCACTGGCCATCAGCTGCAGATCGAGGTCAATCCCGCCTTCGTGCGGGCCAGCGAGGTGAAGACGCTGTGCGGGGATGCCTCCCGGCTGCGTTCCGTATTGGGTGACTGGCAAACGCCACCACTTGTGGACACACTGCGCTGGATGTTGGCGGGCGAGCAGTGAAAGTCATCCTGTCCGTTGAGCCGGTTCGCTTTCCGCTGACCGGCATTGGCCGTTACACCCAGGAGCTGGGGCGTAGCCTGGCGAAGAGCCCGGATATTTCCGAGCTGCGCCTCTTTGCCGGCAGGCGTTTTCTCGACGCCATCCCCACGCCTTCCAGTTCGGCAGGCGGGGGCTACGGCCTGAAGCGCGCGATACAGAAAAGTCATCTGGCCACAGAGGCTTACCGACTGCTTATGCCGCTGCTGAAAAGGCATGCGTTAAAAGGCTGTGGCGACTATCTGTATCACGGCCCCAACTTTTTTATCCCTCCCTTTCCTGGGCGCAGCGTCGCCACGTTTCACGATCTCTCACCGTTTACCTGGGCAGACTCTCATCCCGGCGAACGGGTGCGCTTCATGCAAAAGGAGATGCACAAGAGCCTGACCAGGGCGAGCGGACTGATCACCGACTCTGAATACACGCGGCGTGAAGTCGCGGAATACTTCGCTTGGCCCCTCGATCGCATCCACGCGGTGTCTTTGGCCTGTTCGAGTGATTTTCGCCCCCGTGTTGCCAGCGAACTGAGCGAGTTCCTGCGCCGTCATGGCTTGCAGTCCGGCGGCTACAGCCTGTATGTCGGTACCATCGAGCCACGGAAAAACATCGAGACGCTGCTCGACGCCTACGAGCGACTGCCGCTGGCGTTGCGTCGACGCTGGCCCCTGATCCTCACGGGTTACAAGGGCTGGCGGAGCGAGGCGATCCATGGGCGCATCGAAGACGCACAGCGCGCGGGCTGGGCACGCTACCTGGGCTTTGTGCCCGGTGAGGACTTGCCCCTGCTGTTTGCCGGAGCCCGTCTGTTCGCCTTTCCCTCCCTTTACGAAGGCTTTGGCTTGCCGGTGCTGGAGGCGCTGAGTTCGGGAGTGCCGGTCGTTTGCTCGAACAGTTCATCGCTGCCCGAGGTGGCGGGAGAGGCGGCATTGATGAGCGAGCCTCTGGATGTCGAGACGCTTACGGCCAATCTGCAGCGCGGGCTTGAGGATGATGCCTGGCGTACGCTGGCGATTGCGTCGGGCCTGCGACACGCCGCCACCTTTTCGTGGGAGCGCTGCGCCCGGCAGACCATCGAGGTGTACAAGAAGGTGGTGGGCAGCTGATGTCCAGGGTGCTGCACTTCTTCAAGACCTACTACCCGCAAACCATGGGGGGGATCGAGCAGGTCATCTTTCAGCTGGCGGAAGGGGGCATCCCTCACGGCATCCAGGCCGAAGTACTTTATCTGAGCCGTGGCGGCAGCGCGCGAGGGGAGCCAGTCGCCAATCATCTGGCGCATCGTTCGCGGTTGGATCTGGAGTTGGCTTCCACCGGGTTTTCGCTGTCAGCGTTCAGGGATTTCGCCGAGTTGGCGAAACAGGCGGATCTGATCCACTACCATTTTCCCTGGCCTTACATGGACTTGGTGCATTTCGCTACCCGCCTGCGCAAGCCAACGGTGGTCACGTATCACTCGGATATCGTCAAGCAGAAGACCCTGCTCAAGTTCTACCAGCCGTTGATGCATCGGTTCCTGTCGAGTGTCGATCGGATCGTGGCGACCTCGCCGAATTATGTGGCGAGCAGCCCGGTCCTGCAGCACCTCCGGGATAAAGTCGAGGTCATCCCTATCGGTCTGGATCGGGCAACTTACCCACAGCCCACTCCCGAAAAGTTGGCATATTGGCAGGGTCGCTTTGGTCAGCGCTTTTTCCTCTTTGTCGGCGCCCTGCGTTACTACAAGGGACTGGCTTTCCTGCTCGAGGCCCTGCGCAGTGCGCCGTTGCCAGTGCTGATTGTCGGCAGCGGGCCACTGGAGGCAGAGCTCAAGGCGCAGGCGATGGCTTATGGGCTGAGCAACGTGCATTTCCTTGGCAGCCTGCCGGACGAAGACAAGGTGGCCCTGCTGTCGCTTTGCTATGGCCTGGTGTTTCCTTCTCACTTGCGCTCCGAAGCCTTCGGCATTTCCCTGCTGGAAGGGGCCATGTATGGCAAGCCGATGATTTCCTGCGAGATCGGCACCGGCACCACCTATATCAACATCGCCGGTGAAACCGGGCTGGTCGTGCCGCCTGCCGATCCAATGGCGCTCGGGCAGGCGATGCGTACTCTCTGGGACCAGCCGGCAATGGCTGCGGAGATGGGGCGTCGCGCGCTCTTGCGCTTTGAGCAGCAATTTACCGCCGAGACGATGGTTTCCTCCTATGCCACCCTTTATCGGAGTCTGTTATGACTTCGGGAGTTGAGCCGTGCGTGTGTTGGTGACCGGTGCCACAGGATTTGTCGGCCGGGGGCTGCTCAAAGAGTTGCCGCGCAGGGGCCATGTGGCGATTGCAACGACGCGCCGTGCAATATCCCATCTGGAGGGCGCGGAGCAGTGCTTCCAAATTGCCGATATGGGCGCCGATAGCCACTGGCTGCCGGCCCTGGAGGGGATCGAGGCGGTAATCCATGCCGCTGCGCGCGTGCATGTCATGCAAGAGCGGAGCGCCGATCCTCTCGTGGAGTATCGGCGGGTGAATGTCCACGGTACCCTGCGCTTGGCCAGACAGGCAGCAGCGGCTGGTGTCCGGCGCTTTGTGTTCATCAGCTCTATCAAGGTGAATGGCGAGGGTACCGACCTGGGCAAGCCTTATTCGGTGGGCGATGTGCCTGCGCCGGTCGACCCTTATGGCATTTCCAAGCTGGAGGCGGAGCAAGGGCTGTTGGCCCTGGCGGCCGAAACGGGGATGGAGGTGGTGATCATCCGCCCTGTGCTGGTTTACGGGCCTGGAGTGAAGGCTAATTTCCGCAGCATGATGGATTGGCTGAGCAAGCGGATTCCGTTACCGCTGGGCGCCATTCACAACAAGCGCAGTTTGGTCGCTGTGGACAATCTGGTCGATCTGATCGTGACCTGTCTCGAGCACCCGGCTGCGGCCAATCGGGTGTTCCTCGTCAGCGATGGTGAGGATTTGTCCACCACGGAGCTGCTGCGTCGGATGGGGGCTGCTCTGAATAAGCCTGCATGCCTGTTTCCAGTACCGGCTGCCTGGCTCTGCGGAACCGCGCGGCTGTTCGGCCAGGAGGCGATTGCACAGAGGCTCTGTGGTTCGTTGCAGGTGGATATCGGACAGACCCGTCGTGTGCTCGGTTGGACGCCGCCAGTCACGGTCGACGAAGCTCTGCGCAAGACTGCCCGCGACTTTCTGGAGCATCGCTGAATGACAGCCTGGGTCCTTTTGCCAGTCGTGGCCGGTCTTTCACTGTTACTGACTGGTGGTCTGCGCCACTATGCCCTGGCGCGCAGTCTTATGGATATCCCCAATGCGCGCAGCTCGCACAGCGTACCCACTCCGCGTGGTGGCGGTGTGGCGATTGTGCTGAGTTTTTTGCTGGCCTTGCCGTTGCTGGCAGCCGCGGGTCTGGCGGACTGGAGTTTGGTCTGGGCATTGCTGGGGGCGGGAGCGGGTATTGCTGTAATCGGCTTTCTCGACGATCACCGGCACATCGCCGCCCGCTGGCGTCTGCTGGGGCATTTTGGCGGTGCGGTTTGGGCGCTGTTCTGGTTGGGTGGCCTGCCCTCCTTGCAGCTATTCGGCCACCTGCTCGACCTCGGTTGGTTGGGGCATGTGCTGGCGGCGGTGTACTTGGTCTGGGTACTCAACCTATACAACTTCATGGATGGCATCGACGGTATTGCCAGTATCGAGGCCGTCTGCGTTTGTCTGGGCGGTGCACTACTGCTGGTCTTGCCAGGACTGGAGGGGACTGGGCACGCAACGTGGGTATTGCTGCTGCTAGCCGGAGCGGTCTGCGGCTTTCTGTTCTGGAACTTTCCTCCTGCCCAGATTTTCATGGGGGATGCCGGTAGTGGCTTTCTCGGAATCACCCTAGGCATTCTGTCCCTACAGGCTGCCTGGACTGCACCGCAATTGTTGTGGAGCTGGGTGATTTTGCTTGGTGTGTTTATCGTCGATGCCACCTATACCCTGCTGCACCGTATGCTGAGAGGTGAAAAGGTTTATGAGGCTCACCGCAGTCATGCATATCAACACGCGGCCAGGCAGCTCGGTGGGCATTTGCCGGTGACCTTGGTTGTGGCGGCGATCAACCTGTGCTGGTTGTTGCCGATGGCGCTCTGGGTGAGTTGGGGCGGTGTGGATGGCATGCTGGGGGTACTGATTGCCTATGTTCCTCTGGTGGGGGTGGCGATCAAGTTTCAGGCGGGAGCAGCGGAGTTGGGACGTTGATTGCACTGCAGGTTGCCTGTAACGCTGGTCGGGAGTCTGGTGGATGTTGAGGATTGCCAACAAGCTCCGTGAGCAGATGGTTGCCCTGCCCAGGGGTTACAAGCGTCTGCTGCAGGTGGTCGCCGATATCCTGCTCGTCTGGCTGGCGCTATGGCTGGCATTCGCAGTGCGCTTGGGGGGGGTGGATGACATACACCCCTTCGGTGGTCATGCCTGGTTGTTCATCCTGGCGCCGATCATTGCCATTCCACTTTACATCCGCATCGGCATGTACCGCGCGGTCATGCGCTATTTGGGCAATGATGCCCTGGTGGCGATCTTCAAGGCGATTTCCTTTTCCGCGTTGTTGATGGCGCTGGCAATCTACTGGCGCCGCGACGTGCCGGCCTTCGTGCCGCGCTCGATGGTGTTCAACTACTGGTGGTTGAGCCTGTTTCTGGTTGGCGGACTGCGTCTGCTGATGCGTCAGTTCTTCTTGGGAGGATGGTTTTCTTCCGAGTTCACCATGCGCTTCAACCATGACGATGGTCTGCCCAAGGTGGTCATTTACGGTGCCGGGGCGGCAGGAAATCAGCTGCTTTCCGCACTGCGCATGGGGCGATCAATACGCCCCGTGGCGTTCATCGACGACGATGACTCCATCGCCAACCGGGTGATCGCCGGCCTGAAGGTCTACAAACCCAAGCACATCCCGGAGTTGATCGAGGAAACCGGCGCCAGCGAGGTGCTGCTGGCGATTCCATCGGCCAGTCGTGCGCGCCGCCGTGAAATCCTTGCAGACTTGGAGGCGCATCCGCTGCATGTGCGGTCGGTGCCGGGCTTCATGGACCTGGCCAGCGGGCGAGTGAAGGTGGAAGACCTGCAGGAAGTGGATATCGCCGACCTGCTCGGCCGCGATGCGGTGGCCCCGCGACCAGAACTCTTCCAGCGCTGCATCAGCGGCAATGTGGTGATGGTGACCGGGGCGGGGGGCTCGATAGGCTCCGAGCTGTGCCGACAGATCGTGACCCAGTCGCCGACTACGCTGATCCTGTTCGAGCACAGCGAGTACAACCTTTACAGCATTCACCAGGAGCTGGAGCGGCTGGTCCGTCGCGAGGCGCTGAATTTGCAACTGGTGCCTATCCTCGGTTCGATCCGTAATCCTGGGCGTCTGCTGGATGTGCTGCGTACCTGGCGCGTGAATACGGTCTACCACGCGGCCGCCTACAAGCATGTGCCGATGGTCGAGCACAACGTGGCCGAGGGTGTGCTGAACAATGTGCTCGGCACGCTCAACACCGCGCAGGCGGCGATCCAGGCTGGGGTGCAGCATTTCGTGCTGATCTCCACCGACAAGGCTGTGCGTCCAACCAACGTGATGGGCAGCACCAAGCGTCTGGCCGAGATGGTGCTGCAGGCGCTCAGTGGCGAGCCGGCTCCCTTGCTCTACGACGATGCCAGCGGTGTGCGCCAGGTCAACAAGACCCGCTTCACCATGGTGCGTTTCGGCAATGTGCTGGGTTCGTCGGGCTCGGTGATTCCGCTGTTCCGCGAGCAGATCCGCCGCGGCGGTCCGGTGACCGTGACCCATCCGAACATCACCCGCTATTTCATGACCATCCCCGAGGCGGCCCAGCTGGTGATCCAGGCCGGTTCCATGGGGCAGGGCGGCGACGTGTTCGTGCTCGACATGGGCGAGCCGGTGCGCATCGCCGAGCTGGCGGAGAAGATGGTGCACCTGTCGGGGCTGTCGATACGCAGCGAGAGGAATCCGCGGGGTGATATCGCCATCGAGTTCAGCGGCCTGCGCCCAGGGGAGAAGCTTTACGAGGAACTGCTGATCGGCGACAACGTGACGCCTACCGAGCATCCGATGATCATGCGGGCCAACGAGGAGCACCTACCTTGGGAGCCGTTCCGTCAGGTACTGGCGGAACTGGTGGCAGCGGTCAAGCGTGACGAGTTCCAGCGCGTGCGCCAGATTCTGCGCTCCACGGTGGATGGCTATGTACCCGAGGGCGAGATCGTCGACTGGATCCACCAGCAGCGACAGTTGGCCGAGGCGCCCCCGGCAGTATTGAAGTGACGGGTGGCCTGAGCGCGAGCCCGTGAGGGTAGCCGCGAGCGCGTGCTGTGGCTTCTACGCTGGCAGTGCGTCCGTCCCGAACCACTGGCCCCACCCGCAGAGGCCGATTAGACTAGTCGGGTTTCTTGTCGGGGTGCCTGGAGTCGCAGGCTGAGATCGGAGCGTGCCGAATCCCGTTGAACCTGATCGGGTTAGTACCCGCGTAGGGAACAAGATGTCCTCGCTGTGCGGTGGGGGCTCTCCTGCTTCAGGTTCGCTCCGACATTTCCTGCCGCGTGCCGTGGAGAGTCCCGTCGATGAGCGCCACCGAACACAAGAACCTGAGCGAAAGCGCCCAGGTCGACCAGCAATCCGTCCAGCCATTGCCCAATTCGCGTAAGATCTACGTGCAGGGTTCGCGCCCGGACATCCGCGTGCCGATGCGCGAGATCTCCCTGGCCGACACTCCCACCGACTTCGGCGGCGAGCCGAATGCGCCGGTGCTGGTTTACGACACTTCCGGCCCCTACACCGATCCGAACGTCACCATCGACGTGCGCCAGGGTCTGGCCGATGTGCGCTCGCAGTGGATCGCCGACCGCGACGATACCGAACTGCTCGCCGGCCTCAGCTCGAACTTCGGCCAGCAGCGCCTGGCCAATCCTGAACTGACCGCCATGCGTTTCGCCCACGTGCGCAACCCGCGCCGCGCCAAGCCGGGCCGCAACGTCAGCCAGATGCACTATGCCAAGCAGGGCATCATCACCCCCGAGATGGAATACGTCGCCATCCGCGAGAACATGAAGCTGCAGGAAGCCCGCGCTGCCGGTCTGCTCGCTGCGCAGCATCCGGGCCACAGCTTCGGTGCCAACATTCCCAAGGAAATCACTGCCGAGTTCGTCCGCGAGGAAATCGCCCGCGGCCGCGCCATCATCCCGGCCAACATCAACCACGTGGAGCTGGAGCCGATGATCATCGGCCGCAACTTCCTGGTGAAGATCAATGGCAACATCGGCAACTCGGCGCTCGGCTCCTCGATCGAGGAAGAAGTGGCCAAGCTGACCTGGGGTATCCGCTGGGGCTCGGACACCGTGATGGACCTGTCCACCGGCAAGCACATCCACGAAACCCGTGAGTGGATCATTCGCAACTCGCCGGTACCGATCGGCACCGTGCCGATCTACCAGGCGCTGGAGAAGGTCAACGGCGTCGCCGAGGATCTGACCTGGGAGCTGTTCCGCGACACCCTGATCGAGCAGGCCGAGCAGGGCGTGGACTACTTCACCATCCACGCCGGCGTGCTGCTGCGCTATGTGCCGCTGACCGCCAAGCGGGTCACCGGCATCGTCAGTCGCGGCGGCTCGATCATGGCCAAGTGGTGCCTGGCGCATCACCAGGAGAATTTCCTCTACACCCACTTCGAGGAAATCTGCGAAATCATGAAGGCCTACGACGTCAGCTTCTCGCTGGGCGACGGCCTGCGTCCGGGCTCGATCGCCGACGCCAACGACGAGGCACAGTTCGGTGAGCTGGAAACCCTCGGTGAGCTGACCAAGATCGCCTGGAAACACGACGTGCAGGTGATGATCGAAGGCCCCGGTCACGTGCCGATGCAGATGATCAAGGAGAATATGGACAAGCAGCTGGAGTGCTGCGACGAGGCGCCGTTCTACACCCTCGGCCCGCTGACCACCGACATCGCGCCGGGCTACGACCACATCACCTCCGGCATCGGTGCGGCGATGATCGGCTGGTTCGGCTGCGCGATGCTCTGCTACGTGACGCCCAAGGAGCACCTCGGCCTGCCGAACAAGGACGACGTGAAGACCGGCATCATCACCTACAAGATCGCCGCGCACGCCGCCGACCTGGCCAAGGGCCATCCGGGCGCGCAGATCCGCGACAACGCGCTGTCCAAGGCGCGCTTCGAGTTCCGCTGGGAAGACCAGTTCAACCTCGGCCTCGATCCGGACACCGCGCGCAGCTATCACGACGAGACCCTGCCCAAGGATTCGGCCAAGGTCGCGCATTTCTGCTCGATGTGCGGGCCGAAGTTCTGCTCGATGAAGATCACCCAGGAAGTGCGCGACTACGCCGCCAACCTGGAGCGCATCGACGCGGTGGACGTCGATGTGGAAGAGGCGATGCAGGCCAAGGCCGAAGAGTTCAAGGCCCAGGGCTCGCAGCTATACCACAAGGTGTGATGCGGTCACGCTGAACGACAAACGGGCCCGCGGGCCCGTTTGTCATTTCTGCGCCGGCAGAAACTCCGGCCTGAGCACATTGCGCAGGCGGCTGTAGGGAATGCTCAGCGTCGGATGGCCCATGGTGTAGGGCGCGATGGTGTAGACGTCGTACTTGAGCAGCACCTTGTCCCTGAGCAGGGCAATGTTGGCGGTCGGCTGGAACGGCCAGTTGCCGCGGAAGTCGGCGTCCTGCTCGAGCTTCTGCTCGCGCAGCCAGCGCTGGTGGGCTTCGCTGGCGGCCTGCCAGAACATTTCGTCGCCGCCGGGGATCAGCAGGTCGCTCGCCTGCAACGCCCGCTGGCGGCTGGTCGAGTAGTTGATGAAGGCGCGCCCCGGCATGCCATGGGCGCCGCCGCGGTACAGGTAGCTGGACAGCTCGATCACCACGAGGTCGTCATGCTGGTCGATCAGCTTGGCCTGCAGCCAGGTTTCCTGGCCCTGCGGCGCGCGTTGCAGTTGCTCGACGCTGTATGCCTGCAGCGAGGCGGGCAGGGGGGCTTCGGTCTGTTCCACGGTCATCGCCAGCAGGGCACGCTCGATCAACTCGTTGAGCGGCGCCAACTCGGCGAACTGCAGGGTGTCGACGTTGACCAGGCTGCAGCGTTCGCCCTGGCAGGCGTCGGCGCGCTGTTCCCAGGTGATGCGCTGCGGCCGCAGTTGGTCGGATTGTCCGCCGAGGAACTGGCAGGCGCCGAGCAGTGGCAGGCAGGCCAGGGCGAAAAGGGTGTAAAAACGCATGAGGCTCCTTGAGTGGATCGGCGCGTCTGGGTAGGGTGGCGCATCGACAGTATTCGACCTCGGTGCTGGCAGCGGGTTCGTTCGTCCGCGCAGGACTATTCTGGCGCGGCGCTCGCCTCCGAGGTTCGAGGTATTCATTGGCATGGCGGCTTGACCGCGCTGCAGTTACGCGGGGGAAGTATATGAGCGAGTCGTCGAAAACGGCCGATCTGAAAGTGGAAATCGTTGAGCGCGAGGCCTGTTTTCGTGGCTTCTATGCGCTGGATCGCGTGCACCTGCGCCACGAGCTGTTCGGCGGCGGCATGGGGCCGGTGATCAGTCGCGAGCTGTTCGTGCGCCACGATGCGGTCTGCGTGCTGCCCTATGATCCGCTGCACGATGCCGTGGTGCTGATCGAGCAGTTCCGCGTCGGCGCGCTGGACAAGAGCGCGCACCCCTGGCTGCTGGAGCTGGTGGCCGGTCTGATCGACAAGGACGAGGTGCCGGAGGAGGTGGCGCGTCGTGAGGCGATGGAAGAGGCGGGGCTGACCCTCGGCGAGCTGTGGCCGGTGACCGCCTACTACCCTTCGCCGGGCGGCAGCGACGAGCGTGTGCACCTGTTCGTCGGTCGTTGCGACAGTCGCGGTGCCGGCGGCATCCACGGCCTGGTCGAGGAGGGCGAGGACATCCGCGTGCTGGTAATGAGCCTCGACGAGGCGCTGGCGGCGCTGGCGGCCGGGCGTCTCGACAATGCGGCGAGCATCATCGCCCTGCAGTGGCTGGCGCTGAACCGCGAGCGGGTGCGGCAGACATGGCGCTGAGCCTGCTGGCCGAGCGCTACCGGGTCGATCTGGCCGGGTTGCAGGCCACCTGCGAGGCCAACTACGCGCGGCTGATGCGCTTGCTGCCGGGGATGCGCGAGCGGCCGGCGCTGCGCCGCCTGGCGCTGAGTGCGGGTGACGCCACTCTGGCGGTGCTGGCGCTCAAGGTCACCGAAGCCGGCCCCTACACCAGCACCGTGGAAGTGCGTGAGGAGCCGGGGCTGAGCTGGCTGCCGGCGCCTAGTCTGGAGGTGCGTGTCTATCACGATGCGCGCATGGCCGAGGTCACCGGCGCCGAACACTGTCGGCGCCTGCAGCCGCGCTATGGCTACCCGAATGCGGCCATGCACCAGCCGGACGAGAAGAGCCAGCTCAACCTGTTCCTGGGCGAATGGTTGGCGCATTACCTGAACTGCGGCCATCTGGCGGAAAACCCAGTGGATCACTCGGTCGTTCGCCGGTAGTGTGAACCGTATAGCGGTCCTCGCTGGCCGCACATGCCAACATCATCCTTCCGCATTTGCGGTCCAATCGCCGACAGGAGACGGCCTTTGCCCAGCGCCAAGTCCCCCTCAACAGCCGCACCGCTGATGCTGGTGCAGCTCACCGATAGCCACCTGTTCGCCGAAGCGGACGGCCGTCTGCTGGGTATGGATACCGCAGACAGTCTGAGCCGGGTGGTCGATCTGGTGCGCGCGGAGCAGCCGCGGGTCGACCTGATCCTCGCCAGCGGCGACCTGTCGCAGGACGGCTCCTTCGAGTCCTACCAGCGCTTTGCCGCCCTCACCGCGCCCCTCGAGGCGCCGGCGCGCTGGTTCGCCGGCAACCACGACGAGATGCAGATGCTGCGCGAGGCCTGTGCCGGCACCGAGCGGCTGCAGATGGTCACCGATCTCGGCAACTGGCGGCTGATCGCCCTCGACTCGAGCATCCCCGGTGCCGTCCCCGGCCAGCTCGATGCCGGGCAACTGGCGCTGCTCGAGGCCGCGCTGGACAGCGCCGGCGAACGCCATGTGCTGCTGAGCTTCCATCATCACCCGGTATCGGTGGGTTGCAACTGGCTGGACCCCATCGGTCTGCGCAATGCCGACTCACTGTTCGCGGTGATCGACCGCTACCCGAACCTGCGCTGTATGCTCTGGGGTCATGTCCATCAGGAAATCGACCAGCAGCGCAACGGTGTGCGTCTGCTGGCCTCGCCGTCTACCTGCGTGCAGTTCGCCCCCGGCAGCGAGGAGTTCCAGGTCAGCAGCGAGGCCCCCGGCTACCGCTGGCTGCGCCTGCATGCCGATGGCACGCTGGATACCGGCGTGTCGCGGGTCAGCGGGATCGACTTCGTCATCGACTACAGCATCAAGGGCTACTGAGTCCGAGGTGAATGCGGCCTGCTCCGATCTGCGTGGCGGTGGGGGCGCCGCGTAGGGTGCGCCGCGCGCACCCTAAGACTCGAGTGTCATTCGACTTGAATGCGGCGGCTGGATAATGTTTTCCTTGTATATCTATCCAGTTGCAAGGCGCCGCAGATGTCTTCGTTGCCGACCCTCATCTATCTCCACGGCTTCAACAGCTCGCCGCAATCGCTGAAGGCGCGCCAGCTGGTCGCGGCCTTCGAACGCCTGGGCCTGGCGGCGCAGTTGCGCCTGCCGGCCTTGCACCATGATCCGCGCCAGGCCATTGCCCAGCTCGAGGCCGAGATTGCCGGGGCCGAGCGCCCGGTGCTGGTCGGCAGTTCCCTCGGCGGCTACTATGCGACCTTTCTAGCCGAACGGCATGGCCTCAAGGCCCTGCTGATCAACCCGGCGGTGCGCGTGCGGCGTTACTTTGCCGACTACCTCGGTCCGCAGCAGAACTTCCACAGCGGCGAACGCTGGGAGCTGACCCGCGAACATGTCGATGCGCTGGCGGCGCTGGAAGTGCCGCCGCCGCAGGATGCGGCACGCTTTACCGTGTGGCTGCAGACCGGCGACGAGACCCTCGACTACCGTGATGCGGCCGACTACTACCGGTACTGCACGCTGGATATCCGCGCAGGCGGCGATCACGGTTACCAAGGGTTCGCCGAACGCCTGCCGGAGCTGCTGGCCTTTGCCGGCTTTCCTGCGGGGCTGTGGCGTGACTCCGAGCCTCACGCCCGTCCGCATGCCTGAGCGCTGCCGCCCGTTCAGCTGCCCCCTTTTTGCCAGACAGAAGTCCACCCATGGCCAATACCTCCTATACCGCCGAAGCCATCGAAGTCCTCTCCGGTCTCGATCCGGTGCGCAAGCGCCCGGGTATGTACACCGACACCAGCCGGCCCAATCACCTGGCCCAGGAAGTCATCGACAACAGCGTCGACGAAGCGCTGGCCGGTCACGCCAAGTCGGTGCAGGTGATCCTGCACGCCGACAATTCGCTGCAGGTGATCGACGACGGCCGCGGCATGCCCGTGGACATCCACCCGGAGGAGGGCGTCAGCGGGGTCGAGCTGATCCTCACCAAGCTGCACGCCGGCGGCAAGTTCTCCAACAAGAACTATGCCTTCTCCGGCGGCCTGCACGGCGTCGGCATCTCGGTGGTCAACGCCCTGTCGAACCGCGTCGAGGTGCGCGTGCGGCGCGACGGCAGCGAGTACGGCATGACCTTCGCCGACGGCTACAAGGCCAGTGAGCTGGAGGTGCTGGGCACGGTGGGCAAGCGCAACAGCGGCACCAGCGTGCAGTTCTGGCCGGACGCCAAGTACTTCGATTCGCCGAAGTTCTCCATCAGCCGCCTCAAGCATGTGCTCAAGGCCAAGGCGGTGCTCTGTCCGGGGCTGACGGTGAGTTTCGAGGACAAGGCCAGCGGCGAGAAGGTCGAGTGGTGCTACGAGGACGGTCTGCGCTCCTACCTCAGCGATGCGGTGAGCGAATTCGCCCGCCTGCCCGAGGAGCCGTTCTGCGGCTCGCTGTCCGGCAGCAAGGAGGCGGTGGACTGGGCGCTGCTGTGGCTGCCGGAAGGCGGCGAGAGCGTGCAGGAAAGCTACGTCAACCTGATTCCCACCGCCCAGGGCGGCACCCACGTCAACGGCCTGCGCCAGGGCCTGCTCGACGCCATGCGCGAGTTCTGCGAGTTCCGCAGCCTGCTGCCGCGCGGGGTCAAGCTCGCGCCGGAGGACGTCTGGGAGCGCATCGCCTTCGTGCTGTCGATGAAGATGCAGGAGCCGCAGTTCTCCGGGCAGACCAAGGAGCGCCTGTCCTCCCGCGAGGCGGCGGCGTTCGTCTCCGGGGTGGTCAAGGACGCCTTCAGCCTGTGGCTCAACGAGCATCCCGAGCTGGGCCTGGCACTGGCCGAGCTGGCGATCAGCAACGCCGGACGGCGCCTCAAGGCCAGCAAGAAGGTCGAGCGCAAGAGGATCACCCAGGGGCCGGCGCTGCCCGGTAAGCTGGCCGACTGCGCCGGCCAGGACCCGCTGCGCGCCGAGCTGTTCCTGGTCGAGGGCGACTCGGCCGGTGGCAGCGCCAAGCAGGCGCGCGACAAGGAGTTCCAGGCGATCCTGCCGCTGCGCGGCAAGATCCTCAACACCTGGGAGGTGGACGGCGGCGAGGTGCTGGCCAGCCAGGAGGTGCACAACATCGCCGTGGCCGTCGGCCTCGATCCGGGCTCCAGCGATCTGTCCCAGCTGCGCTACGGCAAGATCTGCATCCTCGCCGACGCCGACTCCGACGGCCTGCACATCGCCACCCTGCTGTGCGCGCTGTTCGTCCAGCACTTCCGCCCGCTGGTGGAAGCCGGCCATGTCTACGTCGCCATGCCGCCGCTGTACCGCATCGACCTGGGCAAGGAGGTCTGGTACGCGCTCGACGAGGCCGAGCGCGACGGCATCCTTGAGCGCCTGCTCGCCGAGAAGCGCCGCGGCAAGCCGCAGGTCACCCGCTTCAAGGGCCTCGGCGAGATGAATCCGCCGCAGCTGCGCGAAACCACCATGGACCCCAACACCCGCCGTCTGGTGCAGCTGACCCTGGAGGACACCCAGGGCACCCTGGAGGTCATGGACATGCTGCTGGCGAAGAAGCGCGCTGGCGACCGCAAGAACTGGCTGGAGAGCAAGGGCAACCTGGCCGAGGTGCTGCTTTGAGGCAGCGCTGGCACCCACTCGCCCGGCTGCTTGCCGCGCTGCTGCTGGTCGGCAGCGCGCTGGCGCGCGCCGAGCCGCTGGAGGAACTGGCGTTGCAGGCCGCCCTGCCGGTCGACGGCATGGCGACCGGCAATCTCTCCGGACTGGCGCGCTGTGGCGACGGCGCTTTCTGGGCGGTTTCGGACCGCGAGGATGACCGTCTCTACCGCCTGCAACCCGCGGCGCAGCAGTGGCAGGCCGAGGCACAGGCGTTCGTCGCCCCGCCGCCGCCACCCAGCGCCCTGCCTTGGGGGCTGCGCGTGGGCAAGCGCCTGCTGGCGCCGCTGCGCGGCGGTGCGCTGGATTTCGAGGGGCTGAGCTGCGATGCGCTCGGCAACCGCTACCTGCTCAGCGAGAGCGAGGTGGCGGTGCTGGCGTTGCCGGCGGCTGCGCCGCCGCACTGGCTCGCGCTGCCGCCGCAACTGCTGCGCCAGGCGCGCGCCCGCGGCCTGCTGCTGCACTTCAACGCCCTGCTCGAAGGCCTGGCGGTGCAGTCGGACGGCCAGCGGCTGTGGCTGGCCGCCGAGCGCGAGAGCCGCGGCCTGCTCGCTGTGCAGCGCAGCGGCGAGAGCTGGCGCTGCGCCGGCAATGGCTGCGTGCTGCTGGCGCAGGGCGGTCGCGCACAGCGCCCGCTGGACTCGCCCGGCAGTCCGCCGCAGGCGCTCGACTTCACCGCCTTGAGCTGGCACGCCGGGCGGCTGTACAGCCTGGAGCGCCTGCAGCACCGCATCTGCCGGCGCGATCCGCACAGCGGCGCGGCGCAGCGCTGCTGGTCGTTCGCCGCTGCCGCGCTGGCCCCCGAGCGGCGCTACGACACGCCCTATGGTATGGCCGAGGCGCTGTGGCTGGACGATGGTGCAGCGTGGATCGGCCTGGACAACAACGGCGCGGCCAATGCTGCCGGCGAGCGGCGCCCGGTGATCCTGCAGCTCGCGGCCCCGGCCGGCGGCTGGAATGGCCGCGGCTGAGGCACGCGGCAACCCTATCCGGCGCGCCGGCCCGTGGCGGGCGCGCCTTGAGCAAACGAGTTTCTGAGGACGCAGATGAGCGAATCCCTCGATCTGAGCCTGGACGGCGTCGAACGCCGTTCCCTAGCCGAGTTCACCGAACAGGCCTATCTCAACTATTCCATGTACGTGATCATGGACCGTGCGCTGCCGCATATCGGCGACGGCCTGAAGCCCGTGCAGCGGCGCATCGTCTATGCCATGAGCGAGCTGGGCCTGAACGCCGACTCCAAGCACAAGAAGTCGGCGCGTACCGTCGGCGACGTGCTCGGCAAGTTCCACCCCCACGGTGACAGCGCCTGCTACGAGGCCATGGTGCTGATGGCGCAGCCGTTCAGCTACCGCTACACCCTGGTCGACGGCCAGGGCAACTGGGGCGCCCCGGACGATCCCAAGTCGTTCGCCGCCATGCGCTACACCGAGGCGCGGCTGTCGCGCTATTCCGAGGTGCTGCTGTCCGAGCTGGGCCAGGGCACGGTGGACTGGGTGCCCAACTTCGACGGCACCCTCGACGAGCCGGCGACCCTGCCGGCGCGCCTGCCCAACCTGCTGCTCAACGGCACCACCGGCATCGCCGTGGGCATGGCCACCGACGTGCCGCCGCACAACCTGCGCGAAGTCGCCGAGGCCTGCGTGCGCCTGCTCGACGAGCCGAACGCCACGGTCGAGCAGCTCTGCGAGCACATCCAGGGGCCGGACTACCCCACCGAGGCCGAGGTGATCACTCCGCGCGCCGACCTGCTGAAAATCTACGAGACCGGCCGCGGCTCGGTGCGCACGCGCGCCGTGTACCGCGTCGAGGACGGCGACATCGTGGTCACCGCGCTGCCGCACCAGGTCTCCGGGGCCAAGGTGCTGGAGCAGATCGCTGCGCAGATGCAAGCCAAGAAGCTGCCGATGGTCGCCGACCTGCGCGACGAGTCGGACCACGAGAACCCCTGCCGCATCGTCATCATCCCGCGTTCCAATCGTGTGGATGCCGCTGAGCTGATGCAGCACCTGTTCGCCACCACCGAGCTGGAGTCGAGCTACCGGGTCAACACCAACGTCATTGGCCTGGACGGCAGGCCGCAGGTGAAGAACCTGCGCGTGCTGCTCGGCGAGTGGCTGACCTACCGCATCGGCACCGTGCGCCGCCGCCTGCAGTTCCGTCTGGACAAGGTGGAGAGTCGCCTGCACCTGCTGGAAGGCCTGCTGATCGCCTTCCTCAACCTCGACGAGGTGATTCGCATCATCCGCGAGGAGGACGAGCCCAAGGCGCAGCTGATGGCGCGCTTCGGCCTCGACGACGTGCAGGCCGACTACATCCTCGACACCCGCCTGCGCCAGCTGGCGCGCCTTGAGGAGATGAAGATCCGCAACGAGCAGGACGCGCTGGCCAAGGAGCGCAACAAGCTGCTGGCCCTGCTCGGCAGCGAGCGCCAGCTCAAGGCGCTGGTGCGCAAGGAGCTGCTCGAGGATGCCGAGAAGTACGGCGACGCCCGGCGCTCGCCGATCGTCGCCCGCGCCGAGGCCAAGGCGCTGTCGGAAACCGAGCTGCTGCCCACCGAGCCGGTCACCGTGGTGCTCTCCGAGAAGGGCTGGGTGCGCTGTGCCAAGGGCCACGACATCGACGCCGCCGGGCTGTCCTACAAGGCCGGCGATGGCTTCAAGGCCGCCGCACAGGGGCGTTCCAACCAGTTCGCGGTGTTCCTCGACTCCACCGGGCGCAGCTATTCGCTGGCGGCGCATACGCTGCCGTCGGCGCGCGGCCAGGGCGAGCCGCTGACCGGCCGCCTGACCCCGCCGCCGGGCGCCAGCTTCGACTGCCTGCTGCTGCCGGACGACGACGCGCTGTATGTGCTGGCCTCGGATGCCGGCTATGGTTTCGTGGTGAAGGGCGAGGATCTGCAGGCCAAGAACAAGGCCGGCAAGGCCCTGCTGAGCCTGCCGGCGGGGGCCAGGGTGCTGGCGCCGCGGCCGCTGGCCGAGCGGGACAGCGACTGGCTGGCGGCGGTGACCACCGAGGGGCGCCTGCTGGTGTTCAAGGTCGCCGACCTGCCGCAGCTGGCGAAAGGCAAGGGCAACAAGATCATCGGCATTCCCGGCGAGCGGGTCGCCAGTCGCGAGGAGTACCTCAGCGACCTGGCGGTGCTGCCGCAGGGCGCCACGCTGGTGCTGCAGGCCGGCAAGCGTACCCTGTCGCTGCGCCCCGACGATCTGGAGCACTACAAGGGCGAGCGCGGCCGCCGCGGCAGCCTGCTGCCGCGCGGCTTCCAGCGCGTCGATGCGTTGCTGGTGGAGTAGGGGCGCAGAAGCTGAGCGTACCCACGCTGCGGCGTGGGCACGCGCGCCGAGCCGCTTTGCGGCTGGACGCGCAGCGTCCATGGCGGCGCCTCCTAGGCTAGAGCGTGGGCGCCATCGAGGATGCTCGTGCGCCGGACTGACCGGTGGACAATGGTGGTGCGTGCGGCCGGGGAGTGGGTAGGGTGGCAAACCAGGGCAGCAGGTGATCAGGGAGGGCGAATGGCGAAGGCAGAGCAAGTGCAGGCGCAACTGGCCTGGGCCGGCGAGGAGGGCGGCGCGGCGCTGTTGCGCCTGTCCGGCCACTGGACCCTGGCGGCGGCCAAACCCGATCTGCTCGCCGTCTGGCGCAGCCTGGCGGACAAGCCGGCGCAGCTGGTGTTGCAGGTCGAGGCGCTGGACGCCTGGGACAGCAGCCTGCTGGCGCTGCTGCGCCGCCTGCAGCGCCTCGCCGACGAGCAGGGCGCGGGGCTGGCGTATCGGGGCCTGCCGGAGGGTGTCGAGCGGCTGCTGCAGATGGCCGCAGCGCCGCCCGGCCAGGTGGCCGAGCCAGCGACGCCGCGCCCCGATCCGGTCACCCGGGTGGGCCTGCTGGTCCTGCGGGTGCAGGGCGCGCTGGGGCAGGCCAGCCGCTTCTGCGGCGAGGTCATCCTTGCCCTCGGCCGCCTGCTGCAGGGCCGTGCGCGCATGCGCTCCGGCGATTTCTGGGCGGCGTTGCAGCAGTGCGGCCCCGGCGCGCTGCCGATCGTGGCGCTGATCGCCAGCCTGGTCGGCCTGATCCTCGCCTTCGTCGGTGCCGCCCAGCTGCAGGCCTTCGGCGCCCAGCTGTACATCGCCAACATGGTGGCCATCGGCATGACCCGCGAGATGGGCGCGCTGATGACCGCGGTGATCATGGCCGGGCGCACCGGCGCGGCCTACGCCGCGGAGCTGGGCAGCATGCAGGCCAACGAGGAAATCGACGCGCTGAAGACGTTCGGCTTCGCGCCGCTGGAGTTCCTCGTCCTGCCGCGCCTGCTGGCGCTGCTGGTGAGCATGCCGCTGCTCTGCGTGTTCGCCGACGCGCTGGGCATCCTCGGCGGCTTCGTCATCGGCGCCGGGCTGTTCGACATCTCCGCGCCGCTGTACCTCAACCAGAGCCTGGCGATGCTCGGCCTCACCGACTTCCTGCTCGGCGTGTTCAAGAGCCTGGTGTTCGCCGTGCTGATCGGCCTGATCGGCTGCCACTACGGCCTGGCCTGCGGGCGCAACGCCCAGGCGGTGGGCCAGGCGACCACCCGGGCGGTGGTCAGCATCATCGTTGCGCTGGTGGTCAGCGACGCGCTGATCACCCTGATCTGCACCCAGCTGGGGATCTGAGCATGGGCGACGTGGTCCTCGCGGTGGAGAACCTCAGCGCCGGCTATGGCCGCAAGGTGATCCAGCGCGACCTCAATTTCGCCATCCGCCGCGGCGAGGTGTTCGTGGTGATGGGCGGCAGCGGCTGCGGCAAGAGCACCCTGCTGCGCCACCTGATCGGCCTGCAGGCGCCGCTGGCCGGGCGCGTGCTGCTGCACGGCGAGGACTTCTGGGCCCACGACGAGGATGCGCGCGCCGCGCTGCAGCAGCACTTCGGCGTGCTCTACCAGAGTGGCGCGCTGTGGAGCGGCATGACCCTGGGCGAGAACATCACCCTGCCGCTGGCGGCCTACCATCCCGGGCTGGGGCCGGCTGAACTGGACGAGCTGGCCGCGCTGAAGCTGGCCCTGGTCGGTCTGGCCGGCTGCGACGGGCTGTATCCGGCCGAGCTGTCCGGCGGCATGCGCAAGCGTGCCGGCCTGGCGCGGGCGCTGGCGCTGGACCCGGAAGTGCTGTTCTTCGACGAGCCTTCCGCCGGCCTCGACCCGCTCAGCTCGATGGCGCTCGACGAGCTGATCCTGCAGTTGCGCGACAGTCTGGGCGCCAGCATCGTGCTGGTTACCCATGAGTTGCCGAGCATCTACCGGGTGGCCGACACCTGCCTGTTCCTCGACAGTCAGACCCATACCCAGATCGCCCTGGGGCCGTTGCAGCAATTGCTGGACGCGGGCCCGCCGACGGTGCAGCGCTTCCTGCGCCGCGGCGAGAGCCCCCTGTCACTGGAGAAAACCTGATGAGCGAATCGCGCAAGCCGTTCTGGATCGGCGCCTTCTTGCTGAGCGGCATCGTCCTGCTGGCCGGCGGCTTGCTGCTGCTCGGCCGCGACAACTGGTTCAGCCAGCCGAGCGACTACGTGGTGTACTTCACCGGCGCGCTGGACGGCCTCGATGTCGGTGCCGATGTCACCTACCGCGGGGTCAAGGTCGGCACCGTGCATGCGATCCGCCTGTCCTACGACAGCGAACTGAAGGATGTGGTGATTCCGGTGGTGCTGCGCATCGATCCGGATGCCGGCCGCGAGGGGCAACGTTTCGATCGGGTGGTCGGTCGTCTGGTCGAACGCGGGCTGCGCGCCCAGCTGCAGACCCAGAGCCTGCTGACCGGCAAGGCCATAGTCGCGCTGGACCTGTTCCCCGGGCAGGCCGGCTATGTCCGCGTACCCCACGAAATCGAGCTGCCGACCATTCCCAGCGTGCCGTCGCGGGTCGACCAGGTGGCCAGCCTGCTGCGCGAGCTGGCCGGCAGCCTGCGCGAGATGCCGCTGCGCGAGATGGTGGTGTCGGCCAACAACACCCTGCAGGCGCTGGAGCGGCTGAGCAACTCGCCCGAACTGCAGGGCGGCCTGCTCAGCCTGGGGCAGACCCTGCACAATCTTGAGGGCCTGACTCAACAATTGCAGCGACAAATACCGCCAATTCTGGATAATGCCCGCCAGGGCAGCGGCGAGTTGCGCACGGCCATTGGCGATCTCCGGCAGGCAGCGCAGGCCGCAACCGTCGCCCTGCAGCAGGTGCAGGGACTGGCCGGCGATACCCAGCGCAGTTTGGGTTCCGAGTCCGAGGCGCAGTTCCAGTTGCTGCAGACCCTGGAAGAGCTGGGGCGCGCCAGCAAGGCGCTGCAGCGCACGGCGGAAAGCCTCGAGCAGCGGCCCGAATCGCTTATTTTTGGCAAGCAACGGTGAATTTTTAATGGGTGTTCCACGCCTGATTCGAATCATGGGCCTGGCCGGACTGCTGGCCCTGGCGGGGTGCGCCGCCACGCCGCCGGCACACTTCTACCAGCTGCAGCAGGGCAGTCAGGCACTGCCGAAGACCGGCAGCGGGGTGGCGGTGCTGCTCGGCCCGCTGAAGCTGGCCGACTACCTGCAGCGCGAAACCCTGGTGCAGCGCCAGTCCGATGACAGTCTGGTGATCAGCCAGCAGGCCCGCTGGGCGGGCAGCCTGCAGGACGACGTGGCCCAGCTGCTGTTGCGTCAGTTGGCTGGCCGTCTCGACAGCAGCCGTCTGGCGCTGTACCCGGACCGGGTTGGCTTCAAGCCCGAGGCGCAGTTGCTGCTGAGCATCAGCCGCCTCGACTCCGGCCCCTACCAGCCGGCCGTGCTGGAGGCGCAGTGGCGTCTGCTGGATGGCCAGGGGACGATGCGCGACAGCCGCGTGGTTCGCCTGCAGGAGAAGCATAGCGGCGAGCTGGGCGATCAGGTGCGGGCGCAGAGCGCGCTGCTGCAGACCCTGGCGGGGCAGATGGCGAACGCGGTGAGCGGCATGGCCCGGGCGGCAGCGGACGAGTCACGTCCCGAGGCGCCGTCGAGCCGCAGTGGCGCGAAGGCCGCCAAGCCGGGCAAGAGCGAAGCCCCGCGGATTCCGGTGGTCACCCCCGGAGCATCGCCGGCAGCCGAGGTCTATCGCTTCTGAGCGCAGCCGCACAGGCTGGGTTGACGCAACGCCGCGCCGGGCAATCCGGGGCGGCGTTGTGCTGTCAGGGGCGTGGGCTAGCGGGGGCAGCAGTCGGCGGCGAACTCAGGCCTGTTGCAGCATCTGGCCCAGTTGCTGTTCCAGGCGCGCCGGCAGCGGGTCGAGCAGGCGCTCGACGCAGCTGGCGTTGGCCGGCGAGGCGATGGCGCGGATGCGCGCCCGCGCCCGTACGCCGAGGTCGGCGCTGAGCGACTGGTCGAGCAGCAGCAGGTTGCGGCTGTGGCGGTTCAGCTGCAGCGCACTCTGGCTGCATTCGCGCAGCAGCAGCTCGCTTGGCGACAGGCCGTAGAGCCCTTCGCCCTGGCTCAGGCCGAGCTGCAGGCGCAGGGTCAGGCCGCGGTCGGCGATCTCGATCTGCAGGGCATGGCCGAGGGCGCGCAGCAGCTCGCCGCAGCACAGTGCCCGGGTCAGGTAGTCCTCGCCGGACTGGTTGCTGTGGAACAGGATCAGGCTGCCGCCGTCATCGAGGCGCTGCAGGTTGCCGTGGTACAGGCGCGCGGCCTGCTCCAGGCAGTCGCGATAGCGCTGCAGCAGCTCGCGCAGGCGCTGCTGGGGTAGGCGTTGCAGCTCCTCCTGGCCGCCCAGCTGGATCGCCAGCACCGCCGTATGCACCGCCGGCAGGCGTGGCGTGGCCGGTGGTCGTGCCGTTGCCGGCGTCGGGCGAGGGGCGACAGACTCCAGGTCGTCGATCTCGAGGCCGAGCTCGTCGGCATCCAGCTCGAAGTCGTCGCTGTCCAGCGGGGCGGTCGGCGACCTGCGCTGCGGCTGCGCTGCGGCGCCGTCGAGCGCGTCGAGGTCGACGGCGAGATCCGCCGCAAAGTCGGGCTCGGCATGGCGCGCGCCGGCGGCCGCTGCCGCTGGGTTGACGCGGGCGGGGCGGCGTTCGTCGAGCAGGTTGTCCAGTCCCTCGAACAGCACCTCGTCGTCCTCTTCCCGTGCCTCGAGTTCAGCTTCCGCAGGCTCGGGCTTTACCGGTACCAGGCGGTTTTGCAGCTGGCGCGCCAGGTCGCCGATCTCGTCCAGGCGCTCGTTGGCCGGCGCCGGATCATCCGGGGCCCGCAGCCACAGGCGCAGCTGCAGCAGCGGGGTGGTCAGCTGGCTGCCCAGCCGCAGGCTGGAGAACAGGGTGACGATAGCGATGATCAGTCCGAGCAGACCGAGGTTCTGCTGGCTGACGGTCAGCGGCTTGCGAAATGCCTCGAGGTCGAGGGTCAGTTGCAGCTGGCCAGCGGCGATTTCCTGGAAGGCGATCGGCGCACTGAACACCCCTTCGCTGCGGTCCAGGGTGGACTGTTTCGGGCGGACGCCAGCCTCGGCGATGATCCGGTTGTCGACGCTGTGGATCACCACATGGGCGACCAGAGGGTTCTGTGCCAGGTTGTCGAGCATCACGTTGAGGCTGAGCAGGTCCTTGGCCACCAGCAGCTCGGTGGCCGAGGCGACGGTCTGCTGCTTGAGGCTCTGGCCGACGGCTTCGATCTGCTCCTGGGTGGCCTGGCGCAGCTGCATGTTGAGGACCCAGGCGCACACCAGCACCACCAGGCTGACCAGCAGCAGGCTGTGGCTGACAATGCGCAGGGCAATGGGCACCCGGCGCCGGCGCAGGGCGTTGAGCAGGAGGACGAAGAAGTTGTCGGGCTTGACGGGCGCGGGCCGGTTCACGAGTGGGGCTCGGCTCTGGGAATAGGGGAGTCGAAGTATAGCGGGGGCGTCAGGCATCCGGCAAAGCGCCGCTGCCAGATGGTGCACTTTGCGGGTAGAATGCCGAACTTTTCAGTTCCGGGGAGGTGCGCCGTGCGCGAAATCGTCCTGATCAACATTACCGGGGAAGATCGCCCGGGCTTGACCGCCGCCATCACGGGCGTCCTCGCGCGTGGCGGGGTGAATATTCTCGACATCGGCCAGGCGGTGATCCACAACACCCTGTCGTTCGGTATCCTGGTCGAGATCCCGCACAGCGCCAAGGCGTCGTCGGTGCTCAAGGACCTGCTGTTCACCGGCTACGAGCTGGATCAGCAGGTGCGCTTCACCCCGGTGTCCGAGGCCGACTATCAGCAGTGGGTCGGCGGCCAGGGCAAGCCACGGCACATCGTCACCCTGCTGACGCGCAAGGTCACGGCCGAGCAGCTGCAGCGGGTCAGCTCGATCACCGCGCAGTACGGCTTGAACATCGACCACATTGACCGCCTGTCCGGGCGCATGCCGCTGGACACCCCGGACGAACGCGGCAAGGGCTGCATCGAGTTTTCCGTGCGCGGCGAGCCGGCCGACCCGGCGGCGCTGCGCGCCGAGTTCCTCAGCGTGGCCCAGGAGCTCAACGTCGACATCGCCTTCCAGCAGGACACGATTTTCCGCCGCAACCGTCGCCTGGCGGTGTTCGACATGGACTCGACGCTGATCGAGGCGGAGGTGATCGACGAACTGGCCAAGGCCGCCGGGGTCGGCGAGCAGGTCGCCGAGATCACCGAGCGCGCGATGCGCGGCGAGCTGGATTTTCGCGCCAGCTTCAAGGAGCGCCTGGCGCTGCTCAAGGGGCTGTCCGAGGAGGTGCTGGCCGACATCGGGGCCGGCCTGCGCATGACCGAAGGCGCCGAATTCCTGTTCGCCGAGCTCAAGCGCCTAGGCTACAAGACTGCCATCCTCTCCGGCGGCTTCACCTACTTCGCCCGCCAGTTGCAGGACAAGCTCGGCATCGATTACGTGTTCGCCAACGAGCTGGAAATTGTCGACGGCAAGGTCACCGGGGTGGCGGTGGAGCCAATTGTCGATGCCCAGCGCAAGGCCGATTTGCTGCGCCAGCTGACCGAGCAGGAAGGGCTGCGCCTGGAGCAGACCATCGCTGTCGGCGACGGCGCCAACGACCTGCCGATGCTGGCCATCGCCGGCCTCGGCGTGGCGTTCCGCGCCAAGCCTCTGGTCAAGCAGTCGGCCAAGCAGGCGATTTCCACCCTCGGCCTCGACGGCATCCTCTATCTGCTGGGCTATCGCGACCGCGAGGGGCGTGATTGACCGCTGCCCAGGAATGCAAAAACCGCCATCAAGGCGGTTTTTGCATTCCTGGGGTTGGAGAATTCACTCCTCGCCGGAGGAGAACTCGTAGTCCATGCGCGGGCTCGGTCCCTGCAGGTACAGGCCCTGCACGTAGTTGACCCCGGTCTGCCACAGGGTGGTCAGCACGCTGGGGTTGTCCACGCCCGGCACGATGGTCAGCTTGGCCTGCGCATGCAGGCCGCCAATCAGGCTCTTGAGCTGCTCCTGGCGCTCGGCCTCCGCCAGGTTGTCGATGAGCGAACCGTCGATCTTGGCGAAGTCGACATGCAGGTGGCGCAGGGTGTTGAACGGGTTGAGCGCGCCGCCGAACTGGCTGAGGGCGACCTTGCAGTGCAGCTCGGCCAGGCCCTGGCTCAGGGCCTTGGCCTGCTTGAGGTAGGCCACCGCATCCGGCTCGCAGAACTGCAGGACCAGGGCGTCGGCCGGCAGGCGGGCGGCCTTGAGCGCGGCGCTGAGCCAGGGCAGCAGCACCGGATCCTGCAGGCTGGCGGCGCCGAGGGGGATGAACAGGCGGGTGTTGTGGCCCTTGGCGCGCTGTTCGCCGAGCTGGCGGATGCTGTTGAGCAGCACCCAGCGGTCGACCTTTTCGGCCAGGCCGGCCTGCAGGGCCGCGGCGAGGAACTCCGCTGGTGCCACCGGCTCGCCCTGCGGGTTGTTCAGGCGCAGCAGGACCTCGTAGTTCTCGCGCTCGTCGCCGTGCAGGCTGATGATCGGCTGGAACAGCAGCTGGAAGCTGTTGTTATCCAGCGCCTGCTGGACCATGGCCACCAGGCTGCCGCGGCTGGCGGCGGCGGCCAGTTCCTCGGCGGGGTCGTAGAGTTTGAGGGCGTTGCCGTTGCTCAGTTCTTCGACGCAGCGATGGACGCGCTCGATCACCTGCTGGGACTTGGCGCTCTGCTCGCTGATGCCGGCGACGCCGATGCTCAGGGTGATTTGAGTGGTGCGCCCGCCGATGTCGAACATATGGGCTTCGATTTTCTTCAGCAGGCCGTGCAAGGCTTCTTCGCTCTGCTGCGGGCTGAGTGCCGGCAGCAGGGCGGCAAAGCTGTCGTCGGCGAGGCGCGCCAGCTGGGCGCGATCGCCGAAATGCTGGCGCAGCAGATTGGCGCAGTCGGCCAGCAGCAGGTCACCGTCGGCCAGACCGATCTCGCTGAGCAGGCTGGCGTAGCGGTCGATGCGCAGCAGCGCGAGGGTGGCCGCGGTGCCATCCTTGACCGCCCGCTCGCAGGCCTGGTCGAGCAGTTCGAGGAAGTGCACGCGGTTGAACAGGCCGGTGACCAGATCCTGGCTGCTGATCTCGCGCAGCTTTTCCTCCAGCTCGGCGTTGCCGGTTTCCGCGCGGATCACCACCTGGGTGCATGGCTCGCCATCGTAGCTGGCCGGCGAGAAGGTCATGCGCGCGCGGAACTGGCTGCCGTCGTCGCGGACGCCGGTGCATTGCAGGTCGGCGTGGCCCTCGCTGCTCTGGTAGGTCTTGAGGAAGTCCTTGAACGCCGCCTGGTCGCTGCTGTGGATCAGGTCGATCATCGGCATGCCGGCCAGCTCGTCGGCATCGGGATAGCCGAACAGCTCGACATAGGCGCGGTTCGCATAGATGTGCATGCCTTCGTGCACATAGGTGATGGCGTCCACCGAGCTGTCGAGCAGCAGCTGGCAGCGCTTTTCCGCCTCGCGCAGCGCCACTTCGGCGGCACGTCGGGCACGGCGCTCCTCGAGGTTCTTCAGCTCGCGTCCGGCGACCAGCAGCAGGCGCTCGTCGTCACCCTGTGGCACGCCGTCCTGGGCGCCGAGCAGCATGGCGTCGGTGATCGCCTCGCCGTCGTTGTCGGCGACCCGTTGCAGGAAGGGGATGTCCTTGCCCAGCCGGCGGATGGCACTCAGCGCTTCGCCGGGATCGAGGTTTTCGCTGTGCGGGGCGGCGATCAGCAGGTCCCAGCTCTGTTGCAGCGTGTCGGCGAGATCGTCGGCGGAGGTCAGACGATGCACACGGGTGGCGTGCCCCGCATTGCGAAACAGGCTGATCAGTCGCTCGGCCTCGTTCTGCGAGTCCTCGAGGATCAGCAAGCGGATGGATTTCTTTTCGTTGGACATTGATCGCCAGAAAGCAGCACCGAACAGGCGCAAAACGGGAAGGGAATTGGGCGAAAATCTACAAGGACTCCCAGAGCGAGTCAAAGCCTTCCTCCGGCCCCTCGCTGGCGATGCTCAATCCTGTGACCGGTTTCCGCTCGAGGTCGACGGGGGTGTCCAGACGGCGATATTCGAACTGGTTGAAGCTGTCGCTCAGGGCATGCCGGTGGGTGAGCAGGATGCGCTGTACTTCGCCATCGAGGTTGAGCAGGATCTTCTGGCCCTGCTGGAACGGCAGGTGCGGCGCGATCAGCGTGGCCGGCCGGCCCAGCGCCGGAATCGCGTTGAGCAGCAGGCCGCGCAGGTACTGGCCGGGTTGCCCGCTGCGGGGTTGCGGGCGCAGGCCGCAGGGGTGCGCGCGCGGGGCGAGCAGCTCGATGCCCAGCTGCAGGCCAGCACCGTGCGGCTGGCGGATCCAGCGGATCAGGGCGATGTTCCAGCCGCGCTCGCCGGGGTGTTGCAGGCCGACCAGATCGCCGCTCTGCAGCTGGCTGGGGGTGGTGTCGTCCCAGGCCAGGCAGTAGCCGCCGGGGCTCTGGTTGACGATCTGCAACTGGTGGCGCGGGTAGTCCTCGCGTTCGGGGACTGGGCTTGTCGCCTGCTTGCTGACCGGGGTGAAGTCGATCCGTTCGCGTTCCTTGTGCAGTAGGGCCTCGTCGTGGCTGGCGTCGAAGGCGCGCGCCCAGGTGTCCTGCTCGCGCTGGCGGCGCTGGAAGTCGACGCTGACTTCCTCGTCCGGCAACTGCAGCACCTCGGCGAAGCTGCGTCGGCCGGCGACGAAGTAGTGCAGGGCGCTGATGCCGAGACAGGCGCTCAGGCTACCGTTGGCGGGTGTGCGGTTGTAGGCCCGTTCGGCGGGGGCACTCCAGGCCGTGCACAGCTGCTGCAGCAGCTCGTCGGTGATGCCGTAGGGCATCGGCAGATTGGCATGGACGCGCTGGCCGCGGCCGAGCTGCAGGTATTCGCGCAGGTCGGCGACCAGGCCCTGGGTGACCAGGCCGCGCAGGTGGGCGTGGTCTTCGTCCTGCAGCAGGCTGGTGTAGCGCGGCGGGCTGTCGATGCTCGGGGCGAAGGCGAACAGGCTGTCGCGCCGGCGGGCATCCTGCAGGCGCACGCGGCTGCTCCAGGCCGGCAGGGCTTCGGCCAGCAGCTGGATGGCCTGCTGGCGCAGCTGGTTGCAGCGCGCGCAACCGAGCAGCAGGCTGCTCAGATAGCATTGTTCGATGGTCTGCGCGCTGCCGTTGCCGACGGCAAGCGGCAGGCGCTCCAGCTGCTGCTCGCAGGCGCTGCGGTAGAGCAGGTGGAGCTCCAGCCAGAAGCCCTGAGGGGGCGGAATATAGAGCAGGCAGAACTGGCACAGCATGCGGTACAACCCTCGCAGGGCGAGCAGCAGTGCCCGGCCCGCCAACTGCCGGTCTTCGCTGGCGGGCAGCTGCAGGGCCTCGCTGGCGGTCAGCTTGGCGGCGCGCGCCAGCTGCTGCTGCAGGGTCTGACAGAGGGTGGCGATCTGCTGGCGGCGGGCATCGAGGATCACCACCTGGTTGCGCAGGTGGCGTTCCAGTTGCGTGCAGGCGAATTGCACTTCCGGTTGCAGCAGCTCGAGCAGTTGCAGGCGATTGGCCGGCGGGGTCTGCAGGCGGTTGAGCTCCTGCAGAGCGGTGTACAGGCGGCGGGCGGTTTCGCCGAGATTGGCCTTGGGCAGCTCGGCCAGCCAGGCGCTGACGGCAGCCGGCTGCGCGTCGGCAAAGCTCAGCACGGGCACATCCGGAAGCGTGACACGCAGCAGGGCGTAGGAGGAGTGCAGATCCATGATGGCTGGTCCGAAGGCAGGTGGAGCGTTGGTCTCGGGCGCCGTGGGCGTGGTCAGCCTGCAGAACCGCGGCGCCAAAAATTCTACCTGAATGCCGATCCGCCTGCTGGAGGCGGATCACAATGGCTGCCGCGCTCCGGGCGCAGCGCGTGCTGTCGCGATTCCTCGACCGTGCAGCGCTGCCCGTCGCGCGCGCCCCGCCGTTGCCGACGCGGTCAGGCCTGCGGCAGGGCCAGTTGCTGGCCCATGCGCACGGCGCTACCGGCGGCCAGGCCTTCGGCCCAGCGCACCTGCTCGGGGCCGAACAGCACGATGGCGGTGGAGCCGAGCTTGAAGCGACCGAGCTCGGCGCCCTTGTCCAGCTGGATCGGCGCGCGGGTCGCCTCGCCGTAGCGGAAGTGCCTGAGCGCGCGCTTGGGTGGAGTGACGAGGCCGGCCCACACCGTCTCGACGCTGGCGACGATCATCGCGCCGACCAGCACCACTGCCATCGGCCCGCGTTCGGTGTCGAACAGGCAGACCACGCGCTCGTTGCGGGCGAACAGCTCGGGCACATTCTCGGCGGTGAAGCCGTTGACCGAGAACAGCCGCCCGGGGACGTAGACCATCTCGCGCAGGGTGCCGGCCAGCGGCATGTGCACGCGGTGGTAGTCCTTCGGCGACAGGTAGACGGTGGCGAACTGGCCGCCCATGAACGGCGCGGCCATCTCGGCGTCGCCGCCGAGCAGCTCCAGCACGCTGAAGCTGTGGCCCTTGGCCTGGAAGATGCGGCCGTGCTCGATCGGGCCGAGCTGGCTGATGGCACCGTCGGCCGGGCTGAGGATGGCGCCGGGAGTGCTGTCCAGCTGCCGCGCGCCGTCGCGCAGGGCGCGGGTGAAGAAGGCGTTGAAGTGCTCGTAGGCGTGCGGGTTGCCGACCTCGGCCTCGCTCATGTCGACCTGGTAGCGTTTGACGAACCAGCTGATCAGCGGGTTCTTGAACCAGTCGGCGCGGCATTCGGCGGCCAGGCCGATCAGGCGCGACAGGGTGTGGTGCGGCAGCAGGTACTGGCCGGCGAGGAACAGGCGTTCTTTGAGGTTCATGGCAGGTCCTTAGATTTCCACCGGGGTGTCGGGGTGGTTGCCCCATTCCGACCAGGAGCCGGCGTAGCCCTTGATGTTCGGGTAGCCCAGTGCGCGCATCGCCAGATAGGTGAAGCCGGAGCGGCGGTGGGTCTGGCAGTGGGTGATGATTTCCTTGTCCGGGGTGATGCCGCGCGCCGCCAGCAGCTGCGCCAGGTCCTTGCGCAGGCGCAGGGTACGCTCGCGGTCCAGGCAGTCGGTCCACTCCAGGTTGATCGCGCCGGGGATGTGGCCGCCTCTGGCCGCCAGCACCTTCTCGCCACGGTATTCCTCCGGCGAGCGGGCATCCCAGATCAGCAGGTCAGCGGCACCGAGGCGGCCGAGGAGGTACTCGCGGGTGGCCAGCACATTGGCGCAGGGCTGCACCGCCACCGGGCCGCCGGCCGGCGCCGGCACTGTGCTGGACAGCGCGCGGCCCTCGGCCAGCCAGGCCTGCAGGCCGCCGTTGAGGTGGTGCCAGTGGCGGTGGTCGATCAGGTCGAGCAGCCAGCCGAAGCGCCCGGCCCACGGGCCGCCTTCGTCGTCGTAGAGCACGTAGACGGCGTCCGGGCGATGGCCCAGCTCACCGAGCAGCGCCTGCACCGAGCTCCATTCCGGCAGCAGGCCGGGCGCCGGCGGTTGGCCGAGCTGGGTGCGCTTGGGATCGACGAAGCGCGCCCCGGGTATGTGGCCCTCGGCGTAGCGGGCGGCGTTGGTCAGGTCGACCAGGATCAGTTCCGGCGCGCTCAGGCGGCTGGCCAGATCGGCCGGCTCGATCACCAGCGGCAGGTCGGAAAAGGCGGACATGGCGAGCTCCGGTGGAGTGGTAAAAACAGGAGTGTACTGAAATGTGTCGGCTGGCCGTAGGGTGGCCACTCGCGATCGCGATTGTCCCCCCAGTCAGGCCGTGGCGTAGGGCGGTAGAAAACCGCTGCGCGGGTTTTCTACCCTACGGCTTTGCCGTTGCACGCCAGCCTGGGCTCAATACTCGGTCTTGGGCAGGCTGGCGAGGATGTGCCGGTAGCTGGCCAGGCGCTGCGGATGGATGCGCCCCTCTTCGAGGGCGCCCAGCAGCGCGCAGCCGGGCTCGCGGTCGTGCTGGCAGTCGCGGAAGCGGCAGCGGCCGATCAGGTCGCGGAACTCGACGAAGCCGTCCTCGACGTCGGCGCGGGTGACGTGGCCGAGGCTGAATTCGCGGATGCCGGGGGAGTCGATCAGCTCGCCGCCGCCGGGGAAGTGGAACAAGCGCGCGGTGGTGGTGGTGTGGGTGCCCTTGCCGGTCAGCTCGGACAGCGCGCCGACGCGCAGGTCGACGCCGGGCAGTAGGGCGTTGACCAGCGACGACTTGCCCACCCCGGACTGGCCGACGAACACGCTGACCCGGCCGTCGAGGGTGGCGCGCAGATCGTCCATGGCGTTGCCGTTGTGCGCCGAGACTTCCAGCAGCGGATAGTCGAGGGCGCGGTACACATCGAGCAGGGCGTCGAGCTTCGCCGCGTTGGCCTCGTTGACCAGATCGGCCTTGTTCATCAGCAGCAGCGGGCGGATGCCGGCATGATCGGCGGCGATCAGGTAGCGGTCGATCAGGTTGGCGTGTGGCTCGGGCAGCGGCGCGAAGACGATGACGATCTGGTCGACGTTGGCCGCCACTGGCTTGAGCACGCCGCGCATGTCCGGCCGGCACAGTTCGGAGCTGCGGGGCAGCTGGGCGACGATCACGCCGATGCCCTGGTTGCCGGCGCGCCAGACCACGCGGTCGCCGGTGACCAGCACCGGCAGGTTGGAGCGCAGGTGGCAGCGGAACACCTGACCGGCCAGTTCGCCTTCGAGGGCTTCGACCTCGACCTGCACGCCGAAGTGGGCGATCACCAGGCCGTTCTGCTCCGGACCGAGGTCGCCGCCTTCCAGCTCGTCCACCGCGCGCGACTCGCGCTTGGAGGCGCGGGCGGCGCGTTCTTCCTGGATCTTCTCGATGCGCCAGCTCTGCCGGCGGCTCAGTTGGCGTTTGGCCATGATGGTTCCGTATGCGATTCCGGCGGCGAGTCTAGCATGCGCCCCGCCTGCTAGAATGCCGGCATATCTCGAGGAGACTTTCATGCACAGCGCAGCGAACCCGCAGAACCTGATCTGGATCGATCTGGAAATGACCGGCCTGGAGCCGCAGACCGACGTGATCATCGAGATGGCCACCATCGTCACCGACGCCCAGCTCAACGTGCTGGCCGAGGGACCGGCCCTGGTGATCCACCAGAGCGACGAGGTGCTGGCCAGCATGAATCCCTGGTGCATCGAGCAGCACGGCAAGAGCGGGCTGACCCAGCGGGTGCGCGCGAGCCGCCTGAGCGAGGCCGAGGCCGAGGCGCAGACCATCGCTTTCCTCGCCCAGTGGGTGCCGGCCGGGGCATCGCCGATGTGCGGCAACAGCATCGGCCAGGATCGGCGCTTCCTCAATCGCTACATGCCGCAGCTGGAAGCCTTCTTCCACTACCGCAACATCGACGTCTCCACCCTCAAGGAACTGGCCGCGCGCTGGGCGCCGGCGGTCAAGGACGCCTTCAAGAAGGAAAGCAGCCACCTGGCGCTGGACGACATCCGCGATTCGATCGCCGAGCTGCGTCACTACCGCGAGCACTTCATCAAGTTTTGATGGTCAGGCGGCTGGCGCGGCTGGGCTAGACCGCTTTCACAGCGCGCCATGCCGCGCCAGCGCCCATTCGACGTGCTCGCGCACCAGGGAGGACGGGTGGTTGCGGCGCAGCTCCAGCGCCTCGAGCACGGCGATGCTGCCGGGGGCGTTGCCCAGGCCCACCGCGAGGTTGCGCAGCCAGCGCTCGTAGCCGGCGCGGCGCAGGGGCGAGCCTTCGGTGCGGGTCAGAAACTCTTCCTCGCTCCAGCGCAGCAGCGTCGCTAGCTCGGCATTGTCCAGCCCGTGCCGCGGCTGGAAGTCGCCCTGTTGCGTGGGGCGGGCGAAGCGGTTCCACGGGCAGACCAGCTGGCAGTCGTCGCAGCCGAACACCCGGTTGCCGATCAGCGGGCGCAGCTCCTCGGGAATCGCGCCCTTCAGCTCGATGGTCAGGTAGGAGATGCAGCGGCGTGCGTCCAGCTGCTGCGGGCCGACGAAGGCGGCGGTCGGGCAGATGTCCAGGCAGGCCTGGCAGCGCCCGCAGTGTTCGCTGGCGTGGGGCATGTCCACGGGCAGCGGCAGGTCGGTGAACAGCTCACCGAGGAAGAACCAGCTGCCGGCCTGCCTGTTGAGCAGCAGGGTGTTCTTGCCGATCCAGCCCAGCCCGGCCTGCTGCGCCAGGGCCTTCTCCAGCACCGGCGCGCTGTCGACGAAGGCGCGGTAGCCGAACGGGCCGATGGCCGCCTGCATGCGTTCGGCCAGCTGCTGCAGGCGCTTGCGGATCAGCTTGTGGTAGTCGCGGCCCAGCGCATAGCGCGACACGTAGGCCTTGTCCGGGCTGGCCAGCACCTCGGCCATGCGCGTGTCGCCGGGCAGGTAGTCCATGCGCAGCGAGATCACCCGCAGGGTGCCCGGCACCAGCTCGGCCGGGTGCGAACGCTTGCTGCCGTGGGCGGCCATGTAGTCCATCTCGCCGTGATGGCCGGCGGCCAGCCAGCGCTCGAGATAAGCCTCGTGCTCGCCCAGTGCGATCCCGGCGATGCCGACCTGCTGGAAGCCCAGCTCGCGGCCCCAGTCCTTGAGCGACTGGGCGAGGGCGGAAAGATCGGGGGCGCTGGTCGACATGGCTGGCGGTGCTCGGGGGCGGGAGGGGTATAATTGTGCCAGAGCCCGCCGCCGAATGAGCCCATGCCCGACGTACAGGATTGCCTGCCCACCGCCCTCTATCGTGCCGCCCAGGTACGCGAGCTGGATGCCCGTCTGATCGCCGCCGGTACGCCCGGTTTCGAGCTGATGCAGCGTGCTGCCCGCGCCGCCTGGCGTGCCCTGCGCCGCCACTGGCCGCAGGCTGACGAAGTCACCGTGCTGGCCGGTCGCGGCAACAACGCTGGCGACGGCTACCTGCTCGCCGCTCTGGCGCAGCGGGCGGGCTGGCGCGTGCGGGTGCTGGCGGTCGGCGATCCTGCGCAGCTGGGCGGCGATGCCGCGCTGGCCTGTGCCGAGGCGCGCGCCGCCGGCGTGGCCATCCTGCCGTGGAGCGAGTGCGCGCCGCTCACCGGCGTGCTGGTCGATGCGCTGCTCGGTACCGGCCTGAGTGGCGCGGTGCGCGAGCCCTATGCCCAGGCCATCCGCCTGCTCAACGCCAGTGGCCAGCCGGTGCTGGCCGTCGACATCCCCTCCGGGCTGTGTGCCGACACCGGCCGGGTGCTCGGCGTGGCCGTGCGTGCCGAGCTGACGGTGACCTTCATCGGCCTCAAGCTCGGCTTGTTCTGCCTCGACGGCCCGGACCATTGCGGTGCGCTGGCGTTCGCCGATCTGCAGGCCGATCCGCGGTTGCTGGCGACGGGCGTGCCGGCGGCGCAACGCCTGACTGGCGCAGGCTTGCCGGCGCTGGCGCCGCGCCCGCGCAACGGCCACAAGGGGCTGTTCGGCCATGTGCTGGTGGTCGGTGGCGACAGCGGTTTTGGCGGCGCGGCGCTGCTGGCGGCGGAAAGCTGCCTGCGCAGCGGCGCCGGGCTGGTCAGCCTGGCCACCCGTGGCGAATACGTGGCGGCGCTGCTGGCGCGGCGGCCGGAAGTCATGGCGCGCGGCGTGCGCTCGGCCAACGAGATTCAGGACCTGGCGGCGGCGGCCGACGTGCTGGTGCTCGGTCCCGGCATCGGCCAGGGGGCCTGGGCGCGCAGCCTGTTGTCCGGGTTGGGCGCGCTGGACAAGCCGCAGGTATGGGACGCCGATGCGCTCAACCTGCTGGCCGCCGGCCAGCTGACGGCACCGGCCGGCAACTGGCTGGTCACCCCGCATCCCGGCGAGGCGGCGCGCCTGCTGGGGACGACGACTGCCGCCGTGCAGGCCGATCGACCGGCGGCGGCGCTGGCACTGGCACGCCAATTGAATGCCCTGGTGGTCTTGAAGGGCCTTGGCAGCCTGGTGGCGACCCCGTCCGGCGAGCTGTACTTGTGCGACCGTGGCCATCCGGCGATGGCCGGCGCCGGCCTGGGTGACGTGCTCGCCGGCCTGCTCGGCGCGCTGCTGGCCCAGGGCCTGACGATGACCGCGGCGGCGCAGCTGGGGGTGTGGTTGCACGCCTGCGCCGGCGAGCGCCTTGGCCGCGCGGGCCGTGGCCTGGTGGCGGCCGATCTGATGACAAGTATCCGTGATCTGCTGGAGGAGCACAGTCCGTGCCTGAAGTGACCCTGTACGCGGCCGATGAGGCAGCCATGCTGGCGCTGGGCGCGCGACTGGCCGAAGTGACCGGTGGTATCGGCGTGATCTGCCTGCATGGTGATCTGGGCGCCGGCAAGACCACCCTGTCGCGCGGTATCCTGCGCGGTTTGGGGCACTCCGGCGCGGTGAAGAGTCCAACCTTCACCCTGGTCGAGCCCTACGAACTGGGCGAGCGGCGGGTCTACCACTTCGATCTGTACCGTCTGGCCGACCCGGAGGAGCTGGAATTCTTCGGGATTCGTGACTATTTCCAAGGTGACGCGCTGTGCCTGATCGAATGGCCCGAGCGCGGCACCGGTATTTTGCCGAAGGCGGACCTGGACATCACCATCGCTGCACAAGCTGCCGGCCGCACTCTGCGCCTGGCGCCGCTGAGTGCGCGCGGCGAGTCCTGGTGTGCCGCTTTGACTGGGGGAGTTTGACCAATGGGATGGAGTATCCGTCCGCGCGCCGTGTTGGTCGCCTTTGCGGCCACGCTGGCGCTGCTGGCAGCCGAGGCGGCACTGGCAGCCAGCGAGATTCGCAGCGTGCGCTTGTGGCGTGCACCGGACAACACCCGCCTGGTGTTCGACCTGAGCGCGCCGGTGCAGCACAGCGTGTTCATTCTGGAGGCGCCGAATCGCATCGTCATCGACGTCGAGGGCGCGGAGCTGAAGGCCCGCCTGGAGCAGCTGGCCATCGCCAAAACGCCGATCACCGGTCTGCGTGCTGCGGAGCAGGGGGCCGGGAAGCTGCGCATCGTGCTCGACATGGCGGCTCCGGTGTCGCCGAAGAGCTTCACCCTGGCGCCTAACCAGCAGTATGGGCATCGCCTGGTGGTCGACTTGTTCGATCAGGAGGAGGGGGCGGGCGTGCCGGCCTCGAACGCTGCGGCCCAGCCGGTGGCCAGCGAGCCGGTGCGGCCGCAGTCGGGCGCCGCCATGTCGGCGAGTGCCGCCTCGGGCAACAACCCCGCCCCGAGCGCCCCTGTCGCCACGGTTGCCGCGGCGAGCACGCCGGTGCCGAAAACCGTGGTGCCCGACACCCCTGCGCCGGCCAGCCAGCCGCCGGCACCGCGGGGCAAGCGCAGCATCGTCATCGCCATCGACGCCGGCCACGGCGGCGAGGACCCGGGGGCACTCGGCCCGCGCGGTCTGCACGAGAAGGATGTGGTGCTGGCCATCGCCCGCGAGCTGCAGCGGCAGATCAATCAGGAGAAAGGCTTCCGTGCCGAGCTGGTGCGCACCGGCGATTACTTCATCCCGCTGCGCAAGCGCACCGAGATCGCCCGCAAGAAGGGCGCCGACCTGTTCGTTTCGGTGCACGCCGACGCCGCGCCGAGTTCGAGCGCCTTCGGCGCCTCGGTGTTCGCCCTGTCCGATCGCGGCGCCACCTCGGAAACCGCGCGCTGGCTGGCCGACAGCGAAAACCGTTCGGACCTGGTCGGGGGCGTCGGCAGCGTCAGCCTCGACGACAAGGACCGCATGCTCGCCGGGGTGCTGCTCGATCTGTCGATGACCGCCACCCTGTCCTCGAGCCTGGATGTCGGCCACAAGGTGCTGTCGAACATGGGGCGGATCACCCCGCTGCACAAGCGGCGGGTCGAGCAGGCCGGCTTCATGGTGCTGAAGTCGCCGGACATTCCGTCGATCCTGGTGGAGACCGGATTCATCTCCAATCCCGCCGAGTCGCAGAAGCTGGCCAGTTCCAGCCACCAGCAGGCGCTGGCGCGCTCGATCGAGGGCGGCATCCGCCGCTTCTTCCACGAGAATCCGCCGCCGGGTACCTACATCGCCTGGCTGCGTGACCAGGGCAAGATCAAGCTCGGCCAGCGCGAGCACCGGGTGGCGCCGGGCGAGAGCCTGGCGCTGATCGCTCAGCGCTATCAGGTCAGCCAGGCGGCGCTGCGCAGCGCCAACCGCCTGGCCAGCGACGGCCTGAAAGTCGGCCAGATGCTGGCCATTCCGGCACCGACCCTGGCGGCGCAGCCATGAGTGAGGCCGCACGCATCCAGCTGCTGACGCCGCGGCTGGCCAACCAGATCGCCGCCGGCGAGGTGGTGGAGCGGCCGGCGTCGGTGGCCAAGGAGCTACTGGAAAACAGCCTGGATGCCGGGGCCAAGCGCATCGACGTCGAAGTGGAGCAGGGCGGCATCAAGCTGCTGCGGGTGCGCGACGACGGCGGCGGCATCGCCCCGGATGATCTGCCGCTGGCCCTGGCGCGCCACGCCACCAGCAAGATCCGCGAGCTGGAAGACCTCGAGCGGGTGCTGAGCCTGGGCTTTCGCGGCGAGGCGCTGGCCTCGATCAGCTCGGTGGCCCGGCTGACGCTGACCTCGCGTCGGCGCGGCGCGCCGCAGGCCTGGCAGGTGGAGGCCGAGGGGCGCGACATGGCGACGCGGGTGCAGCCGGCCGCCCATCCCGACGGTACCACGGTGGAAGTGCGTGACCTGTTCTTCAACACCCCGGCGCGGCGCAAGTTCCTGCGTGCGGAGAAGACCGAGTTCGACCACCTGCAGGAGGTGATCAGGCGTCTGGCGCTGACCCACTTCGAGGTTGGCTTCCACTTGCGCCACAACGGCAAGGGTGTGCTGGCCTTGCATCCGGCCGGCGACGAGATCAGTCGCGCCCGGCGCGTGGCCAGCGTCTGCGGGCCGGCCTTCCTCGAGCAGGCGCTGCCCATCGACATCGAGCGTAACGGCCTGCGCCTGTGGGGCTGGGTCGGCCTGCCGACCTTCTCGCGCAGCCAGGCCGACCTGCAGTATTTCTATGTCAATGGCCGCATGGTGCGCGACAAGCTGGTCGCTCACGCGGTGCGTCAGGCCTACCGTGACGTGCTGTACAACGGCCGCCATCCGGCCTTCGTGCTGTTTCTCGAGATCGACCCGGCGGTGGTCGACGTCAACGTGCACCCGACCAAGCACGAGGTGCGTTTCCGCGACAGCCGCATGGTGCACGATTTCCTCTATGGCACCCTGCATCGCGCGCTGGCCGATGTGCGCCCGGAGGATCAGTTGGCGGCGCCGGCGACCCTGCGTGGCGAGGCGCCGATCAGCGGTCTGGCGGCTGGCGAATTCGCTGGACAGAACGAGATGGCGCTGGCCGCGCATGTGCCGTCTGCGCCCGTCGAGGCCTCGCGCTGGCAGCCCACGCTGGGCGGGCAGAGTGTCGGCGGCGGCGGTGGCGGCTATCGTCCGCCGCCACCGGCGAACGGCCAGCCGCAGGCCGAACTGCAGGGGGCCTATCGCGAGTTCTTCGCCCCGCTGACGGAAGCTGCGCCGCCAACGCTGCCGCAGGGCCAGGGCGATGTGCCGCCGCTGGGGTATGCCCTGGCCCAGCTCAAGGGGGTGTACATCCTCGCCGAGAATGCCCAGGGCCTGGTGCTGGTGGACATGCACGCGGCGCACGAGCGGATCACCTACGAGCGCCTGAAAAGCGCCATGGCCAGCGAGGGCCTGCGCGGCCAGCCGCTGCTGGTGCCGGAGTCCATCGCCCTGAGCCAGCGCGAGGGCGACTGTGCCGAGGAGCATGCCGACTGGTTCGCCCGCCTCGGTTTCGAGCTGCAGCGCCTCGGCCCGGAAACCCTGGCGATCCGCCAGATTCCCGCGCTGCTCAAGCAGGCCGAGGCCAGCCAGCTGGTGCGTGATGTGCTCAGCGACCTACTGGAATTCGGCTCCAGCGATCGCATCCAGGCCCATCTCAACGAGCTGCTGGCGACCATGGCCTGCCATGGGGCGGTGCGCGCCAACCGCCGGCTGACCGTGCCGGAAATGAACGCCCTGCTGCGCGATATGGAGCAGACCGAGCGCAGCGGCCAGTGCAACCACGGCCGACCGACCTGGACCCAGTTGGGCATGGATGATCTGGACAAGCTGTTTTTGCGCGGTCGCTGAAAGCCGCAAGACCCTCGCCGCCCGCCCTGACGCGCGGGCTGATCTGCCTCGCCGGAGCGGGGGAGCCATTCCATTCAATTGTCGAGCAAGAGTGTCCCGATGTCTGCGCTGCCTCCCGCCATCTTCCTCATGGGTCCGACCGCCTCGGGCAAGACCGATCTGGCCATCGAGCTGGCGCGAACGCTGCCGTGCGAGATCGTCAGCGTCGATTCGGCGCTGGTCTATCGCGGCATGGATATCGGCACGGCCAAGCCGTCGCGCGAGTTGCTGGCCGAGTTCCCGCACCGCCTGATCGATATCCGCGATCCGGCAGAGAGCTATTCGGCCGCCGAGTTTCGCCGCGATGCGCTGGCGGCGATGGCCGAGATCACCGCCGCCGGGCGCATTCCGCTGCTGGTCGGCGGCACCATGCTGTACTTCAAGGCGCTGCTCGAAGGCCTGGCCGACATGCCGTCGGCCGATGCGCAGGTGCGCAGCCAGCTCGAGGCGCAGCTCGCCGCCGAAGGTCCGGCGGCGCTGCATGCCGAGCTGGCGCGGGTGGATCCGGAGTCGGCGGCACGCATCCATCCCAACGATCCGCAGCGGCTGATCCGGGCGCTGGAGGTCTACCGCGTCAGCGGCTTGAGCATGAGCGAACACCGGCGGCGTCAGGTGTTGCAAAATCTGCACGCGGGTACGCCGCAGGGACAGGCTTTGCCTTATACTGTCGCGCAATTGGCCATTGCCCCAGCGCAACGTCAGGTATTGCACGAGCGCATTGCCCGGCGTTTTCACCTCATGCTGGAACAGGAGTTCGTCGCGGAAGTCGAAGCGCTGCATGCCCGTGGCGACCTGCATCCGGGACTGCCCTCGATCCGCTCGGTGGGCTACCGGCAGGTATGGGAATATATCGAAGGACGTCTGACCCGGGACGAGATGACCGAACGCGGCATCATCGCCACCCGCCAGCTGGCCAAACGACAATTCACCTGGCTGCGCAGTTGGTCGCAGTTGCACTGGCTCGACAGCCTGGCCTGCGACAATCTGGCACGCACCTTGAAATATCTGCAAACGATCGCCATTAAAAACTGAGTTTCGGCCGTTGCCGGCTATCCTGTAAAAAAGTGCAGGAATAAGCCACATTGGGTCGATTTCGACTTACCCATAAAATTACTTACCCCCTGAAGGAGTGTGGACAATGTCAAAAGGGCATTCGCTACAAGACCCTTACCTGAACACCCTGCGCAAAGAGCGCGTTCCGGTTTCCATCTATCTGGTCAACGGCATCAAGCTGCAGGGCCAGATCGAATCGTTCGACCAGTTCGTCATCCTGCTGAAGAACACCGTCAGCCAGATGGTCTACAAGCACGCCATCTCCACCGTGGTTCCGAGCCGTCCGGTACGTCTGCCCAGCAGCGAACAGGGCGAGTCGGGCAGCGACGAATAAGCGGAGTCGCCAGTCTTGTTCTTCGAGCGTCATGAGGGCGGTGAGCGGGCCATTCTGGTTCATCTGGAAGGCCAGGCGCCCGAGGCGCGTGAAGATCCCGACGAATTCCTCGAGCTGGCCCGTTCGGCAGGCGCCGAGGTGGTCGGTTTCGTCACTATCCCGCGGCATCAGCCAACGGCGCGTTTCCTGATCGGCAGCGGCAAGGTCGAGGAGATCTGCGAGCAGGTCAAGGCCGATGAGGCCGACCTGGTCATCTTCAACCACACCCTTACGCCTAGTCAGGAGCGCAACCTCGAGCGGGTTTTCGAGTGTCGTGTGCTGGACCGTACCGGTCTGATTCTCGACATCTTCGCTCAGCGGGCGCGGACCCACGAGGGCAAGCTGCAGGTCGAGCTGGCCCAGCTGGATCACCTGAGCACGCGTCTGGTGCGTGGCTGGACCCACCTGGAGCGGCAGAAGGGCGGTATCGGTCTGCGTGGCCCCGGCGAAACCCAGCTGGAAACCGACCGTCGCCTGCTGCGCGTGCGCATTGGCCAGATCAAGCAACGCCTGGAGAAGGTGCGCAGCCAGCGTGAGCTGGCACGGCGCGGGCGCAAGCGCGCGGAAGTGCCGGTGGTCTCGCTGGTCGGCTATACCAACGCCGGCAAGTCGACGCTGTTCAATGCGTTGACCTCCGCGGATGTCTATGCCGCCAATCAGCTGTTTGCCACGCTCGATCCGACCCTGCGCCGTCTCGAGTTCGACGACGTCGGCGGTGTGATCCTCGCCGATACCGTGGGCTTTATCCGGCACCTACCGCACAAGCTGGTCGAGGCGTTCCGCGCCACGCTCGAGGAGTCGAGCAATGCCGACCTGCTGCTGCATGTTATCGATGCCCACGAACCCGAGCGCCAGCTGCAGATCGAGCAGGTGTATTCGGTGCTCAAAGAGATCGGCGCGGACCAGCTGCCGACTCTCGAGGTGTACAACAAGCTGGACCTGCTGCCCGATGTGGCGCCGCAGATCCAGCGCGACGATACCGGCCGACCGGTGCGCGTCTGGCTGTCGGCCCGCGAAGGGCAGGGGCTGGACCTGCTGCGCCAGGCCATTAGCGAGCTGCTGGGCAGCGAACTGTTCGTCGGCACCCTGCGCCTGCCGCAGCAGCTCGGTCGTCTGCGCGCGCAGCTGTTTGCGCTCGGCGCGGTTCAGGACGAGCAGCATGACGAGGAAGGTGCCATCCTGTTGAAGGTGCGCCTGCAACGGGTGGAGCTGAACAAGCTGGTCAGTCGCGAGGGCTGGAAGTCCGAAGACTTTCTTGCACAACACACTTTGCAATAAAGCCCGGGCTGCCGGCTTTGCCGCTGATCCGGGGCTTTCTGTAGCATGGGCGGATGTGCGCCGAATGCGCGTCTATGCGTTATCAGTGGGGAGAACGCTATGGCTTGGAATGAGCCGGGTGGTGGCAACTCGAACGACCAGGATCCCTGGGGTGGTCGCCGTGGCGGCGGCCGTCAGGGGCCGCCAGACCTGGATGAAGCCTTGCGCAAGCTGCAGGACAACCTGAACAGTCTGTTCGGGGGGCGCAAGCGTAGCGGTGGGGACGGTGGTGCCGGCAAGGGTGGCGGTGTCGGACTGCTGGCGATCGGCTTCGGCCTGCTGGCCGCGCTCTGGCTGTACAGTGCCGTCTATGTGGTCGACGAGCAGGAGCAGGCAGTGATTCTGCGCTTCGGCAAGTACTATGAAACCGTCGGGCCGGGCCTGAACCTCTATTTCCCGCCGATCGACCGCAAGTTTCAGGATAACGTCACCCGCGAGCGCGCCTACACCAAGCAGGGGCAGATGCTCACCGAGGACGAGAACATCATCGAGGTACCGCTGACCGTGCAGTATAGGGTGAGCAACCTGCAGGAGTTCGTGCTCAACGTCGACCAGCCGGAAATCAGCCTGCAGCACGCCACCGACAGCGCCCTGCGCCACGTGGTCGGCTCGACCTCGATGGATCAGGTGCTGACCGAGGGCCGCGAGCAGATGGCGGGTGAGGTCAAGGAACGCCTGCAGCGCTTCCTCGACACCTACAAAACCGGCATCACGGTGACCCAGGTGAACATCCAGAGCGCCGCCGCGCCGCGCGAGGTGCAGGAAGCCTTCGACGACGTGATCCGCGCCCGCGAGGACGAGCAGCGCGAGAAGAACCAGGCCGAGGCCTACGCCAACGGCGTGATTCCGGAAGCGCGCGGCCAGGCTCAGCGCATCGTCGAGGATGCCAACGGCTATCGCGAGGAAGTGGTGGCGCGCGCCCAGGGCGAGGCGGACCGCTTCAGCCGGCTGGTTGCCGAGTATCGCAAGGCGCCGGACGTGACCCGTGAGCGCCTGTATCTGGAAACCATGCAGGAAATGCTGAGCAACACCAGTAAGGTGCTGGTCACCGGCGAGCAGGGGCAGAACAATCTGCTCTATCTGCCGCTGGACAAGATGATCGATAGCCGGGCGCCGGCGGCCAGTGCGGTGGCGCCGAGTGCTCAGGCCGGGGCGGCCGAGCCTGCATCGCGGGCGACAGTAGACCTGCAGCGTGACCTGCGTTCGAGGGAGAGCCGCTGATGAGCAACAAGTCGCTGATCGCCCTGATTGCAGCTGCCGTGCTGGCGCTGATCGGGTGGAACTGCTTCTACATCGTGCTGCAGACCGAGAAGGCGGTGCTGCTGCAGTTTGGCCGGATTGTCCAGGCCGACGTGCAGCCGGGTCTGCATGTGAAAATCCCTTACGTCAACCAGGTGCGCAAGTTCGATGCGCGCCTGCTGACGCTGGACTCGCCGACCGAGCGCTTCCTCACTCTGGAGAAGAAGGCGGTGATGGTCGACGCCTTCGCCAAGTGGCGGGTGGCCGATGCCGAGCGCTTCTACACCGCGACCTCGGGCATGAAGCAGATTGCCGACGAGCGTCTGTCGCGGCGTCTGGAGTCCGGTCTGCGCGACCAATTCGGCAAGCGCACCCTGCACGAAGTGGTGTCCGGCGAGCGCGATGCGCTGATGGCCGATATCACCCAGTTGCTGGATCGCATGGCACGGCGCGAACTGGGGATCGAGGTGCTTGACGTGCGAGTCAAGGCCATCGACCTGCCCAAGGAAGTCAATCGCAGCGTGTTCGAGCGCATGAGTACCGAGCGCGAGCGCGAGGCCCGCGAACACCGCGCCAAGGGTCGCGAGCTGGCCGAAGGCATCCGTGCCGACGCCGACCGCCAGCGTCGCGTGCTGCTGGCCGGCGCTTATCGCGAGTCGGAAGAGCTGCGTGGCCAGGGTGATGCCCAGGCGGCGGCGATCTATGCCAAGGCCTACAGCCAGGATCCGGAGTTCTACTCCTTCCACCGCAGCCTGCAGGCCTATCGGCAGAGCTTTTCCGGCAAGCGCGACATGATGGTGCTCGATCCGAAGAGCGACTTCTTCCGCTATCTGGAGCAGTCCAAGCCCTGAGACGTCCACCCGGCGGCCGTTGCGCGGCTGCCGGGGTGACCTCGGGGAAAACGTGTTATTATGAATCAGCCGGGATTTCCCGGCTTTTTTGCGTCTGCGGGAACCATGTGGCAAGAACTGGGCATCGCTTTTTGTCTGCTGCTGGTGCTGGAAGGCATTCTGCCGTTCCTCTGTCCGCGGCGCTGGCGCGAGGCTGTCGTCAGTCTGGCCCGGCTGGAGGATCGCCAGCTGCGGCTGATCGGACTGGGCAGCATGCTGCTGGGAACGGCCCTGTTGTACGGGCTTCGTTGAATACCACGCCCGGCTGAACGGGGAGAGACAATATGGCAACGCTGGACCGCTGGCTGCTGCCGGATGGAATCGAAGAGGTGCTGCCGGCAGAGGCGGCCCGCATAGAGACGGCTCGCCGTCAGGTGCTGGATCTGTTCCGCAACTGGGGCTACGAGCTGGTCATTACCCCGCATATCGAATACCTGGAGTCCCTGCTCACCGGTGCGGGTCAGGATCTCGATCTGCGGACCTTCAAGGTCACCGATCCGCTGTCCGGCCGGCAGATGGGCTTCCGTGCCGACATCACGCCGCAGGTCGCGCGTCTCGATGCGCATACCCATCGCCAGGAAGGGCCGAGCCGCCTGTGCTATGCCGGCAGCGTGCTGCACGCGCGTCCGGGGGTGCTGTCCACTTCGCGCAGTCCGATCCAGATCGGCGCCGAACTGTATGGCGACGCCAGCACCGCCAGTGACAGCGAGATCATCAGCCTGATGCTCGAGGTGCTGGAGCTGGCGGGGGTCGCCGAGGTACACATGGACCTCGGTCATGTCGGCATCTATCGCGGCCTGGCGCGTGCCGCCGGTCTGTCCGGCGAAGCCGAACAGCAGTTGTTCGAGGCCCTGCAGCGCAAGGCGATCGACGAAGTGGCCGCCTTGACTGCGGCTCTGCCGGTCGAGCAGGCGTCCATGCTGCGCGCTCTGGCCCAGCTGTGCGGCGGACGTGAAGTGCTGGTGCAGGCGCGCGCGCAACTGGCCGCAGCGCCGGCTGAGGTGCTCGCGGCGCTGGCCGAGCTGGAAGAGCTGGCCAACCTGTTGAGCGCGCGCTACCCGGCGCTGCCGCTGTATTTCGACCTGGGCGAGCTGCGCGGCTACCACTACCACACCGGTGCGGTGTTTGCGGCCTTCGTGCCCGGCATCGGTCAGGCGATTGCCCAGGGTGGACGTTACGACGACATCGGCGCGCATTTCGGCCGGGCGCGACCGGCCACCGGTTTTTCCACCGATCTGAAGGTGCTGGTCAGTCTGGGGCAGGCCATTCAGGCCGAGGCTCCGGGAGGCGTCTGGGCACCACAGGGCGGCGATGCGCTGCTCTGGCAGGCGGTTCTCGAGCTGCGTCGCAGCGGGCGGCGGGTGGTACAGGCGCTGCCCGGGCAGACCCTGGCGGAGGCCCGTGCGGCGGGCTGCGACAGCGAATTGCATTTGCAGGAGGGTGGCTGGCAGGTCTCGCCGCTGGCCTCCTGAGTACTTTCTTCGGCGTGCGCGCCGGTACCGACCTTTCACGAGGGGACAAGTGTTATGGGTAAGAATGTCGTCGTCCTGGGCACCCAGTGGGGTGATGAGGGCAAGGGCAAGATCGTCGACCTGCTGACTGACCAGGCTGCTGCCGTGGTGCGTTATCAGGGCGGCCACAATGCCGGTCACACCCTGGTGATCGATGGCGAGAAGACCGTGCTGCACCTGATTCCGTCCGGCATCCTGCGCGAGAACGTGCAGTGCCTGATCGGCAACGGTGTGGTGGTGGCGCCCGATGCGCTGCTCAAGGAAATCACCAAGCTGGAAGAGAAGGGTGTGCCGGTGCGCGAGCGCCTGCGCATCAGCCCGGCCTGCACCCTGATCCTGCCGTATCACGTGGCTCTGGACCAGGCCCGCGAAGCGGCCCGCTCCGAAGGCAAGATCGGCACCACCGGTCGCGGCATCGGCCCGGCCTACGAGGACAAGGTGGCGCGCCGCGGCCTGCGCATCGCCGACCTGTTCAATCCGGAGCGTTTCGCGGTCAAGCTCAAGGAGCTGCTGACTTACCACAACTTCGTTCTGGAGAACTTCTACAAGGTCGATCCGGTCGACTACCAGAAGACCCTGAACGAGGCGCTGGCCTACGCCGAGATTCTCAAGCCGATGGTCACCGACGTGGCGGCCCGCCTGCACGAGCTGCGCAAGGCCGGTGCCTACATCATGTTCGAGGGCGCCCAGGGCTCGCTGCTGGACATCGATCACGGCACCTATCCGTACGTGACCAGCTCCAGCACCACTGCCGGCGGTACCGCCACCGGTTCCGGTTTCGGTCCGCTGTATCTGGACTACATCCTCGGCATCACCAAGGCCTACACCACTCGCGTCGGCTCCGGCCCGTTCCCCACCGAGCTGTTCGACGACGTCGGTGCGCGCCTGGCCAAGGTCGGTCACGAGTTCGGTTCCACCACCGGGCGTGCCCGTCGCTGCGGCTGGTTCGATGCGGTGATCCTGCGTCGCGCCATCGAGATCAACTCGATCTCCGGTCTGTGTCTGACCAAGCTGGACGTGCTCGATGGTCTCGAAACCGTCAAGCTGTGCGTGGCGTACAAGAACGCCGCCGGCGAGCTCATGAGCGAAGCGCCGACCGACGCCGACAGCTACGTTGGGCTTGAGCCGGTCTACGAGGAAATGCCGGGCTGGAGCGAGTCCACCGTGGGCGCCAAGTCCATCGACGACCTGCCGGCCAATGCCCGCGCCTACATCGCGCGCGTCGAGGAGCTGGTCGGTGCGCCGATCGACATCATCTCCACCGGTCCGGATCGCAACGAAACCATCGTCCTGCGTCATCCCTACGCCTGATCGCTGGTTGCCGGAAAGAGACCGCCTTCGGGCGGTCTTTTTTTGCCTGGAGAAGGTGCGAGATGGTGTTGCTGTGAGATGCTGGAAGTGGCTGCTTTTCTGTAGGCGAAAAAAAACCGGATCGTGAGATCCGGTTTTTTCAAATTGGTGCCCAGAAGAAGACTCGAACTTCCACGGTGTTGCCACCACTGATACCTGAAACCAGCGCGTCTACCAATTCCGCCATCTGGGCGTGCCATGTTTGCCGTTGCCGGCGAAGCCTGACTGCTTCTTTTTACAAACATCCGCAAAAGCGTCTGTTTGGAATTGGTGCCCAGGAGAAGACTCGAACTTCCACGGTGTTGCCACCACTGATACCTGAAACCAGCGCGTCTACCAATTCCGCCACCTGGGCTAATAGTGCGATGATTGCTCATCTGCTCTATCGTTACAGCGTTCACTGCTGCTGTGGGCGCAAACTATACGGGGGCTTGGGGTGCTTGTAAACCCCTGATATGAAAAAATTTTATTGTGCCGACAAGGCTGCGCTCGGCGCCGCTTTCGCGCTTCAATATAGGCATGACCACAAGCAAGACAACCACAGGTAAAACCGGACATATGGCCGATGATTGGCAAACCCTCGATCCCGAGGCCGCCCGCGAGGCGGAAAAATACGCAAACCCCATTCCCAGTCGTGAGCTGATCCTCGCGCACCTGGCCGAGCGCGGTGCGCCGGCTTCCCGTGCGCAGCTGTTCGAGGAGCTCGGGCTGCATGGCGAGGAGGCCGAGGAGGCCCTGCGCCGCCGACTGCGCGCTATGGAGCGCGATGGTCAACTGATCTACACCCGCCGCGGTGCCTATGCCCCGGTGGACAAGCTGGACCTGATTCGCGGCCGCGTCAGCGGCCACCGCGATGGCTTCGGCTTCCTGATTCCCGACGACGGCAGCGACGATCTGTTCCTCAGTCCGGCGCAGATGCGCCTGGTGTTCGACGGCGACCGCGCGCTGGCGCGGGTCGCCGGTCTCGATCGCCGCGGCCGGCGCGAAGGCGCGCTGGTCGAGGTGCTCGAACGCGCCCACGAAACCCTAGTCGGCCGCTTCTTCGAGGAAAGCGGTGTCTCCATGGTGGTGGCCGACAACCCGAAGGTCCAGCAGCAGGTGCTGGTCCTGGCGGGCAAGCAGGGCGCGGCGCGCCATGGCCAGTTCGTCCAGGTGCGCATCGACGTGTGGCCGACGGCGTTCCGCCAGGCCCAGGGCGAGGTGGTCGAGGTGCTCGGCGACTATATGGCGCCGGGCATGGAGATCGAGGTTGCCATGCGCAGCTACGACCTGCCGCACGAGTGGCCGGAGGCCCTGCTCAAGGAGGCGAAGAAGCTCAAGCCCGAAGTGGAGGAGAAGGACAAGGAGAAGCGCGTCGATCTGCGCGGCCTGCCCTTCGTCACCATCGATGGCGAGGATGCCCGCGACTTCGACGACGCGGTCTACGCCGAGGCGGTCAAGGGCGCCGGTTGGCGTCTGTTCGTCGCCATTGCCGACGTCTCCCATTATGTGAAGGTAGGCTCGGCGCTGGACGAGGAGGCGGTCAAGCGCGGCAACTCGGTGTATTTCCCCGAGCGGGTGATCCCGATGCTGCCGGAAGAGCTGTCCAATGGTCTGTGCTCGCTGAATCCGCTGGTCGATCGTCTGGCCATGGTCTGCGAGATGACGGTGTCGAAGAGCGGCGAGCTGACCGGCTACCAGTTCTATGAGGCGGTGATCCACTCCCATGCGCGGCTGACCTACACCAAGGTCAGCCAGTTGCTGGAGAAGCCCAACTCCACCGAGGCCAAGTACCTGCGCGAGCAGATGCCGCATCTGGTGCCGCACCTGCGTCAGCTGTATGCGCTGTACAAGGTGCTGCTGGCGGCGCGCCACGTGCGCGGCGCCATCGACTTCGAGACCCAGGAGACGCGCATCGTCTTCGGCGCCGACCGCAAGATCACCGAGATCCGCCCGACCCAGCGCAACGATGCGCACCGGCTGATCGAGGAGTGCATGCTCTGCGCCAACGTCGCCACGGCCCTGTTCCTCGCGGAGCACGAGGTGCCGGCGCTGTACCGCGTGCATGACGGTCCGCCGGCGGAGAAGCTGGAGAAATTGCGCAGCTTCCTCGGCGAACTGGGCCTGACCCTGAATCGCGGCAAGGGCGATCCGACGCCCAAGGACTACCTGAAGCTGCTCGAGGCGGTGCGCGAGCGCCCGGATCAGCACTTGATCCAGACCGTGATGCTGCGCTCGCTGAGTCAGGCGGTGTACAGCGCGGACAACGCCGGGCACTTTGGTCTGAACTACGAGGCCTACACCCACTTCACCTCGCCGATCCGCCGTTATCCGGATCTGCTGGTGCATCGGGCGATCCGCAGCGTGATCCGCTCCAAGCGCACCACCGCCAAGGTGCGTCGCGTCGGCGCGGCGAGCATGCCCAAGGCGCGCATCTATCCGTACGACGAGGGGCGTCTGGAGCAGCTCGGCGTGCAGTGCTCGATGACCGAGCGGCGCGCCGACGAGGCGACCCGCGATGTGGTCAACTGGCTGAAGTGCGAGTACATGCGCGAGCGGGTCGGCGAGCGCTTCCCGGGGGTGGTGACCGCGGTGACCGGCTTTGGTCTGTTCGTCGAGCTGACCGACATCTATGTCGAAGGCCTGGTGCACGTCACCGCCCTGCCGGGCGACTACTACCACTTCGACCCGGTCCATCATCGCCTGAGTGGCGAGCGTTCCGGGCGCAGCTTCCGCCTCGGTGACACCGTCGAGGTGCTGGTGGCGCGGGTCGATCTCGACGAGCGCAAGATCGACTTCGAGCTCGGCGACGCCGCGCAGTCCGTGCCGCCGTCGCGCAAGCGTGCGGGCAAGGCTGAAGAGGGGCGGGCGGGCGCCGGCAAGGCGCCAGGGCGCAAGCGTGGCGCCGCGCGCGAGCCAGAGCCGGTAGCCGAGTCGCGCAGTCCGCGTGGTCCGGCGCGCAAGACCGGGCGGGTGCAAGCTCTGCCGGAAGTGGCGCCGGCGCTGGAGGAGCAGGCCGATGCGCTGCTGGGCAATGTCGACGTACAGAAGAGCCGGGCGCTGAAGAAGAAGCTGCTCGAGGAGGCCAAGGCGCCGGAAAAGCCGTCCGCCAAGGCCGACAAGGGCAAGAGCAAGGCCAAGGCGGCCGCTGCCGGTAAGGCCGCAGAGAAGAAGAAGGCCATCCCTCGCCCGGTCAGGGTTTCCGGTGCGGGCAAGGCCAAGCCGGCCAAGAAGGCCGGGGCGGCCGACAGTGCGCCCGCGGGGCGAGCCATACGTAAACGCAAGGTCAAAGAATGAGTCAGTGGGAGCGGGTCTACGGCGTGCATGCCGTAGAGGCATTGCTGCGCCATCACCCCAAGCGGGTCAAGCAGCTGTGGTTGGCCGAGGGGCGCCAGGATCCGCGGGTGCAGGCGCTGGTGCAGCTGGCCGGCGAGGCGCGGGTGCCGGTCGGCCAGCGCGAGCGGCGCGAACTGGATGAGTGGGCTGAGGGCGTGCACCAGGGCGTGGTCGCCGAGGTCAGTCCGAGCCAGGTGTGGGGCGAGAACTTCCTCGACGAGTTGCTGGCGCGCGGCGAATCCGTGCCGCTGCTGCTGGTGCTCGACGGGGTGACCGATCCGCACAACCTCGGCGCCTGCCTGCGCACTGCCGATGCCGCCGGGGTGCAGGCGGTGATCGTGCCCAAGGACAAGTCGGCGACCCTCAATGCCACCGTGCGCAAGGTCGCCTGCGGTGCGGCGGAAGTGATTCCGCTGGTGGCGGTGACCAACCTGGCGCGTACCCTGGAGAAGCTGCAGCAGCAGGGGCTGTGGATCGTCGGCACCGCCGGCGAGGCGACCCAGGAGATCTACGATCTCGACCTGCGCGGGCCGACCGTGCTGGTGATGGGGGCCGAGGGCAAGGGCATGCGCCGCCTGACCCGCGAGCATTGCGACTATCTGGCGCGCCTGCCGATGGGGGGCAGCGTCAGCAGCCTCAATGTCTCGGTGGCCACCGGCGTTTGCCTGTTCGAGGCGGTGCGTCAGCGCCGCCCGTCCGTGCCAGCATGAATCGCTGCCCCGCATTGCTTGCGGGGCAGCGGTCCCCTCCGTACAATGCCACCCCTTGCCGTCGCGGCAGGCGTATTTGCGCCCGCGCCCGGCAAGCACACACGAAATATTCACTCCTTGCCTGACCGCCCTGGCGGCAGGCTGCATAACCGTAAGGAGCATTTATGCGTCATTACGAAATCGTCTTCCTGGTTCACCCGGATCAGAGTGAGCAGGTTGGCGGTATGGTCGAGCGTTACACCAAGACCATCGAAGAAGACGGCGGCAAGGTTCACCGCCTGGAAGACTGGGGCCGTCGTCAGCTGGCTTACGCCATCGACAACGTGCACAAGGCTCACTACGTTCTGATGAACGTCGAGTGCAGCGGTGCTGCCCTGGCCGAGCTGGAAGACAACTTCCGCTACAACGACGCCGTGATCCGCAACCTGGTGATCCGTCGCGACGAAGCCGTGACCGAACAATCCGAGATGCTCAAGGCCGAAGAAAGCCGCAACGAGCGCCGCGAGCGTCGTGACCGTAGCGACAGCGCCGAAGGCGCCGCTGAAGGCAGCGACGGCGACAGCGCCGACGAGTAATCTTCGTAACCAGTATTGAGGAGCCACTTTCATGGCACGTTTTTTCCGTCGTCGTAAGTTCTGCCGTTTCACCGCTGAAGGCGTTCTGGAGATCGATTACAAGGATCTCAACACCCTGAAGGCCTACGTCTCCGAAACCGGCAAGATCGTTCCGAGCCGTATCACCGGCACCAAAGCCAAATATCAGCGTCAGCTGGCTACCGCGATCAAGCGCGCCCGCTACCTGGCCCTGCTGCCCTACACCGACAGCCACGGTCGTTGAGACCCGGACGTCGACAGGTCAACGGATGTAATTCATGCGGGCACTAGCTGACTTCGTCATGCGCGGCCGCCTGCAGGCTACCCTTGCGGTGGTCGTCGCAGCGGCGCTGCCCCTGCTGTTCTGGGTGAGCGCTGCGGCGGGCTCGCTGGTTCTGCTGCGGCGTGGTCTGAACGATGCCTTGGGGATCGTGCTCTGGGCGCTGTTGCCGACCTTGCTGTGGTGGTACTTCGGCGAACCGCGGCCGCTGCTGGTGTTGTCCGGCAGTCTGGCGTTGGCACTGGTACTGCGGGTCAGCGTCTCCTGGACGCGGGTACTGCTGGCCAGCGTGCTGCTCGGCGTGCTGTATGGCGTGATCATCGATGCCGTGTTCGGCGAGGTGGTCAAGCGTAACGCTAGCGAGCTGCTCGAGCTGATGCCGCAGATGCTGGGCGAGAACTACCGGCAGATGACGGCAGACGAGAAGGTGCGGATCGGCGAGCTGCTGGCGCCGGTGCTGACAGGCCTGATGGCCGGCCTGCTGCAACTGCTCAGCCTGCTCTGTGTGCTGCTGGGTCGTTACTGGCAGGCGTTGCTGTACAACCCGGGCGGTTTCGGTCGCGAGTTTCGCGCCGTCCGCCTGCCGGCACCGATGGCCGTGTCCTTGCTGGTGGGGATTTTCCTGCTGCCGGGACTGAGCATCGAGCTGGCCATGCTGACACCGTTGTGCAGTGTGCCGCTGGCGTTTGCCGGAGTGGCCCTGCTGCACGGGCTGGTGGCGCAGCAGCGGCTGGCGCGCTTCTGGCTGGTGGGTTTGTACGTCTCGCTGCTGTTGTTCATGCAGCTGGTGTATCCGTTGTTGGTCGTGTTGGCCGTTGTCGACAGTCTGTTTGATTTCCGTGGGCGCGCGGCGCGCGATGGCGCGAACGGGCCCACGGACGGTGAAGGTTAAAAGTTAAGAGGTTAAAGCCAAATGGAAATCATCCTGCTGGAAAAAATCGCCAACCTGGGCAACCTGGGCGACAAGGTTAACGTCAAGGCCGGTTACGGTCGCAACTACCTGCTGCCGCAGGGCAAGGCCACTGTGGCCAGCGCCGAGAACGTTGCGGCGTTCGAAGCCCGTCGTGCCGAGCTGGAAAAGCTGGCTGCCGAGAAGAAGGCCTACGCCGAATCCCGCGCTGCCCAGCTGGGCGAGCTGGAAGTCACCATCACCGCCACCGCTGGCGATGAAGGCAAGCTGTTCGGTTCGATCGGTACCCACGACATCGCCGACGCCCTGACCGCCTCCGGCGTTGAAGTGGCCAAGAGCGAAATCCGCCTGCCCAACGGTGCCATCCGTCAGGTCGGCGAATACGACGTAGCCGTGCACCTGCACAGCGACGTCGACGCCACCGTTCGCGTGGTGGTGGTGGCCGCCTAAGGCTGCCATCGATGCCCGTGCATCCCAGATGCCGGGCAGCTAACATCGGGCACGCCCTGCACTCGCAGGCGTGCCCTTTGTCTTTCTGCAGTACGGTAAACACGGTAGCGAAGCGATGAACGAGATCAGCGTCCCCGAACAGTACGATCTGGAGACCGCCGCCCTCAAGGTGCCGCCGCACTCCATCGAGGCCGAGCAGGCCGTGATCGGCGGCCTGATGCTGGACAACAACGCCTGGGAGCGGGTGCTGGACCTGGTGTCCGACGGCGACTTCTACCGCCACGATCATCGCCTGATCTTCCGCGCCATCTACAAGCTGGCCGAGCGCAACCAGCCGTTCGACGTGGTCACCCTGTCCGAGCAGCTGGACAAGGAAGGTCAACTGGCCCAGTCCGGCGGCCTGGCCTACCTCGGCGAGCTGGCGAAGAACACGCCGTCGGTGGCCAACATCAAGGCCTACGCGCAGATCATCCGCGAGCGCGCCACCCTGCGTCAGCTGATCGGCATCAGCAACGAGATCGGCGACAGCGCCTACAACCCGCAGGGGCGCGGTGCCGACGAGATTCTCGACGAGGCCGAGCGCAAGATCTTCCAGATCGCCGAGGCGCGGCCGAAGAGTGGCGGCCCGGTGGGCCTCAACGAGCTGCTGGCCAAGGCCATCGACCGTATCGACACTCTGTTCAACACCCACGAGGCGATTACCGGCATCTCCACCGGTTTCGCCGACCTGGATGACAAGACCAGCGGCCTGCAGCCTGGCGACCTGATCATCGTCGCTGGCCGTCCGTCGATGGGCAAGACCACCTTCGCCATGAACCTGGTGGAGAACGCCGTGCTGCGCAGCGACAAGGCGGTGATGGTGTACTCGCTGGAGATGCCAGGCGAATCGCTGGTGATGCGTATGCTGTCTTCGCTCGGGCGCATCGACCAGACCAAGGTGCGTTCCGGTCGCCTCGACGACGACGACTGGCCGCGGCTGACCTCGGCGGTCAACCTGCTCAACGAGCGCAAGCTGTTCATCGACGACACCGCCGGCATCACGCCCTCGGAAATGCGCGCGCGCACCCGTCGTCTGGTGCGCGAGCATGGCGAGCTGGCGCTGATCATGGTCGACTATCTGCAGCTGATGCAGATCGGCGGTTCGGGCGGCGAGAACCGCACCAACGAGATTTCCGAGATCTCCCGCTCGCTGAAGGGCCTGGCCAAGGAGTTCAACTGCCCGGTGATCGCCCTGTCGCAGCTCAACCGCTCGCTGGAGCAGCGGCCCAACAAGCGCCCGATCAACTCCGACCTGCGCGAGTCGGGCGCCATCGAGCAGGACGCCGACGTGATCATGTTCGTCTACCGCGACGAGGTGTATCACCCGGAAACCGAGCACAAGGGCGTCGCCGAGATCATCATCGGCAAGCAGCGGAACGGCCCGATCGGCACCGTGCGCCTGGCCTTCCTCGGCAAGTACACACGCTTCGAGAACCTGGCGCCGGGGATGTACAACTTCGAGGACGAATGATCGCGCATCCATCGCTCGATCAAGGAAAACGGGCGCCCAGCGGGTAAGATGGGCGCCCGTTTTCCGTTTCGAGGCCGAACCGTCATGCGCCCGCTGGTTGCCACCATCGATCTGTCCGCCATTCGCCACAACTACCTGCTGGCCAAGGCCTGTGCGCCGGAGCGGCTGGCCTTTGCGGTGGTCAAGGCCAACGCCTACGGCCACGGCGCGCGCGAGGTGGTCAGTGCCCTGCCGGAGGCCGACGGTTTCATCGTCGCCTGTCTGGAGGAGGCTGGCGAGGTGCGCGCCCTGCACGGCAAGGCGCGCGTGCTGCTGCTGCAGGGCTGCTTCGAGGCGAAGGAGTATCTGATGGCGGCGCAGCTGGCGCTGGACGTGGTGGTGCAGAGTCGCGAGCAGGCCGAGGCGCTGCTCGGCAGCACGCTGAATCGCCCGCTGAACGTCTGGCTCAAGCTGGATTCCGGCATGCATCGCCTGGGTTTTGCGGCTGAGGAGCTGCGCGCCTGGCATGCGCGCCTGGCCGCTGCCGAGCAGGTGGCCGAGCTCAACCTGATCAGCCACTTCGCCTGTGCCGACCAGCCCGAACACCCGCTCAACCGGATTCAGCTGGACTGCTACCGCAGCTTGGACGACCTGGCGTTCGACTGCCGCTCGCTGGCCAACTCGGCTGCCATCCTCACCCGCCCCGGGGCGCATATGGACTGGTTGCGACCAGGCATCATGCTCTATGGCGCCAGCCCGTTCGCCGATCGCCCGGCCGCCGAGCTGGGCCTCAAGCCGGCGATGACCCTCGGCGGCAGCCTGATCGCCGTGCGCGAGGTGCCGGCCGGCGACAGCGTCGGCTACGGCGCCAGCTGGGTTGCCGCGCGGCCGACGCGCATCGGCACCATCAGCTGCGGCTATGCCGACGGCTACCCGCGCAGCGCGCCGGCGGGCACGCCGGTACTGGTCTGCGGCCAGCGCGTGCCGCTGGTCGGTCGCGTTTCCATGGACATGCTGACGGTGGATCTCTCGGCGGTGCCCGAGGCGCAGGTCGGCTCGCCGGTGGAGCTGTGGGGTGCCCAACTGCCGGTGGACGAGGTGGCTGGCGCCTGCGGCACCATCGGTTACGAGCTGCTGAGCAAGGTCACCGCACGGGTGCCGCGCCGGCACCGCTACTGAGTTCGCCTCGCACCTGGGTGGACAGCGGCGCCACCTTGTCCACCGCTCCGGCGATGTGTCGTGGTGGAAAGTCGCTGCGCGAATATTCCACCCTGCGGCGTGCGGCGCAATCCCGACCCCGGGCGTCGGACTTGCTCACTTTTTGTGCTATCCTCCGCGCCCGCGCCAACCCCCTCCCGAGATTTCCTGGTCACCGCCATGCAAGCCGCCAAGCCGCTGTTCGACTATCCCAAGTACTGGGCCGAATGTTTCGGACCCGCCCCCTTCCTGCCGATGAGTCGGGAAGAGATGGACCTGCTTGGCTGGGATTCCTGCGACGTGATCATCGTCACTGGCGATGCCTACGTCGACCATCCGTCGTTCGGCATGGCGATCATCGGTCGCCTGCTCGAGGCCCAGGGTTTCCGCGTCGGCATCATCAGTCAGCCGGACTGGCAGTCGAAGGACGACTTTATGAAGCTCGGCGAGCCGAACCTGTTCTTCGGGGTGGCGGCGGGCAACATGGACTCGATGATCAACCGCTATACCGCCGACCGCAAGGCGCGCTCGGATGACGCCTACACGCCGGGCGGCATGGCCGGCAAGCGCCCGGACCGCGCCAGCATGGTCTACAGCCAGCGCTGCCGCGAAGCCTACAAGGGCGTGCCGATCGTGCTCGGTGGCATCGAGGCCTCGCTGCGGCGCATCGCCCACTACGACTACTGGCAGGACAAGGTGCGCCATTCGATCCTGATGGACGCCAAGGCCGACATCCTGCTGTACGGCAACGCCGAGCGGGCCATCGTCGAGGTCGCGCAGCGCCTGGCCGCTGGCCAGCCGGTGCAGGCGATCAGCGATGTGCGCGGTACCGCCTTCGTGCGCCGCGACACCCCGGAGGGCTGGTTCGAGCTCGACTCCACGCGCATCGACCGCCCCGGCAAGATCGACAAGGTCATCAACCCCTACGTCAACACCCAGGACCTCGAGGTCTGCGCCATCGAGCAGGCCAAGGGGGCGGCCGACCGCGGTGAGGTGGACGACCCCAACGAGGCCAAGCCGGTCGAGCTGCTGCCGCATCCGCGCCTGGAGCGTGACAAGACGGTGATCCGCCTGCCGTCGTTCGAGAAGGTGCGCAGCGACGCGGTGCTCTACGCCCATGCCAACCGCGTGCTGCACCTGGAGACCAATCCGGGCAACGCCCGCGCCCTGGTGCAGCGTCACGGCGACAGCGACGTGTGGCTGAATGCGCCGCCAATCCCGCTGACCACCGAGGAGATGGACTACGTCTTCGGCCTGCCCTACGCCCGCGTGCCGCACCCGGCCTACCACGGCGAGAAGATCCCGGCCTACGAGATGATCCGTTTCTCGGTCAACATCATGCGCGGCTGCTTCGGCGGCTGCACCTTCTGCTCGATCACCGAGCACGAGGGGCGGATCATCCAGAACCGCTCGGAGGAGTCGATCCTGCGCGAGATCGAGGAGATCCGCGACAAGGTGCCGGGCTTCACCGGGGTGATCTCCGACCTCGGCGGGCCGACCGCCAACATGTACCGCATCGCCTGCAAGAGCCGCGAGATCGAGGCCGCCTGCCGCAAGCCGTCGTGCGTCTATCCGGGCATCTGCGACAACCTGAATACCGACCATTCGGCGCTGATCCAGCTGTACCGCGATGCCCGCGCGCTGCCCGGAGTGAAGAAGATCCTCATCGCCTCCGGCCTGCGCTACGACCTCGCCGTGGAGTCGCCGGAGTACGTCCGGGAGCTGGTCACCCACCATGTCGGCGGCTATCTGAAGATCGCTCCGGAGCACACCGAGCGCGGCCCGCTGGACAAGATGATGAAGCCCGGCATCGGCACCTTCGACCGCTTCAAGAGGATGTTCGACAAGTACACCAAGGAGGCGGGCAAGGAGCAGTACCTGATCCCGTACTTCATCGCCGCGCACCCGGGCACCACCGACGAGGACATGATGAACCTCGCCCTGTGGCTCAAGCGCAACGGCTTTCGCGCCGACCAGGTGCAGGCCTTCTACCCGTCGCCGATGGCCACCGCCACGGCGATGTACCACTCGGGGCGCAACCCGCTGCGCAAGGTCACCTACAAGAGCGAGGGGGTGGCCATCGTCAAGGGCGAGCGCCAGCGTCGCCTGCACAAGGCCTTCCTGCGCTACCACGACCCGAGCAACTGGCCGCTGCTGCGCGAGGCGCTGAAGAACCTCGGACGTGCCGACCTGATCGGCCCCGGCAAGCACCAGCTGATTCCAGCCACTCAGCCGGCGGGCGAGGGCGGCTACCAGAGTGCGCGGCGCAAGAACTCCACCCCGGTGGGTAGCAAGAAGGTTGGTGGGGTCGCCTCAGGCAGGCCGCTGCTGACCCAGCACAGCGGCCTGCCGCCACGCGCCAGTGATGGCAGCAAGCCGTGGAGCAAGGGCGAGGAAGGCAAGGCGCAGGCTTTCGCCAAGGGCAAGAAAAAGCCGGCCGGCAAGCGTCCCGGCGCACGCTGAGTAGAGCCACCAGCCCGCGCCGCGGGCTCGGTGGTCAGGGCGAAACGGAACTAAGCAGAATCGCTGCCGCCATCGGCGGGCGGCAGCGACGGCGGTCTCAGTGCAGGACGGCGTGGTGCGGGGTGCCTGCGCAGTGCAGGGTCAGCCAGTCCTGCAGGCGCTGCAGCAGTTGCGGGCCAACGCTGTCGCCGCACTCGTGGCGCTTGATCAGTTCGAGCACCTCCATGCACAGCTCGTTATGTTCGGCGCGATGAGCGGCGTCGACCGGGCTGCCCAGGGCAAGAAAGGCTTCTTCCTCGCTGACGATGGATTGCAGCAGGCCGCTCAGCAGGTGGGTCAGGCACTCGCCGACCGCGTCCAGGGAGTCCTTCAGTGGCAGGTGTGCGCTGAGGGTATCGGCCAGCTCGCTGAGCCAGCAGCGCTGTGCCTCGATGACGGCAATGCCCTTCAGGTCTTGGGATTTCCAGGGAGTGAATCCAGTCATAACGTGTCCCTTCTTCAAGCATCCGGCATGGATGCGCCGCTGTGCTCGCGGCTTGGTTGGTCAAATTCGTATTGCGCGGCACGGTAACAACGGATTGTTACAGCCCGGTGATAAGCGTGTCTCAACGCCCCAGGCGACGCAGTTCGTCCGACTCGACGATGCGTGTACCGCTGCGTTCTTCCAGCGCCAGACGCCAGAGCGCGCGAGCCAGTAGGCATACCGGGACTCCGCGCCATTTTCCAAGCAAGATACGCGCCATCGGCGCGGCGACCTGTTCGATCAGGCGCTGCTCGCGGCGTTGGCCGAGCAGCAGGGAGGGACGGGCGATGGTCAGTTGCGGCCAGTCCTGCGCCTTGAGGGCTTCTTCCATCTCGCCCTTGATCCGGCTGTAGAACACCCGCGACTGCGGGTCGGCGCCCAGCGCGCTGAGCACCAGGAAGTGGCGCGCGCCCAGTTCGCGGGCGCGTTGGGCGCAGGCGATCACCAGGTCGCGGTCGATGGCGGTGAAGGCGCTTTCGGAGCCGGCCTGGCGCAGGGTCGTGCCGAGGCAGCAGAAGGCGGTATCCACGGGTCCCGTCAGTTTTGGCAGGACATCCGCGGCATCGCCGTAGGGGTTTTCCAGATGCGGGTGGGCCGCCAGGGGGCGTCGACTGGGCGCCAGCACGCGCTTGACGGTGGGTTCGTTGAGTACGCGATCAAGCAGGTGCTCGCCGGTCAGGCCGCTGGCGCCGAAGATAAGCAGATTGCGGGGGCTGTTGGAGTGCGGCATGGCTGCGATCATCCTGGTGCGGCGCCGGTGGTTACCAGTCTAGATCAGCATGTGCGGCGCGCGGTGGTCAAGCAGGCTGGGGTGTAATTGCTGGGCTCGTCCCTATAATGCACTCAAGTTCTTGGGAGGGGTTGTGATGCTGTTGCGAGGAATCACCTGGCTGGTGTTGTTCCAGCTGCTGGGCACGGGGTTGAACGTGCTGTTGCTGCCGATGTTGCCGGGACCGATCATCGGCATGTTGCTGCTGTTCGCCTTCCTGGTGTGGCGTGGCGAGGTGCCGGCGCCAATCGGCGAGGCAGGCGGTGCGTTGCTGCGCTACCTGCCGCTGCTACTGGTGCCGCCGGCAGTGGGGGTGATGGCCTATGCCGAGGCGATTGCCGCCGATTTCTGGGCGCTGGCCGGCACCTTGGTGCTGTCGACGCTGCTGGCCATGCTGTTTGCCGGCTGGCTGATGCAGAGGCTGATCGACCGCCAGCGGCGACGCGCGGAGGGCGGGGCATGAGTGGTACTTTGACGGCCGCCCTGCAGGCGATTCTCGACCATCCGCTGTTCGGCTTCGGCATCACCCTCGGCGCCTACCAACTGGCCCTGGCGCTGTTCGAGCGCACCCGCTGGGTGTTCCTGCAGCCGGTGCTGCTGTCGATGGGCCTGGTGGTCGGTGTGCTGCTGCTGTGCGGCATCGACTACGCCAAATACCGCGCCAGCGTGAACATGCTTTCGGTGTTCCTCGGTCCGGCCACGGTGGCGCTGGCGGTGCCGCTGTTCCTCAACCTCAGGCGCATCCGTCAGTTGCTCTGGCCGGTCCTGCTGACCCTGGCGCTGGCCGGCAGCCTGGCCACCGCGCTGGGCATCGGTTTCGCCTGGCTGTTCGGCGCCGACCATGTGATGCAGATGACCGTGCTGCCCAAGTCGGTGACCTCGCCGATCGCCATGCTGATCGCCGAGCAGCTCGGCGGCATCGCCGCGCTGGCGGCGGTATTCGTGCTGATCGTGGGGGTGATTGGCGCGATCTGCGGTCCCGGGCTGTTGACTCGCATCGGCGTGCACAGCCCGGCGGCGCGCGGCATGGCGCTGGGGATAACCGCTCATGCGGTGGGGACCGCCCAGGCTCTGCAGGAGGGCGAGGAAACCGGCGCCTTCTCGGCGCTGGCGATGAGCCTGATGGGGGGCGCGACGGCGATCCTGCTGCCGCTGGTGGTGGCGCTGGTAGCCTGATCAGTAGCGGTACAGCGCGCTGCCGTCGACCGCCAGCCAGCCGAGCAGGCCGAGGAGCAACAGGCCGGGCGCCAGCCACCACCACAGGCGCGGACCGGGGGCGGCCAGCGGACCGTGCCGCTGCACCAGGGCCAGGCTGGTGGCGCAGACGCTGCCGGCCAGCAGGCCGCCGGCGATCACGTCGGTCGGCCAGTGCACGCCGAGATACACCCGCGACAGGGCGATGGCTGCGGCCGGCAGGCCAGCCAGTAGCAGCCAGGCCAGGCGGCTGCGCGCGGCGGCGCCGCGACCGGCCAGCACGCCGAGGGTCAGGCACAGGGCGAAGGCGGCCGAGCTGTGGGCGCTGGGCAGACTGAAGCTGTCCAGCGGCTGCAGCAGGATATCCGGGCGGCTGCGGCCGATCAGCTGCTTGAGGCCCAGAGTGGTCAGCGCGGTGCCGGTCAGGGTCAGGGCGGCGAAGGTCAGCGCGCGCCACTGGCGCTGCAGCGCCAGCAGCAGGCCGAGCAGCGCGCCGGCGAACACCTGGATGTTGCTGTTGCCCAGGAGGGTCAGTTGCGCCATCAGGCGGTCGAGGTTGGGGGTGCGCAGCTGCTGCAGCACGTCGAGCAGCGCCTGGTCGAGTACTGCGAAGTGGCGCCAGCCAACGGACAGGGCGAGCAGCACCAGTGCGCTGAGTGTGCCGGCCAGCGCCGCCGCCAGTCGCCGCTCGCGCAGGCTGGCGTGGGCGATCAGGCCGAGCACTACGGCCAGGGCGCCGAACAGTAGCCCGGCCTGCCACCAGAAGCCCTCCGGCAGGGGCAGGCGCAGGGCGGCACCGGTGGTCCAGCCGGGCAGCAGGTAGGCCAGCGCCCAGCCGGCGGCGGCCAGCAGGCTCACTCCGATGAAGCGCGGCAGCGGCATGTCGAGCATGCCGGCCACGGTCGGCAGCATCGGCCGCAGCGGGCCGATGAAGCGGCCGATCAGCAGGCTGGCCACGCCGTAGCGCTGGAAATAGAACTCGGCCTGGGCCAGCCACTCCGGGTGCTGGCGCAGGAGCGGCAGGCGGCGGATGTCCTGGTGGAAGCGCCGGCCGAGGGCGTAGGACAGGCCGTCGCCGAGCAGGCCGCCGGCGTAGCCGAGCAGCAGGGTCTGCCACAGGGGGAGGGCGCCGCTGCCGGCCAGGGCGGCGACGGCGAATAACACCACGGTGCCCGGCACGATGATGCCGACGATGGTCAGGCATTCGATGCAGGCGATCAGGAAGATCGCCAGGCCCAGCCATTCGGGGTGGGCGCCCAGCCAGGCAGTCAGGGTGGCGAGCCACTGGCTCATGCGTCTTGCTCCTTGACGTCGATCAGATGGAAGTCCGTGCCCTCGCGCTGGCCGCGGCGCAGCGGGTTGCGCGTGCAGTGGCGGGCATAGGCGGCCTCGACGAAGCGGTACTCGAGATGCTCGTCGCGGCCGCGGGGGATGCCCAGGCGGGTGGTCTGTACGATCTGCGCCGGCCGCTCGCCGACATCCTCGACGAACAGCCGGTGCCAGTCGAAGCGCTGGCCGTCCCAGTCCGGCACCTTGAGGCCGAGGGTGCGGCACAGCAGGGTCTGTCCGGCACACAGCTTCTCCCGCGGGCGTGGCTGCCCCTGGCGGTCGGGGTTGTTGGCCTGCATGCAAGCCAGCGAATCCGGGCCGCTCACCGCATCCTGCCAGGGGAGGGCGGACTTGATCAGCACCGCGTTGCCGGCGCCGTGGGCGCTGAAGTTCAGCGAGTCGCCGCCGCGGGCGTAGTACATGTAGATGTGCCCGCCGTCGAGGAACAGCGCGCGGCGCTTTTCCGTGTAGCCGAGCGAGGCGTGGCTGCCCTTGTCGGTCAGGTAGTAGGCCTCGGTCTCGATGATCCGCGCGCTCAGCCACAGCTCGCCGACCCGATGGCGGATGATCTTGCCGAGCAGCTCGCGGGCGACCAGGCAGGCGTCGCGGTCAAAGAAGGCGTCGGCCAGCGGGCGGGCGCCGGGCCAGGGCAGCGGCGTAGCGGAAGGTCGGGCTGGCATGAGAGCGAGATGGGCGGCTGAACGGAGTGCCATGGTAGCAATCCCCGGCAATCGCGGCGCAGGAGAGATACCGCTGGGCCGTCATGTGGCGGCAGCGCCGGCTGCAGGATGTGTGTTTGCGCACAGCCGGCCGGCATTCTGGGCCGATTCCCGCAGTGCGGATCAGCCTGCGTACCCGACCGATTCCCCTCGGCTAAGTGGCCAACTCCTGCCGCTCGCCCGCTTTCGCTGGGCTCGGGGCGGTGGCGCGGCTATAATCGAGGACTTTTTCCCCGCAGCCGGATCGCCGAGACCATGACCGAGTCCGTACTCGATTACATGACCCGCCTGGGTCGCGCCGCGCGCGAGGCTTCGCGCGTCACCGCTCGCGCCACCACCGCGCAGAAGAACAACGCCCTGCTGGCCGCCGCCCGCGCCCTCGATGTCGCGCGCGAGGAGCTGATTCGCGCCAACGCCCTGGATCTGGACAACGGCCGCGCCAACGGCCTCGACGAGGCCATGCTCGACCGCCTGGCGCTGACCCCGGCGCGCATCGACGACATGATCGAGGGCCTGCGCCAGGTCGCCGGCCTGCCCGATCCGATCGGCACCATCCGCGACATGCGCTACCTGCCCTCTGGCATCCAGGTCGGCAAGATGCGCGTCCCGCTGGGCGTGATCGGCATCATCTACGAGTCGCGGCCCAACGTGACCATCGACGCCGCCAGCCTGTGCCTGAAGTCCGGCAACGCCACCATCCTGCGTGGCGGCTCCGAGGCGATCCATTCCAATCGCGCCATCGCCGCCTGCATCCAGCTGGGCCTGGCCGAGGCCGGCCTGCCGGCGGCCTGCGTGCAGGTGGTGGAAACCACCGACCGCGCCGCCGTGGGTGCGCTGATCGCCATGCCGGAGTTCGTCGACGTCATCGTGCCGCGCGGCGGCAAGGGCCTGATCGAGCGCATCAGCCGCGACGCCAAGGTGCCGGTAATCAAGCACCTGGACGGCATCTGCCACGTCTACATCGACGTCGCCGCCGACGTGGACAAGGCGATTCGCGTCGCCGACAACGCCAAGACCCATCGCTACGCGCCGTGCAACGCCATGGAAACCCTGCTGGTGCACGAGGGCATCGCCGCTCGTGTGCTGCCGCCGCTGGCCGACATCTACCGCGCCAAGGGCGTCGAGCTGCGCGGCTGCCCGCGCACCCGGGCGCTGCTCGGTGCCGACGTGCTGGAGGCGACCGAGCAAGACTGGCATACCGAGTACAACGCGGCGATCCTGTCGATCCGCGTGCTCGACTCGCTGGAGCAGGCGATCGAGCACATCAACCACTACGGTTCGCAGCACACCGACGCGATCATCACCGAAAGCTTCACCGACGCGCGGCGCTTCCTCACCGAGGTGGACTCCAGCTCGGTGATGGTCAACGCCTCGACGCGCTTCGCCGACGGCTTCGAGTACGGTCTGGGCGCCGAGATCGGCATTTCCACCGACAAGCTGCACGCACGTGGCCCGGTCGGCCTGGAAGGCCTGACCAGCGAGAAATACGTGGTGTTCGGCGACGGTCACGTGCGCGGCTGATGACCCAACGCATTGGTCTGCTCGGCGGCACCTTCGATCCGATCCACATCGGCCACCTGCGCGCCGCGCTGGAGGTGGCCGAGCAGTTCGCCCTCGACGAGCTGCGCCTGATTCCCAGCGCGCGTCCGCCGCATCGCGGCACGCCGCAGGTCAGCGCCCAGGCGCGCCTGGACATGGTGCGCCTGGCGGTGGCCGATGTGCCGCCGCTGAGCGTGGACGACCGCGAGCTGTGGCGCGACAGGCCGTCGTGGACCATCGACACCCTGGAATCGTTGCGCGCCGAGCTGGGCGCCGAGGTCCAATTGTTGCTGCTGGTCGGCTGGGATGCCTTCTGCGGTCTGCCGACCTGGCATCGCTGGCAGGAACTGCTCGATCACTGCCACATCCTCGTGCTGCAGCGGCCGGACGCCGGCAGCGAGGCACCCGATGCGCTGCGCAACCTGCTGGCCGCGCGCAGCGTGGCCGACCCCAAGGCACTCAAGGGACCGGCCGGGCAGATCGCCTTCGTCTGGCAGATGCCGCTGGCGATTTCCGCCACGCAGGTCCGCGAGCGCCTCGGCAGCGGCCGTTCCATCCGTTTTCTGGTGCCCGACGCGGTGCTGGCCTACATCCATGCGCACGGCCTGTACCGTGCCGCCCCTTCGACTCAAGAGTGAATATCTGACAATGCAAGCCGAACAACTGGTCCAGGTGGTGATTGCCGCCCTGGAAGACATGAAAGCTCAAGACATCACCACCATCGACGTGCGCGACAAGACCAGCATCACCGACTTCATGGTGATCGCCTCGGGCAGCTCCAGCCGTCACGTCAAGTCGCTGGCCGACACCGTGCTGGAGAAGGTCAAGGCGCAGGGCGTCAAGCCGATCGGCAGCGAAGGCCTGGACAGCGGCGAGTGGGGTCTGCTCGACCTCGGCAACGTGGTGGTGCACGTGATGCAGCCGGCCACCCGCCAGTTCTATGACCTCGAGCGCCTGTGGCAGGGTGCCGAGCAGAGCCGCGCCCAGCACGCTGACGAGTAAGCGGCGGGCATGCGCATCCGACTGATTGCCGTAGGCTCGCGCATGCCGCGCTGGGTCGAGGACGGCTGGCAGGAGTACGTCAAGCGCCTGCCGCCCGAGCTGACCCTGGAGCTGGTGGAGATTCCGCTGCATACCCGCGGCAAGAATGCCGACGTCGCCCGCCTGATCCGCCAGGAAGGCGAAGCCATGCTGGCACGGGTGCAGCCCGGGGAACGCGTGGTCACTCTCGAGGTCCATGGCAAGCCGTGGAGCACCGAGCAGCTGGCTACCGAGCTGGACCGCTGGCGCCTCGATGCGCGCACCGTCAACCTGATGGTCGGCGGCCCGGAAGGGCTGGCGCCGGAGGTGTGCGCGCGCAGCGAGCAGCGTTGGTCGCTGTCGCCGTTGACCCTGCCGCACCCGCTGGTGCGGGTGCTGCTTGGCGAACAGATTTATCGCGCCTGGACCGTGTTGTCCGGGCATCCGTACCACAAGTAGCGCAGCCCGCCGTCTCTCATGCCGCAGTCGATCCAGCTCAAGGACCACGAACGCGACGCCCGTCTGGTGCGCAACCGCGCCATCGTCGGCGGGCTGTTCGTGCTGCTGCTGACCGGTGCGCTGATCGCGCGGCTGTTCTACCTGCAGGTGATCCAGTACGAGCACCACACCACCCTGGCGGAGAACAACCGTATCCACGTGCAGCCGCTGCCACCGAGCCGCGGGCGCATCTACGACCGCAACGGGGTGGTCATCGCCGACAACCGTCCGAGTTTCAGCCTGACCGTGAGCCGCGAGCGCGCCGGGGACTGGCAGCAGGCCCTCGACACCATCGTCGAGGTGCTCGAACTCGGTCCGGAGGAGCGCAGTCTGTTCGAGAAACGCCTGCGCCAGGGCCGCCGGCCCTTCGAGCCGGTGCCGATCCTGTTCGAGCTGAGCGAGGAGCAGATCGCCCGCATCGCGGTCAACCAGTTCCGTTTGCCGGGGGTCGACGTGGTCGCCCAGCTGGTCCGCCACTACCCCCAGGGCGAGCACTTCGCCCACTCGGTCGGCTATGTCGGGCGGATCAACGAGCAGGAACTCAAGCGCCTCGATCCGGTGGACTACAGCGGCACCCACCACATCGGCAAGACCGGCGCGGAGAAGTTCTACGAGGACCTCCTGCACGGTCAGGTCGGTTACGAGGAAGTCGAAACCAACGCCCGCGGCCGCGTGCTGCGCGTGCTCAAGCACACCGACCCGGTGCCGGGCAAGGACATCACCCTGAGCTTGGATCTCAAGCTGCAGCTGGCGGCTGAGGCGGCGCTGGCCGGACGCCGCGGTGCGGTGATCGCCATCGAGCCGGCCACCGGCGGCGTGCTGGCCATGGCCAGCCAGCCCAGCTTCGATCCCAACCTGTTCGTCACCGGCATCGGTGCCAAGGAGTACGCCGCGCTGCGCGACTCCATCGACCGGCCGCTGTACAACCGCGTGCTGCGTGGCCTGTATCCGCCCGGCTCGACGGTCAAGCCGCAGGTGGCGCTGGCCGGGCTGGACGCCGGCGTGGTCAACGCCGGCACGCGGGTCTTCGATCCGGGCTACTACCAGCTGCCGGGCAACACTCACAAGTACCGCAACTGGAACCGCAGCGGCGATGGCTGGGTGAGTCTCGACCTGGCGCTGGCCCGCTCCAACGACACCTATTTCTACGACCTGGCGATCAAGCTCGGCATCGACCGTCTGCACCAGTACATGACGGCCTTCGGTCTCGGTCAGCGGGTCTCGCTCGACCTCGCCGAGGAGGCCGCCGGCCTGATGCCCTCGCGCGAGTGGAAACGCATCAGCCGCCGCCAGGGCTGGTACCCCGGCGAGACGGTGATCACCGGCATCGGCCAGGGCTACATGCTCACCACGCCGCTGCAGCTGGCCCAGGCTACCGCGCTGGTCGCCAGTCACGGCCAGTGGCGCCGCCCGCGCCTGCTCCGCGATGCCGACGGCATGAGTGCGGAGCAGCTGATGGACGCCGAGCTGCTGGAGCGCCGCGAGACGCCGCCGGACATTGTCGCCAAGGATCCGAAGTACTGGAATCTGGTCACCCACGGCATGGTCGAGGTGGTGCACGGCGCGCGCGGCACCGCACGCAAGGTCGGCCTCGGCTCGCCCTACCTGATCGCCGGCAAGAGCGGCACCGCGCAGGTGGTGGCGATTCGCCAGGGCGAGAAATACGACCGCAGCAAGGTGCGCGACCGTCACCGCGACCACGCCCTGTTCGTCGCCTTCGCCCCGGCCGACGATCCGAAGATCGCGGTGGCGGTGATGGTGGAGAACGGCGAGTCGGGCTCCGGCGTAGCCGGGCCGGTGGCCAAGCAGGTGCTGGATGCCTGGCTGCTCGACGAGAATGGCCGGCTCAAGGCCGAGTTCGCACCGCGGCAGGCGGCGGAGGTACCCCGTGACCACTAACTTCGACCGCACGCTGTCCAGCGAGGACGTGATGCGCAGGCGCGCCAGCCTGCTGCAGCGCCTGCACATCGACGGCCCGCTGCTGCTGCTGCTGCTGACCCTCGGTGCCGTCGGCCTGTTCGTGCTGTATTCGGCCGGCGGCAAGCACTGGGGGTTGCTGCTCAAGCAGACCACCTCATTCGGTCTCGGCCTGCTGGCGATGACCGTCATCGCCCAGCTGGAGCCGCGCTTCATGGCGCGCTGGGCGCCGCTGCTGTACGGCGGCGGGGTAACCCTGCTGCTCGCCGTGGAGCTTTTCGGCTACACGGCGATGGGCGCCACGCGCTGGATCAACATCCCCGGGGTGATCCGTTTCCAGCCCTCGGAGTTCATGAAGCTGATCATGCCGCTGACCATCGCCTGGTACCTGTCCAGTCGCAGCCTGCCGCCCAGCCTCAAGCATCTGCTGATCGCCCTGGTGCTGATCGGCGTGCCCTTCGTGCTGATCCTCAAGCAGCCGGATCTCGGCACCGGCATGCTGATCCTCGCCTCCGGCGCCTTCGTGCTGTACATCGCCGGGCTGCGCTGGCTGTGGATCGGCGGCGCGGTGGCGGCGGCGGTGCCGACCGCGGTGGCCATGTGGTACTTCGTCCTGCACGACTACCAGAAGCAGCGCATCCACACCTTCCTCGATCCGGAAAGCGATCCGCTGGGTACCGGCTGGAACATCATCCAGTCCAAGGCGGCGATCGGTTCCGGCGGGGTGTTCGGCAAGGGCTGGCTGCTCGGCACCCAGTCGCACCTGGATTTTTTGCCGGAAAGCCACACGGACTTTATCATTGCCGTACTCAGCGAGGAGTTCGGGCTGGTGGGCGTGTGCCTGCTGCTGCTGGTCTATCTGCTGGTGATCGCCCGCGGCCTGACCATCACCGTGCAGGCGCAGACCTTGTTCGGCAAGCTGCTGGCTGGCAGCATCACCATGACCTTCTTCGTCTACGTGTTCGTCAATATCGGCATGGTCAGCGGATTGCTGCCGGTAGTGGGAGTACCCTTGCCCTTCATCAGTTACGGCGGAACTTCGCTGGTGACGCTGATGTCTGGTTTTGGCATTTTGATGTCGATCCACACCCACCGGAAGTGGATCGCCCAGGTTTGAGACTGCCGCTTTGAATCCGAGAGTGAAGCATACGATGCACAGACTGCGCGCATGGGCGCGGCGAGGGATTGCCCTGGTCGGCCTGATCGGCATCGCCACTCCGGCGCTGGCCGGGGACTATCAGGGATCGCCTGTGGTCGACGAATTCATCGGCGAACTGGTCCGCGACCAGGGCTTCGCCGCCCCCCAGCTGCAGGCGCTGTTCGCCCAGGTGGAGCGCAAGCAGCCGATCCTCGACGCCATCGCGCGGCCGGCCGAACGGGTCAAGCCGTGGAAGGAGTACCGGCCGATCTTCCTCACCGACGCGCGGATCAGCCGCGGCGTCGAGTTCTGGAACCAGCATGCCGAGGCGCTGGCGCGTGCCGAACGCGAATACGGTGTGCCGGCGCAGGTGATCGTAGCGATCATCGGCGTGGAAACCTTCTTCGGCCGCAACACCGGTAACTGGCGGGTGATCGACGCGCTGGCCACCCTCGGCTTCGACTATCCACCGCGCGCCGACTTCTTCCGCAAGGAGCTGCGCGAGTTCCTCCTGCTCAGCCGCGAGCAGCAGGTCGATCCGCTCAGCGTGACCGGTTCCTACGCCGGCGCCATGGGGCTGCCACAGTTCATGCCGAGCAGCTTCCGCGCCTATGCGGTGGACTTCGACCACGACGGCCACATCGACATCTGGAAGAACCCGGTGGACGCCATCGGCAGCGTGGCCAGCTACTTCCAGCGCCACGGCTGGGTCGCCGGCGACCCGGTGGTGACCCGTGCGCGCGTCGCCGGCACCCGCTTCGCCGACGGCCTGACCCTGGGCCTGGAGCCGGTCAAGTCGGTCGGTGACCTGCGCCAGCTGGGCTGGACGCCGCTGGACGCGGTAAACGACAACTATGCGGTGACCGCCTTCCGCCTCGAAGGCGCCCAGGGCGACGAGTTCTGGATGGGCCTGCCCAACTTCTACGTGATCACTCGTTACAACCGCAGCGTGATGTACTCGCTGGCCGTGCATCAGCTGTCCGCCGCCTTGCTGGCGCAGCGTCAGGAGCCGTGAGCATGCGCCTACGGACGTCCCTGGCCCCGCTGGCGCTGATCGGTGTCAGCCTGCTGCTCGGCAGCTGCACGACCTCGCGCGCGCCGACCGACGAGCGCATCTCCGGACCCGGCAACTATGCCCGCCCGCACAAGGACGGCGAGCCGTGGTGGAACGTGGATGTCTCGCGCATCCCCGATGCCGTGCCGATGCCGCACAACGGCCCGGTCAAGGCCAGTCCCTACACGGTGTTCGGCAAGCCCTACTACCCGATCAGCGACGTGCGCAACTATCGGGTGACCGGCACCGCGTCGTGGTACGGTACCAAGTTCCACGGCCAGGCCACCGCCAACGGCGAGACCTACGACCTGTACGGCATGACTGCCGCGCACAAGACCCTGCCGCTGCCCAGCTACGTGCGAGTGACCAACCTGGAGAACGGCAAGAGCGTGATCCTGCGGGTCAACGACCGCGGACCGTTCTATTCCGACCGCATCATCGACCTGTCCTTCGCCGCGGCGAAGAAGCTCGGCTATGCCGAGGTGGGCACCGCGCGGGTCAAGGTCGAGGGTATCGACCCGCAGCAGTGGTGGGCCCAGCAGGGCCGCCCGGTGCCGCTGGTACTGGCCGGCAACAGCGCGCCTGCCAACCGCAGCAACAAGCTGCTGAGCCTGCCGGCACCGACCGAGGTGCGCAGCGTGGCGCAGCCGATCGAGCAGTACACGCCTCCGCCGGAACAGCACGCCGCCGCGGTCTTGCCGGTCGAACTGGCGGTAAAAAAAAACGCTTCTGCCCCAGTCGCTGGGCTGTATCTCCAGGTGGGCGCCTTCGCCAACCCGGACGCTGCGGAACTCCTCAAGGCCAAGCTGAACGGCCTGGTGGGGACTGCCCCGGTGTTTATCAGCTCGGTCGTGCGCAACCAGCAGGTGCTGCACCGCGTACGGCTGGGGCCGATCGAAACTCAGGATGAGGTCCTGCAGCTGCAGGACACCCTGCGCGTGGCCAGTCTTGGCCAGCCGACGCTGGTGCGGCCGGACTGAAACCGCAGTGCTGTAATGCCCACCAGGGCCTGATTGACCTACCTAGCTATTCGAGAGACGGATGAACATCACCACCTTCGTGCACCGCCTGTTCCTGCTTGTCCTGTTCGCCGCTACGCCCGTCGCCTGGGCTGCCGAGCAGGTCGTTCCCGCTGCGCCACAACTGGCGGCCAAGGCCTACGTGCTCATGGATGCCGACAGCGGTCGCGTGCTGGTCGAGCAGGTTTCCGACGAGCGTCTGCCGCCGGCCAGCCTGACCAAGCTGATGACTGCCTACATCGCCACCCTGGAAATCCGCAAGGGCCAGATCAGCGAGAAGGACCAGGTCACCATCAGCGAGCACGCCTGGCGCACCGGCGGCTCGCGGATGTTCGTCCAGGTCGGCACTCAGGTGGCCCTGGGCGACCTGCTGCACGGCATCATCATCCAGTCCGGCAACGACGCCAGCGTGGCGGTGGCCGAGCATATCGCCGGTAGCGAGGACGCCTTCGCGGACCTGATGAACACCACGGCGCAGCGCCTCGGCATGACCAACAGCCACTTCATGAACGCCACCGGCCTGCCCCATCCGGAGCACTATTCGTCGGCCCGCGACATGGCCGTGCTGGCGCGCGCGATCATCAAGGAGGACGCCGAGCACTACGCGATCTACTCGCAGAAGGAGTTCTTCTGGAACAACATCAAGCAGCCCAACCGCAACCTGCTGCTGTGGCGCGACAAGACCGTCGACGGCCTGAAGACCGGCCACACCGAGGAAGCCGGCTACTGCCTGGTGGCCTCCGCAGTACGTGAAGGCCAGCGCCTGATCGCCGTGGTGTTCGGCACCAACAGCGAGCAGGCCCGCGCCGCCGAAACCCAGAAGCTGCTGACCTACGGCTTCCGCTTCTTCGAGACCCGCAAGTTCTACCAGAAGGGGGCCGAACTGGCCCAGGCGCCGGTGTGGAAGGGCGCCGAGCGTCAGCTCAAGGCCGGCCTGGCCGAGGACCTGACCCTGACCCTGCCGCGCGGCCAGCTGGACAAGCTGCAGGCCAGCATGAGCCTGCAGCCGATGATCGTCGCCCCGGTGGCGGCCGGCCAGGAAGTCGGCAAGGTCGAGGTGCGCCTCGGCGAGCAGGTGCTGCACAGCGCGCCGCTGGTGGCCCTCGAAGCGGTCGAAGAGGGTGGTATCTTCCGCCGCGTGTGGGATAGTATCCGACTGTTTTTCTACGGTTTGTTCAACTGACCTTCTGACCAGCGCGTGACGCCTCGATCCGGGGCGTCCGCCTTGCGGGCCACAAGTCCGCCACGACCATGACCGATATCAAGACCGACAATACCCCTGCAACGGCCGAAGTTCAGGCTCCGAAAATCGAATTCCCCTGCGAGCGCTATCCGATCAAGGTGATCGGCGATGCCGGCGAGGGCTTCGCCGACCTGGTGATCGACATCGTCCGCCGTCATGCGCCGGACCTGGATGTCACCACCCTGACCCTGCGCGACAGCAGCAATGGCCGTTTCGTCTCGGTGCAGGTGGCGATCCGCGCCACCGGCGTCGAGCAGCTGCAGTCGATCCATATCGACCTGCGCGCCACCGGCCGCGTGCACATGGTGCTCTGATGAGCGCCCTGCGGGTGCGCGAGCTCGGCCTGCAACCCTACCAGCCTGTCTGGCAGGCCATGCAGCGCTTCACCAACGAGCGCGGCCCGGATACTCCGGACGAGATCTGGCTGCTGCAGCACGAGCGGGTATTCACCCAGGGCCAGGCCGGCAAGGCCGAGCACCTGCTGATGCCCGGCGACATCCCGGTGGTGCAGGTGGACCGCGGCGGACAGGTGACCTACCACGGCCCCGGCCAGCTGATCGCCTACCTGCTGCTGGATGTGCGCCGCTCGGGGCTGGGTGTGCGCGAGCTGGTCAGCCGCATCGAGCGCAGCCTGATCGGCCTGCTCGCCGGCTACGGTGTCGAGGCCTACGCCAAGGCGGACGCCCCCGGCGTCTATGTCGGCGCGGCGAAGATCGCCTCGCTCGGCCTGCGCATCCGCCACGGTCGCTCCTTTCACGGCCTGGCGTTGAACGTCGACATGGATCTCGAGCCGTTCCGGCGCATCAATCCCTGCGGCTACGCCGGCCTGGCGATGACCCAGCTGCGCGATCTGGCCGGACCCATCGATTTTGCCGAGGTGCAGGCCGCGCTGGTTCGCCAGCTGCTGGCGCAGCTCGGTTACGCTGAACACGAAACCCTCACGCAAGGGCTGGAGCTGACATGAGCACTGCAGACAACAACAACCAGAGCCCGAGCAAGGTTGAAGCCGGGGTCAAGCTGCGCGGTGCCGAGAAGGTCGCGCGCATTCCGGTGAAGGTCATTCCGACCGAAGAGTTGCCGCGCAAGCCGGACTGGATCCGCGTGCGCATCCCGGTCACCCCGGAGGTCGAGCGGATCAAGCAGCTGCTGCGCAAGCACAAGCTGCACAGCGTGTGCGAGGAGGCCTCCTGCCCGAACCTCGGCGAATGCTTCTCCGGCGGCACCGCCACCTTCATGATCATGGGTGACATCTGCACCCGCCGCTGCCCGTTCTGCGACGTCGGCCACGGCCGGCCGAACGCCCTGGATCCGGACGAGCCGAAGAACCTGGCGGTGGCCATCGCCGACCTGCGCCTGAAGTACGTGGTGATCACCTCGGTGGACCGCGACGACCTGCGCGACGGCGGCGCCCAGCACTTCGCCGACTGCCTGCGCGAAATCCGCCAGCTGTCGCCGGGCGTGCAGCTGGAGACCCTGGTGCCGGACTACCGCGGGCGCATGGAAATCGCCCTCGACATCACCGCGAGCGAACCGCCGGACGTGTTCAACCACAACCTGGAGACCGTGCCGCGCCTGTACAAGTCCTCGCGACCGGGCTCGGACTTCGAGTGGTCGCTGGACCTGCTGCAGGAGTTCAAGAAGCGCGTGCCGGGCGTGCCGACCAAGTCGGGCCTGATGCTCGGCCTCGGCGAGACCGACGAGGAAGTCATCGAGACCATGCAGCGCATGCGCGAGCACGAGATCGACATGCTCACCCTCGGCCAGTACCTGCAGCCCTCGCGCAACCACCTGGCGGTGCAGCGCTTCGTCCACCCGGACACCTTCGCCTGGTTCGCCGAGGAAGGGGCGAAGATGGGCTTCAAGAACGTCGCTTCCGGTCCGCTGGTGCGCTCGTCCTACCATGCCGACCAGCAGGCCCACGGCCACACGAAGAGCTGAGAGATCAAGGTGGGGCGGACTGCGGTCTGCCCCGCCCTGTACAGCCGTTCGTGCTCCGCAAGGAGCGCCATTCAGCGATCTGCAGAAACGCAAAACCCCGGCCTTGGCCGGGGTTTTGCGTTGTGGGGCGAGCGCGGATGCCGGAGGCATCCGCTGCTGCGCGCCGGTCAGTGCTTGAGCAGGTTGAACAGGTAGTCGGGCAGCGGATCGATGACGACTTCCTGGCCCTCATAGTGCGCCTTGAGCCCTTCGAGCGGCACCACGCCATGGGGCGCGCTGGCATTATCCAGGTGCTGACGGGCGCGGTAGTCGATCACGCAGTCGTTGGCCTCGACCCAGAAGTGTGGCGAAACCACTTTGCCGTTCAGCTCCAACGTACCCAGCATCACCTTGTAGGGAATCCGCTGCTTGGCCAGGCGGGTCACCACCAGGCGGCTTAGGCCGTCGGATGCGGCCTTGGCGGAGTCCAGATCATCAAGAAGGTTTTTTAGCTGGGGTTGGTTCATGTGCGTGTCCTCGGTGGACCGGCTGTCTAGATGCACGCATTTTAGACTAAAGTCTAAGAAAGGTTAATATCTTCAGAATCGCCGGAAGCGAATAGGACCTGGAGCCGACGAACGGTAAGGGAGTGGTTCGGCTGGGGGCTGATGGCGCTTTCAGTGCGATGCATGGTGGGCTAGCGCACGGGGCAAACGCATAGCCTCGGTTTTGCCAGGGCTATGCGTCGCGCCGTGTGCGCTTAAGTTCAAGGCAGCTGGCGCAGCTGCTCCAGCAGCCGATAGTTCGGGTAGCCATCGGTCGGCCAGCCCAGCTGCTGCTGGCTGGCGCGTACCGCGCGGCGGGTGTTGGCGCCGATGATGCCGTCGGCCGCGCCCGTCTCATGGCCATGCTGGCTCAGCCGCTCCTGCAGCTCGATGCGCTCGCTGCGCGACAGCTGCCGCTCCCAGCGCGGCCAGCTACCGTAAATCATGCCGCCGCCACCGAAACGCTCGCCGAGCAGGCTGATGGCCAGCGCGTAGGCGGTGGAGTTGTTGTACTTGAGGATGCTGCGGAAGTTGTCCAGCACCAGGAACGCCGGGCCATTGTGGCCGGCGGGCAGCAGCAGGCTGGCGCTCTGCGCGCCGGCGGCAGCCTGCGGCGGGGCGTTCAGCGGGCGGATGCCCAGCGCCAGCCATTCGCTCAGCGGCTTGCGCTGCTCCGGGTCGGCCAGCGCATAGTCGAAGCCCTCCGGCAGGCGCACCTCCATGCCCCAGCTCTGCCCGGTCTGCCAGCCGGAGGCCTGCAGATAGTTGGCGGTCGAGGCCAGCGCATCGGCAGTGGAATCCCAGATATCGCGGCGGCCATCGCCATCGAAATCCACGGCGTAGCGCTGGTAGGTGGTGGGGATGAACTGGGTCTGACCCATCGCGCCGGCCCAAGAGCCCTGCATACGCTGTGGCTGCACGTCACCATGCTCGAGGATCGAGAGCGCGGCGAGCAGCTGGTCGTGGGCGAACTGCGGACGGCGGCCTTCGTGGGCGAGGGTCGCCAGCGAGCGGATCACGCTCATGTTGCCGGTATTGGCGCCGAAGTTGCTCTCCATGCCCCAGATGGCAACCAGGGTGTTGCGCTCGACGCCGTAGCGCTGCTCGATGATGCTCAGCGTCTCGGCATGCTCGGCGAGCAGGCGTTGGCCATTGCGCACACGTGGCAGGGACGCCGCGCTATCCAGGTATTCCCACACCGGCCGGGTGAACTCCGGCTGGCTGCGGTCGGCACGGATCACCGCCGGGTCGGGAGTCACCCCGGCAAAGGCGCGTTCGAAGGTGGCGCTATCGATACCGGCAGCCAGCGCCTCGCGGCGAAAGCCGTCGCGCCACTCGCTGAAGCTCTGTTGCACCTCGGCGACGGGGGCCGCGGCGACAGCGGCCGACGGGGCCGGTTGCACCTGCGCTGCGGGGGCAGGGGCGCCGGACATGGGGGGCTCGGCGCAGGCGCTGAGCTGGATCAGCGTCAGCAGCAGCGCACTGCCATTGAGCAGGCGACGGCGCGACTGACGGTCGGCGATCGGGTTCGACATGACGACTTCCACGGTCAAGCAGGATCAGGGGGCAACCTTAACATGGGCATGCGGCCTTTGCCTCGGCAGGCAGGCCCTGGGTAGACCGCGTCCGTCGGATCGAATTCACCCAGGGTATGCACAATGTCTGCTGCACATCGGCCATGCTGCGTCGAAGCGGGGAACGGTGGAAACAGCCGAGCAGTGCGAGTCAGTCAGTCGATTGGCGTGGCCGTTGGTGCCCTGAGCCCCCAACGGCCCCAACCGATCTGGCCTTGGAAGGTACTAAAAAACCCTAGGGAAGGTCTGAAAAACACTTCCCGATCTGGTGAAATAGCCGCCAGTCCCTCTGGAGCCCCCCTTGCATGAAGCAACTGTCCTTCGCCGATGCGGAGTACGCCGGCAAACGCAAACAGACCCGCC
>NZ_JAHRGL010000031.1 GCF_019097855.1 Geopseudomonas aromaticivorans
CGAACAGCTCAGGACTGGTAAAAATCTCTCGCTTGCAGCGATAGATTCCTTTTTCTTTATCTTCTTCAAGCAAACCATTGAGGTAGTCGAGTCCCAGGGTCATCGCCATGGCTCCTTTGTTATTTTTCGGCAAAAAATGCTAAGACTATGACTTCTGCATTTATAGCCAGCCTTTGCAGCCCCGCATCCGTCTTTATAATTCTCAAGAACTTTATACATATAAACATAAAGTAAAACTAAGCGATTCATTAGTCCATCTGATCACCACTAATTCTCTGCAAATGCCATGCCGACTCTTAATCTCTATCGAAATATAATCTTAGCCAATTGATTTTATTCGATTTTAATTAAATTTTCGGCCTGGCTAAGGGCATCCAGCCGTCAGCTGGATCGATCAAATGATCGAGCGCGCAGAAAAACCTCTTGTTTTGATGCAACGTGAACGCTCGGCGGTTGCAGGAGCTGAGTGCAACACGGTTATTGAATTGAAGCCGGAGCGTCATGCTGCATGGCCATAGCCTTTTGCATCACCTCGCCCATGACTTCTATAGGACATTTGAAATCGAAGCGCTTACGTGGACGCATGTTCAGTTGCTGTGCAATGGCGTCGAGTTCTTCCTGGCTGTGTACCGACAGGTCCGTGCCCTTGGGCAGGTACTGGCGGATCAGGCCGTTGATGTTTTCGTTGCTGCCACGCTGCCAAGGGCTGTGCGGGTCGCAGAAGTAGATCGCCACACCGGTCTTCTGGGTGATTTCCGCGTGACGTGCCATCTCGTTCCTGATCGTAGGTCATGCTCTTGCGCGCCGCCAGAGGCATCCGTTCCAACGCTGCGCTGAAGCCTTCCACGGCCGAGGTCGCCGTCGCATCGCGCATCTTCACTAGCATCAGGTAACCGCTTGTGCGCTCGACCAGGGTGCCCACTGCCTAGCTTCGTGGTACGTCGATTTCTCCATTTATCAGGTGCAAGGATCAGCCAAGATCCCCACCTGCCACTGGCAGAGTCACACCAGTGATGCAGGAGGCATCGTCGGAGGCGAGGAAGAGAATGGCGGCCGCCTGTTCATCGGTGGTGCCGTAGCGCTTCATCAGGCTGCTTTGGATGGTCTGATCGACGATCTGCTGGTACCAGACCTTCTCCTGCTCGCTCTGTTCTGCAGCATTACGCGGGATACGGCGTGGAGGTGCCTCGTGGGACAGCTCGTGGACTAGTTCAGAGCGGTCGACCAACACCAAGCGACCTCCCTCAATCTCATGCGCGACAAGCTGCTGGACTACCCGGTGCTGCACTGCGACGAAACACGGCTGCAGGTGCTGCATGAGCCGGGACGTGATCCCACCGCGCAGTCCTGGATGTGGGTGCAAAGCGGTGGTCCACCGGATAAGCCGGTGATCCTCTTCGACTACACCGCCAGCCGCGCGCAGACGGTGCCGCTGCGCCTGCTCGACGGCTACCGCGGCTACCTGATGACCGACGACTACGCTGGCTACAACGCCGTGGCCGCGCAGGAAGGGATCGAGCGCCTGGGCTGCTGGGCGCATGCGCGGCGCAAGTTCGTCGAAGCGCAGAAGGTGCAGCCCAAGGGTAAGACCGGCCGTGCCGACATGGCGCTGAACCTGATCAACAAGCTCTACGGTATCGAGCGCGACCTGAAGGACGCCTGCGATACCGAGCGCCAGGCTGCACGCCTGCAACTCAGCCAGCCGCTGCTCGACCAGCTCAAAGCCTGGCTGGACAAGACCCGGCCGCAGGTCGCCTGGCAAACCACTCTGGGCAGGCGGTGAACTACCTGGCCGGCAACTGGAGCAGGCTGGTGTGCTACAATAGAAGGCGGGCATCTGCCGATCGACAACAACCGCGCCGAGAACGCCAAGGGCCGTTACTTCTACTGGTACATGATCATGGACGTCTACAGCCGCAAACTGGCGGCCATGCAGAACCTGGGCGTGATGCCCTCGTTCAGCCGCCCGCGGGTGAGCAATGACAACGCCTATGCCGAGGCCCTGTTTCGCACGGCGAAATACTGCCCGCTGTGGCCGGAACGGCCCTTCGGCATGCTGGAGCAGGCCAGGAACTGGGTGAACCGCTTCGTGGACTGGTACAACCACGAGCATCGCCACAGCGCGCTGAAGTTTGTGACGCCGGCGCAGCGGCATGCCGGCCAGGCGGACGAGCTGCTGCAAAGGCGTATCGAGCTGTACGAGGCGGCGCGCGCACGGCATCCGGAGCGCTGGAGTGGCAACATCAGGAATTGGTCGCTGGCACCGATCGTGTGCCTGAACCCGGAGCAGGAGCCGCTACTTCAACTACCTTGAAAATCCCCGAGGAGCATAGCTATAACTGCATCAATCCTCTGGTGTAAAATCGGCGGCTTATAAAAGAGGCTGACAAGTGTCACTTACAAATATAACAAAAATTCAGCTTAAAGAGCTACAAGACCTTAGCGGTCAGATCCGTTTCGACACAGACGAAGGCAAGATCTGGCTTGGAGAGCAACGTGTGCTGCTGATGCAGCTCTCTACGCTGGCAAGCTTCCGTCGCGAGATCATCAGCTTGATCGGCGTCGAGCTGGCCAAGGGTTTCTTCCTGCGGCTGGGCTATCACTCAGGCCTGATGGATGCCGAGCTGGCGCGCAAGATACGGCCCGGCATGCGCGATGAGGAAGTGTTTCTAGCTGGGCCGCAGCTGTATGCGCTCAAGGGGCTAGTCAAAGTACGCTTGCTGACGATGGATATCGACATCCAAGGCGGACGTTTCAACGTAGAGGCTGAGTGGGTTAATTCCTTTGAAGTGGATATCTGTCTTACCGAGCTAGGCCTGATGAATGAGCCTGTTTGCTGGACGGTGTTGGGCTACGCCAGCGGCTATAGCTCGTCATTTATGGGACGAAAAATCATCTTCCAGGAAACCAGTTGTCGCGGGTGTGGCGACGATAAATGCCTTATCGTCGGCAAGACTGCCGAGGAGTGGGACGACATCAGCAGTTTCGAAGCCCACTTCAACAGCGATCCTATCGTCGCGGACCGCTATGAGCTGCAGAAACAGGTTGCCAGCTTGCGCAGCCGCTTGATGAGGTACGATCATCAATATTACGGCATCGGCCATTCGCCAGCCTACAAGCGCACCTGTCAGGCCGTCGACAAGGCTGCGCGCAGCAAGGTCCCTGTGCTGCTGTTGGGCGAGACCGGGGTGGGCAAGGAGGTGCTTGCTCGTAGCGTGCACATGCGCAGCGAGCGTGCCAAACAACCTTTCGTCGCGGTAAACTGCGCGGCAATTCCGGCGGATCTACTCGAGTCGGAGCTGTTTGGCGTCGACAAGGGCGCCTATACCGGCGCGGTCAATTCGCGCGCCGGACGTTTCGAACGAGCCGACGGCGGTACCCTCTTTTTGGATGAGGTGATTGAGTTGAGCCCGAAGGCCCAGGCCGCCCTGCTGCGGGTGTTGCAGGAAGGAGAGGTGGAACGTGTCGGCGGCGAGTGCACGCGTAAAGTCGACGTGCGGGTGATCAGCGCAACCAACGAGAGCCTAGAAGAGGCGGTTAAGGCAGGACGCTTTCGCGCAGACCTGTTCTTCCGGCTGAACGTGTTTCCGGTGCATATCCCGCCATTGCGGGAGCGCGTGGAGGACATCCCACTGCTGATCGAGCATTTTCTCGAAAAGCTATACAAAGAATACGGCAAGAAGACCCTCGGCCTGTCTAATCTTGCGATGGAAGCCTGCCTCCACTACCAATGGCCAGGCAATATACGCGAGCTAGGGAGCGCCCTTGAACGCGGAGTGATTCTCACCGAGAGCAACGAAAGCATCAGTGTCGAGGCGCTGTTCCCAGGGATGGTGATGCCGACCGAAGGCGGCAGGCTGTCAAACGAAGGCCGGATGATGGAGGACCCGCCCGTTAACGGAGATGGTTTGCTCAGTCAAATTATTGACAAGGGAATCAGTCTCGAGGATGTCGAATCGGGCCTAATGCGCGTGGCGATGAATCGCTGTGGGCAGAATATCTCTCAGGCGGCGCGGCTGCTGGGATTGACCCGCCCGGCGCTGGCCTATCGACTTAAGAAGGGCGTCGGCAAAAACTGAGATGCTGTGAAAAAACCACCTGAGCCTGTGCTCTGCGAGAATAGCCGCGGGGTTTTAACCGGCGGTAAGGAACGACCGGCTCAGGTGACGAGTTGTTCGACGATCTACCTATTCCCGCGCCGCTCCTCAAGGCTGCGGCGGCGCGTGTGCAGCGCCCGAGCTGGAGTCAGATCGAGCTGCGCCCCAGTGACCTGGAGAGTCTGCTTGCGGAAGATCATTCGGCGCGGCTGGCGTGGGGCTACGTCGAGCGGCAGGATCTGTCGCGGTTGTACGCCGGGATCAAGGCGGTGGATGGCGGCTGCGGACGCAGCGCGATTGCCCCGGAGATTCTGCTGGCTCTGTGGCTGTATGCGACGATGGAGGGTGTTGAACCGCCCCGGCTTTCCCGGAGGCTCCAACTCTTGAGAGGATGGAGCCATGAAGACAACAACGAAGTATTCCCCGGAAGTCCGTGAGCGAGCGGTTCGATTGGTGTTGGAGCACCAAGACGAACACGAATCGGATTGGGCGGCGATCTGCTCGATTGCCGCCAAGATCGGTTGTACCGCCGAAACGCTGCGCCGCTGGATGCGTCAGGCCGAGCGTGACAGCGGCAAGTGCGAAGGTCAGGCCAGCGGTGAACGCGAGCGGATCAAGACGCTGGAGCGCGAGGAGCGTGAGCTGCGCCAAGCCAATGAAATCCTGCGCAAGGCGTCTGCGTATTTTGCCCAGGCGGAACTCGACCGCCGCTTCAAGCCATGAAAGCGTTCATCGACGAGCATCGTGCGGTTTATGGAGTCGAGCCGATCTGCCGGGTACTGCCGATCGCTCCAGCAACCTACTACGCCCATGCGATGTGCCAGGCTGCCCCCGAGCAGCGTTCCCCCGGGCGCGGCGTGACGAGGTGCTAAGTGGGCATATCCAGCGGGTCTGGGAGGAGAACTTTCAGGCCTACGGCGTGCGTAAGGTCTGGCGGCAGCTCCTGCGGGAGGGCGTGGTGGTAGCGCGCTGCACGGTGGAGCGGCTGATGCGGCGACTGGGGCTGCAAGGTGTCGTACGCGGCAAGCCGGTCAAGACTACGATCAGCGACAAGACCAAGCCGTGCCCGCTGGATAAGGTTAACCGCCAGTTCCGTGCCGAACGGCCAAATGCGCTCTGGGTGTCGGACTTCACCTACGTCAGCACGTGGCAGGGCTTCGTCTATGTGGCCTTTGTCATCCACGTATTCGCCCGGCATATCGTCGGCCGGCGCGTGTCCAGCTCAGCCCGTACCGACTTTGTGCTCGATGCGCTGGAGCAGGCGTTATATGCCCGCCGGCCGGTCGACCAGGGCAGCTTGATCCACCACAGCGATCTGTGGCGTGCAGTAGGCGTTGTGCACCAAGCGGTCGAGGATGGCGTCGGCCAGGGTCGGGTCGCCGATCAGTTCGTGCCAGTTGTCCACCGGCATCTGGCTGGTGATCAGGGTCGAGCGCTGACCGTAGCGGTCGTCCAGTAGTTCCAGCATGTCGCGACGCTGTTCGGCGGTGAACGGGGCTAGGCCCCAGTCATCAAGGATCAGCAGGTCGGTCTTGGCGTAGCCGCTCATCAGCATGGCGAAACGCCCGTCGCCATGGGCCAGACCCAGTCCTTCCAGCAGGCGCGGCAGGCGAAGGTAACGCACCCTGTAGCCATCTCGGCAGGCCTGGTGGGCCAGGGCGCAGGCCAGCCAGGTTTACCCACGCCGGTGGGGCCGCCGATGATCGGGTTGAGGCCGTCGCGCAGCCCCTGGCCAATGCTGAGCTGGAGGACCAGCTCCTTGTCGAGGCCACGTGGGCTACGGTAGTAGTGGAGCCCGAACAGCACCGGATCGAACACCGCCACTTTGATATCCAGCTCGACCAGAGCGGCCAGGCCGTCGATGGATTTTCGGAAGTCGACGGGTTTGGGGTAGAGGTAGTCTTTTTCGACTTTGGCGTCGGGACGCATCATGACGCAGGCTCCAGAATCAATCGGGAGCGCCACCGCGGCGTGGATCAGCAGGTGCTGGCTCGCCGGCATGCGCTTTATCAGCAAGCCCGTGCCCGCTATCCAGAACGCTGGTCAGGCAACACACGAAATTGGGAGCCCATCGGAGCGGTCATGCTCAATCCGGATCGGAAACAATCGCAGCAGAAAGACGCAGCATAAAAAACACGGTCGACGCGACAACTACCTTGAAAAAGGCTATGTCCCCGTTACGTGTTGTATTGGTCTGCCGAGCGCTTCCTGCAAGCAGTGCTCCGGCGTGATGGCGGCGGCGTAGCGCTCCAGCATGCGGCGCCAGCCCAGGTAATTTGGCAGGTAGCGGGTGGCCACGCCATGAAAGCGCGCCATCCAGCTCTTCAAGCGACTGTGGTACGCATTGACGTTTTGGATGTGAAACGCCCCCTCGCGAACCCTGCGACCAGGGCGTGCCTGAATAACCTGGTGCGTAATACCGGTGGTTCTGGCAAATGCGGGGCGGCGGCAAAAACTGAGTGCAACACCTGACCTTTCCGGTACGGTGTTGCCATGTCTTACCACGAACTCAGCGTCGAAGAACGCTCGGACATCCAGGTCGGCCTGCTGCGCGGCATGAGCCAGCGCGCCATTGCCCGAATGCTCAACCGCAGCCCCTCGACGATCTGTCGCGAGATCCGCCGTAACCGCGATGCCCAAGGGGAGTACATCACCCTACATGCCCAGCGAGCGATGCGTGAGCGCCGTATTCCCTGCCGGCCTCGGCAAAAGCTGATCCCTGGCAAAGAACTGTTCGAGCTGGTCATCCACCTGCTGCGAAAATGCTTTTCTCCCGAGCAGATTGCCGGCAAGCTCCGCGCCATGGAATTCCCGAACTTCGAAGACGCCTACGTCTGCCGCGAGACGATCTACAACGCGATCTATGCCCTGCCGGTCGGCGAACTGCGCAAGGAATTGATCATCTGCCTGCGGCAAGGCAAGACCACCCGCCGTCTTGATCTGGGTCGGTACCTCGCGTCACACTGACCCCGCCGCGCTGACGAGGCACTCGCGGTAAGTGCCGCTGACCTTTGAAGGACTCCAGAAAGAACGTCTCGTCGGCTTCGATAATGCCGCTCTCGTGCTTGGCTGCGGATTTCGGTGAACGTGACCGAGCGTTTCGCTAATACGTGACCGGTGCTTCCACCCCGGTTGCGCGGGTTCTGGATTGTAGTCGCATCGGTCACGATGCGGTTTGCTCCTCTACTTTTTTCCGGCGCAGTGACTCGCCTTTCATCGTCAGTCGGTAGGCGTTGTGCACCAGACGGTCGAGGATGGCGTCGGCCAGGGTCGGGTCGTTGATCCAGCCGTGCCAGTGTTCGAGGGGCAGCTGGCTGGTGAGGATGGTGGAACGGTTGCCGGCGCGATCGTCGATCACCTCCAGCAGGTCATGCCGAGCCCCTTCCTCCAGCGGGGCCAGCGCCCAGTCGTCCAGCACCAGGACGTCGACCTTGGCCAGCTGTTGCAGGGTGCGGCCGAAGCTGCCGTCGCCGTGGGCGATACGCAGTTGCTCCAGCAGGCGCGGGGTGCGCAGGTACAGGGTGCTGTATCCCTGGCGGCAGGCCTGATTACCAAGGGCGCAGGCCAGCCAGGTCTTGCCGGCGCCGGTCGGGCCGGTCAGCAGCAGGTTGTGCTGCTGGCGGATCCAGTCGCCGCTGGCCAGGCTGGCGATCAGGCGCTCGTCCAGGGCGCGCCCAGGGCGGCGGTCGAGATCTTCCAGGCAGGCGTTGGCGTACTTGAGCTTGGCCTTCTTGCGCAGCCGTACCAAGCGCTGGTTGTCACGCCAGGCCAGTTCACGGTCGAGCAGCAGGCCGAGGCGTTCATCGAAGCTCAGGCTGTGGCTGGCCGGCAGCGTCCATTGCTCCTCCAGCGCGCGGGCCATGCCGTCCAGGCGTAGCTGGTGCAGTTGATTCAGGGTGTGTTGCGGCATCATCGAACAGCTCCTGTTGCGGGGGTTGGTAGTAGTTGGCGCCACGGACGTTTTCGTGGTGCTCGGGTAAGTCCGTTTCGGCCGCACGCTTGGGCAGCGGCTGCTGATCCAGCCCTTGCTGAAGCAGGTTGCGCACGCTGCGCCCGGTGAAGGCGCGCAGTTGGACGGCCCGCTCGGCGGCGGCTTCCAGCCGTGCATTGCCATAGCGGCGAGCCAGCGAAAGCAGGCCGAGGCAGGCGCGGTAGCCCATCTCCGGATGCGGCTTGTGGGTCAGTTGGTGATCGATCAGTTGGCGTGTGTAGGGGCCGATCCGCTCGCCCCAGTCGAGCAGGCGTTGCGGTGTCCACTCACGATGGGCCTGGTGCGCGGCGGGCATGTGTTCGCGCTGGGTGCTGTAGGCGCCGCGACGGCCCAGCAGCACATGGCTGGCCACCCGCCGGGTGCCATGCAGCACTTCCAGGGTGTGCGCCGTCAGCCGCACGTCCACGCTCTGCCGGGCCAGGGCCGAGGGCACGCTGTAGAAGCTGCCATTGACCTCGACGTGGTAGTCAATGCTGACCTTGCAGCGCTTGAAGGTGGCGACCTCGTAGGGATGTACCGGCAGCGCTCGCAGCGCCGGGCGATCCAGGCGCTCGAACCAGTCGCGCCGGCAGCCGTCGAGCCGCTTGAACGGTCGCCGATTCAGATCTTCCAGCAGCTCGGCGATGGCCTGATTGAGCGCATGCAGGCTGAAGAACTGCCGGTGACGCAGGCGCGCCATGATCCAGCGCTCGACCACCTGCACCGCCACCTCGGCCTTGGCCTTGTCCTGGGGTTTGCGTGGCCGCGCCGGCAGCAGCACGGTGTCGTAATGGCGCGCGCACTCCAGCGCCGCTCGGTTCAGGCCCGGCTCGTAACGATCCGGCAGCGCGACCAGGGCGCGCGGATTATCAGGCACGACCATCTCCGGTACGCCGCCGAAGTAGGTCAGCGCCTGACTCAGCGAAGTCAGCCAGTCCACCTGGGTTTCGCCCGGCGTCGCGCAGGCATAGGTGTAATTCGAGGCGCCCAGGGCGGCGACGAAGATGTGCGCCCGGCGCACTTCGCCGGTGGCCGGATCGACCACCGGCAGCGTCGGGCCGGCATAGTCGATGAACAGCTTTTCGCCCGCCCGGTGCACCTGGCGCATCGAACGTTTGAGCGTCTGGGCGTAACGCCGGTAGTGCTCGACGAACTGGGTGTAGCGGTAGGTCGGCTGGCCCGCATGCGCGGCGAGGTATTCCTCCCACAGCAGCTGCAAGGTCACGCCCTTGCGCCGCAGCTCGCGGTGGATGCTCAGCACATCGGGCAGCACCCGCTCACCGCGCGGTTTGCCCGCTGGCGTCGGCGTAAACAAGGCGGCAGCCAGTGCGGCCTCATCCATGGCCGCCAACGCAGGCCAGTCCAGCCCGGCCACACGGGCCGCCATGACGTATTTGCTGACCACTCCCTTGGACAGCTGCAAGGCGCGGGCGATTTTCTCGTGGGATAAACCGGCCTCAAGCTTGAGGCGCAGACATTCTTTGATGTTTCGCATGGCTACTCGCGGCGCCGCCATCCCTCGTCTCCCGAAATCGGACGAGGGTGACGGTCGCGTCAGGTCATGCGCAACGAAGAGGAAGGCTTTCGCTAAGCCGTGACCGGCGACTTCGGTAAGCCGTGACCGCCTGTTTCGGAACAAGCGGAAAAACGGTCACGTTGCTACCGAAATGAGCGGTCACGCGTTAGCGAAATGACCGGTCACGATCAACCGAAACGGCCGGTCACGATGCTCCGAAATCCGCATGTTTTTCAGACCTTCCTTAGGGAAGGTCTGAAGTAGACCGGCATTTCTGGCCGACTTCGGCCTTCGCCGATTTTGAAAGCGGGCAGTGGGTCAAAATCGACCAGATGGCTCGCTCATTTCCGTGTTTCTGGCCGCTGCAAGCACCTCGCAACGGCCATTTTCCGCATTACAGGCGCACCTCTCCTGCGTGCATCAATAAATGTCGGCGCGCCATCCACAGGTTCGACAGCGCGAACAGCGTCACCAGCTGTGCCGTGTTTTTCGCCAGGCCACGAAAGCGCGTCTTCACGTAGCCGAACTGCCGCTTGATCACCCGGAACGGGTGCTCGACCTTGGCACGCACTTGGGCCTTGGCCTTCTCGATCTTGCGCTTTGCTTTGTATAGCGCGCTGCGCTTGTCGAGCTTCTTGTAGGTGCTACGACGAGCTGCAACCTGCCAGATGACTTCGCGCCCTTCATGCTCGGAGCGTTTCTCGACGCCGGTATAACCGGCATCCGCGCAGACAACGTTTTCCTCACCATGCAGCAGCTGATCGACCTGCGTGACATCCGCCACGTTGGCCGCGGTGCCCACCACGTGGTGCACCAGCCCCGACTCATCATCCACGCCAATATGCGCCTTCATGCCGAAGTAGTACTGGTTGCCTTTCTTGGTCTGGTGCATCTCCGGATCGCGCTTGCCGTCCTGGTTCTTGGTTGAACTCGGCGCATGGATCAGTGTGGCATCGACGATGGTGCCCTGTCGCAGCGACAGGCCGCGATCTCCCAGGTAGCCATTGATTACGCCAAGGATACCGGCCGCCAACTCATACTTCTCCAGCAGGCGACGGAAGTTGAGGATGGTGGTTTCGTCCGGAATACGCTCCAGGCTCAACCCAGCGAATTGGCGCAGGATGGTGGTCTCGTAAAGCGCCTCCTCCATCGCAGGATCGCTATAGCCGAACCAGTTCTGCATCAAGTGCACGCGCAGCATCGCCATCAATGGATACGCCGGGCGACCGCCTTCACCCTTGGGGTAGTGCGGCTCAATCAAGGCAATCAATCCCTTCCACGGCACCACCCGATCCATCGTAAGTGCTCCACAAACCCCACATTCAAAGCGAAAAGCTGATGCCTGATGCTGTGCTCCCGATCTCTTTCTGGAGCCAGCCTCGCCATGATGCGACCCGACGCCAAAGTCGAAAAAGTCTATCTTT
>NZ_JAHRGL010000032.1 GCF_019097855.1 Geopseudomonas aromaticivorans
CGTAGTAGCGGAAGTGGTCGACGGCCAGCGGCACGTCGGCGTTCAGCGTCTCGCGCACGGCCTTGCCGTTGTCCCAGGTCTCGGCGACGGCGAGCAGTTCGAGGTTCTGCTCGATGCGGTCGGCGATCTTCAGCAGCAGGTTGGAGCGGTCCTGCACCGAGGTACGGCCCCAGGCGTCGGCGGCGGCGTGGGCGGCGTCCAGCGCCAGCTCGATGTCCTCGGCGCTGGAGCGCGGGAATTCGCCGATCGCTTCGCCGGTGACCGGCGAGGTGTTGGTGAAGTACTGGCCCTTGACCGACGCGACGAACTCGCCGCCGATGTAGTTGCCGTAGCGCGGCTTGAGGGAAAGGATGGCGCCAGCGCTGCCCGGTTGTGCGTAGATCATGCGGCTTCTCCGAAACGACGATTCTTGTAGTGGTGGCGGTGCGCGAGTGGCTCGCGGGCTCTTCCCTCGCCCGCCGCGTTTCGCTGCGGCCTGGGATCGATCATGCACCGCAGCCGCGCCCCCGACTTGACCGCGAGAACCAGGCGCTGTCGTCTGAAGTCAACTTTTCCGCCCCCGGCAGGACCTGTCACCTGCGGTCAACTCGCGCGCACCGTCGCGGTTCGCGTGTTTCCAAAGCACCCGTTGCCTGCACCGCCGAAGTGCGGCGCGGCGCCGGCGCCCCGCGTGAGCGCTGGGCTGGCGGCCAACTGACCGGCGTCACGGGGCAGGGCGCGAAACTTGCTTCGAATTACCGGTTGTTTCTGCTGAGATGTTTTCCATGCCCCCGTTTCCCGTCTCCCCTGCCGGCCTGGCCGGTGTGCCGGACCTGTCCGCCAGCCAACGCCACAGCGGCGTGCTGGCCGCGGCTGCCAGCGGCCTGTGCACCTTCATCGCCACACAGGGTGGCGATCCCGACCGCATCCTCGGCGTCTCGGGCATCGACCCCGAGCTGCTGCAGCACCCGACCCTGAGCCTGGCGCTGCCCAACTACTGCCAGGTGCTGGAGGAAGCCGCGCGCCAGTCCGGCTGCGACAATTTCGGCCTGTACTACGGCCAGCAGTTCAAGCCGCAGGAACTCGGCCTGCTCGGCTACATCGGCCTGTGCTCGGCGACCCTGGAGCAGGCGCTGATCAACTTCGCCCGCGCCTTTCCGCTGCACCAGCGCAACAGCCTGATCCGTCTGGTCGACGAGGGCGAGCACTACCGTTTCGACTACCAGGTGCGCCATGGCGCCATCCTGGTCCGCCGCCAGGACGCCGAGCTGACGCTGGGCATGGCCCTCAACCTGATCCGCCATGTGCTGGGCAGCCACTGGGCACCGCGTGCCGTGCACTTCGAGCATCCGCGTCCGGAGCACTGGCACGAGCACTGCAAGATGTTCGATGCCCCGGTGTACTTCGAGCAGCCGTGCAATTCGCTGATCATCCCCAAGCGCGATCTCGGCCGCGCCATGCCCGAACACAACCCGACCCTGCTGCTGGTAATGCAGGATTCGCTGCGCCAGCTCAGCCTGGCCGGCCGCGAGGCGCCGAACATCGTCGACGACACCCGCGCCCAGGTGCGCCAGCAGCTGCTGGCCGGCGAACCGACGCTGGAGAACGTTGCCGAGCAGATGGGGCTGGCCAGCTGGTCGCTGCAGCGCCGCCTGCGCGAGCAGGGCATGACCTTCAGCCAGCTGGTGGACAAGGTGCGCTGCGAGCTGGCCGCCCACTACCTGCGCCAGCAGCAACTGCCGATCTCCGAACTGGCGCCGCTGCTCGGCTACTCGGAAACCAGCGCCTTCTCGCGCGCCTTTCGCCGCTGGTTCGGCGTCAGCCCGCGGCAGTGGCGCCACACCGCCCACTGAGCGCCCGCACTCCGGTCACGGACGACCACCCCCTTCCCCCTGTCGCCCCTCCCCTGTCTCTGCGCAAGCGCGGCGAGTCCGCCGGGCAAACACGCACGCAAAAAAAGCCTGGCCCATGACGGGCCAGGCGAAACCTGAGGGTGTTGCTCGTTTAAGCCGGGATCAGCAGTAGCGATCGATGTAGGCGATCTCGGACTTGCTGCGAACTGCCGGCCATTCCTGTTGCAGGGTCTGGTACACGCGGCCGATGAATTCCTTGTCGGCGGCGGCCTTCTTGCCCACATACCCCTTGCCACGGTGGTAGGTGCGCAGGCGGGCGCGCATGCTCGGGGTACGCTTGGCGAACTCTTCCTCGCCCAGTTCCGGCGCCAGGGTGTCCAGGTGCACCTGGCCGCACTCGCTAACCCACAGGATGTGGCTGCCGTGGGTGTCCTTGCGAGCGGCGAACAGTTTGGCCAGGTCTTCGGGAGTGTGCTGGTCGTTCAGATTCATGGTGTGAGCCCCTTAATTGTTGATCGAAAAACGTCGGTCTGATTTTGGGTAGACCCGGATACCGCCAGCGGTAGGCCGGCGTGTGCACGGGGGTCTGATCTCAACCTGAGCCTGGTGTAGCGCTGATCCAAGCGAACTACAGGCGGCAGAGCTTTGAAGCCTGTGACGGGTTCGTTGGGGCGGAAGGAGCCGGCGAGGGGCCTGCAGATGCCAAGCGGAGGGCGTAACCGGACGGCGTACGGCCACAGCCAGCATCATGAGGACGTTTCACCAGCGCTTGCCGTCCGGAGACGAGCCTGCCAGTCAACTTCTTCAGTCTGCCTTGTGGGCAGTACAAACACGGAGGGTCCGGCTGGTTGGCCGGAGAGACGCCGAAGCCCTTTAGCAAGGCCTCCGCATCTGGGAGTGACTCCATCCTGCAATTTCGGAAGGCCCTCGTCAACAATTTTGTAGCGGATTTTTTGTCGCACTACAAAAGCACTACCGGGAGCCAGTACGAAGGTAGCGGATCGCTCCGCATGAGTCCCGCTAACGCGCCATCACCACCCCTTCCAGCTCGAGCACCTCGCCGCTGCCGCCGTAGATGCCGCAGCCGCGCTCCTGCACCGCACGCTCGCGGCCATCGGCGCACAGCAGCCGGTAGTCGATGCTGAACGGACGGCCCTCCTGCAGGCCACGCTGCACCGCCTGCCACACGTGGTGGCGGTCGGCCGGGTGGATCAGGCTGTTGTAGCTCAGCCGGCGACTGCCGAGCAGCTGCGTCGCGCTGTAGCCGGTCAGCTCGAGGCAACCGGCGCTGACGTAGGCCATGCTCCAGTGCGGATCGTTGCGACAGCGGTAGATCATCAGCGGCAGGTCATCGAGCAGGTTGCCGAGGTCCAGCGGGCTGATTGGCAGGCTGCGCATGCCCGGCACCGGCAGCTGGAGCTGCTCGCTAGCGCGGTGGGCCCAGGCGGCCAGCTCCAGACGCGAGTGCAGGTCGAGCTTGCACAGCAGATGCCTGACGTGGACCTTCACCGTGCCGTCGCTGATGCCCAGCTGGCGGGCGATCAGCTTGTTGCTCAGGCCCTCGGCGATCAGCGCCAGGGTCTGCCGCTCGCGCTCGGTCAGGCCGGCGCACTGCTCGGACGGCGGCAGACGGGGGTTGTCGCTCATCGGCCTGTCCCCGGCGGGCGGATGTGCGTGATCGGCTGAGGCACCATGGGTCCTCCCTCGCAGAAAAGGTCGTGGGCAAACGCAGCAAGTTCCATGCCTTTTCTCGTCCCGAGCCACAACCCGCAGTAAACAATCTTTCCCCCGGCGAATCGTTGCCGGTACCCCCGCCACCTGCACCACGCCGAGGCGCCCTGCGCCTTCTCTGCCTGTTCGCGGTGCCCATCGCGTCGCGCCTACCCCCAACGGCGTATCTCCACCGGCAGAGTTTCGCGGCGCCGCCGCTGCAGTACCCTCATTCCCATCGGGAAATTTTGTTTCCCAAGAAACCGCAACTTTCACCGTTTGGGAGAAGACCATGACCACTCGCATCGCCATCATCGGTGCCGGCCCCTCGGGCCTGGCCCAGCTGCGCGCCTTCCAGTCCGCCAAGGCCAAGGGCGCCGAGATCCCCGAGCTGGTGTGCTTCGAGAAGCAGCAGGACTGGGGCGGCATGTGGAACTACACTTGGCGCACCGGCCTCGACGAGAACGGCGAGCCGGTGCACGGCAGCATGTACCGCTATCTGTGGTCGAACGGGCCCAAGGAGTGCCTGGAGTTCGCCGACTACACCTTCGACGAGCACTTCGGCCGGCCGATGGGCTCTTTCCCGCCCCGCGAAGTGCTGTGGGACTACATCAAGGGCCGCGTCGAGAAGGCCGGCGTGCGTGACTACATCCGCTTCAACACCGCCGTGCGCCACGTGAGCTTCGACCCGGCCAGCGAGCTGTTCACCGTCAGCGTGCACGACTACACGACGAAGGAAACCTACGCGGAAACCTTCGACTACGTGGTCTGCGCCAGCGGCCACTTCTCCACCCCCAGCGTCCCCTACTTCCCGGGTTTCGAGAGCTTCGCCGGCCGCGTGCTGCACGCCCACGACTTCCGCGACGCGCTGGAATTCAAGGGCAAGGACGTGCTGATCGTCGGCGCCAGCTACTCCGCTGAGGACATCGGTTCGCAGTGCTACAAGTACGGCGCCCGCTCGATCACCAGTTGCTACCGCAGCGCGCCGATGGGCTACCAGTGGCCGGCCAACTGGGAAGAGAAGCCGCTGCTCGAGCGCGTCGAAGGGCACAACGCGTTCTTCGCCGACGGCAGCCACAAGCACATCGACGCGGTGATCCTGTGCACCGGCTACAAGCACCACTTCCCCTTCCTGCCCGAAGAGCTGTGCCTGAAGACCGACAACCGCCTCTGGCCGCTGAACCTGTACAAGGGCGTGTTCTGGGAAGACAACCCGAAGCTGATCTACCTGGGCATGCAGGACCAGTGGTACAGCTTCAACATGTTCGACGCCCAGGCCTGGTACGTGCGCGACGTGCTGCTCGGCCATATCGCCCTGCCCAGCGCGGAGGCAATGCACGCCGAGAATCTGGCCTGGCGCGCCGAGGAGGAAACCCTGCAGAACGCCAAGGAAATGTTCGAGTTCCAAGGCAAGTACATCCAGCAGCTGATCGACGCCACCGACTACCCGAGCTTCGACATCGCCGCGGTGAACCAGACCTTCCTCGAGTGGAAGCACGACAAGTACGAGGACATCATGGGTTATCGCAACAAGTGCCACCGCTCGCTGATGACCGGCACGATGGCCACTCCCCACCACACCCCCTGGCTGGATGCGCTGGACGACTCCATGGCCGCCTACCTCGCCGACCAGCCGGAGCAGTCGCTCAAGGCGGTCGGCTAACTCCCTCGTAGGGGGCAACCGCGAAGCGTTGCCCACCATGGGAGCGCGTGGTGGAAAACGCTACGCGGTTTTCCACGGGGCGGCCATCCCCCCTACACCAGCGACCTCCCAGCAGATGGGCCAAAGCCCACCCGGAATCTTCCGCCGCGCATCCGCGCAGGAGCCTTGCATGCACATGCCCGTGATTTCCCGACCGCGCGAACCTGCGCTGTTCGCCCGCGCCCCGGCGCTGGAGCGCCACCGCGTCGCGCCGGGCGGGCTGACCGTGGTCGCCCTCGCCGCCGGCGACCGTCTCGAAGTGATCGACCTCGAGGGCCGGCAGAGCGCCGAGCTGCTGGCCTTCGCCGCCAGTGGTCGCGCCGCGCTGGCCGACCTCGGCCTGACCGCCACCCCCGGCGCGCGCTTTATCGGCGCGTTGCTCGGCGATGGCAGCGCCGAGTCGGTGCACACCCGCCTGGGCCTGGCCAAACGCGACATCGACTGTCGCCAGCTGCCCGAGGCCGCCCGCCTGTGGGACGGCGACACCCCGGCCGGCTTCTCCCGCAACCTCACTGCTGCCACCGAACTGCTGGTTATCGTCGCCGCCCCCGGCGGGCGGGTTGCGGTGGACTGCCAGCAGCGCGCCAGCGAGCTGCGCCTGATCATCCAGCGCGCCAACCCACGCAGCGTGCTGGCGCCGCCACTGCCGGCGCCGCTCGGCGAGCTGGTCGACGAGTTCACCATCCAGCCCGGCACGGCGCGCGACTACGTGGTCGAGGCCGGTCAGTACCTGCAGGTGCTCGACGTGGCCGGACGGCAGTGCTCGGACTTCGTCGCCTTCGACCGCCGCGGCCTCGACGCGGGTCGCGAGATCGACCTCGACCCAACCGTCACCCGCACCCTCAACGGCAACGCCTATCCGGGCCCGGGGCTGTTTTCCAAATTCTTCGACCGCAACCTGCAGCCGATGCTCGAGGTGGTGCGCGACACCGTCGGCCGCCACGACACCTTCGCCCTCGCCTGCGCCGCACGCTACTACGAGGCCCAGGGCTATTTCGGGCACGCAAACTGCAGTGACAACCTCAGCCGCGCGCTGGCCGCCCATGGCGTGACTGCCAGGGCCGGCTGGCCGGCGATCAACTTCTTCTTCAACACCGGGATCGACGCCCACCAGCAGCTGACCCTCGACGAGCCTTGGTCGCGTCCCGGCGACTACGTGCTGCTGCGCGCGATGACCGATCTGGTCTGCGCCAGCAGCTCCTGCCCGGACGACATCGACCCGGCCAACGGCTGGCAGCCGACCGACATCCACATCCGCGTCTATTCCGCCAAGGAGCGCTTCAGCATGGCCATGGCCACCCGCAAGACCGCCGACGCCGACCCGGTGCTGACCCGCGAGAGCGGCTTCCATCCCGGCACCAGCGCGCTGACCGGCAACTTCATCGACTACCGCGGCTGGTGGACGCCGACCCACTATTCGGGCTTCGGCGCCATCGAGGAGTACCACGGCTGCCGCGAGCGGGTGGCGGTGATGGACCTGTCCGCGCTGCGCAAGTTCGAGGTGCTCGGCCCCGACGCCGAGGCGCTGCTCAACTACTGCCTGACCCGCGACGTGCGCAAGCTGGCGGTCGGTCAGGTGGTCTACTCGGCGATGTGCTACGAGCACGGCGGCATGCTCGACGACGGCACCCTGCTGCGTCTCGGCCCGGATGCCTTCCGCTGGATCGGCGGCGAGGACTTCGCCGGCGACTGGCTGCGCCAGCAGGCCGAGAAGCTCGGCATGAAGGTGTGGGTAAAGTCGGCCTCCGAGCAGATTCACAACGTCGCCGTGCAGGGGCCGAAAAGCCGCGAACTGCTCAGCCAGATGATCTGGACGCCGCCCAGCCAGCCGAAGCTGGAAGAACTCGGCTGGTTCCGCTTCCTGGTCGGCCGCCTCGGCGACTACAACGGCTGCCCGATCATGGTCTCGCGTACCGGCTACACCGGCGAGCTGGGCTACGAGATCTGGTGCCCCCCCTCCGACGCCATGCAGGTCTGGCAGCGCCTGTGGCAGCTCGGCGAGCCGCTGGGCCTGGTGCCGCTCGGCCTGCACGCGCTGGACACCCTGCGCATCGAGGCCGGGCTGATCTTCGCCGGCTACGAATTCTGCGACCAGACCGATCCGTTCGAGGCCGGCATCGGCTTCTGCGTGCCGCTGAAATCCAAGCAGGACGACTTTATCGGCAGGACCGCGCTGGAGCGGCGCAGCGCCCATCCGCAGCACAAGCTGGTCGGCCTGGTGCTGGATGGCAACGAGCCGGCGCAGCACGGCGACTGCGTGCGCGACGGCCGCGCGCAGATCGGCGTGGTCACCAGCGCCACGCGCTCGCCCATCACCGGCAAGAACGTCGCCCTGTGCCGCCTGGACATCGGCTACTGCGAGCCCGGCACGCCAGTGGAGATCGGCAAGCTCGACGGCCAGCAGAAGCGCATCGCCGCCACGGTGACCGCGCCGATCTTCTACGACCCGGACAAGAGCCGCGTGCGCGCCTGAGCGCCGCCGGCCCGCGATTCGCGCAGCGCGCCGGCCGCCCGCCGGCGTCCGCTGCCAGTTCCCTGATCATCTATCGACCCTTAAGAGAGGAACAGACCATGAAGCGATTCAGCCTTATATGTCGCAGCCTGATCGGCACACTCCTGCTGGCGAGCGCCTTCCGCGTCTCGGCGGAAGAAACGGCCCCGGCCCTGAACAGCGGCGACACCGCCTTCCTGGTAGTGTGCTCGCTGGTCGTGCTGCTGATGACCCTGCCCGGCCTCGGCATGTTCTACGGCGGCATGGCGCGCAGCAAGAACGTGCTGTCGGTGCAGATGCAGGTGTTCTCCGGCGCCGCGCTGATGGCGCTGCTGTTCGCCATTTACGGCTACAGCCTGACCTTCACCGACGGCGGCGGCCTGCAGGCGATCATCGGCGGCACCGACAAGCTGTTCCTGCAGGGCGTCGGCCCGGACTCGATGCAGGGCAGCATTCCCGAGCTGCTGTACTTCCTGTTCATGCTGCTGTTCGCCGCGATAACCCCGCCGATCATCGTCGGCTCGTTCGCCGAGCGCATGAAGTTCGCCGCCGTCATGGTGTTCATGGCGATCTGGCTGACCATCAACTACATCCCCATGGCGCACATGGCCTGGGGCGGCGGCTGGGTGTTCAACCTCGGCGTGCAGGATTTCGCCGGCGGTAACGTGGTGCACCTCAACGTCGGCATCGCCTCGCTGGTCGGCGCCTGGCTGATCGGCCGCCGCCGCGGCTTCGGCACCGCGACCCTGTCGCCGCACAACATGACCATGACCGTCACTGGCGGCTGCCTGCTGTGGGTCGGCTGGCTGGGCTTCTGCGGCGGCTGCGTGCTGGCAGCCAACGGCTTCGCCATGCTGGTCATCGTCAACACCATGCTGGCCAGCTGCGCCGGCGCCCTGGCCTGGATGCTCGCCGAGTGGAAGTACCGCGGCAAGCCGAGCATGTTCGGCGCGGTGTCCGGCGCCATCGCCGGCCTGGTGGCGATCACCCCGGCGTGCGGCTTCGTCGGCCCGATGGGCGCCATCTGCCTCGGCCTGATCGCCGCGCCGATCTGTGTGTGGGCGGTCGACAAGCTCAAGCCGGTGATCGGCCTCGATGACGCCTTCGACGTGTTCGGCGTGCACGGCGTGGCCGGCATCGTCGGCGGCCTGCTGACCCCGGTATTCGCCATGACCACCCTCGGCGGCCAGGGCTTCGCCGAAGGGCGCGACCTGCTCGACCAGCTAGCGATCAACGGCGGCGCGATGCTGTTCAGCATCCTCTACTCGGCGCTCAGCAGCTGGCTCGCGTTCAAGCTCGCCGCCGTGCTGTGCGGCGGCCTGCGCGTCGACGAGGAGCACGAAGTCGACGGCCTCGACCTCTCCAACCACGGCGAAGTCGGCTACAAGTACGCCAACTGATCACAGGACCAGCCTAGGCTGGCTACGGACGAGCCCTGGATCGCGACGCGGCCAGGGCTCGCGTCGTTCCGGTAGGGTAAACTTGACCATCGCGAGCGGCGACTATGCCAGCGACTTCGCCGGGCCGTAGCCCATTTGCGAGCAGGCCGCCCCGACTTGAGCGCAAGCACGCGCCGACTCTGCTCGACCTGTATCCTCCTGAAAAAACTCTTTGAAATTCCGAAGCGACCAGCAGCTATCCTTCCTCGTCGCAGGCGCTGTTCGAGCAGAATCCACACCACGGCCAGCTGTACAGGCACTTCCACCCTGGTCGACATGTACCATTTGTGATCGAGGAACAGCGACCTGTCCATCGGCACCTACGACCTGCAGCTCGTGCAATTGCCGGTGCGCCCTGTCCTTACCCGCAGCGGTGAAACCTTCAAGGGTGTTCAGCCGCGCCGACTGAAGCAGCGCACCACGGCCGTGCGTCGCGCCCTGACCGGCAAGCGGCACGATCCCATCGCCGGGTATCTGTTGCCGACCGAGTTCGCCTGACCGAAGCCGCATGACAGACCGATGCCAGTACGCGGATCGAACCGAGAGCGCTGATCCGCCTGCTCCGCAGCGATGTATACGTCCCGCGTCTTTGGCCTGCCCACAAACGCACACGTATTACCCCTGACCCGGCACTTCCTGAATAGTTCCCTGTGGCGCTGATTACCAACGCCCACCTGCGCGCCGATAAAATGTGATGCCGCGCACGCTTGTCCGGTACAAAACGTGAACTGCCCCCCCTGAGAGTAAGACCTTGATCGACTTCGATCTCGCGCCCCACTTCGGCATACTCGCCACCGGCATGAAAAGCCCTTGCGTACAGGTTTTTCATACATGGGTGTTTTTACTTTCAACGAGAAGAATTAGAAAAATGAATATGCGCTGCGTTGTTTCAGCTGTCGTGCTGCTTTTGAGTACAAACTTGGCCATTGCCGAAGAAAAGCCGGCCAGCACTCCGTTCAAGTATCTCGACATGCCGGTAAAAGAGGCCGCCCAGCGTGCCGGCGTGCAGCCTAACCAGGCTAATAACATTGTGTTTGATAGCGAGGGGCATCACGTCTATCTGGAAGCCAGCGGCGGGACGGTCGGCTATGCGGATGTGGAGTTCCGAGGCAGCGCACCCTGCAATCCAAAGCAGGAAATCGACTCGGCTGCGGCCCTTAAGACCCTGGGCATGAATGCTGCGGATCTCGAACTGGCCATCCAGAAGCCCGACAACCACACCTACTACGACCACAAGCGCGGCCTGAAGGTAAACGTCGCCTGTAGCTACGAAGGCGCCCCGCTGACCGTCGGTTTCAGCCGCAAGCAGTACAACGTGCTGATGGGCAGCACCAACCACTGATAACGGCCCTTTGCACTGCCAACCGCGGCACCCGCGCAGACCAACAAGGACACGCCCACCGCCTCGACCGGAGGCTGCATTCACCAGCCCCTTCGCCCAGGCATGACGGCTCCGCCACGGATGGCGTTACCGTCCTACAGCACACCGACCTCACAAGCCCCGACCGCAGCCTCGCACGCCTGCTTGCACGCTCCGCCTGCAGCAGCACAGCCGCCCTCTCCTGGAACAGATCACACCACCTAGATTTCTCCCTGTGGAGTGAGGCGCTGGCGAGTCCGCAATGAGTCGCCGGCAGGAGCCCAATAGGCAGGTTCGGCGTCCCGCAGCCGAGCCGCTGCGGGACGCTGCAGGAACACGACGCTCCCCCACAGGCTCTTGACGGTTTTT
>NZ_JAHRGL010000033.1 GCF_019097855.1 Geopseudomonas aromaticivorans
GTGAAACGACGCATCGCCGATGGTAGTGTGGAGCTTCTCCATGTGAGAGTAGGTCATCGTCAAGCACCTCTACAGAAACCCCGATCAGCTCAGCTGGTCGGGGTTTCGTCTTTTGGGCGCGGAAAAATCCTCAGGAACCTGCCTGGGAGCGCCGCGCTTCTGCGGCCTCCCCGTACAGGCTCGGCTACGTGGGCAGCCGAGCACGCCTGTTGGGTCGCGGCAGACGACTCACTGCGGGCTCACAATCGCCTCGCTCCACAGGCAGAGATCCAAGCTGTGACGGGCGCCAGGGGCGAGCTGCACGCAGTCGTCCCAGACGTTGGCGGTCTCGATGCACAGCATGCGTTGCCAGCCGTCCTCGGCGAACTGCGACAGGCGCCGGGCCTTGTCGATCCACGGGTTCCACAGGACCACCGTACGTGCGGCGCGGCTTTCCAAGAATAGCGTGCGCTGCCAGCCGGCGTCGTGCAGCTCTTTCCGGAGGCCGGCGGGCTTGGGGTAGATGTAGACCTTCGCGACCTTGGCGCTCGGGCGCATCATGCCGGCTGGCTCCTGAAAAGAAATGGGAGCACAGCATTGTGGATGATCAGTTTATTGGTAGATTGGGTTCGTGGAGCGTTTTCGCTCAAGTCTCCCGTGAGCTGCTGCAGGCGGAGCGCGGAGGCAGGACGTGTGAGGCCGCGGTCGGCTGTGGGGCTTGTGAGGTGCTGTTGGACGGTAACGCTTTCCGTGGCAGGGTCGGCTTCCTGGGCGGAGAGGCTGTGGATGCAGCCCCTGAATTTTGCAGCCTGCTGGTCGATTACACAGAAATTCTGACACTCTCGACGGTCAAACCTCTTTCCCATGATCCCGCGAAGAAGCACAAAAAAGCCCCGGCAAAATTGCCGGGGCCCTTGATGGCGCAGAACTCGGAGTGCTGGAGGATCAGCGCTCCAGGTGCTGCAGCTTGTCCTTCACGCCATCCCACTCTTCGGCATCGGCCAGAGCATCTTTCTTCTCGGTAATATTGGGCCAGACTTCGGCCAAGTCACGGTTGAGCTCTATGAATTCCTGCTGATCTTCCGGCACTTCATCCTCCGAGAAGATAGCTTGGGCTGGGCACTCGGGCTCGCACAGCGCGCAGTCGATGCACTCGTCCGGGTGGATGACCAGGAAGTTCGGGCCTTCGTAGAAGCAGTCCACCGGGCAGACTTCCACGCAATCGGTGTACTTGCACTTGATGCAGTTGTCGGTAACGACGAAGGTCATGTTCTTTTATCTCCTCAGACGGGCAGGCGCCAGCCAGCCACGGCATGGCGCGCGGGATTCTAGCAGCTTGGCAATCGCTTGGTTATATCTGCGTCTTCCAAGCATATATCAGCTCGAGAGCTTGGCGTGGCGTCAGATCATTGGGATTGATGCTTTCAATTTCCTCCAGCAGAGGATGCGACTGGACGGCAAAGAGATCAGGCTGTACAGGTACGTCTTTGCTTTTTTTGGCTGGGTTTGCAACGGACTCATGGGGGAGGCTCGTTTGTTCAAGGCGTGCCAGATGCTCGCGGGCACGGACGATCACCGCGTTGGGCACCCCGGCGAGTTGTGCCACCGCAAGGCCGTAGCTCTGACTCGCTGGTCCTGGAAGGACATGGTGCAGGAACACGATGCGCTCCTTGTGTTCGGCGGCGTCCAGGTGCACGTTGGCCACCAGCGATTCGCTCTCGGGCAGTACGGTCAACTCGAAGTAGTGGGTGGCAAACAGGGTGAAGGCGCGCTGCCGTGCCAGATGTTCGGCGGCAGCCCAAGCCAGCGAAAGGCCGTCGAAGGTACTGGTGCCGCGGCCGACTTCGTCCATCAGCACCAGGCTGCGGTCGCTGGCGTTGTGCAGAATACTGGCGGTTTCGCTCATCTCGACCATGAAAGTCGAGCGCCCGCCGGCCAGATCGTCGCTGGAGCCGATACGGGTGAAAATCCGGTCTACCGTCGACAGCTCGCAGGCCTGTGCTGGCACGTAGCTGCCGATATGGGCGAGGAGCACGATCAGCGCAGTCTGTCGCATGTAGGTGGACTTACCACCCATGTTCGGTCCGGTGATGATCAGCATGCGCGTGCTGTCGTCGAGGCGGAGGTCGTTGGCGACGAAGGGTGTGGACAGCACCTGCTCGACCACTGGATGACGGCCCTGGGTTATACGCAGGCAAGGTTCGTCGACGAAAGTCGGGCAGTTGAGATCGAGATTCAGCGCGCGTTCGCCCAGATTGCTCAGCACGTCCAGTTCCGCCAGTGCAGCCGCAGTGTCCTGCAGTGGGCCCAGGTGTTCGATCAGGATTTCGATCAGCGCGTCGTACAGCAGCTTTTCCCGCGCCAGCGCGCGGCTCTTGGCCGACAGCGCCTTGTCCTCGAAGGCCTTGAGCTCGGGGGTGATGAAGCGCTCGGCCCCCTTGAGCGTCTGGCGGCGGATATAGTCCGCCGGCGCCTGCTCGGCCTGCACGCGGGGCAGCTCGATGTAGTAGCCGTGGATGCGGTTGTAGCCGACCTTGAGGTTGGGCAGACCGGTGCGGGTCTTCTCGCGGGTTTCCAGATCCATCAGGTACTGGCCGGCGTTCTCGCTGAGCAGCTGCAGCTCGTCCAGCTCGGCATCGTAGCCGCGCTTGATCACCCCACCGTCGCGGATCACCGCCGGCGGGTTGTCGATGATCGCTCGGGCCAGCAGCTCGGCCAGCTCCGGATAGGTGCGGATGCTGCCGGCCAGCTCCTGCAGGCGCGGCGCCTCCAGCTCGTGCATGTGCTGCTGCAGATCCGGCAAGGCGGCGAGCGCATCGCGCAGTCGCGCCAGATCGCGCGGACGGGCGCTGCGCAGGCCAATACGCGCCAGGATGCGCTCGACGTCGCCGATCTCCTTGAGCTGAGGCTGCAGGTTCTCGAAGCGGTAATTGTCGAGGAGGCAGCCGATGGCTTGCTGGCGGCCTTCGAGCAGGCTTCGATCACGCAGCGGCCGGTTCAGCCAGCGACATAGCAGGCGACTGCCCATGGCGGTCATGCAGCGATCCACCACGCTCTGCAGGGTGTTGTCACGGCCGCCGGCGAGATTGGTGTCCAGCTCCAGATTGCGCCGGCTGGCGGCGTCGAGGATCACCGTGTCGTCCAGCCGCTCGTGGCGCAGGCTACGGATGTGCGGCAGGGCACTGCGCTGGGTGTCGCGCGCGTACAGCAGCAGGCAACCCGCGGCGCCGATGGCTAGGGTCAGGCCCTGACAGCCGAAGCCGTTGAGATCCTGGGTGCCGAACTGCTGGCACAGGCTTTTCAGTGCGGTGGCGCGGTCGAAGTCCCAGGGCGCGCGGCGACGCACGCCGGGACGTTTCTCGGCGGGCAAACCACTTGGCCAATCATCGGGGATCAGCAGCTCGGCGGGGTTGAGGCGTCCCAGCTCGGCCAGCAGCGGCTCCCAGCCCTTGATTTCCTGCACACTGAAGCGACCGCTGGTGATGTCCAGTACCGCCAGGCCGAACAGGCGGTCATCGCCGAGCAGGGCGGCCAGCAGGTTGTCGCGGCGCTCGTCGAGCAGGGCTTCGTCGCTCACCGTGCCGGGGGTGATGATGCGGGCGACTTGGCGCTCCACCGGCCCCTTGCTGGTGGCCGGATCGCCGACCTGTTCACAGATCACTACCGACTCGCCCAGTTTTACCAAGCGAGCCAGGTAACCTTCGGCAGAATGGAACGGGATGCCGGCCATCGGGATCGGTTGCCCTGCCGACTGGCCGCGGGCGGTAAGCGTGATGTCCAGCAGTCGGGCAGCCTTCTGCGCGTCGGCATAGAAAAGCTCGTAAAAGTCGCCCATGCGATAGAACAGCAACTGGTCGGGATGCTGCTGCTTGATTCTGAGGTACTGCTGCATCATCGGCGTGTGGGCGGAAAAATCGCTGTTGCTCATCGCGGTCCGGCTTCAAGTCGCAAAAGAAGCTAGTGTACGGTATCGCCCGGACAGGCTTAACCCCGGAGACACTCATGGATTGCATAACCCGGCTGGCGGGACAACTGGGCGAAGCCTTGCTGAGGCGCCAGCTACAGGTCGCTACCGCCGAGTCCTGCACCGGTGGCGGCATCGCCGAGGCAATCACGCGCATCGCCGGCAGTTCGCAGTGGTTCGAGGCCGGCTACGTCACCTATTCCAATCGGCAAAAGACTCGGCAGCTTGGGGTGCCTGGGGCGCTGTTCGACACGGTCGGTGCGGTCAGTCGCGAGGTGGTCGAGGCCATGGCCCGGGGTGCCTTGCAGTACAGCGGCGCCCAGCTGGCCGTGGCGGTCAGCGGTATCGCCGGGCCGGATGGCGGGACCCTGGACAAGCCGGTGGGCACCGTCTGGCTGGCTTGGCAGGATGGCGAGCGCAGTTTCAGTTCCCGCCAGCAGTTTGCCGGTGATCGCCAGGCGGTACGCGAGCAGGCGGTGCTTTGCGCGCTGCGGGGCCTGTTGCGACTGGCGGCAGGGGAAAATCCTGTCGAGGGGTAGGCGGGTGCCTTGCCCTGTGGAATAATACTGGCTAATTATACAGTTAATCGTGGCCGGCTGGCCGCTCTGAAACGAGAGGACTTCAATGGACGAGAACAAGAAGCGCGCCCTGGCCGCAGCCCTGGGTCAGATCGAGCGTCAGTTCGGCAAGGGTGCGGTCATGCGCATGGGTGACCACGAGCGCCAGGCAATCCCGGCCATTTCCACCGGCTCGCTGGGGCTGGATATCGCCCTCGGCATCGGCGGTCTGCCCAAGGGCCGGATCGTCGAGATCTACGGTCCGGAGTCCTCGGGCAAGACCACCCTGACCCTGTCGGTGATCGCCGAGGCCCAGAAGCAGGGCGCCACCTGCGCCTTCGTCGATGCCGAGCACGCGCTGGACCCGGACTACGCTGCCAAGCTCGGCGTCAATGTCGACGACCTGCTGGTCTCGCAGCCGGACACCGGCGAGCAGGCGCTGGAGATCACCGACATGCTGGTGCGCTCCAATGCGGTCGACGTGGTCATCATCGACTCCGTGGCGGCGCTGGTGCCCAAGGCGGAAATCGAAGGCGAGATGGGTGACACCCATGTCGGCCTGCAGAATGCAGTAGTCCCCATGGCGGCCTAAAGGTGGTTCACTTAGGAGGTCTCCTTTCTGTTTGTGAGGGACACGCCCTAAGGTGATCGAGATCAACTGATTAACTCAATTTAAGTGGTCGATAAACATGGATCAGGCAAAAAATAAGGCATTAGAAGCAGCTCTTAGTCAGATTGAAAAGCAGTTTGGTAAAGGCTCGATCATGCGGTTAGGCACTGACCGCACGATGGATATTGATGTTATTTCGACTGGCTCCTTGGGTCTTGATATTGCTTTGGGGGTTGGCGGTCTGCCTCGTGGTCGAATCGTTGAGATTTACGGCCCAGAGTCCTCTGGTAAAACAACTCTTACCCTTTCAGTAATTGCCGAGGCTCAGCGTCAAGGGCTGACTTGTGCATTCATTGATGCCGAACATGCTCTAGACCCTATTTATGCTGCGAAGCTGGGAGTAAATATTGATGATCTCCTTTGTTCGCAGCCGGATACAGGGGAGCAGGCTCTAGAGATTGTTGATATTCTTACTCGCTCTGGTGCCGTTAACTTAATAGTTGTCGACTCCGTGGCTGCACTTGTTCCAAAAGCTGAAATTGAAGGCGAAATTGGCGATAGTCACGTAGGCCTTGCTGCGAGGATGATGAGCCAGGCAATGCGTAAGATTACTGGGAATCTGAAAAACTCCAATACCATGTGTATCTTCATCAACCAGATTCGGATGAAGATCGGGGTTATGTTTGGAAATCCGGAAACTACGACTGGTGGTAACGCGCTAAAGTTTTATGCTTCGGTTCGTCTGGATATTCGTCGAATTGGTGCGTCAAAAGAAGGCGATGAGGTGATCGGTAGCGAAACTCGCGTTAAAGTTGTGAAAAATAAGGTTGCCGCGCCATTTAGGCAAGCTGAATTCACCATTATTTATGGTGAGGGAATCAGCAAGGCTGGTGAGATTGTTGACCTGGGCGTTGCCAATGGCTTTGTCGAAAAGTCGGGCGCTTGGTACAGTTATCAAGGTAACAAGATTGGGCAAGGACGCGCCAATACAATGAAGTGGCTGAAAGAAAATTCAGAGGTAATGGGTGAAATTGAAGGCAAAATTCGCAGCAAGCTGATGAGTGGCCCTGCAGTCGCGCCTGCTACTGTTGATGAAGAAAAAGTATCGTTCGACGATCTGTAATTGCTCTTGTTTGCTGGCTGTGCTTTTCCAGTTTTCGATGAGTAGTGCATAAGTATGATGAAGCCAGGTGGATAAGTAGTCCGTCTGGCTTTTTATTAGGCTATTTCTGGGTTGGTTGTTGTAATAAGCTAGGCTGGTCACTTAATAGTCATCCTGCGGAGTTCTAGTGGCTGAGTAGTGATTCTTCTTGGTGGGAGGTTGCAGGAGCTTAGTGCGGCAGGATTATTTAGCTGAAGCTGGAGCATTATGCTCACCCCAGAACTGAGCACTGTAATTGTTGAGTCCAAGGCTGTAGGGATCGGTTTTGGCCTGGATGGTTGGCGGGATAGTGTTTCCGTCACCTCCGTCCCTGAAATACTCTCTAACCGAGTAGAGCGCCAAACTCTTCAGGTACTCCCATACGCGATACAGCTTTTCCTGTCGCTCCTGATCCAGTTTGGTAGCGCTCGGCTTCCGCTTGGGGGTTGGCAGGGCGGAGTCGGGACGCGAGGCAGAGTCGTAAGAAAAAGTAATGCTGCCGTACGTCCAATCATCCTCGATCGCTTGGCGCCACCGGTAGCTAACACGCACAGTCAGCTTTTCGCTGAAACGGTAGGGCGAGATAATCTGATCATCGACATGAAAGAGCAGCCCTTCCTTCTCCTCCGCTTCCACCCGTTCCTTCATCTGCTGGACGGCATGTGCTAGATCACTGCCGGCGCGTAGGACGCAATCTTTCGTCCCAGCAAGCTTTTTTGCCACTTTCGCTTTGCCGTATTCCGCCAGCGCTTGCTCGAAAGCACGAAGCCTCGACGCAACGGACGGCTAGCGGTGACGTCTAGCTGGTGAAAATGCCTCCCAGGAGCCCGGCAGATGCCGGATTTTTTGATTCAGGCCTTGTCCCGAATCTGGCGGCGCATGGCGACAATCAGTCTGCTCGACCATCGGTCCAATAGGATTGCCGATGGAGCCATGCCCAACCACAAGCGTGAGCCGCAGATTGGCCAGTTGCTGCTGGCCACTTCGATCTTTTCTTGAGCTTTCTCTTGAAAACGGCACGTATGGCTCCATTTGGGTTAACACCCCCAACATCTTCGCAAGGGAATGCTCGCCATCATGACTACTGGAAAGTTGATCGATCGTTTTGCAGGGGCGTCAGGTCGTGCCGTTCTCGAGGAAGTACTGCTTGAACAGAAGCTGGTCCTCGGAAATCAAGACTTAGCACGCCGCCTTGCGGAAGTAGGAACGCTGGAGGCGATCGCCAAGGATGCGGTACTCATCACGCAAGACGCAGAGGACTCCGACGTGTTCTTCATCATCACAGGGCACTTCCAGGTGAAGGTCCATGATCGTGAAGTCGCAACACGGGGAGGCGGAGATCACGTCGGAGAGATGGCTGCTCTGGTCGCAACAGCCAAGCGTGCGGCCACAGTTGGGGCCACCGAGCCCTCGATTGTCTTGAAGGTCAGTGCGGCAGATTTCAAGTCCATTGCGGACGCGTATCCCTCAGTTTGGCGACAAGTCACTCGCCAACTCATCGATCGGCTACATCAGCGAAATGACTTGGTGCTCCCTACCCATGAGTTCTCGCACGTTTTCATCATCTGCTCGGTCGAAGCACTCCCCATTGCTAGGGCGATCGAGAGCCACCTCCAGCACGAGAAACTCTTCGTGAAAACCTGGACACATGGTGTTTTCCGCGCGTCGCAGTACGCCATTGAAAGTCTCGAAGAGCAGCTGGACGAGTGCGACTTTGCCATCGCAATTGCGCAGCCAGACGACGCCGTCACGATCCGCGAGGAAACCAAGAATACGCCCCGCGACAATGTCATTTTCGAGCTGGGTATGTTCGTGGGACGTTTTGGCAGGAAACGGACCTTCCTCATTGAGCCAAGGGGGGACGAGATCCATCTGCCGTCAGACCTGAAAGGGCTGACCACCCTCACATACCGAGCAACGACAGACGCAAAACTCCTGCCTTCGGCCCTGTCGCCAGCCTGCAATGAGCTGCGGACCATATTCGCCGAGCTAGGGCCGCGGTAATCACGAGCTGTCACTAAGCAAATTTGGCATGCGCTTGCCTACCGCATTGCAGCGCGCCCAACCGCCCCAAGGAGAGGTCGATGAGTAAGAGTTGGAACCACGATCGCGCTGCAAAACACATCGATAGCAAGATCGCTGATGTAGAGGAGGTCACCATTAAGGACTACGTGCGCGACATGTCGCTGGAGTCTATTCCGACCAGCACCGCGTACCGCGTCGATGGTGTCCACATGTATGCGGACATCTTGAATCTCGAAGACATGCTGAACATCACTAAAACCGAGGGCGTTGAATGCCACAAGCGGACGCTGCGCTTCCTCGACCAGCACTACCGGGCGGTCAAGCGGATTCTCAACAAGGTTGATGCACGCAGAGTCGACTTCCATAGCCAGCGATTGCACTCGCTTTTCACCAAACCGTACAACACTGATTCCGGTGCAGAGACGAAGCGTGTCCAGCGTGCCGTTGCGACCGCGCAACTGATCATCGACGTGCTCGCAGAGACAGGTGACGACGATGAACAGATCCCCGCAGCGAAGGTTCGTATTGGCATCGATACCGGCCTGGCGCTCGCTGTAAACAATGGCCGCAGTGGGAACCGGGAACCTTTGTTCCTGGGCGACCCTGCAAACCATGCAGCAAAGCTGGCCAGCAACAACAAGGCCAAGGGCATCTATCTGACAAACAATGCTCGCAAGGCCATCGGCCTCGCCGAAAGCGAGGCTCCCGAAAAGTCGGCCCTAACCACGGCAGAGGTTCAAGCGTGTGAGGACGCGGCCAAACTGGATGTCACGTCCGACGAGATCGTCGAAGAGTGGCGTGAGGACCTGAAGAAGAACCCACTCGGTGGTTACCAGTTCTCCCGCCAAACACCACCTCTGCGCGATATGGACATCTATGCGCTGACCCCCGGCAACTCGAAGCGGCAGGAGATGGTAAGCCTCTATGCGGATATCGATGGATTCACGACCTACGTAGCCGAGCACATCAACGAGAAAACAGATGATGTCGTGCGGACACTGCACGTCATTCGCGCAGAGCTGGAGCGGGTCGTCACCTCCGACTTCGAAGGCCGCCGAGTGCGCTTCATTGGAGACTGCGTGCAAGCCCTGTCCTGTGACGGCACCGTGTATACCACTGACGAAGAGAAATCTGTATCTGAGGCCACACGGCTGGCTGGTGCGCTTCGCAGCAGCTTTAACCTGGCAATTGAGCGTTTGAAGGCCGAGAACATTGAAACCGGCGAACTTGGTCTCGCGATTGGCTTCGATTTGGGGCCTATAGCCGTCACGCGCTTGGGCACCAAGGGCAACCGAGTTCGTTGCGCTATCGGGCGCAGCGTGATCGAGTCTGAGAATCGCCAATGCGTGTGTACGGGTGTAGAAACCGCGATCGGGCAAGCAGCCTACGACGCAGCATCCAAAGCTGTACAGAGCTTGTTCGGAAAGAGTCGCAAGACGTCGCACCTGGACTACAACGAAGCCACCGAAGCCCTGGCAGATGATGGGGACACATCAGCGAAGCAAGCTCGCTCGGAAGCCTACGCGGGTTCTGCCGCAATTATTCGCGCAGATGAGCGTAAAGTGCAGCCCCACTCCCTCCAAAACGTAGACCGCAGCCGTTGAGCACAGCTCTAGACCTGATTGCGCAGGTCACCCCTGACTTCGGGGGGACCTGTGTGACTACCTCTGCGCAGACAGCAATGCTTGATCTGCCAATTCGGCTGGTGGACGGAAGAGCGCTTCACTACAAGCTGCATTTACACCACTCCGGTGAATGGGTCAAAGCACGCGAACACACGCCACATCACCTGCCAGGATTTTGCCCCGAACGCCACATTAACTCTGACGGTACGTTCTGTCTGTTTTATGCTGGTGCCAATCCGCTTCCTGTTATAGATGAGCCGTCCGCTCGCGCGTGGCTTGAGACAATCTACAAGTATCTCAAGCTTCAAGAGCGAGCTCGCACTCTGCGTAGATGGCCAAATCGTTCCGCATGGGCGCACGGCGACGCAGCTCGACATCAGCTTCGAGTTCAGGAGGCTGTGAGAGCGTTAAATGGCAGGATCGGCAATGCTCTTCCGGTAGATCAACTAGCGCTCAAGCGCAGAACGTCCAAGGGCCGGTCGATCCTAGATGTGCTCTCCGGCACAACGCCTTTGTTCAGCGTGTGGGAAAAGCCCCAGCGGGTTATCAACCAAAAAAGGCGTTGCTTCTGCGGCCTCTATGGGCGACGCCTTCCAAAACGAATTCGACGCTGTCATGACCATGCAAAGCAAGCCACCGAGCTAGCTTTAGCGTTGCGCGACTGGGAAGAGGCCGAACGTCAGTACTGGGACTCAATGCGGGGCAAGCCTTGCTGTGGCTCGTGCGATAGCTGTCCGCTCAGCCCGCAGATTTTTGTCTAATTGGGGGGAGGTCCGCTTTTGGCCCAGACCGTGTAAAAACGCCGGCAGTGGTGGATATGAGGATGTCGGGCTGCGGATTCCACGCCATCCGGCCACCCAGTCCACGCTTATCCGGCCGGGCATTCCACGCACATCCGGCCACCTGTTCCACGGCCATCCGGCCGGGCAGTCGGAGCGCAGCGACGCTAGGGTGGCA
>NZ_JAHRGL010000034.1 GCF_019097855.1 Geopseudomonas aromaticivorans
CGAACAGCTCAGGACTGGTAAAAATCTCTCGCTTGCAGCGATAGATTCCTTTTTCTTTATCTTCTTCAAGCAAACCATTGAGGTAGTCGAGTCCCAGGGTCATCGCCATGGCTCCTTTGTTATTTTTTCGGCAAAAAAATGCTAAGACTATGACTTCCGCATTGATAGCCAACCCTTGCAATCCCGCATCCGTTTTTTGTAATTCGCAAGCTATTTATTCTTAAAAGACAAAGAAAAAACAAAAACAACCAAGGTTAGGAATAACCAAAGCCACTCCTAACCAGATCAAAAATCAACTATGCGACGCATCGCGATGAACGAAACTGCAGAAAACCAGAGCAAAGAGGAGAAAGACAAGGGGGACAAAAGCCCCCCTCCAGAGAAATGACCTTACTTTTCTAAAATACAAAAACCTCTCGAGAACTTCAGGTTAAGCGCTTGCGAAGAGTGTCAGACGGAAGCTCCCCATAAGCATTTCTATAGTTTTCAGCAAAACGCCCCAAGTGAAGGAATCCGTAATCAATGGCCACCTCCGTAATGCTGCGCACCTTTCTTTCAGGATCACTCAGGAAACCATGTATATGCTCGAGCTTTCGCTTGCGAACATAGTTCTTTGGCGTATCACATGCGTGTCTTTCAAACAAATTATAGAGTGACCGAGGACTCATTCTTGCAACCGCAGCCATCTGATCCAAACTAATATTCTTTTTTATATTATCATCAACAAACTGAACAACTCTTTCAAAAGGCGACCCATCTCCTTCATAGGGCTCACGCTCAATATTACTATCCAGCAACTCAAGCAGCTTGGTTGCAATAATTCCCGTGAAGTACTCTCGCAACCGAGAGGGTCCATGGACGCGTTCTGACTCGCCACAGACCAAACCAAGAAGGCTATCGAAGCCACTTAACTGCTGAAGACTGTGCCGAGGGCTAAAGCGGATCCCCCCTATCGGCTTTTTCCAGTAATTATCGCTGCAAACCCGCTCCAATACATTAACTGGAAGCTTGACAATGAATTTCTCACAATCATTCGAGTAGGTTAGATCAGCTGGATCATCAGGATTTATAAGCAATAGCTCACCAGGAGAAAAGTAGTGCTCATCCCCATAACCACGCCATAGACAACTCCCTTTAAGCAAAACCTGCAAATGGTAGCAAGTATTCAACCCTGACGATGTCACCCTCACGCTACTGCCGTAACTAATACGACACAAATCAAGACTACCGAAGTCACGATGACACAGCTTGGCCTCCGCGACCCTCTTGTTTGGCAAGTTGATTCTGTGCGCACCAACATATTGATTAACATAGTCAGAGACCCTATAAGGATCTGCATTAGTGAAGACCTGGCTAGCCTTACTCAACATATTGAACCCCACTCAACTTCAGCGCTTTTATATCTGTTATTAGCGAAGGAGGTACCGGCTATGCCTAACCTCACCTACCATACTAATAGCAGAAAAACACCAAAATCAAAGAGCTTTCCGATAAGCAGCCGCAAAAAATCTCTCCACACAAGCACAACGAACATCGGTGAACGTAACCAACCCTGCGACCAAGCTACAGGCCAATATGCTCCTGGAGTAGATCCTGCCTATCCTTAAGCTCAGTGCTCAGCCCATCGTAGACCACTTGCCCCTTGACCATGATCATGCTGCGGTCGGTCAGGTCGAGCAGCACGTTCACGTTCTTGTCGACCACCAAGGTGGCAATTCCGGTGTCCTTTACCGCGCGAATCACCTGCCAGATCTCCTTGCGGATCAGAGGCGCCAGGCCCTCGGTGGCCTCGTCGAGGATCATCAGCTCGGGGTTGGTCATCAGCGCGCGGCCAATAGCGACCATCTGCTGCTCGCCGCCGGACAGGTTGCCGGTCAGGTGACTGTAGCGCTCGGTCAGACGAGGGAAGGTCGCCAGCACGCGGTCGAGATCCCAGTCGCAGCGCCCGTCGACACCCGGCCGCGCGGCCATCACTAGGCTCTCGCGCACCGTCAGGTTGGGAAACATGCCGCGCCCCTCCGGTACATAGCCGATGCCGCGGCGGATGTTCCGGTAGGGCGGCTGGCCGTTGACCCGTTCGCCACGGATGTAGATGTCGCCGCGCCGGGGGGTGACGAAGCCGAGGATCGAGCGGATTGTGGTGCTCTTGCCCATGCCGTTGCGGCCGAGCAGGGCCAGGGTCTCGCCCGGCGCAATGTGGAAATCGACGCCGTGCAGAACGTGGCTGTTGCCGTAGTAGGTGTGCAGGCCGCGGGCCTCGACCAGCGGGGTGGCCGGCTCGACGTGGCTGGCCATGGCTTGTGCTGCGCTCATCAGAAGTTCTCCTCGCCGTCGCCCAGATAGGCTTCCTGTACCGCCGGATCGTTGCGCACCTGATCCAGCGGGCCGCTAGCCAGCATCTGCCCATTGACCATCACGGTGAGCTTGTGGGCAATGCTGAACACCGCGTCCATGTCGTGCTCGACCAGCACCAGCGAGTAGTTCTTCGAGAGGCTGGCGAGCAGCTCGACCACCCGGCTCGACTCGTCTTTGCCCATCCCGGCCATCGGCTCGTCGAGCAACAGGAAGCTCGGCTCGGTGGCCAACACCATGCCGATCTCCAGCTGGCGCTGCTCGCCGTAGCTCATGGTGCCGGCGATCACGTCGCGCTTGGCGCTGAGGCCACACAGCTCAAGGCCCAGCTCGGCGCGCTCGCGCACCTCGACATAGCTCTCGCTGCGGCGGAAGAAGCGAAAAGAGTTCTTAAGCCGTGACTGCGCTGCCAGCCAGCAGTTCTCCAGGCAGGTGAAGGTCGGGAAGATGTTGGTTCGCTGGAAGCTGCGCCCCATGCCCAGGTGCGAGATGCGGTTGGGCGAGGTGCCGGTGATGTCTTGCCCCCTGAACAAGATCTGCCCGTCGCAGGGCGGCAGGTGCCCGGACAGCAGGTTGACCATGGTGCTCTTGCCGGCGCCGTTGGGGCCGATGATCGCGTGCACCTCGCGCTCGCCGACCTGCAGGTTGACACCGTTGACCGCAGTAAGTCCGCCGAAGGTCTTGGTTAGGCCACGGGTTTCCAGAATGATCGCGCTCATTATAGGGTCTCCTCTTTTACGGCTTTAACGGCACCTACTACTGCAGCAGCGGCCTTGGCCTTGTTGTTCTTTCTCTTACGCTCGCAGAGCTGCAGTAGCAGTCCGGCGATGCCCCGCGGCAGCAGCAGCACCATGCCGATCACCACCAGCCCCATCAGCAGCTCCCAGTGCGGGGTCAACGCAGCGAAGCCGGTATGCAGGCCCTCGAAGGCGAAGGCGCCAAGGATCGCCCCGAACAGGGTGCCCATGCCGCCGAGGATGACCATCACCAGCACGTGCGCCGATAGCTCCCAGCCGACCTGGCTGGGGCTGACGAAGCCGTACTGGGTAGCCGACAGCATGCCGGCGTAGCCAGCCAGGGTGCCGGCGATGACGAAAGCAGCCAACTTGTAGAACAGCGGGTTATAGCCCATGGCGCGGACGCGCGACTCGTTCTCGCGGATACCCAAGAGCACCTGGCCGAAGGGCGCACGCAGGAAGGTATGCAGCAGCAGGAACACCCCAACCAGCGATGCCAGCGCCACGTAGAACAGAGTCTGGCGGTTATCCAGGTCGAGCAGTTGCACGCCGGCGATGCTGACATCCGGTTTCATTAGCAGGTAGGCGCCGTCCGAGCCGCCGGCGAAGGAGGCATCGTGGAACAGGTAGAACAGCATCTGCGAGAAGGCGATGGTCGCCATGATGAAGAAGATGCCGGAGGTGCGGATGATCAGCAGCCCCATGACCAGCGCCGCTAGCGCGCTGATGCCTAGACAGAGCGGCAGAGCGACCCAGACGCTGATCGCCTCGTACTCGGGGGCGACCAGCACCAAGGTGTAGCCGGCGATGCCGAAGAAGGCGGCCTGGGCCAGGCTGACCATGCCGCTGATGCCGACCAAGAGGTCGAGACTCAGCGCGACTATGGCGAGGATCATGATGCTGGTGAGTTTCTGCAGGTAGAAATCGTGCTGCTCGCCGGTCAGGGCCGAACCGAACAGCGGGTAGAGGGCCAGCAGCAGGGTGCCGAGCGCAAGCAGTAAGCGGATCGGCGTGGGAAGGATATGCATGTCGAAACTCTCCTCAGGCGAACAGGCCGCGCGGCTTGAACAGCAGCACCGCAGCCATCAGCACGTAGACCACCATGCCGGCGAAATCGGGCACCAGCAGGGCACCCCAGGTGGCGGTCAGGCCGACCAGCAGGGCACCGAGGAAGGCGCCGCGGATCGAACCGAGGCCGCCAATCACTACAACCACGAAGGCGATGATCAGCACCTGGTTGCCCATCCCCGGATACACCGAGGACAGCGGCGCGGCGATCATCCCGGCGAAGGCGGTCAGCGCCGCTCCAGCGGCGAATACCAGGGTGTAGATGCGGCGGATATCGATGCCCAGACCCTGAACCATCTCGCGGTTGCTGGCCCCGCCGCGGATGATCATGCCCAGACGGGTACGCTGCAGGATCAGGTACATGGCCAGGGCGATCAGGCCGCAGACCACCGAGACGAACAACCGGTACACCGGGTAGTCGAGGGTTTCGGTGAGGGCGATCGAGCCGGACAGGAACGCCGGGATCGCCACGCTGTGCACGTCGTTGCCCCAGAGCATGCCCTGCAAGGCGTCGAACACCAGGATAAGGCCGAAGGTCAGCAGCACCTGATCGAGGTGATTGCGCTTGTACAGCGCCTGCATCAGGAAGCGCTCGATCAGCACGCCGAGGCCGACGGCCAGCGGCACGGCGAGGAGGATGGCGAGGAACAGGTGGCCGACCAGCGAGGTCAGCCACCAGGCCAGGTAGGCGCCGACCATATACAGGGCACCATGGGCCAGGTTGAGGATGTGCATGATGCCGAAGATTAGCGTGAGACCGCTGGCGATGAGGAACAGCAGCAGTCCGTACTGCAGACCGTTCATGGTCTGAATGAGAATGTTAGCAAAATCCATGGGTTAGCTATCCACGCGATGGAATGCGGGAGCCCGGACACCGGCGGCCAAGGGACAGAAGCCGCCGGTGCCTGGGGGCGAACACCGGCGTCCCGGGCATCGACCGCCCGGGACGCGGTCACTCAGCGCTTGGCGACCTGCTTGAGCTTGCAGCCCGGAGCCGGGTCACTAAGTTTCTCGTGGGCGACCTCGACCACCACGTTGGCGCCGTTACGCACCTCGCGCAGGTAGATGTTCTGAATCGGGTTATGTGCTTTGGAGAAGGTCCACTCGCCGCGAGGGCTGTCGATACGCGCACTCTCCATCGCCTTGATCCAAGCCGCACGATCCTTGGTGTTACCAGCCACCGCCTCGAGAGACTGGGCAAGCAGCAGGCCGGTGTCGTAGCCCTGCACCGCATAGATGTCCGCTTCCTTGCCGAACTGCTGCTTGTAGTCGCCGCGGAACTTGGAGTTCTGCTCGGTCTGCAGCGAGTCGGCGTAGTGCAGGGTAGTCAATAGGCCTTCAGCGGCCGGGCCTTGGGCGGCCAGAGTACCCTCGGTGAGGAAGCCAGAGCCGAGCAGCGGGATCTTGTCCTTGAGGCCGGCCGCGGCGTAATCCTTTACGAACTTGGCGGCGCCGCCGCCGGCAAAAAACACGAATACCGCATCAGGCTTGAGCGCAGCGATCTCTGTCAGCTGCGACTGGAACTCGACGTCAGGGAAGGGTAGCCAGATTTTCTTGATAATCTTGCCGCCGGCCTTCTCGAAGCCCTCCTTGAAACCCTCCACTGATTCAGTACCGAAGCCGTAACGCCACGTCACAGTGACTATGTTTTTGTAGCCCTTTTCGGCGGCGATCTTGCCCATCGGATAAGCGGTCTGCCAAGAAGAGAAAGAGGTGCGGAAGACGTTCTCAGCACACATCGGGCCGGTGGCGGCATTGAAGCCGGCGTTGGGGATGATCAGCGGAACGCCGGTCTCACGGGCGACCTTAAGCGCCCCCATGCCGACACCGGAGTGCATCGGGCCGACCACCACGTCGACCTTGGCGCCAGACACCAGCTTCTGCATGTTCTGCACCGCCTTGCTCGGGTCTGCCTCGCTGTCTACCACCACGAACTCGACCTCGCGCCCGCCGAGCTTGCCGCCCTGCTGCTCGATGGCCAGCTTGAGACCGTTGGCTGTTGCTTCTCCAGTAGCCGCATAGGTTCCGGTATAAGGCAGCAGCAATCCGACCTTGAGTGGATCGGCCGCTTGCGCACCGCTACTCAGGGCACCGGCCAACACCAGAGTCGAAAAACCATTTCGAGCAATCTTTCCAGCAGTATTAAATGCTTTTTTATTTTTTTGCATTGCCTTCTCCGAAATCAAAAAATATTTATTTGGAAATTCGCTAGCACGCAACTCACACACATTCCAATGAGCAATTCAAAACTAGAGCCCTAACAAAAAATCTGTAAGGGTCGCCACAGACTATTGCTCTGCCAAACTCAAGCAACAAGACACATGCCAAATTAGCAAAGCCAACCATTGATATTTTAAATAAATTTTCTGGCTCACTCTCATCGGGCACGGATCATGCCATCCCGCATCGATTCATCAGAAGAGTGCCAAGTTATAGCTGATAATCAGACGATTCTCGTCGATACTGGCACGGTAGTTAGAGCGCGCGCTGACATTGCGCACTCGCACGCTAACGTTCTTCAGCGGACCGCTCTGTACGACGTAGCCAAGATCCAGGTCGCGCTCCCAATCCTTGCCCTCGAAGCCACTACCGGTTTCGACGTTGTCGCCCTTGACGTAACGCACGGTGCTGACCAGCCCCGGAATGCCCAACGCGGCAAAGTCGTAGTCATAACGCGCCTGCCAAGAGCGCTCGTCTGTGGAGGCAAAGTCGAAGGTCGGCAGCTCGTTGGCCAACGGCGTTACATTGCCGAAGATACGGATCATCCCGTCGTCGCCGGACAGTTTCTGATATCCGACATGGAAGGTATGGCCACCCTGCTTGGCCGACAACATGGTGTAGAAGGCCTGGTTGTCAATCTTGCCGGCCAACTCATTGCCGTCCTCGCTGGAGTCAAAGTAGCCAAGGTTGGCACCTAGGGTCCAGCTGCCGACCGGCTCGCTGTGCTTTAGGCTGAAGAAACGCTGGTTGTAGACGTCCTCCAGCTGCGCGTACCAGGCGCCGACGCTGGTGCGGTTGGCGTTGAAGGCGTAGTCGGCGCCGCCGTAGTTGAAGCGGTCACTAGTGACCCCCAACACGGCCCGGCGGCCGATCCACGGCGACATCTTGTCATCGCCGGCCTCGTCGCGGTGGCTCATGGCACGCATCTGGCCGCCCTGCAGGGTCAGTCCGGCGACTTCCTGGGAGACGATGCTAGCGCCGGTGTAGGACGGCGGCAGCAGGCGGATGTCGGAGAAAGTCAGCACTGGCAGGTTGGGCTGCAGCTCGCCGACCTTCAGCTCGGTCTTCGACACCTTGATCTTGACCGCTGCGCCGAGGCGGCTGTACTCGTCGGCCGGCTCGCCATCGTCTTGGCGCGGCATCAGGCCAGTACCTTTTCCGCCGGCACGATCAGCGCTGCCATCGAGTTTGATTCCCAGCAGACCAATGGCGTCGACGCCAAAGCCCACGGTGCCTGGGGTGTAGCCGGACTTGAAGTTGAGGATGAAGCCCTGCGCCCACTCTTCCTGCTTGGACTGTGCCATTGAGGGGACGTCGCGGAAATCGCGGCTGAAATAGTAGTTACGCGCCGTCAGGGTAGCGGAGCTTCCTTCTACGAACCCATTTTCTGCTGCCAGCCCCACAGAGGGAAATGCAACAGCCATGAAAACAGCCAGTGAAATTGGATTAACTTTCTGGAACTCTATCATTTCATCATCACTCTTGTTGTTATTAAAACTTCCAGCCTTCCTGCCAATTAGCAGCCACAGCACAGACAGAAATCCGCAAAAGCCTTAAAAAGACCGAAATCAACCCAGGAGCCCGTGAAAAATTCGCCCACCCCACGACCTAGCAGACGGGAGCCCAGGCGTCACAATCCTTCCAGATTCAAACCTATGCGGGAATGATGAATCTTTAAGACCCCCTGGAATAAAATCAATCCTCAGGCCAGCGAGCCAATAGAGCAAATAGCTTTGAAATGCGTCTCAAAACTCCAACATCCCCTAGCGAAACAGATCTTATTCAGAAAAACCACTGGAGATGCCAATATTTCAAGTTAACAGTCAATTCATGCATTGCCATTTCGACGCATACGGCTAAACCACACTCCCTTAGCACCTAAGGAAGGTCTGAAATAGCCCTCCCCATTCGCGACAGACCTGCTCGGCAGGCCAAAATCGGGCTACTTCATCCCCCTGGACTCAGTTTCCTGCCCCCGAAGAGCATTTGCCGGGGGCTTCCCCTG
>NZ_JAHRGL010000035.1 GCF_019097855.1 Geopseudomonas aromaticivorans
GGGTAGGACAATGGCCTATGAACTCTGAGGAGCTAGTGTCTTTAGAAAAGTTAGTACATTAACAGCTAGATGCTTGACATGTAGAGGAAACTACCTTTCCATGGAATTCTACTGTATTTGTTATCAAAAAGAAGTCAGGTAAGTGGAGAATGCTGACAGACCTGAGAGCCATAAATAAGGTAATTCAACCAATGGGCTCTCTGCAACCTGGAATGCCATTACCTTCCTTAATACCTAAAGGATGGCCTATCATAGTCATTGATCTAAAAGACTGTTTTTTCACAATACCGTTACAGGAAAATGATAGAGAAAAATTTGCATTTACTGTACCAACTCTTAATAATTCACAGCCAGTTAGGAGATATCAGTGGAGGGTTTTGCCACAAGGAATGCTAAATAGTCCTACTTTGTGTCAACACTTTGTACAGCAACCTTTGGAAATAATTCGTAAGAAATTACCACAATCTCTTGTTTATCATTACATGGATGATATTCTTTTATCAGATTCTAATAAGGAAACTTTGGAACGTATGTTTGAAATGGTGAAGGAAGTTCTGCCTCGTTGGGGATTACAGATTGCACCAGAAAAGATACAAAGAGGAGATTCTATTAACTATTTAGGTTACAAGATAGACTTACAAAGAATCAGACCTCAAAAGGTACAAATTAGGAGAGATCGGTATCAAACTCTTAATTCTCTTCAGAAATTATTAGGGGAAATTTCTCAATTACAGACGATTATTGGTGTAGAAGGACATGACTTAAAGCATTTAAAAATGGCCCTTAAAGGTGATAAGGACCTAAACAGTCCTAGAATATTATCTGATGAGGCAGAAAAAGAGTTACAATGGGTAGAAAACAGAATATTGAATGCACATGTAGATCGGATAAACCTTAATTTAGACTGTATTCTGGTTATCTTGCCATCCAGAGAATACCCTTCTGGGATTCTGATGCAGAGGGAAGACACTATATTGGAATGGATATTTCTGCCACATAAACAGAATAAAAAGTTAAAGACATATATAGAAAAGATTTCTGATTTGATTTTAAAGGGCAAATTAAGACTTCGTCAACTGACTGGAAAAGATCCAGCAGAAATTATAGTACCTTTAACTAATGAGGAAATTTCCTCCTTATGGAAGGATAATGAATATTGGCAAATAGCTCTTACTGACTTTTTGGGAACAATTAGCAACAACTATCCCAAAACTGACAGAATTAAATTCATAAAAAAGACAGTCTGGATTCTTCCACGTATTGTAAGACAAACTCCCATTTCTGGAGTTCTTACCTTCTACACTGATGCCAACAAATCAGGTAAGGCAGGTTATAAAGCAGGTGAGGTAAGTAAAGTAGTTCAAAGTCCATATACATCTGTACAGAAGGCAGAATTATATGCAATTCTCATGGTACTTATGGATTTTACAGAACCTCTTAATATAGTTACTGATTCTCAATATGCAGAGAGAGTCGTGTTACACATTGAGACTGCAGAATTCATTCCTGATAATACAGAATTAACTTCTCTGTTTTTACAATTACAGGAAACTATCAGAAACAGAAGTAATCCTATATACATTACACATATCAGATCCCATACGGGTCTGCCAGGCCCACTAGCACAAGGCAATGATGAGATTGATCGTTTATTAATTGGAAGTGTGCTAGAAGCCTCAGAATTTCATAAGAAACATCATGTAAATAGCAAAGGTTTGAAAAAGGACTTCTCCATCACTTGGCAACAAGCCAAGGAGATAGTGAGAAACTGTCCTACTTGTTCCTTTTATAATCAAACTCCATTGCCAGCAGGTTGTAATCCTAAGGGCATTCGGAGAAATGAGGTTTGGCAGATGGATGTCTTTCACTTTGCAGAGTTTGGAAATTTGAAATATGTGCATCATACCATAGACACATTCTCAGGGTTCCAATGGGCTACTGCTCTTAACTCTGAAAAAGCTGATTCTGTTATTACACACCTGCTAGAGGTGATGGCAGTTATGGGTATACCTGCACAAATAAAAACTGACAATGCTCCAGCATATGTCTCTACAAAATTGGAACAATTTTTCAAATATTATAACATAAAGCATGTTACTGGTATACCACACAATCCTACAGGACAAGCAGTGGTTGAGAGATCTAATAGAACACTTAAGGAGATGCTCAACAAACAAGCTTGGAAGACTAAACCCCCCAAACATAGGTTGCATAATGCTTTATTAACACTAAACTTTCTTAATGCCAATGAAAAAGGACAAACAGCTGCAAAAAGACACTGGACTAGGGAAAAAACTGCTGAACTCAATCAGCCGGTATACTTCAAAGATGTACTAACCTCTGTATGGAAATCAGGACATGTGTTATGATGGTGTAGGGGTTTTGCATTGGTTTCCACAGGAGAAGAAAAATTTGGATACCATCAAAGTTGATCAAGATTCGAGTTGAAAAGGACAAACCTCTCAACGAGAAGAAATGACAGGTATTCTAGTAAGGTATATCTTATAAACTAAATAGAAACCTCCCAAAGGAAAGGGAAGTGTTTTGCTTTTATCTTCACAGGAAAACTCATCTCCAGAAGGCAAAGGACACTGCATGGGTAGATACTTAAGAAGAAAAGGTAGCTATAACCATCAAACAAAAGGAACGTGCCATACGGTAAACTTTACAGCTGTCTCTCAGAGAACTCTATTTCTCTTTATTTCCTAGTCCCTATTCAATTAAACCAATGCTGGATTTAGAGGTGGATTTGGCTTTCCTCCTCTAAAATCCAAGCACGTTGTTTAACTAACTTTAGAGTTTCTGTATTGTATCAAGAAGCCAATTGATGTAATACAGAATAAAAGAAGAATTTGGGGACTGTCTTTGTCTTTTCTTGGATCTTTCTTTCAAGGTGTACACCCTCTCATAATTGTTATGCTCCCATGGTTGCCTTTCCCAGCATGTGTACATACACAAGCAAACATTTCTCTGCTAACTGTTTATGTTTGAGTCCCACACAGCCAATGAAGACCTGCCTGACAGCAATCCCTGGACACCCTGGAAAGAAAATGGGCCACAGCTCCTCGACTGCACTGGATCCAACTTGCTCCATTTCAGCTGACACTCTGGCCAGAGGTTCGGGTACTGACTTCAATCAAGTTGAGGATTTCAAGCGAGATCTTCAATCAAGTGAATCCCATCTAACATGGACTGGATACTAACATTTTCTTTCTACAGGACCCCACATGACTATCATCGTCCCATTTCAGCAGGAAGTAACTTGGAGGATGCTACGCCCCCTTTCCCCATTGTTGTCACTTAGGATAGTGTATATACCTAGTTAGGGATAGCTTCCTATTGTTTATGACTTTAGGGTTTAGTTAAAATAGATAGTTATCTTCTTATATTTTACCTTTATACTGTTAAGTTTTAATCCTCTTTTAGACTAAAAGGGGAATTGTAGGGGAAGCTGTAGCCACGCCTTCTTAGGGGCTGGCTACAAGAGTACCTGAGGGCTTGTGAGGGCGTGGTCAGAGTGAGTAGGGGGACTGCGTTTTCGGTTTCGGTTTCTCTTTGCTTCTTGCTGTACAGACTACCACCGGCTGGCTGGTTCGCTCTGTAAGTAAGGCTTTTCCCTATTAAATACCCTTATATTTCTACCTGACTCCGTATTGGTAATTTCCCACTATATCTGGTGTCAGAAGTGGGATATTGGAAACCTACACCCCATTTGGGACAGGCAGTGGGTTCCATCTGGCCCTCAGACTAGGCCCGGAAAGCACCCTCTCTCCACAGGTGTTCCTGTCTAGCAGCCGACCCACTGCAGCTGAGCTGCTCAGAACCATCCACCCAGCTGGGAGACAGTTTCTAGCTGCCTAGAGTCAAGGTAGGCCTCGGCTCTCAGCAGAGGCTTCCCATGGCTGCTTCTTTGGGAAAGCCACATCTGTTTCAATGGTTGCGGCTGTGGCCGTATACTCTCTAAGATAAGCGCAGCCAATTTTGTGACCTCTTTCCACCACTGACTGATTGCTGCCAAATGCCTCGGAATAACTGAAGGCCTGTGCTACCTGCTGGTCAAATATATTTACTGCATCTGGAGTAGAAATCAGGTAAAATTATGGCGGAATATTTATCATTTGCTAAAATTGGTAATATTTTTGCTTTTTATGTGAATTCAGTTTGAGGAGGATGTTAATGTGCCAATTACTGGCCTATATGCCGTAATGGCAGTTAGCTTGCTGGTACAAATAGTATTACTAGCCAGAGGACTCAGGAATAGGGATAAGGATAACCTCACCACCTACTTACAGGAAATAACAGCTTTACGATTAGGTCAGACCACAATTGTGCAGCAAGTGGAACAGAAATTGGATGATAAGCTTGGCTCTGTGTCCAATACACTAAAGACAGAGCTGTCTGATGAGATACAGCGTATTTATGATAAGATAAACACAGAGAGATCCTCCATGTCTGAGGCCTTAGAGGCTAGGCTGTCAGAAGACCATGACCAGCTAAAGAATATCTGTAGCCAGCTAGAAACTCAGATAGGCAATGTTACCCAGCAACTAGATGCAATGGTACAAAATACCCAGCATAGGGTTGAAGAATTGGACAATGTCATTCAATCAGTTATTGAAGCTTCCAAGGTAGCAGATCAGAAATTTGAGTCTAGATTTGAATGTTTGGAAGATAATTTACAGTACAGGGCTGACAGATTACATAGGTCCATACGGTCGATTGCTGAGGACTCAAAATCAGCAAATCATGACCTGGAATCTAGACTCCAATACCTAGAAGGCAGTTTCCATGCCATCCAGATGCTGCCTAAGGATGATCGTATTAAAGACCTAAAAAAAAAAAAACATGTAGATGAGCAGTTAGAGCAATTTACAGATTCACTAACATGCTTGGAATCTTTTATGATTAAGGAGATTGAAACTTTTCAAAAGGATATCATTACTAGGCTTAAAGATCATTGGGATGCCTCAGAAGCAGAATCACTCCAATCCCAGGCACCTACTCCACCCAGGTATCATGACTATTCTTCTAAGGTTGTTACTCGTACACCATTAGTGTACCCAGCTACCATGGTAGAAAAGCCAGCTTCTAAGAAACACCCTCAGGGACAGATGGCTTATGTATGGCAACCTATACAGCTGAAGGATCTTAAGAATATTAAAGAATCAGTTGTCTCATATGGTCTCCATAGCCCATACATAAAACAGCTATTACATTCCTGGGCAACCTTTAACACGGTGATGCCCACAGACTGGGAATGATTGGTGTCAGCTGTACTTGAGAATTCATGCCAAATCCAGTGGAAGGCATTGGTGAGAGAAGAGGCAATGCTCCTTGAGCGTCAGGGCATAAAGGTAGGTTTTATGAAGCCCCCCTAGATAAGATTCTTGGTCAAGGTATTTATGCTGACCCACAGGTTCAGGCTGAATATGATGACGATATACTGTCTCTATGCAGGAAAGCAGCATTAAATGCCTGGGATAAGGTTCGTGAGCCAGGAGAATGCCTAGAAGCTTATACCAGAATAGAACAGGGACATACAGAACAGTTCCAGGACTTCTTACAAAGGTTAACTAGGGCAGTAGTCAGATCCAGAAACAAGACAATCAATTATATATACAATAGCTTATGAAAATGCAAACTCAATATGCAAAAGAATACTTTTGCCTTTAAAGATCAGATCAGCTCCGCTAGAAGAATGGGTTTTGCATGCAGCCAACATTGACTATAATGTGCAAGATACTGGAGCTTGGGTAGGAGAAGCCATCTCCAAAGGTTTAAAACGGCAACAGGAAATTAAAAGTTCTAGAGGTGAGGATGTAAGGGCTTGGCAAGGAGAAGCACCTTACAGAGGTCAACATAGATACCAAGAGGCTAGAGGTTACTACTACTATGAACCAGAACCTTGGGTAGGAAGAGCCTTCCCCTGGAGACCACGAAGGCTCCAGGAACCTAGATGTTTCAACTGTGGTAAAATGGGACATACTAAGAGAAATTGTAGACAAATGAATTCTAACAATGCCTCATATGGAAGGCCACTGCCTTCTGGATTGTGTAGAAGATGTGGTAAGGGCAGACACTGGACCGATGAATGTAGATCGACCAGGGATTTGCAAGGAAACCTGTTAAAGCCGGGAAGCCCCAAGGGGGTGGAGGCTCAAGAAGGTCCCACCTCGAGAAAGGTCTGGTCATTCCCAGTAGCAGTGGAAGACAGTCTCTCACGGGATGAATAGATAGTTCTTTGCCTATTGTGAAAAAAGATATTGCTCTAGATGGTAGTTTGAATAGTGATGAAGAATCAAGTATGAATGGACAAAATGAGAAACGCATATTTTGGCAAGCTTCTATTAATGATAAAAGGCCTCAGTTAAAAGTGAAAATTAATAATAAAGTTATTTCTGGCTTAGTGGACACTGGGGCGGATGTAACTATTATTACTCAAAAGTCTTGGCCTCAGAAATGGCCTCTTAGAGAGGCAAATGTACAATTTTTAGGAATTGGAACTCTATCTAGAGTTCGACAGAGTGTTAACTCAGTGGTCTGCATTGGACCGGAAGGACAGAAAGGGATACTGAAACCATACGTGGCAGATATAGCTATAAATCTCTGGGGTCGTGATCTCTTACAGCAATGGAATACTCAGATTAATATTCCTCCAGTGTCAGATACAAATTATGTACAATCTTTAGATAGTAGAAAAGATCTGGTAAGACGCTATGGAAAACGGTTACCAACCATCCATGCTGTACAGAAACTAGGTACAAATGATGGACCTTCAGAGGAGCCAAAGGCCCTGCCATTGAAGTGGCTTACAGATGAACCAGTTTGGGTAGGACAATGGCCTATGACCTCTGAGAAGCTAGAGGCTTTAGAAAAGTTAGTACAGGAACAGCTAGATGCTGGACACATAGAGGAATCTACAAGCTCTTGGAGTTCTCCTGTATTTGTTACCAAAAAGAAGTCAGATAAGTAGAGAATGCTGACAGACCTGAGAGTCATAAATAAGGCAATTCAACCAATGGGCTCTATGC
>NZ_JAHRGL010000036.1 GCF_019097855.1 Geopseudomonas aromaticivorans
CCATGACCCGTATGCCTACCTGAAGGACGTGCTCACACGCCTGCCAACGCAGAAGACCAGCGCACTGACTGAGCTGCTGCCGCACAACTGGATGCCTGCCAGCAAGGTGTGATGCCCGGCCGCTTACCATGTTTGTGCCCGCGCGGGAGGCTCGGTGGTGAACACAGCACATGGTTACTCGACATGAGCCCAATCGAGTGATGGGACATGACTGGTGCACATGGCACTCCGTCACCGACAGCGTCAGAACAGATTAAGAACGCTTCGCAGCCTGCTGAATCCGCTGCAAGTCAGCCCCCACCGTGGGCGTCACCAGCCCCACAGGCATCAACCCGACCGGACGAACGCTGACTCCAACGCATCGTTAATGGTGCGCAGGATCTTAATCCGAGCGAAACGCTTGTCGTTGGCCTCGACCAGCGTCCAGGGCGAGATTTCAGTGCTGGTGCGGTCGACCATGTCGCCCACAGCATCGCAGTAAGCGTCCCACTTCTCGCGATTGCGCCAGTCCTCTGCAGTGATCTTGAAGCGTTTGAATGGAGTAGCCTCCCGCTCCCTGAAACGTCGCAACTGAGTTTCCTGGTCAATAGCCAGCCAGAACTTGGCCACCACCACCCCCGCGTTGGTCAACTCCTCCTCGAAATCGTTGATCTCACCGTAGGCACGCAACCAGTCAGCCGGGCTGCAGAGCTCTTCGACGCGCTCCACCAAGACACGCCCATACCAAGAGCGATCAAAGATGGTGAATTTTCCACGCCGCGGGATATGCCGCCAAAAGCGCCAGAGATAGGGTTGGGACAACTCCTCTTCGGTCGGTGAACCGATCGGCACGATACGGTACAGGCGCGGATCCAAGGCTGCAGCTACGCGGCGGATAGCCCCGCCCTTGCCAGCTGCGTCATTGCCCTCGAACAGCGTGATCAGCGCGTGCTTGCGCATGCGCTTGTCACGTATCAATTTGGACAGGCGGGCCTGCTCGACGACAAGCTGCTCTTGATATTCCTGCTTGGTCAACGTCCGGCTCAGGTCCAAGGCGTCCAGCAGGGCACGGTTGTCCAAGCTCGATACCAATGGCGCGGCATGATGAGCGTGCACCGTCGGTGTTTTGTGCTCCAGCGCGCATTGCAATCCCTCAAGAAGGATACGAGCGACCGTGATGCTGCGATAGCGCTCGTCCTCCCCCTCAATCACATACCAAGGTGCGTATTCGCGGCTGCTGCGACGCAGTACTCGCTCGCCGTGAAGAACAAATTTGTCGTAAGTCTTCGACTGCTGCCAGTCTAGCGGACCCAGCTGCCAGCTGTGCAAAGGATCGTCCTTCAACGTCTCGAGCCGCTCCTTCATTGACCTCTTTGACAGATGAAACCAGAACTTGAAGATCAATGTGCCCTCTTCGCTGAGCATCCGCTCCAGCCGCTCGGCGCCGGCGATGAACTGGTCGAGCTGGGCCTCGTCGATTTTCTTGTGCACTCGTGCCTGCAGCATCTGGTCGTACCAATTGCCGAAGTAGATTCCAACCTTGCCCTTAGGTGGCAGCTGTCGCCAGTAGCGCCAGGCCTGCGGACGGGTCAGTTCCTCATCGGTCGGCTGATCGAAGGTGCTGACTTCGATGAAGCGCGGATCCATCCATTCGCTGAGCAGCCTGACCGTCTCCTCCTTGCCCGCTCCCTCAATGCCGGCAATCAGTATCAGCACCGGAAAGCGCGCCTGCTGCCCAAGCTCGAACTGGGCCTCCAGAAGCGCTTCGCGTAGCGCCGGCACCTGAGCATCGAACGTGGCCTTGTCTATGGCGTGACCGACTTCAGCGGACTCGAACATGGATTTCCCCTGGATCAGCGATGATTTCAGCGTAACTGATCGACGGCCGTTTGCCGGTGATTTCGGCCCCAGATCCCGCAGCAGGTTGTCCAGCTTAACTCATCGAGAAAGGCCCCGCGGGAGGGACCACCTCACCAGCCCATGAGACTTACAGATTCATCCAATACATCACTTAAAAACATGCACACCAACCACTAAAGACAACCCCGATGAACAACCAAACTCAATACAGCGCAGGCCGCCTGGAAAAACCAAATAAAATTCACAAAAAATCCCGCGCAAACGATCCAAATACATATAAATACAACATCAAGCCAATGAAAGCCAACCCACCAGAAACGGAATCACCATAAACACCGAAAACAATATTGAAAAACCGCCAAAGAAACACAACCCAACAAAAGCTTACGCCACCGTAATCTCTCCGTCAGAATCAAAAAAGTCCAGCCTTGTTGCCTACCATCAAACAAGCCTGCTATATATGAAAAATAATTTCAGCTTGCTGGGAGATCACGACAATGCGAAAACTATTGAGCCTGCTGCTCATTACGTTGGTCCTTAGCATCTCCGGCTGCGGCTACAACACCTTGCAGTCGACAGACGAACAGACCAAGTCAAGTTGGTCCGAGGTGTTGAACCAGTACCAGCGCCGTACCGACCTGGTGCCCAACCTAGTCAACACGGTCAAGGGCTATGCTGCCCACGAGAAGGAGGTGCTGGAGCAGGTAACGGCCGCCCGCTCCCGGGTCGGCGGCATCCAGGCTACGCCGGAGCTGGTCAATGATCCGCAGGCCTTCGCCCGCTTCCAAGAGGCCCAGGCCCAGTTGTCTGGCGCACTGTCGAGGCTACTAGTGGTGTCTGAGAACTACCCGCAGCTGAAGGCGGATGCCGCCTTTCGCGACTTGCAGGCTCAACTGGAAGGCACTGAAAACCGCATCACCGTGGCACGCAACCGCTATATCCAGGCGGTGCAGGAGTACAACGTCACGGTACGCAGCTTCCCCTCCAACCTGACTGCGATGGTGTTCGGCTACAAGATCAAGCCTAACTTCAGCGTTGAGAACGAACGGGCCATTGCCACACCCCCACAGGTGAATTTCGGGAACTCTCCGGATAAACCGCAAAGCGGCGCGCCGCAGCCGAGCAACTGATGAGTACGCTCATTGCAGCGAGAGCCGGGCTGCTGGCAATGCTCCTCGGTTGGTGCCTGGCGGCCGAGGCCCAACCAGTAGCGATGCCGCCCTTGACGGCCCGGGTTACTGATCTGACAGCGTCACTCTCGACCGAGCAGGTAGCCCGCCTGGAAGGCAAGCTGCAACGCTTCGAGGTAGCAAAAGGCAGCCAGCTGGCCGTGCTAATTGTCCCTAGCACCGGAGAGGAATCGATAGAACAGTATTCCCTGCGGGTAGTCGAGCAGTGGCGGCTGGGGCGCCAGAAGATCGACGATGGTGCACTGCTGATCGTTGCGAAAAATGATCGGACCCTGCGCATTGAAGTGGGCTATGGCCTGGAGGGCGTTCTCAACGATGCCACAGCCAAGCGCATTATCAGCGAGACCATCGTGCCACGCTTCCGCCAAGGCGACTTCTATGACGGCATCGAGGCTGGCGTAGACCAGATGATCGCCATTATAGATGGCGAACCACTACCGCCCCCCAAACGTGGAGCGAATGGGGCTCAGGATGAGCTCTCGAAATCGACTCCCTTGATTGTGATGCTGGTCTTTGTGGTGGGCGGGGTGCTGCGAAAACTGCTGGGGCGTTTACCGGCAGCGTCGGTAACTGGCGCCGGAGTGGCGCTGCTGACCTGGTTACTGATCGACGCCACCCCGGTTGCACTTGGCGCAGGACTGATGGCGTTCGTATTTATTCTTCTCGGCGGAGGCGGCAGGCATGGTGGCTGGTACAGCGGCGGCCGGCCCGGTGGACGCCGCCGTGGCGGCTTCGGTGGTGGTGGAGGCGGATTCGGCGGGGGAGGCGCATCGGGACGATGGTGAAGAACAACTACAGGCGCGTGGTTCGCCACCTGACAATGTCACCCCGGCAGCTCAAGCGTGCCTTCCCCCCACAGACGCTGAACGCGATTCAGGCGGAGATTGCGGCGAGCGAGTGCACCCATGCCGGGCAGATCCGCTTTGCTGTGGAAGGGGCATTGCAAGCAGTCGAACTATGGCGCGGACAATCGCCGCGTGAGCGAGCGCTCGAGGTTTTCTCACTGCTACGGGCGTGGGATACCGAGCACAACAACGGCGTGCTGATTTACCTGCTGTTGGCCGATCGCGACGTCGAGATCGTGGCCGACCGTGGCATTCATGCCCAAGTCGGGGCCAGTGCATGGGAGGAGATCTGTTTAGCCATGGAGCAAGCCTTCAGACAGGGGCGCTTTGAGGAGGGAGCACTGGAAGGGATTCGTGCCGTAACCAGGCTCATGGCACAGCATTTCCCGGCAACCGCCGGAGGGCGCAATGAGCTGCCCGATCAACCGGTTTTGCTGTGACCGCCAAAAGTCAGTTCCGTTAATTCACTTATGAACCATGCAACTTCCAGGTCGAACTTCTTCCAGCCAAACACGACTGGAGCAGCGTTCATTTCGTCAATGCCTCTGCAGATGCGCGCCTTGACCAGAGCAACTCGAGCGGTGCGTGAGGCCTTCGCCCACTGGCCTTGCATCGCTCGCATTTCAATACGGCGACTGTACCCTGTACGGGTTGATACAGCAGATCGTGCTCGGTCACGGCGGGCGTGCTCAAGGAGACATCGTGTCTGGTCTCAGAAGACTGTTCCAGATCACCTCCACCATCGGCGGTTACCTGTTCTGGTGGCTGCTGGTGCACCTTCACTTGCGGCACCCGGCAATCACGCCCGCACAGCATTTGCGCGGTACGCTCGAGCGGTTGGGCACTGCGTTCGTCAAGCTCGGTCAAGGATTGAGCCTGCACCGCGATCTGCTGCCTGAGGAGTACATCCAGGAGCTGCAATGCCTGCAGGATCGGGTCGCGCCGTTTGCCAACGATGTCGCGGTTCGCGAAGTGGAGAGCGCCCTGGGCCGGCCCATCGCCGAGCTGTTTGCCGAGTTTGAGCCGCAACCCTTGGCGGCAGCCTCGATTGCGCAAGTGCACAAGGCGCGGATGTGTGACGGTCGCCGGGTGGTCGTGAAGATCCGGCGACCCGACATCAAGGCCGAGATTGATCGAGACATGCGCTTGCTGCGGGGCGTGATGCGCATGCTGCTCATGCTTTCGCCGTGGCTGCGACGCTATGAGCCACTCACGATCATCGACGAGATATGGGCCAACCTGCGCAAGGAAACGGACTTTCGCAAGGAGGCACACCAGATCAAGCATTTCGTCGAAGCCTTCCAGGACTCGGACACCGTTTACGTGCCGGCGCTGATCGACGATCTCTACTGCGAGTCGGTCCTGGTGCAGGAGATGAGCAGCGGGCGGCGCGTGGATGATCCTTCGATCGGGGAGGACGGCCCGCGCTTGGCGCAGGTGTTCGTGGAGGCCTATCTCCAGCAGATATTCGCCATGGGCGTGTTTCATGGCGATCCGCATCCGGGCAACTTGTTTGTCAGGGCGGACGGTCGACTCTGTTTCCACGACTTCGGCATCGTCGGGGTACTGAGTCCGCACATGCGGCGCCATCTCGCGGCATTCCTGCTGGCGTTCGTGCATCAGGACGGCGGATGGCTGCTCGACGCTGCCGTGGAGTTGGGGTTGCTGGAGGGGGAGCTGAAACGCGACGAGTTCCGCCACGGATTGCAGGAAATCATCGAAGAATATGCCGGGTTGCCGCTCAAGGACTGGTCGCTCGCCGAAGTGTTCTTGCGCGTCGCGCGTCTTGGGGAGGGGCGCCATATGCGCCTTCCGCACAACTTGTTGGTGCTGATGCGGGCGATGGCGCTGATGGAAAATGTCGTGCGCAGCCTCGACCCGGAGTTCAAGCTGCTGGCAGGCCTACTCGCCAAGGCCGAAGCGGTGCTCGAAGCCAACACCGGCGTCGGCGCCGAAACTGGGTGGCAGCGATTGCGTTTCGAAATGGCCTCTGGGGCGCAAGAACTGCCGGCCGAGCTCGGCGCCCTGATCCATCGCCTGCGCGCCAATAGCCTTGAAATTCGCTTGCAGCATCATGGAATGGAGCGTCTGGAGGGCCATATCGACCGCGCAAGTAACCGTATGGCCTTGGCACTCGTGACGCCGGGCCTCTATATCGCCGCCTCGCTGCTGATGCTGAACTCCATCGGGCCGCGGCTCGGGGACATACCGATGCTCGCGGCTGCCGGCTATGCGCTGGCGTTATGGTTCACCGTGCGCCTGGCGCGGGGCATTTCCCGTTCAGGAAGTCTATGATGAAACAATGCGTGAAATACCAATAGCCAGAAGGGGCCTCCATGGTGAGCGTCTGGGCATCGTGATCAACGGCACGCTGCAATACACCGGAGGACTCGACGAGATAGCCCTGCGTGAATAGCTTGAAAAATTGTCCGGGGAATGATGGGTTGCGAGCAACACCGCGGATTCCACGCCATCCGGCCCCCCAGTCCACGCTCATCCGGCCGGGCACATGGGCGCTTCGGCTAGACCTCCGTTACACCACTTCCCGGGACACGACCCCTCAAGCGGATGTCGAGCCTGCTGGAACTGGACTGAGCCAGGTCACCGATTGCGAATTTCTGCCAGCCATGCAGGAAGCCCTGTAAGCACTAAACCCGACGCTCGGAGGCCAGGAGCGGTGCTCGCCGCTGCCTGGCTCAGTCCAGACGTGAGTTAATAGAGCTGCCACGAAGGGGCTCAAAATGCCGGTATCTCGCCACGTATCAGGCGCTCGGAGATGCGCTCAATGCCTGACAGGTGCACATCCACGAGACTGCGTATCTCCTGGCGCATGCGTTCGTTCAGCCTGCCCCTACACCCCAGCTCGATAGCCACCAACGCCGGCTGATCGACTGGCTGGCCGATGCGCGACAATAATTGCACTGTGGCTTCATCCACGCCCTCGACCTCGGCGACGATGGCACGTGCTATTTCCCATGCGAGCGCGTTGTACAGCTTGCCGACATGGGAAACCGGGTTCTTCTGCGGATTCCACGCCATCCGGCCACCCAGTCCACGCTTATCCGGCCGGGCATTCCACGCACATCCGGCCACCTGTTCCACGGCCATCCGGCCGGGCAGTCGGAGCGCAGCGACGCTAGGGTGGCAT
>NZ_JAHRGL010000037.1:2500-3868 GCF_019097855.1 Geopseudomonas aromaticivorans
AAGAGGAAAAGCACCTGGAAGGCTGAGGCGCAGAGCCCTGGAGCAAAGGTGCCTCGAGACAAGTCTCCAAGCTGCGAGGATCTGAATCTCCTCCTGGTTGCCAGTCCCTTTCCAGAGACCACCTCGAATCTCCAAACCTGCTTTCCCCAGGATGGCCCTGAGGACTCTTCCTTGCAGGATGACCTAGAATCAGCTCCCTGGGCGTGCAGGAAATACTTCAAAACGCCGGTGGTTTCGGGTGGCAGACGTGCCAGACCTCTCCCACAGAATTCGAACCAAGGACGCCTTGCTAAGCAGCACTCTAGGTGGGAAACTCACTGCCAACCTGCTCTGGAGGAAGGCCCGCTCTGGAGTCTGCACCAGGAGGACTCCCCAGGGACGCACATCAACACTGCTCAGCGGACTGGCAGCCAGAGTGAGAGCCAGACACACCTCAAGATGCAGGAGTCCCTCCAGCTGAGGCTACAAGCCCTGTGTGCCCGCATCCAGAACACACAAACCAAGAAGCCTCAAGGCCGCCAAACCAAGACGGTCGCCTTCCAAGCCCAGGTCACAAGGCCAGGGGAGCATGCAGACTCTGGACCCGGAACGGAAGCCTCCACAGAAAATGTGCAGAGCCTCCCAGAAGCCTCTGGTCCTGGCCTTCTGCAGAGGGCTCCCCGCCCGCGCTTGGGCGGCAGCAGCATTGGGAGCAACACGACCAGGGCTAAGAAACCTGCCCCGCTCATGGCCAAGGCCCTTAAGGATTACAAGAAATGGTGGGCTAGGAAGTGAACCCACCCTGACCCACCGACCCAGCAACTGAGGAACCGCGCTTTCTGCCCCTCTCAGTCCTGGGATTACTGGCAACTTTGACAATGACACACTGAATGCCTGCAAAGCAACAAACAACAAGCAAAGCAGGCCTTTCTTTGATCACCAAGAGAGCTGTAACACTTAGACCCTCCATTTTATGTACAAAGGAATTCCTACTCGTCTCTTTGGAAACTTTGACATATACACATACATTTGGGTGTAGGCAGATACTAAGAAAGAGATCTTAGGGATGCATAGATGCATTGGTTTACGGAGAGCTGCTACCGGAGGTTACTTAGAGATAGTAGATCCTTAATTGTACAAATACAACAGCAGATTAAAATACAGACAAATATGTAACTCAAATTTTAAATACATTAATGCACAGATGAAACAAAACTATTTGAACATCAAGGACATTAAGTGTAATACTTATGCTTCTAAGTGTGTGTGTGTGTGTTTGTTTGTGTGTGTGTGTGTGTGTGTGTGTGTATGTGTGTGTGTGTGTGTGTGTGTGTGTTTGTAAGTAAACTGAACATCAAAGGATGGGGTGACAGTCGATCCAAGAAATAA
>NZ_JAHRGL010000038.1 GCF_019097855.1 Geopseudomonas aromaticivorans
AAAGACGAAACCCCGACCAGCTGAGCTGATCGGGGTTTCTGTAGAGGTGCTTGACGATGACCTACTCTCACATGGAGAAGCTCCACACTACCATCGGCGATGCGTCGTTTCACTGCTGAGTTCGGGATGGGATCAGGTGGTTCCAACGCTCTATGGTCGTCAAGCAATTTGTTGGGGAATCGTTTTTAGTCGCTTCCCCTAATTGGGTATGTGATGTCGGTGTATCTTCGGTAATTTCACGCGTTCTTGCAAGCTTTCGGCCTGTCACACGCAAACAGCAAATTGTTTGGGTGTTATATGGTCAAGCCTCACGGGCAATTAGTACTGGTTAGCTCAACGCCTCACAACGCTTACACACCCAGCCTATCAACGTCGTAGTCTTCGACGGCCCTTCAGGGAGCTCAAGGCTCCAGTGAGATCTCATCTTGAGGCAAGTTTCCCGCTTAGATGCTTTCAGCGGTTATCTTTTCCGAACATAGCTACCCGGCAATGCCACTGGCGTGACAACCGGAACACCAGAGGTTCGTCCAACCCGGTCCTCTCGTACTAAGGTCAGCCCCTCTCAAATCTCAAACGTCCACGGCAGATAGGGACCGAACTGTCTCACGACGTTCTAAACCCAGCTCGCGTACCACTTTAAATGGCGAACAGCCATACCCTTGGGACCGGCTTCAGCCCCAGGATGTGATGAGCCGACATCGAGGTGCCAAACACCGCCGTCGATATGAACTCTTGGGCGGTATCAGCCTGTTATCCCCGGAGTACCTTTTATCCGTTGAGCGATGGCCCTTCCATACAGAACCACCGGATCACTAAGACCTACTTTCGTACCTGCTCGACGTGTCTGTCTCGCAGTCAAGCGCGCTTTTGCCTTTATACTCTACGACCGATTTCCGACCGGTCTGAGCGCACCTTCGTACTCCTCCGTTACTCTTTAGGAGGAGACCGCCCCAGTCAAACTACCCACCATACACTGTCCTCGATCCGGATAACGGACCAGAGTTAGAACCTCAAGGTTGCCAGGGTGGTATTTCAAGGATGGCTCCACGCAGACTGGCGTCCACGCTTCAAAGCCTCCCACCTATCCTACACAAGCAAGCTCAAAGTCCAGTGCAAAGCTATAGTAAAGGTTCACGGGGTCTTTCCGTCTAGCCGCGGATACACTGCATCTTCACAGCGATTTCAATTTCACTGAGTCTCGGGTGGAGACAGCGCCGCCATCGTTACGCCATTCGTGCAGGTCGGAACTTACCCGACAAGGAATTTCGCTACCTTAGGACCGTTATAGTTACGGCCGCCGTTTACCGGGGCTTCGATCAAGAGCTTCGCTTTCGCTAACCCCATCAATTAACCTTCCGGCACCGGGCAGGCGTCACACCCTATACGTCCACTTTCGTGTTTGCAGAGTGCTGTGTTTTTAATAAACAGTCGCAGCGGCCTGGTATCTTCGACCGGCATGGGCTTACGTAGTAAATACTTCACCCTCACCGGCGCACCTTCTCCCGAAGTTACGGTGCCATTTTGCCTAGTTCCTTCACCCGAGTTCTCTCAAGCGCCTTGGTATTCTCTACCCAACCACCTGTGTCGGTTTGGGGTACGGTTCCTAGTTACCTGAAGCTTAGAAGCTTTTCCTGGAAGCATGGCATCAACCACTTCGTCATCTAAAAGACAACTCGTCATCAGCTCTCAGCCTTAGGATCCCGGATTTACCTAAGATCCCAGCCTACCACCTTAAACTTGGACAACCAACGCCAAGCTGGCCTAGCCTTCTCCGTCCCTCCATCGCAGTAACTAGAAGTACAGGAATATTAACCTGTTTCCCATCGACTACGCTCTTCAGCCTCGCCTTAGGGACCGACTAACCCTGCGTCGATTAACGTTGCGCAGGAACCCTTGGTCTTTCGGCGTGGGAGTTTTTCACTCCCATTGTCGTTACTCATGTCAGCATTCGCACTTCTGATACCTCCAGCCAGCTTCTCAACTGACCTTCACAGGCTTACAGAACGCTCCTCTACCGCGCATCTTGCGATGCACCCGTAGCTTCGGTGTGTGGTTTGAGCCCCGTTACATCTTCCGCGCAGGCCGACTCGACTAGTGAGCTATTACGCTTTCTTTAAAGGGTGGCTGCTTCTAAGCCAACCTCCTAGCTGTCTAAGCCTTCCCACATCGTTTACCACTTAACCACAACTTTGGGACCTTAGCTGACGGTCTGGGTTGTTTCCCTTTTCACGACGGACGTTAGCACCCGCCGTGTGTCTCCCACGCTGACACTTCCAGGTATTCGGAGTTTGCATCGGTTTGGTAAGTCGGGATGACCCCCTAGCCGAAACAGTGCTCTACCCCCTGGAGTGATACGTGAGGCGCTACCTAAATAGCTTTCGAGGAGAACCAGCTATCTCCGAGCTTGATTAGCCTTTCACTCCTATCCACAAGTCATCCCCTGCCTTTTCAACGGAAGTGGGTTCGGTCCTCCAGTCAGTGTTACCTAACCTTCAACCTGCTCATGGATAGATCGCCCGGTTTCGGGTCTATACCCAGCGACTAAACGCCCTATTAAGACTCGCTTTCGCTACGCCTCCCCTATACGGTTAAGCTCGCCACTGAATATAAGTCGCTGACCCATTATACAAAAGGTACGCAGTCACCCAACAAAGTGGGCTCCCACTGCTTGTACGCATACGGTTTCAGGTTCTATTTCACTCCCCTCTCCGGGGTTCTTTTCGCCTTTCCCTCACGGTACTGGTTCACTATCGGTCAGTCAGTAGTATTTAGCCTTGGAGGATGGTCCCCCCATATTCAGACAAAGTTTCTCGTGCTCCGTCCTACTCGATTTCACTTCAAGGATCCTTTCGTGTACGGGGCTATCACCCACTACGGCGGCACTTTCCAGAGCCTTCCACTAAAATCCAAGAAGCTTAAGGGCTAATCCCCGTTCGCTCGCCACTACTAAGGGAATCTCGGTTGATTTCTATTCCTCAGGGTACTTAGATGTTTCAGTTCCCCTGGTTCGCCTCTTGCACCTATGTATTCAGTACAAGATACCTACCTTATGGTAGGTGGGTTTCCCCATTCAGAGATCTCCGGATCAAAGTCTGTTTGCCGAC
>NZ_JAHRGL010000039.1 GCF_019097855.1 Geopseudomonas aromaticivorans
AGGGGAAGCCCCCGGCAAATGCTCTTCGGGGGCAGGAAACTGAGTCCAGGGGGATGAAGTAGCCCGATTTTGGCCTGCCGAGCAGGTCTGTCGCGAATGGGGAGGGCTATTTCAGACCTTCCTTAGGCATCTTACTCTCTGATCCAAAGGAAATTGAATAATGGAATTCTTTGTGTCTTATCCGCTCCATGAACTTCACTCCGGCCCCATCGAGCATACGGAAGAAGAAGTAGAAGTATGCTCCCTGAATGGAGTGTATCTAGACTACGGTCTTGCCATAGCTGTAGATGCTGGTCAGGTTGGCTCACTAGATTTCCTCCCCGGCGGGAGGCCTTGGCGCATTCGGATCGGAAACGATCATTCAAATCTTTCAATGTGGTCCCCAACTCAGAACATTGAACTGGCTCAGCGACTTATTTCTTCACAGCTCAGCGATGTCGTGGCGGCAGAAGCAGGTAACTTCCTGGAGCCACTTCGCTCAATAGTCATTTCAAAGCTTGGTAACCGTATCAACATCCCGGTGAGAAAAAATGCCTAACCCTACGGTCAAGTTCGCTCCGCTACGCTGCGCTGGGACTGCGCTAAAGCGCAGCCCCTTACCTTCACGTTATAAGGATATTCTATGCCTACCAACAGATGGACCTGTGCAGCATGCAGTGAGTCTAATGAGTCTAGCGCTCTACTTTGTGCCAGATGTGAATGCCCATCTAATGCAAACGCAACAGAGGTCGAAGCCCACCGGGCTCTTTTCACATCTACACAGGGTAAAAAATACAAATTCCTAAAGTGTGACTGTGAAAAGTATGAGGTGGGAGAGACTCGTAACTCGGGAGGGATTCTTTCAAGTGTTTTTGAGGTTGAGACAGAAAAGTTCTCATTTATTTCTTGTTCTCATTGCGGGCACACGGAGTTTTATAGATGCGAGCGCAGTGCCCTGAGGGCACTGTACGATCTTGGCTTTTGAGGTCAAGTATAACAATGCGTATATGGACTCGCCCCACAAGTGGTGATTAAAGCCTTGCCAACCCTGTCGTCAGTGCGGTTGCATTCGTATATCCGGCCTTCGCTGAGCGTTGCCGCCCGGGCCACTCTGTAGTTTGCGCAGCGGGGGCCAAGCGTTCAATCGATCACGGGGATCAGCATTGTTATCGGCCTTATTCCGCTGCAGGACTCGCCTGTTCCGACAGTGTCGCTGTTCACCACAACCACAAGAAAACCGCTTCCTGATTACTCCGGCCCGCCGTCAGGCGGGCTGTTTGCTCTGCCAGTCGCCGCTGAAGCGCCGCTCATGGCACCACACCGCCCAGCAGATCCGTACCAGCTTGTTGGCCAGCGCCACCGCGGCCTTGTGCCCCACCACTTGGCAATGAGCCGGGCCAGCCCATCACATGACTCCCTCGACAGACGAATCCCTGCAGGCGTATCTTCGCCGACGCAGGCCAGCGCACTGGCCAACGTCGCTCGGACGGTTCCGGGCGCTTACGTATTCGAGAAACTTCATGACCGACTCCCGTTCCGGGCGCCGTTTTGCGCGCATCGATCGTCTCCCTCCCTACGTCTTCAACATCACCGCCGAGCTGAAAATGGCCGCCCGCCGCCGTGGCGAGGACATCATCGACTTCAGCATGGGCAACCCCGACGGCGCCACCCCGCCGCACATCGTCGACAAGCTGGTGCAGGTCGCCCAGCGCGACGACACCCACGGCTACTCCACCTCGCGCGGCATCCCGCGCCTGCGCCGCGCCATCTCGCGCTGGTACCAGGATCGCTATCAGGTGGAGATCGACCCGGACAGCGAGGCCATCGTCACCATCGGCTCCAAGGAAGGCCTGGCGCACCTGATGCTGGCCACACTCGACCATGGCGACACCGTGCTGGTGCCCAACCCCAGCTACCCGATCCACATCTACGGCGCGGTGATCGCCGGCGCCCAGGTGCGCTCGGTGCCGCTGGTGCCCGGCGTCGACTTCTTCGCCGAGCTGGAGCGGGCGATCCGCGAGTCGATCCCCAAGCCGAAGATGATGATCATCGGCTTTCCCTCCAACCCCACCGCGCAGTGCGTGGAGCTGGACTTCTTCGAGCGCGTGGTGGCCCTGGCCAAGCAGTACGACATTCTGGTGGTGCACGACCTGGCCTACGCCGACATCGTCTTCGACGGCTGGAAGGCGCCGTCGATCATGCAGGTGCCGGGCGCCAAGGATGTCGCCGTGGAGTTCTTCACCCTGTCGAAGAGCTACAACATGGCCGGCTGGCGGATCGGCTTCATGGTCGGCAATAAAGAGCTCGTGAGCGCCCTGGCGCGGATCAAGAGCTACCACGACTACGGCACCTTCACCCCGCTGCAGGTGGCCGCCATCGCCGCCCTGGAAGGCGACCAGCAGTGCGTGCGCGACATCGCCGACAAGTACTGCGAGCGACGCAACGTGCTGGTCAAGGGCCTGCACGAGCTCGGCTGGATGGTCGAGAAGCCCAAGGCCGCGATGTACATCTGGGCGAAGATCCCGGAAGCCTACGCCCACCTCGGCTCGCTGGAGTTCGCCAAGAAGCTGCTGGCCGAGGCCAAGGTCTGCGTCTCGCCCGGCATCGGCTTCGGCGACTACGGCGACGACCACGTACGCTTCGCGCTGATCGAGAACCTCGACCGCACCCGCCAGGCGATCCGCGGCATCAAGGCGATGTTCCGCGCAGACGGCCTGTTGCCGCCGAAGGCAGCGAAGGGCGACAACGACAGCTGACCCGACCGTAGGGCAATGAAATGGACTCCCCCCTCCTAACGGCGTCAATGCGCCAGACTGAAGTTGCTGAAAACAGCAGTCACCGGAGGAGGGAGTGACCATGAAACTTAAGCGAATCGGCATCGATTTGGCAAAGCAGGTGTTCCAGATTCACGGCGTCGACAGTCATGAGCAGGTGATCTGCCGCAAGCAGCTCAAGCGGGCGCAGATGTTCAACTTCTTCC
>NZ_JAHRGL010000040.1 GCF_019097855.1 Geopseudomonas aromaticivorans
CGGTGATGAAGAAGATCAAGCAGATCAAGCGCGGCAACCCGCTGGACACCGAGACCATGGTGGGTGCCCAGGCCTCCGACCAGCAGTTCGAGAAGATCCTCTCCTACTTCGACGTGGCCCGCGCCGAAGGCGCCGAGATCCTCACCGGCGGCGCCGCCGAGAAGCTCGAAGGCAGCCTGTCCACCGGCTACTACATCCAGCCGACCCTGCTCAAGGGTCACAACAAGATGCGCGTGTTCCAGGAAGAGATCTTCGGCCCGGTGGTCAGCGTGACCACCTTCAAGGACGAAGCCGAAGCCCTGGCGATCGCCAACGACACCGAGTTCGGCCTGGGCGCCGGTGTGTGGACCCGCGACATCAACCGCGCCTACCGCATGGGCCGCGGCATCAAGGCCGGTCGCGTGTGGACCAACTGCTACCACCTGTACCCGGCGCACGCCGCGTTCGGTGGCTACAAGAAGTCCGGCGTCGGCCGCGAGACCCACAAGATGATGCTCGACCACTACCAGCAGACCAAGAACCTGCTGATCAGCTACGACGTCAATCCGCTCGGTTTCTTCTGAGTACCCTCTCGGGCGCGCCGCCCTGCTGGCGCGCCCCTGCTTGTCGACGCGCCTTCCCTTGGTGCGCGGCCTGCCGGTGGTTACCCATGGCCCACGGCGGGTCCTTGTCGAACGCGGCTCCGGCCGCGTTTTTTTTCGTCCCGGATTTGCGCGACCGGGCGGGCCTACCAAGGTCAGCGAAAACTCCTTCCAAAGTACCATTTGGTCCGGGCGCCTGCGGGAGCATAACTGTGTTGCCGGAATTCACCGGCTTTCGACAACAATGAGGACTGCGCCATGTGGACCAAGCCCGCCTTCACCGATCTGCGCATTGGCTTTGAAGTGACCATGTACTTCGCCAACCGTTGATCAACATAGCCCCGGCCCTGCCGGGGCTTCCCACCCGGGGTCTGCCCATGCATATCCGTATTCTCGGTTCCGCCGCCGGCGGTGGTTTTCCCCAGTGGAACTGCAACTGCCGCAACTGCCGCGGCCTGCGCGAAGGCACCCTGAGTGCCACGGCGCGTACCCAATCTTCCATCGCCCTGTCCGATGACGGGGTGAACTGGATCATCTGCAACGCCTCGCCGGACATCCGTGCGCAGATCGAGGCCTTCCCGGCCCTGCAGCCGGCCCGCGCGCTGCGCGACACGGCGATCCGCGCGCTGATCCTGCTGGACAGCCAGATCGACCACACCACCGGCCTGCTCACCCTGCGCGAAGGCTGCCCGCACGAGGTGTGGTGCACCGAGATGGTCCACCAGGACCTGACCAGCGGCTTCCCGCTGTTCAACATGCTGGAGCACTGGAACGGCGGCCTGCGCTGGAATCCCATCGGCCTGGAGCAGAGTTTCAGCGTTGCCGCCTGCCCGGCGCTGCGCTTCACGCCGATCCCGCTGCGCAGCGCGGCGCCGCCCTACTCGCCGCACCGCAACGACCCGCACCCGGGCGACAACCTCGGCCTGCTGGTCGAGGACAGCCGCACCGGCGGACGGCTGTTCTACGCCCCCGGCCTCGGCCAGGTCGACGGCGAACTGCTGGAGTGGATGGACCGCGCCGACTGCCTGCTGGTCGACGGCACCCTGTGGCGCGACGACGAGATGATCCACGCCGGCGTCGGCGACAAGCTCGGCAGCGCCATGGGCCACCTGCCGCAGAGCGGCGCCGGCGGCATGCTCGAGGTGCTCGAGCGCCTGCCGCGCCAGCGCAAGGTGCTCATCCACATCAACAACACCAACCCGATCCTCGACGAGGACTCGGCCGAGCGCGCCGAACTGACCGCGCGCGGCATCGAGGTCGCCTGGGACGGCATGCACATCGAGCTGTAACGGATTGTCGGCTGATGGTGCGCACGGCGCACCCTACGCCAGCCGCGCCGCCCAGTAGGGTGCGCCATGCGCACCGCACCACCAGAACAACAAAGAGCCGCGCCGGTCGCGGCCGCCGAGGAGTCGCGATGACCCAGACTGCCATGAGCCCCGCCGAATTCGAGCAGGCGCTGCGCGCCAAGGGCGCCTACTACCACATCCACCACCCGTTCCACGTCGCCATGTACGAGGGCCGCGCCAGCCGCGAGCAGATCCAGGGCTGGGTGGCCAACCGCTTCTACTACCAGGTGTGCATCCCGGTGAAGGACGCGGCGATCATGGCCAACTGCCCGGACCGCGACACCCGTCGCGAGTGGATCCAGCGTATCGTCGACCACGACGGCGCACCGGGCGAGGAGGGCGGCATCGAGGCCTGGCTGCGCCTCGGCGAGGCCGTCGGCCTGACCCGCGCGCAGCTGCTCTCCCAGGAGCTGGTGCTGCCCGGCGTGCGCTTCGCGGTGGACGCCTACGTCAACTTCGCCCGCCGCGCCTGCTGGCAGGAAGCGGCCAGCAGCTCGCTGACCGAGCTGTTCGCCCCGCACATCCACCAGTCGCGCCTGGACGCCTGGCCGGCGCACTATCCGTGGATCGACGCCGGCGGCTACGACTACTTCCGCAAGCGCCTCAAGGAAGCGCGCCGCGACGTCGAGCACGGCCTGCGCATCACCCTGGCGCACTACACCACCTGGGAAGCCCAGCAGCGCATGTTGGAGATCCTGCAGTTCAAGCTCGACGTGCTGTGGAGCATGCTCGACGCCATGAGCATGGCCTACGAACTGCAGCGCCCGCCGTACCACACGGTGACGGCCGAGCGGGTCTGGCACCGGGGGATCGCGCTGTGAACCGTACCCCCTTGGTGCGCACGGCGCACCCTACGGCTGACGCACTCCGCGCAGGGTGCGCCATGCGCACCCTTGCCGTCTCATGCTTGCCGGTGCGCATGGCGCACCCTGCGGAGGCCCGATGAACGACGAACTCATGCACAAGATCCCGGTGCTGCGCCGTGGCTTCCGCTTCCAGTGGGAACCGGCCCAGAGCTGCCACGTGCTGCTCTATCCCGAGGGGATGATCCAGCTCAACGACAGCGCCGGAGCGATCCTCGCCGAGGTCGACGGCACGCGCAGCGTCGCTGCCATCATCGATGACCTCAGCGCGCGTTTCCCCGAGGTGCCGGGCATCGACGAAGACATTCTGGTTTTCCTGGAGGTGGCCCATGAACGTTTCTGGATCGAGCTTCGCTAAGCCGGGCCACACGCCCGGCCCGCCACTGTGGCTGCTGGCCGAGCTGACCTACCGCTGCCCGCTGCAGTGCCCGTACTGCTCCAACCCGCTGGACTTCGCCAAGCAGGGCGAGGAGCTGAGCACTGCGCAGTGGATCGAGGTGTTCCGTCAGGCCCGCGAGCTGGGCGCCGCCCAGCTCGGCTTTTCCGGTGGCGAGCCGCTGGTGCGCCAGGACCTGGTCGAGCTGATCGCTGCCGCCCGCGAGCTGGGCTACTACACCAACCTGATCACCTCCGGCATCGGCCTGACCGAGGCGAAGATCGCCAGCTTCCGCGAGGCCGGCCTCGACCACATCCAGATCAGCTTCCAGGCCGCCGACGAGGAGGTGAACAACCTGCTGGCCGGATCAAAGAAGGCCTTCGCCCACAAGCTGGAAATGGCCCGCGCGGTGAAGAAGCACGGCTATCCGATGGTGCTCAACTTCGTCACCCACCGGCACAACATCGACAACATCGAGCGGATCATCGAGCTGTGCCTGGAGCTGGAGGCCGACTTCGTCGAGCTGGCCACCTGCCAGTTCTACGGCTGGGCCGAGCTGAACCGCGCCGGGCTGTTGCCGACCAAGGCGCAGCTGGAGCGCGCCGAGCGCATCACCAACGAGTGGCGCGACAAGCTCTCCGCGCAGAAACATCCGTGCAAGCTGATCTTCGTCACCCCGGACTACTACGAGGAGCGGCCCAAGGCGTGCATGAACGGCTGGGGCAACCTGTTCCTCGACATCACCCCGGACGGCACCGCGCTGCCGTGCCACAGCGCGCGCCAGCTGCCGGTGCAGTTCCCCAACGTGCGCGAGCACAGCCTCAAGCACATCTGGTTCGAGTCCTTCGGCTTCAACCGCTACCGCGGCGACGACTGGATGCCCGAGCCGTGCCGCTCCTGCGACGAGAAGGACCGCGACTTCGGCGGCTGCCGCTGCCAGGCGTTCATGCTCACCGGCAATGCCGACAACGCCGACCCGGTGTGCAGCAAGTCGGCGCACCACGGCCTGATCCTCGACGCCCGTCGCGAGGCCGAGCAGGCGCCGTTGCAGCTCGACGAGTTGATCTACCGCAGTGCGAAGGCCTCGCAGATCATCTGCAAGAGCTGAGGAGAGATTGCATGTGCGGGGCACGATGTCGGGTGGATGGCCACCCCGTGGATAGCCACCCTGTGGAAAACCGCGTCAGCGTTTTTCACCGAAGAGGCTGCTGCGGTGGATAAGGCTGCGCCGTTATCCACCCTACGTCCTGCGCTCCAGTCGCTGCCCTGTGGCGACTGGCCGAGTCGCTGGTCGGCCAGCCATGCCGCGGTCGCCAGCCGCGACTTCGCCGAGCTGCGCGCCGGTCTCGGCGGCCTGCTGTGGCTGGCCTTCGACCCGGCGGAGGCGGGCTGCAGCCTGTGGTTGTGGCGTGAGGGCATTACCCGGCGCCTGACGCCGCCGGGGCTGTCGGTGCGCAGCCGGGTCTACGAATACGGCGGCGGTGCCTTCTGCGTGGCGGGCGCCGGCGTGGCGCTGGTCGACGAGGCGGATCAGCAGGTCTACCGGCTGGCGGTAGACGCCGATGGCGGGGCCGGACCGCTGCATGCCCTGACTGCGCGCCCCGACTGCCGCTACGGCGACCTGCACTTCGCGCCGGCCTGGCAGGCTGTGCTGGCGGTGGAGGAAAGCCGCGAGGCCGAGGCGGTGGTGCACCGGCTGGTCAGCCTGGACCTGGCCGACGGCAGCCGCCGGGTGCTGGCCGAGGGCGCCGACTTCTACAGCGCGCCGCGCCTGAGCGGCGACGGCCGCCAGCTGGCGTGGATCGAATGGGCGCGCCCCGAACTGCCGTGGACCGCCACCCGGCTGTGCCGCGCCGCGGTGTACGCCGATGGCTCGCTCGGTCCGCGTGAAGTGCTGGCCGGCGCGGCGGGCAATGAGTCATTGCAGCAACCGACGTTCACTGCCGATGAGCGGCTGGTCTGCCTGAGCGACCGTGGCGGCTGGTGGCAGCCGTGGGGCGAGCGCGATGGATGCTGGCAGCCCGAAGGCGGAGCGCAGGGCGCACCCTACGGTGGGCCGGCCGCTGGGGTGTGCATGCCGGTAGGGTGCGCTGTGCGCACCGGGCAGGGCGTCGGGGATGCTGGTGCGCATGGCGCACCCTACGGTGAGCCGGCCGCTGGGACATGTATGTCGGTAGGGTGCGCCGTGCGCACCGGCGTCTCCACCGACAGCGAGGGCTGGAGCGAGCCATGGCCCATGGCCAGCGCCGACCACGCCCCGGCCCCCTGGCAGCTGGGCACCGTCAGCTACCTGCCGCTGGCGGGCGACGGCCTGCTGCTCAGCCGCCTGCAGGACGGCTGGGGGCTGCTGGTCGAGCGCGACGGTGGCGGGCGCGAGCGGCGCCTGGCGCCCGCGTTCTCGCGCTTTCGCCAGCTGGCCGCGGACGCCGCGTTTTTCTACTGCATCGCCGGTGCCCCCGACCGCCTGCCCGCCGTGCTGGCCATCGCCCGCGATTCGGGCGCGGTGCGCATCCTCGCCGGCGGCGAGCAGCCGCTGGCCGCCGCCGAGCTGTCCTGTCCCGCGCCGCTCGGTTTCGCCAGCGGCGCGGGCGAGCGCGCCCACGCCTTCTTCTATCCGCCGCGCAACGCCGCCTGTGGGGTGCCGGCCGGCGAGAAGCCGCCGCTGGTGCTGTTCCTGCACGGCGGGCCGACCTCGGCCTGCTACCCGGTGTTCGATCCGCGCATCCAGTTCTGGACCCAGCGCGGCTTTGCCGTGGCCGATCTCAACTACCGCGGCTCCAGCGGTTTCGGCCGAGCCTTCCGCCTGCGTTTGGCCGGCGAGTGGGGGCGCATCGAGGTGGAAGATGCCGTCGCCCTGGTCGGTCATCTCGGCGCGCAGGGCCTGATCGACCCGGCGCGCGCCTTCATCCGCGGCGCCAGCGCCGGCGGCTACACCGCGCTGTGCGCGCTGGCTTTCCACGACGTCTTCCGCGGCGGCGCCAGCCTGTACGGGGTCAGCGATCCGCTGGCCCTGCGCCGCGCCACCCACAAGTTCGAGGGCGACTACCTGGACTGGCTGATCGGCGACCCCGAGCGTGATGGCGAACGCTATGCGGCGCGCACGCCGCTGCTGCACGCCGGGCGCATCGCCGCGCCGCTGATCTTCTTCCAGGGTGGCCTGGATGCGGTGGTGGTGCCGCAGCAGACCGAGGCGATGGTCGCCGCCCTGCGCGCGCGCGGGGTGGCGGTGGCGTACCGCCACTATGCCGAGGAGCGCCACGGCTTTCGCCAGGCCGCCAACCTGGCCGATGCCCTCGAGCGCGAGTGGCAGTTCTACCGACGGTTGCTTGACTAGCGCCGCTACCGCAGGGCGGCTGTGCACCTTGGGTGGATTGCAAAGACCGACTAATGCAGTAGGCTGTCGCCTAGTAATATTTCATAACAACAAAGATGCTCGTCAGGTTCCCGCATGTCTGCCATCAGCCCGCTTCGCAAGTTCGTCAGCCCGGAAATCATCTTCGGCGCCGGCTCCCGCCACTCGGTCGGCAACTACGCGGCGACCTTCGGCGCGCGCCGGGTGCTGGTGGTCTCCGATCCCGGCGTGCAGGCGGCCGGCTGGGTCGGCGACGTGCTGGCCAGCCTCGATCGCCAGGGCATCGCCCACGTGCTGTACACCGCCGTTTCGCCCAACCCGCGGGTCGAGGAGGTGATGCACGGCGCCGAGCTGTACCGCGCCAGCGCCTGCGACGTGATCGTCGCGGTCGGCGGCGGCAGCCCGATGGACTGCGCCAAGGCCATTGGCATCGTCGCCGCCCACGGGCGCAGCATCCTCGAGTTCGAGGGCGTCGACACCATTCGCGTGCCCAGCCCGCCGCTGATCCTGATCCCCACCACCGCCGGCACCTCGGCCGACGTGTCGCAGTTCGTGATCATCTCCAACCAGACCGAGCGGATGAAGTTCTCCATCGTCAGCAAGGCGGTGGTGCCGGACGTGTCGCTGATCGACCCGGAAACCACGGTGAGCATGGACCCGTTCCTCTCCGCCTGCACCGGCATCGACGCCCTGGTGCACGCCATCGAGGCGTTCGTCTCCACCGGCAGCGGGCCGCTCACCGACCCCCACGCGCTGGAGGCGATGCGCCTGATCAACGGCAACCTGGTGCAGATGATCGCCAATCCGCAGGACATCGCCCTGCGCGAGAAGATCATGCTCGGCAGCATGCAGGCCGGGCTGGCGTTCTCCAACGCGATTCTCGGCGCGGTGCACGCCATGAGCCACAGCCTCGGCGGCTACCTCGACCTGCCGCACGGGCTGTGCAACGCGGCGCTGGTCGAGCATGTGGTGGCGTTCAACTTCGACGCTGCGCCGGAGCGCTTTCGCATCGTCGCCGAGACCTTCGGCATCGACTGCCGCGGGCTGACCCCGCCGCAGGTGCGCGGCCGGCTGGTCGACCACCTGATCGCCTTCAAGCGCGCGGTGGGCTTCGAGGAAACCCTCAAGCTGCACGGCGTCGGCAGCTCGGACATCCCGTTCCTGTCGCAGCACGCCATGCAGGACCCGTGCATCCTGACCAACCCCAGGCACTCGACCCAGCGCGACGTCGAGGTGGTGTATGGCGAAGCTCTCTGACGGCCGCCCGGACGTCGCCGACCTGCTGGGCCTCGGCAGCCACTCGGCGCGCAAGAGCTACTACCCCGAGCTGTCGGCGCGCCTCGACGAGCTGGAGCGCGAGCGCAACCGCTACAAGTGGCTGTTCGAGCACGCGGTGCATGGCATCTTCCAGGGCCGCATGAACCACGGCATCCTCGCCGCCAACCCGGCGCTGGCGCACATGCTCGGCTACGAGGATCCGCAGCAGGTGCTGTGGTCGCAGACCGATCTGGCCGAGCAGCTGTTCGTCGGCGGCGCCGCGGAGCTGGCGCGGATCAATGCGGTGCTGCGCGAGGGCCACGGCCTGTTCGGCTACGAGACGCGCCTGCGCCGCCGCGACGGCAGCTGCATCGACGTGCTGATGAACCTGCTGCTCAAGCCCGACGAGGAGGGCCTGGTCGAGGGCTTCGTCGCCGACATCACCGAGCGCAAGCAGGCCCAGCTGCGCCAGCAGCAGCTCAACGTCGAGCTGGAGCAGCGCGTCGCCGCGCGCACCGCCGAGCTGCTCGAGGCCAACCGCCACCTGCAGCAGGAGATCCGCCAGCGCGAGCGCATCCAGTGCGAGCTGCGCGAGGCGCGCGACGCCGCCGAGGCGGCCAACCAGAGCAAGGACAAGTACCTGGCCGCGGCCAGCCACGACCTGCTGCAGCCGCTCAACGCTGCGCGCCTGCTGATCTCCACCCTGCGCGAGCGCCCGCTGGAGGCCAGCGAGGCCAACCTGGTGGAGCGCACCCACCAGGCCCTGGAAGGCGCCGAGGACCTGCTCGCCGACCTTCTGGACATCGCCCGCCTGGACAGCCGGGCGATCCGTCCGGACCTCGCGGTGTATCGCCTCGACGAGCTGCTGGCGCCGCTGGCCTCGGAATTCCAGCCGGTGGCCGAGGCGGTCGGCCTGGGCTTGCGCGTGCGCATCCCGCGCCTCGCCGTGCGTACCGACTTCCGCCTGCTCACCCGCATCCTGCGCAACTTTCTCAGCAACGCCTGCCGCTACACCGGCCAGGGTCGCGTGCTGCTCGGCTGCCGCCGCCGCGGCGCGCACCTGCTGATCGAGGTGTGGGATACCGGCCGCGGCATCGCGGCCGACAAGCTGGAGGAGATCTTCCTCGAGTTCAACCAGCTGGACGCCGACCGCGCCGCCGAGCGCAAGGGCGTCGGCCTGGGCCTGGCGATCGTCGAGCGTATCGCGCGCATGCTCGACTACCGCATCCAGGTGCGCTCGCAGCCGGGGCGCGGCTCGGTGTTCAGCATCGAGGTGCCGCTGGCCGAGTACGTGGCGCCGGAGCCGGTCGCGCGCCCGCGCGAGACGCTGGGCAATCCGCTGCCCGGGCGGCGGGTGCTGGTGGTCGACAACGAGCCGGACATCCAGCAGAGCATGCAGGCGCTGCTGGCCCAGTGGGGCTGCGAGGTGCGCGTGGCCGCCGGCCTGGCGGAGGCGCGCGCGCAGCTGGTCGGCTGGCCGGCCGAGCTGCTGTTGGTGGACTACCACCTCGATCAGGGCGCCAACGGCTGCGATCTGGTGCAGAACCTGCGCGGTGAGTCGGCGCTGCCGCTGCCGGCGGTGATGATCACTGCCGAGCGCAGCGAGCAGTGTCGCCGCCAGCTGCACGAGCAGGGCATTCCGCTGCTCAACAAACCGGTCAAGCCGGGCAAGCTGCGCGCCGTGCTCAGTCAGTTCCTTTCCTGAAGTGTGATTCAGGTCGCCTTTTTCGCAAAGAATCGCGACAAAGGTCGTATAGCCCGTTTAAATCCTGCGCGCAAAGCCGCTGCCATGGGCGCGGCTTGCCTATCCAATAAGAACAAGGAGTAACGGGTCATGTTGAAGCGGACGCTGCTGGTGCTGGGGCTGACTGCGGGGGGCGCGCTGGCGCACGCCGGGGAAGTGCTGCGGGTGTATGGCGGGGAGGGACGGCTGGCGCCCGGCCTGATCGAGGAGTTCCAGCAGCAGACGGGAATCCGCGTGGAGTACGAGGCCTACGGCGCGGCGGAGGACGTGCTGAGCGATGAGGCATTCGGCCGCCGTTACGACGTGGTCTTCCCCGTGCACTTCCAGCTGCCGGCGCTGGTCGCCGCGCAGCGCCTGCAGCTACTGGATCCGGCCAGGCTGCCCAATCTGAAGCAGATCGACCCTGACCTGGACACCATGCTCGACGGCTCCTCGGCGCAGACCCGGCATGCCGTGCCCTACCAGTGGGGCACCGTCGGCCTGGCGCTGAACGTGGCCAAGGTGACCGAAGCGCTGGGTGCGGTGCCCGAGGAGAGCTGGAGCCTGCTGTTCGACGCCCGCAACAACGAGCGCCTGGCCAAGTGCGGCATCGGCATGCTGGATGCGCGCCAGGAAATCCTCTCGCTGCTGCTCAACTACAAGGGGCGCACGCTGGCCCGCAGCGGCCCGCGCCAGGTCCAGCAGGCCGGCGAGGAGCTGGCCGCGCTGCGCGGCAAGGTCGCCACCTTCGGCAATCGCGCGTATATCGAGCAGTTGGCCAGCGGCCAGCTGTGCGCGGCCATCGCCTGGAGCGGGCACGCGCTGAAGGGGGCCGACGCCGGGGCGCAGCTGAGTTACGTCATGCCGCGCGAGGGGGCGCTGATGTTCATCGACACCATGGCGATTCCCAGCAACGCGCAGAACGTCGCGGCGGCGCATCGCTTCATCGACTACCTGGCCGGTGCCGAAGTGAACACCCGCAATGCCCGCGAGACGCTGTTCTACCCGGTCATCCGCGGCGATGCGCCGGCGATGGGCCGACTGGCCAGCGAGCGGAAGGATCTGGTGGTCGCCAGCGGCCAGCGGCGCAGCTTCTACTATCTGGAGTCGCTGAGCCCGCGGCAGAAGACGGCGGTGGACGCGGCCTGGCTGCAGGTCAAGCGCTGAGTGGGTGGCGTTGCAGGCGCTCGAGCAGGGCGTCCTTGTCCTCCCACAGGCTGTTGACCCACTGCTGGAACTGCAGGCGGTAGGCCTCGTCCTGGTCGTAGCTGCGGCCGAGGAACTCGGCAGGGATCGGTCGCTGGCTGAAGCATACCGTCACCCGCTGCAGCCGCCCGCAGAGCAGGTCGCGAAAGCGCGGGCGGCCGTCGGGGTAGTGGATGGTCACGTCGACCAGCGCTTGCAGTTGCTCGCCCATGGCGTCGATGGCCAGGGCGATGCCGCCGGCGCGTGGCTTGAGCAGGTGACGGTAGGGCGACTGCTGCGCTGCCTGCTTGGCCGCGGTGAAGCGCGTGCCTTCGAGGAAGTTGAACAGCGCCACCGGAATGCCGCGCAGGCGCGCGCAGGCCTTGCGCGCGGTCTGCAGGTCGGCGTCGCGGCGCTCCGGGTGGCGCGCCAGGTAGGCCTTGGAGTGGCGCTGCATGAACGGAAAGTCCAGCGCCCAGCAGCACAGGCCGAACACCGGGATCCAGATCAGCTCCTTCTTCAGGAAGAAGCGCAGCAGCGGCAGGCGGCGGTTGAGGTGGTACTGCAGGACGAAGATGTCGACCCAGCTCTGGTGGTTGCTGATCACCAGGCAGGAGCCGCGCACCTGCAGCTGCTCGAGTCCCTCGACCTGCCACCGGGTATCCTGCACCCACTGCATCCACGCCCGGTTGCCGTCGGCCCAGCGGGCGGCGACCTGGCCCATCAGACGCCGGCTCAGCGTCCGGGTGGCGGCGAACGGCAGCAGCTTGAGCAGCGCCAGGGCGAACAACGGCCAGCACCACAGCAGGGTGTTGAGTCCCAGCAGCAGGCTGGTGATGGCACCGCGCAGCGGGGCGGGCAGGTGTCTGAGCATGGCGGGTTCTCGGGCGGTGGGCCGGCGGGGCTGGTGCGGCGGCCGGATGATACTGTAGCCGTGTTCGAGGCGTAAGATCGCTGGATTTGGCCGCTGTTGACGGACAATCGTTGCGCTGCGTGCGCGGCCGCGTCCGCCTGTCCCGCTGCGGGTCGCTTTCAATCCGGCGGCAACGTAGAATCAGCGTTCGCACCTCTCCATATTCAAAATATCCAAAGGTTTCAAACCATGCAGATCGCGGCCAACAAGGCGGTATCCATCGACTACACCCTGACCAACGAAGGCGGTGAGGTCATCGACAGCTCCGCCGGCGGTGCACCGCTGGTATACCTGCATGGCGCCGGCAACATCATCGTCGGTCTGGAAAAGGCCCTCGAAGGCAAGCAGGCCGGCGACGAGCTGGACGTCACCATCGAGCCGCAGGAAGCCTACGGCGACTACAGCGTCGAGCTGGTGGCCGTGCTCAACCGCGCCATGTTCGAAGGCGTCGACGAGCTGGAAGTCGGCATGCAGTTCCACGCCTCCGCTCCGGACGGCGGCATGCAGATCGTCACCATCCGCGACATCGAAGGCGAGGACGTCACCGTCGACGGCAACCACCCGCTGGCCGGCCAGAGCCTGAACTTCAAGGTCAAGGTGGTCAACGTGCGCGACGCCTCTGCCGAGGAAATCGCCCACGGCCACGTGCATGGCGAAGGTGGTCATCACCACTAATAAGCCCGGCGAGCGGATGTCCATCTGCTGCTAAGCTGAACGCTAGGAAAGGTGCTATTGCGATCCGTGATAGCACCTTTTTTTTGGATCGTTGTTCCGGATTTGCATGGAGCCCTGTGATGAGCATTTTCCACGACCTGAATCTGAAGGCCCTGGACGGCCAGGACCTGCCCCTGGCGCCGTTCAAGGGCAAGGTGGTACTGGTGGTCAATGTCGCGTCGAAATGCGGCCTGACGCCGCAATACGCCGGGTTGGAGCATCTCCATCAGCAGTACCGCGAGCGCGGCTTCAGCGTGCTCGGTCTGCCGTGCAACCAGTTCGCCGGGCAGGAGCCGGGCAGCGAGGCGGAGATCCGCGCGTTCTGCAGCCTCAACTACGGGGTCAGCTTCCCGCTGAGCGCCAAGATTGAGGTCAATGGCCATGACCGCCATCCGTTGTACCGGCTGCTGGCGGGCGAGGGGGCGGAGTTCCCCGGCGACATCACCTGGAACTTCGAGAAGTTCCTGGTCGGCCCGGATGGCCGGGTGCTCGAGCGTTTCTCGCCGCGGGTCACCCCGGAAGATCCGCAACTGATCCAGGCGATCGAGAAGGCCCTGGCGGCGCTGGCCTGAGCCGCCGCCCCCCGTCGTTAGCTCAGCGCCCCAGTCGCGTGGCGCCGTCCTCGCGTACCCAGAACACCGTCGCTCCGGCCACTGCGGCCGGCATCAACAGAATGTTCAGTCCCGGCACCAGTAGTGCGGCATAGGTGACGGCGCCGAAGCCCAGGCTCTGCCAGCGCTTGGCGCGCAGCCAGGCGAGCATCTCGTCCCAGCCCATCTTGTGGTTGTCTGCCGGGTAGTCGATGTACTGCACCGCCATCATCCATACGCCGAACAGCAGCCACAGCGGCGCGGCGATCAGGTTCAGCCCCGGAATCAGCGACAGCACCAGCAGCCCCAGCGCCCGCGGCAGGAAGTAGCCGAGTTTGCGCAGTTCGCGGCCGAGGGTGCGCGGGATCATCGCCAGCAGTTCGCCCCCACTGAACGGCGGCGCGTCGTCGCGGCCGCGCACCACCGCCTCGACCTTCTCGGCGAGGAAGCCGTTGAACGGTGCGGCGATCAGGTTGGCCAGCAGGGTGAAGCCGAAGAACAGGATCAGCAGCACCAGCACCACGAACAGCGGCCACAGCAGGTATTCGAGAAAGCTCAGCCAGCCGGGTAGGCCCGGCATCAGGGCATCGACCCAGTAGCCGAACTGCTGGAACGCCAGCACGCTCAGGCCGATGAACAGCAGCAGGTTGATGGTCAGCGGCAGCAGGACGAACAGTCGCAGGCCCGGACGCAGGATCAGGCGCAGGCCGGCAGCGAGGTAGCCGGGGCCTGAGAGGGCTTGGGTGGGCATGGGGAACTCCGTGGGGAACACGGGGCCAACTTAACACGGGGCGTGCCGTAGGGTGGGTTAGGCCGCAGGCCGTAACCTACCAACGATGCCGCCAGGCATCTCAAGCACCGGCCTTGCGGCCGGCTGGTGGGTTACGCCGCTCTGCGGCTAACCCACCCTACGGGGGGGATCTCAGCTCTTGCGCGTCAGCGGCAGTTCGGCAAAGCGCACGCCGGCCAGGCCGCTGGCCTGCAGGGCGCGGATGTTGGCGTGGTCGCTGCCTTCGGGAGTCGCCAGCACGCTGCGGTAGTGCTCGCCGAAGCCCAGCAGGGTTTCCTCGGCGCTGAGGCCTTCGAGCAGGGCCAGACCGAGCAGCTTGCAGGAGCCCTCGTTCTGGCCGGCGGCGCTTTCCACTCCGCCGTTGACGAAGGCCTGCGGTTGGTAGTCGTAGTGGGCGGCGATGAATGCCAGGGTGTCGGCGAAGGGATGCGCGTCGCGGCGCAGGGCGGCGCGGAAGTCGGTCAGTGCGGTCATTTCTTGCTCGCTTGGTCGAAGGCGGCCAGCTGTTCGGGCGTGGCCTCTTTTTGATGCTGGGCTTTCCACTCGGCGTAGGGCATGCCGTAGATGGTGTCGCGCGCCTGGTCGGCGGACATTTCGATGCCGCGCTCGTCGGCGGCGGCCTTGTACCACTTGCCCAGGCAGTTGCGGCAGAAACCGGCGAGGTTCATCAGCTCGATGTTCTGCACGTCGCTGCGCTCACCGAGGTGCTGCAGAAGGCGGCGAAAGGCGGCGGCTTCCAGTTCGAGGCGCTGCTGGTCGGTGATGGCGGGTTGTTCGCTCATGGCTGCTCTCGCGGTGGTCGGTGGAAAGAGGCCGATGATAGAAGCCGCGACCGCGCCGGACAATGCCGGTGCGGCCGCGAGACTGACTGGCGTGTCAGCGGTGTCCGGCGAGGGTGATCGACACCGACTCGGCAAAGCGCAGGGCGTGCAGCTTGTCGACCTCTACCTCGGCGTAGCGTACGTCCGGGTTGGCCATCACCAGGTCGAGGATTTCCTGGGTCAGCCGCTCGAGCAGGGCGAAGCGGTTTTCCTCGACATGGCGAATCACCGCCTTGGTGATGGTGCGGTAGTTCAGCGCCTGGTCGATGTCGTTGCCCTGCACCGCGTCCTGCGCCGGGTAGAGGATGGTCAGGTTGATCAGCACATCCTGCTTGTTGAGGATTTCCTCCTCCTTGATGCCGATGTAGGTGCGCAGGCGCAGGTCCTTGACGCGGATGCGCGCCATGCCGGGCTCCAGTCGAGGCATTTACTTGCTCCGTCCGATCAGTTGCAGGAACTCCTGGCGGGTGTTGGTCGACTGGCGGAAGGCGCCGAGCATCACCGAGGAGGTCATCACCGAGTTCTGCTTCTCCACCCCGCGCATCATCATGCACATGTGCTGCGCCTCGATTACCACCGCCACGCCGGCCGCGTTGGTCACCTGCTGGACCGCCTCGGCGATCTGCCGGGTGAGGTTTTCCTGGATCTGCAGGCGACGGGCGAACATATCGACGATGCGCGCCACCTTGGACAGGCCGAGCACCTTGCCGGTGGGGATGTAGGCGACGTGGGCCTTGCCGATGAACGGCAGCAGGTGGTGTTCGCACAGCGAGTACAGCTCGATGTCGCGGACGATCACCATCTCGTCGTTGTCGGAGGCGAACAGCGCGCCGTTGACGATCTCGTCCAGCGACTGCTCATAGCCGCGGCACAGGTACTGCATGGCCTTGGCGGCCCGCTTGGGGGTGTCCAGCAGGCCTTCGCGCTCGGGATTCTCGCCGAGGCCTTTGAGAATTTCGTGGTAATGCTGGCTGATTTGCGACAGCTGATCGCTCATGTTCGATTCCTCGTGGCGGCCGGTTGGGGGCTCACTGTAGCGGGCTCACTTCAGGTGGCGGCCGCCGTTGACGCACAGGCTGGTGCCGGTGACGTAGGGGTTGTCCAGAAGATAGCGCAGGCTCTGGTAGATGACCTCCGCTCCCGGCTCGATGCCGAGGGCCGACTTGGCCAGGGTTTTCTCGCGGTACGCGGCGTCGTCGTGCTCGTGAAACATCACCAGCGCCGGGGCGATGGCGTTGACCTTGATCCGCGGGGCGAACTGCGCCGCGAACGACAGGGTCAGGTTTTCCAGTCCGGCCTTGCTGGCGCAGTAGGCCACGCGGTTGGCGCTGCCGCGACGGGCCACGTCGTCGGTGATATGCACGATATCGGCCAACTCGCAGTGCTCGAGCAGTTCGCGGCAACGCAGGTTGATCAGGTAGGGCGCCAGCATATGCACGTTGACCATCCGGGTGAAGGCTTCGGCCTCATGTCCGGGTTCCTCGCGCAGCCAGTCGGAGGCATTGTGCACGATGGCGCGCAGGCGCTCGGTGTGCTGCTTGAGCTGGTCGATGAAGGCGAGGACGCCGGCCTCGCTGGAAAAGTCGGCCGCCAGGGTCAGCGCGCCGCGCTGGCGCAGGTCGTCGAGCGCCGGACGCTCCGTGCGGTAGCTGACGATCAGTGGCTGGCCCTCGTCGAGCAGGCGCCGCGCGCAATGCAACCCGACACGCTGGCTGGCGCCGGTGATCAGGATGGGGGCGGGTGACTGGCTCATGGCGGCCTCTTGGATTCTGGGAAGGTTCAGCGGCACAGCCGCCGGGTACCTGACAAGTGCGGGACGGAGCACCGACTGAACCAGAGGCAAAGTTATATCAGTCTTCGATCTTGTACAACCCTGCGGGCCGTGTGGGTAGTCGGTTTTTGTCGGGTTTGTTACCGAGGAAGGTGGATAAGACGCCGTTTTTCGCGGCTGTGCAGGCTTTTTGATTTGGTATTTTATTGTACTGTTGTTTTTGTTTTGTACATGTTTTTGGCAGATTTTCTGCCGTGGCAGCGCTTGCGGGCCTCAATCCCTGCCGCCGCTGCTGGTGCGCTCCGGCAGTTCGCAGGTCCCTGCGCGACAGCGCGCCGCGCCGTCCGGATGAGGCAGCCAGTGCAGGTAGGGGCGCAGGCGGCAGAACAGTCGATAGCCGAGCTCCAGCAGCGGACGCAGCAGCGGCCAGCGCAAGGGCGCGGCCCAGCGACCGAGGCCGGCGGCGCACCAGCTCCAGAAGGTGGCGTCGAGGCCGCTGATCCATTGGCCATCGGCGAAACGTGCATGCAGGCGCTGCTGCAGCTGGCTGCGACTGAAGCCCAGCGGCGCGGGATCGAAGTCGGCGGCGTCGATATCCACCAGCTGCAGGCGCTGTGGCGAGGCGCGCCGGCGCAGGACGCGAATCTCGCGGGCGCACAGCGGGCAGTCGCCGGCATAGTAGAGCGTCAGTGGCCAGGCAGTGGGATGGCGCATGGCGAGCGTCCCTCTTTGTACATGTGCTGTACAATTTAAGCCGGCAATGGCCTGAGTTACAATTGCCACTCACATCCGCCGTGCGGTGCCCATGCCATGCCCGAATTCTCCGTCGCCTCCGTCAGCGTCCCCGCCGTACCTCGCGAGGAAGAGCTGTATCCGATCCGCGAGGTGTCGCGCCTGACCGGCGTCAACCCGGTCACCCTGCGGGCCTGGGAGCGGCGCTACGGGCTGATCCAGCCGACCCGCACCGACAGCGGCCACCGCCTGTATTCGCTGGCCGACATCGATGCGGTGCGCAGCATCCTGGCCTGGATCGAGCGCGGCGTGGCGGTCAGCAAGGTCGGCAAGATCCTCGCCCGCAGCAGCACGGCCAAGGCGCCCAGCACGCCGACCTACGACGATGTGGCCGCCGGCGAGTGGGGCGAGTGGCAGGCGCAGCTGCGCCGCGCCGTGGCGGCCTTCGACGAGACGGGCCTGGAGCGTCTCTACGGTCAGGTGTTCTCCAGCTATCCGCTGGCGGTGGTGTTCCAGGACGTGCTGCTGCCGGTGTGGCAGGAGCTGCTGCTGCGTCAGGACGGTTTCGGCCAGACCAGCGAGTGGCTGTTTCTCGACACCTTCCTGCGCGGGCGCGCCCTGCAGCGCCTGCAGCTGAGCCGCGGGCAAAGCGAGGAGCGCGTGCTGCTGGCCGCGCTGCCCGGCCATGGCCACGAGCTGGAGCTGCTGGTGACCGGTCTGCTGCTGGCCGGCAGCGACCTGGCGGTGAGCCTACTCGGCATTGGCCAGCCGTTCGACGAGCTGCCGCTGGTGTGCGAGAAGATCCAGCCGCAGGCGCTGGTGCTGTTCTCCAATCGTCCGCCGGAAGCCGAGCTGCCGCGCCAGCTCGGGCGCCTGGTGCTGGCGCTGGACTGTCCGCTGGCGCTGGCCGGCGAGGTGGCCGAGTTGGCCGAGGAGTCCCTGCAGGGCACGCCGATCGCCTGTCTGGGCAGCGAGGGGCGGCTGATGCCGCGGCGTCTGCGCCAGTTCCTTGCCGGTCATCTGGATACCTGACGGGCGCATTCTGCCGACCCGGCTGCCCGGGTCGCTTCCCCATGATTCCATCCACGACAACCGTCGCCCGGGTGTGCCTCGGGCGGTGCTGCGTGCGCTTGGCGAAAAAATACTGTGCGCGCTGTACAGGAATGCTTGCTGTGTGCGGCAATTTCCTATACAAAAGCTATACAGAAATGCGCGCCGTACAGTCCACCCCTTGAGAGCCTGTATGCCGCGCTCTGCCTGCGCACTCCGGCAGCCGCCGATCTCGGATTTTTTGGCTGCCGGAGTTTTTTATTTTGCGGATCGCGAAAGGGATGGTCGCGATCCGCGCCTCTGCGCCAGCACGCCGGCGGCAGAGCGCGGACCGACGTCGCTCGCGGGGTTCAGGCCTGGCCGGCGCGCAGGGCGGCCAGCTCGGCCTTCGCCGCGGCCAGTTCGGCTTCCAGCTCGCGCACGCGCTGCTCCGCCTCGACCTGCCCGGTGACGTCCTTCTGGATGCCGATGTAGTAGGTCAGCTGGTCGGCCTCGTTGAGCACCGGGGTGATCGACAGCTCGTTCCAGAACGGCGAACCATCCTTGCGATAGTTGCGAATCACCTGGCGGCACGGACGGTGCTCGCGCACCGCCTGGCGGATGGCGTCCAGGCCGGGCTGGGCGCGGTCGCCGGCCTGCAGGAAGCGGCAGTCCTGATAGAGGATGTCGTCGACGCTGTAGCCGGTCAGGCGCTCGAAGGCCCGGTTGGCGTAGATGAGGATGTTGTCGTCGCCTTCCTGTTCGGCCACCACGATGCCGTCGTTGGAGGCGTCGATTACCAGTTGCAGCAGCTTGGCGTTGATCATCGGGACTGTCCTGTAGGTGATGGCGGCATTCTAATCCATCCCCGTGCGCTTGCCATGGCGGCGCAGCAGCTGCGCATTGGCGCATAATGGCGGCTTTCCCTTGCTGCCCTCAGGAGCCTTCATGCTCGAAGTCGCCATTCTCTCAGGTTCTGCCTTCGGTGCCGCCGAAGAGGTGGCCCGCCATGCCGAACAGCAGCTGACGGCTGCCGGCCTGGCCGCGTGCCATCTGCCGGATATCGGCCTCGATGCGCTGCTGGCGCTGGACCCGCAGGCGCTGCTGGTGGTGACCTCGACCACCGGCATGGGCGAGGTGCCGGACGACCTGCAGGCGCTGCTCGACGAGATCGAAGCCTGGCAGCCCGACTGGCGTGGCCGGCCGGTAGCGGTGATCGGCCTGGGCGACTCGTGCTACGGCGAAAACTTCTGTGCCGCCGCCCTGCAGGCCCATGCGCTGTTGCTGAAGCTGGGCATGCGCGATGTGCAGTCGCAACTGCAACTGGATGCCAGCGAGACGGTGACCCCGGCCGAGGACGCCGAGCCGTGGCTGGCGCGCCTGGCGGCGCAGCTGCTCAAGCTGCGCTGAGCCGATCTCTCCGACTGGTCGGGCAGGCTCTCCGGCACTGCCTATACTCAGGGAAAAGAAGCGTCGCGCGGGCCATGGGGCCGCGCGCAGGGTTGCGTGCAGAAAGCTGTGCCGGGCGGTCGGGGGATGACCAGATCGGGATCAGCTGTGGGAGACGCCCTGTCGACGACGCCTAGTCCACCGACCAGTCAGGAGTTCGTCTCATGTTCGCCACCATGGAAGCCGTGCGCGTCGAAGAGCTGCATCTGGCCAGCGACCCGCAAACCGGGCTGCAGGCGATCGTCGCCATCCACAATACCCACCTCGGCCCGGCGCTCGGCGGTTGCCGCTATCTGGCCTATCCCGATGTCGACAGTGCCGTGCGCGATGCCGCACGCCTGGCCCGCGGCATGAGCTACAAGGCCGCGCTGGCCGGCCTGGCGCTGGGCGGCGGCAAGGCGGTGATCATCCGTCCGCCGCAACCGAGCAGCCGCGAGGCGCTGTTCGAGGCCTTCGGCCGCTTCGTCGACAAGCTCGGCGGGCGCTACATCACCGCGGTGGACAGCGGTACCTCGGGTGTCGACATGGACTGCATCGCCCGGCACACCGCGCATGTCACCAGCACCACGGCGGGCGGCGATCCGTCACCGCACACGGCGCTCGGCGTGCTCGCCGGCATCCGCGCCACCGCCAAGGCGCGCCTGGGCAGCGACAAGCTCGACGGGCTGTGCATCGCCGTGCAGGGCCTCGGCCATGTCGGCTTCGCCCTGGCCGGGCACCTGGCCGAGGCCGGTGCCCGGCTGATCGTCAGCGATATCGACGAGGGCCGCCTGGAGCAGGCGGTCGAGCACTTCGGCGCCCAGCCGGTGGTGGCCGACGCGCTGCTCACCATGCCCTGCGACATCCTCGCCCCCTGCGGCCTGGGTGGGGTGATCAACCCGCAGACCATCGGCAAGCTGCGCTGTGCGGCGGTGGCCGGTGCCGCCAACAACCAGCTGGACAGCCCGGAAATGGGCGACGAGCTGGCGGCGCGCGGCATCCTCTACGCGCCGGACTACGTGATCAATTCCGGCGGACTGATCTTCGTCGCCCTGCAGCACCAAGGGTGCAGCCATGAGGAAATCACCGCCCACCTGGCGCACATCGACAGCCGGCTGACCGAGATCTACGACGAGGCTCTGGTCGAGCGGCGTTCGCCGGCGCGGGTCGCCGACAGCCTGGCCGAGCGACTGATCTACGGTTCCTGATGTGCTGCTCCACACCTGCCGCCACCGGCGGCAGGTTCCAACGCACTCGCGCGGTGCCTGGGAGGAAGCCATGTCCCCTTCGCGAATCGATCTACCGTACACCCGCTACCTCGATGCCGACGGCCAGCCACTGGGGCCGCTGCCCGACTGGGTGGAGGACGGCGCACGGGTGGTCGGGCTGTATCGCGCCATGTTGCGCACCCGCCTGCTCGATCAGAAGGTGATCGCCCTGCAGCGTACCGGGCGCATCGGCACCTATGCCTCCAGCTTGGGGCAGGAAGCCATCGGCACCGCCATCGGCAGCCTGCTGCGTGGCGACGACGTGTTCCTGCCCTACTACCGCGACAGCGCCGCCCAGCTGCTGCGCGGGGTGAGCATGCGCGAGATGCTGCTGTACTGGGGCGGCGACGAACGCGGCAGCGCCTATGCCGGCGCGGTGGCGAGCGGCGACTTCCCGCTGTGTGTGCCGATCGCCACCCAAGCGCTGCATGCCTGTGGCGTGGCCAGTGCGTTCAAGATCCGCGGCGAGCCACGGGTGGCGCTGACCACCTGCGGCGACGGCGCCACCAGCAAGGGCGACTTCCTCGAGGCCCTGAATGTCGCCGGCGCCTGGCAGCTGCCGGTGGTGTTCGTGGTCAACAACAACCAGTGGGCGATTTCGGTGCCGCGGCGCATCCAGTGCGGCGCGCCGACCCTGGCGCAGAAGGCCATCGGCGCCGGCTTCGCCGGCGAGCAGGTGGACGGCAACGATGTGATCGCGGTGGCCGAGCGCCTGCGCCAGGCCATCGACCACGCCCGCCAGGGCAAGGGGCCGACCCTGCTGGAGTGCATCACCTACCGCCTCTGCGACCACACCACCGCCGACGACGCCACCCGCTACCGCAGCGCCGAGGAGGTCAACCAGGCCTGGCACGAGGAGCCGATCAAGCGCCTGCAGAACTTCCTGGTGGCGCGCGGCTGGTGGGACGAGTCGCGCGAGCAGGCGCTGGTGGCCGAGACCCAGGCCGAGCTGCAGCAGGCCATCGACGCCTACGAGGCGACCCCGCCCCAGGACCTGCAGGAGGTATTCCGCCACGTCTATGCCGACTGGCCGGCGGCGCTGGCCGAGCAGCGCGAGCAGTTCGCCGAACGCGTCGTCCGCCGCACGCAAGGAGCGGATCATGAGTGAGAAAAAATACACCCTGCTCGAGGCGGTCAACCTGGCCCTGCATCGGGCGATGGCCGAGGACGCCAACGTGGTGGTGCTCGGCGAGGACATCGGCGTCAACGGCGGCGTGTTCCGCGCCACCCTCGGCCTGCGCGATGCCTTCGGCTTCAAGCGGGTGATCGACACGCCGCTGGCGGAGAACATGATCGCCGGCCTGTCCATCGGCATGGCCAGCCAAGGCCTCAAGCCGGTGATGGAGATCCAGTTCCTCGGCTTCATCTACGCCGCCATGGAGCAGCTGGTGTCGCACGCCGGCCGCCTGCGCAACCGCACCCGCGGCCGGCTGAGCTGCCCGCTGGTGCTGCGCTCGCCGATGGGCGCCGGCATCCGCGCGCCCGAGCACCACAGCGAGGCGACCGAGGCGCTGTTCGCCCACATCCCCGGCCTGCGCGTGGTCATCCCCTCGTCGCCGGCACGGGCCTACGGCCTGCTGCTGGCGGCCATCGACGATCCCGATCCGGTGATCTTTCTCGAGCCGACCCGGCTGTACCGGATGAACCCGCAGCCCTTGGTCGACGACGGCCGCCGCCTGCCGCTGGACAGCTGCTTCACCCTGCGCGAGGGCAGCGACCTGACCCTGGTCAGCTGGGGGGCCAGCGTGCACGAGACGCTGCAGGCCGCCAGCGCGCTGGCCGAGCGCGGGGTCAGCGCCGAGGTGATCGACGTGGCGAGCATCAAGCCGCTGGACCTCGACACCCTGGAAGCCTCGGTACGCAAGACCGGGCGCTGCGTGATCGTCCAGGAGGCGCCGAAGAGCGGCGGGGTGGGCGCGGAGATCGCCGCCAGCCTGTACGAGCGCGCGCTGCTCGACCTGCAGGCGCCGATCCAGCGGGTCGCCGCGCCGGACATCCCGCCGCCGCTGTACCGCCTGGAGCCGTACTACCTGCCGGACGTCGGCGACATCCTCGCCGCCTGCGATGCGGTGCTGGAGTACGCCTGAGCGCGCGCACCGTGGAATAACGTGATCGGTGCGCACGGCGCACCCTACGGAGAGTCGCCATGAAACACTTCAAGCTGCCCGACCTCGGCGAAGGCCTGCAGGAAGCGGAGATCGTCGAGTGGCACGTCAAGCCCGGCGACAGCGTCAAGGCCGACCAGCTGCTGGTCTCGGTGGAAACCGCCAAGGCCATCGTCGATATTCCTGCGCCCTATGACGGCGTGGTGCTGAAGACCTACGGCGTCGACGGCGACATCATCCACGTCGGCGAGCCCTTGCTGGCCTACGAAGGCGAGGGCGAGGACAGCGGCACCGTGGTCGGCAAGCTGGAGGCCGGCGAGGGCGGGGAGGGCGACAGCTTCTTCATCGGTGCCGCGCCGTCGACCCGCGAGCACCTGGCGCCGCGCGCCACCCCGGCGGTGCGTCAACTGGCCCGCCAGCTGGGTATCGAGCTGGGCGGGCTGACCGGTAGCGGCGCCGACGGGCTGATCACCCGCGGCGATGTCGAGGCGGTGGCCGAAAGTGCCCGCGCCAGCTTCGGTGGCGAGCGCCTGCGCGGCGTGCGGCGCAGCATGGCGCTGAACATGGCGCGCGCGCATGCCGAGGTGGTACCGGTGATGCTGGCCGAGGACGCCGATCTCAGCCGCTGGCCCACCGCGCGCGAACCGCTGGTGCGCCTGGCCCAGGCCATCGCCGTGGCCTGCCGCGCCGAGCCGGGGCTCAACGCCTGGTTCGACGGCAAGGCACTGGCCGTGCGCCGCCACGAGCAGCTCGACCTGGGCATCGCCGTGGACACCCCGGACGGGCTGTTCGTGCCGGTGCTGCGCAATGTCGGCCAGCGCGATGCCGATGACCTGCGCGAGGGCATGCGCCGCCTGCGCGCGGACGTGAAGGCGCGCTCGATTCCGCCGCAGGAAATGATGGGCGCGACCCTGACCCTGACCAACTTCGGCACCCTGTTCGGCCGTTATGCCAGCCCCGTGGTGGTGCCGCCGCAGGTGGCGATCATCGGCGCCGGGGTGATCCGCGACCAGCCGGTGGCGGTGGACGGCAAGGTGGTGGTGCACCCGATCCTGCCGCTGTCGCTGACCTTCGATCATCGCGCGGTCACCGGCGGCGAGGCGGGGCGTTTCTTCAAGGCACTGGTCACCGCGCTGGAGCAGCCGGAGGGCTGAGCCGGCCGGGCGGCCCGGGATGGGCTGGCGCTTGGCCAGCCCGCTGATCCTGCGCAGGATGAACGAATCCGCTGTCGTCAGGCTCCATGCGTGCGGCTTGGTGAACGCGTCGGCTGGCGGCGCGCGCGTGGCGGTGTACCATCGCGGCAAGACCAACCGCTTGGAGAATCGCCATGCTTGCTGCTGCCGCTGACCTGCCCCCCTGTTCCGTGCTGCTGCTCGCCGGCGGGCGAGGGCGGCGCATGGGCGGAGTGGACAAGGGGCTGGTGGAGTTTGCCGGCCGCCCGCTGATCGCCACGCTGAGCGAACGGGTGCAGCCGCTGACCGACGACCTGATCATCTCCTGCAACCGCAACGCCGAGAACTATGCGCTGTGGGCCGACCGCCTGGTGAGCGACGACGGCGACGATTTTCCCGGCCCGCTGGCCGGTATCCGCGCCGGCCTCGCCGCGATGCGCCACGACTGGCTGCTGGTGCTGCCTTGCGATGCGCCGCATATCGACGCCGACCTGCTGTTTTCCATGCGCCACCAGGCCGTGTGCGAGCCGCAGCGCCCCTTGCTGCTGCGCCGCGGCGGGCAGTTGGAGCCGCTGTTCTGCATGATTCCGCGCTGCCTGCAGGGCGAGCTGGAGCGCGCCTGGCAGGCCGGCGAGCGCAGTCCGCTGAGTTTCCTGCTGGCGGCCAACGCCCAGGTACTGGGCTGTGCGCAAGACGATCCGCGGCTGGCCAATCTGAATACGCTCGAGGCGCTGGTGGCTGCCGGACCGCGTGGCGCGATGCCGGGCGAGTCCGACGAGGAGTCCCGCCCGCAGCAGTCGGATGCGACCGGCCTGGCGCCCACCACGGCTGCCCTGCAACCTTCATCCGCGGCGACCACTGGACTGACCCATCTGGATGCCCAGGGGCGGGCCAACATGGTCGATGTCACCGACAAGGCCACCACCGCTCGCCAAGCCAGTGCCGAGGCGCTGGTGCGCATGCAGCCGCAGACCCTCAAGCTGATCGTCTCCGGCGGCCACCCCAAGGGCGACGTGTTCGCCGTGGCGCGGGTGGCCGGGATCATGGCGGCGAAGAAGACCCACGAGCTGATCCCGCTGTGCCATCCGTTGCTGCTCACCGGCATTCGTGTCGAACTGGAGCCGCAAGGAGAGGACGCGGTGCATATCGTCGCCCGCTGCAAGCTGGCGGGGCAGACGGGGGTGGAAATGGAGGCGCTGACCGCCGCCAGCGTCGCCGCGCTGACCCTCTACGACATGTGCAAGGCGGTGGACCGCGGCATGACCATCGAACGCGTGCGCCTGCTGGAAAAGAGCGGCGGCAAGAGTGGCGACTACCGTGCGGAGCAGCCAGCATGATCGAGGTGCGTTTCTTCGCCCGCTACCGCGAGGTGCTGGGCAGCGACGGCGAGAGCCTGCCGTGGTCGGCCGAACTGGACAGCCTCGATGCCCTGCGTCGTCAGCTGCTGGCGCGCGGCGCGGCCTGGCAGGTGCTGGCCGAGAAGAGCCTGCTGTGCGCACGCAACCAGGAGCTGTGCAGCCTCGCCGAGCCGCTGGCCGACGGTGACGAGGTGGCCTTCTTCCCACCGGTGACCGGAGGCTGACATGGCAATTCGAGTCCAGGTTGCGGCCTTCCAGCCCGGCGTCGAACTGGAGGCGCTGCACGCCGCCAACGCCGGCATCGGCGCAGTGGTCGGCTTCGTCGGCTACGTGCGCGACTACAACGACGGCAATGCGGTGTCGGCGATGACCCTCGAGCACTATCCGGGCATGACCGAAAAGGCCCTGGCCGGCATCGTCGAGCAGGCCAAAGAGCGCTGGCCGCTGCTCGGCGTGGAGATCGTCCATCGCGTCGGTCACCTGCAGCCGGGCGAGCCGATCGTCTTCGTCGGCACCGCCAGCAGCCATCGCCAGGCCGCCTTCGACGCCTGCAACTTCATCATGGACTACCTGAAGACCCGTGCGCCGTTCTGGAAGCGCGAGGACACTGCCGATGGCGCGCGCTGGGTCGATGGCCGCGACAGCGACCAGGCCGCAGCGCAGCGCTGGACGTAAGCGCCAAGGCCTGCCATGTTCTGCCGTGGTGCGCCGTCGCGGCTTTGCACTGCGTCATGCTCCTCGCTGGTGCAAGGCCTTGCCAGGGCTGACCGCCGCGAAAAGCCGACCCGCATGCTTAACTAGTGAGCAAGGAGCGCCGGCGAGCCGTGCACGCAGCGCTGGTGCAGTCCTTGCATCGTGCGGCTGCAGCGCCCGACGGCTCGGCTCGGCGCGGCCACGAGGAGAAACGCCAGATGAACGACGCCATGCTGCTCGACGGCCATGGTCGCAAGATCGACTACCTGCGCCTGTCGGTGACGGATCGCTGCGACTTTCGCTGTGTCTACTGCATGGCCGAGGAGATGACCTTCCTGCCGCGCCAGCAGGTGCTCGGCTTCGAGGAGATCGTGCGTATCGCTCGCCTGTTCGTCGATCTCGGGGTGAAGAAGATCCGCCTGACCGGCGGCGAGCCGCTGGTACGTCGCGGCATCGTCGACCTGTGCCGGCAGATCGCGGCACTGCCGGGCTTGCGCGAGCTGGTGATGACCAGCAACGGCTCGCAACTGGGCAAGCTCGCCCGACCGCTGGCCGAGGCCGGGGTCAAGCGCCTGAACATCAGTCTCGACAGCCTGGATGCCCAGCGCTTCCGGGCGATCACCCGCACCGGCGACCTGGCCCAGGTGCTGGCCGGCATCGAGGCGGCGCGCGACGCCGGCTTTGCCCGCATCAAGCTCAACAGTGTGATCATGAAGGGGCGCAACGACGACGAGGTGGCGGCGCTGGTGGATTTCGCCGTGGCCCGCGGCCTGGATATCAGCTTCATCGAGGAGATGCCGCTGGGCCAGGTGGGGCGCGATCGCGGTGAGGCGTTCTGTTCCAGCGACGAGGTGCGCGCGCGGATCGCCGAGCGCTACAACCTGTTCGACAGCCCCGAGCAGAGCGGCGGGCCGGCGCGCTACGTGCGGCTGGAGGGCCATCCCGATACCCGCGTCGGCTTCATCTCGCCCCACTCGCACAACTTCTGCTCAAGCTGCAACCGCCTGCGCTTGACTGCCGAGGGCCGTCTGCTGCTGTGCCTGGGGCACGAGCATTCGCTGGACCTGCGCGGCCTGGTGCGTCGTCATCCGACCGAGGATCGGCCGCTGGTCGAGGCCATCGGCGCAGCCCTGCAACGCAAGCCGCTGCGCCACGAGTTCGCGGTGTCCGGCGAGGTGCAGGTGGTGCGCTTCATGAATGCCACCGGCGGCTGAGACTGCGCCGGGGCATTACGCGCCGGTCGGAGCGAGCAGTTCGTCCAGCGCGTCGGTCTGGTTGCGGAAGGCCTTGGCAAACAGCTCGCGATGCTTTGCCATGTAGATGCCGAGTTCCTCGGCCTGGCGCTCGTCCAGTGCCGGTTGGGCTTGCCGCAACACCTCGGCGAGCTTCTCCGCCAGCTCGAGCATCCGGTCGTGACGATCTGCTTCGGCTTTATCCATGAACAAACGCTCCAAATCCCGGCTGCTGCGGTAAACCACTTCGACGGCCATGCGCCACCTCATCTGCCTGCATAATGCTGGTTGACTGTTTTTTTATACAGTAATAGTGGGCATTATAGACAGCGCGTTACGCGCCTGCATAGGCATGCTGGCAGGGTGACAGGCATGGTCGTGGCCGAGTGTTCGCGCGATACTGTCGCGCTGTATACATTCACCGGCCCGCGACAGAAGGAATCCTCGTGCCATGAGCGAAGCCCAAGCCGATCTCGACATGCAGCTGATGCGCACCGCCGCCAGCGAAGCCGCCGCCGTGCTGCGCACCCTCGGCAATCCGGATCGCCTGTTGCTGCTCTGTCAGCTGAGCCAGGGCGAGCGCTCGGTCGGGGAGCTGGAAGAGCTGCTCGGTCTGCGTCAGCCGAGTCTGTCGCAGCAACTGGCGGTACTGCGCGCGGAAGGGCTGGTGCAGACGCGGCGCGACGGCAAGCGCATGTTCTATTCGATAGCCGAACCCAAATTGCTGGTGCTGCTCGGCACCCTGTACCAACTCTACTGCCCGCAGGCCTGAGTTGGCGCTGAGCTGACTTTATAGATCGTTAGGGCATTAAAGTATCGCCTAATATTATAATTGCACATTATGTATTTTGTTTAAGATTGCCCCCATTCACGGTCTGCCGCTGGCAGCCGACAGTTTTCCGGGGGGAATCTGCATGTCGTTCAACAAGTCGCTATTCGCTGTCCTGCTGGCCGCTGGCGCCACCGCCAGTCCGCTGGCCTTCGCCACCAACGGCTATTTCGCCCACGGTTACGGCATCAAGTCCCTCGGCATGGCGGGTGTCGGCTATGCCCTGCCGCAGGATGCCCTGGCGGCCGCGACCAACCCGGCCGGCACCGCGCTGGTGGGCGACCGCCTGGATCTGGGCGTGACCTACTTCAAGCCCGATCGCAGCGTGGAGATCCACGGCAACAACCTCGGTCCCGCCGGCTCGGCCGACGGCCAGTACGAGGGCAACGACAGCGACGCCTTCCTGATCCCCGAGTTCGGTTACACCCGCCAGCTCAACGAGCGCCTGGCCTTCGGCCTGGCGGTGTACGGCAACGGCGGCATGAACACCGACTACGGGCGCAATCCGTTCGGCGCCTACGGCAGCCAGGGTGACGCTGGCGTCGATCTGAGCCAGGTGTTCGTCACCCCGTCGCTGGCCTGGCGCCTCAACGAGCGGCACAGCTTCGGCATCGGCCTCAACTACGCCTACCAGCGCTTCGAGGCGCGCGGCCTGAGCGCGTTCGACAACGGCATGACTTCCGAGGCACCGGGCAAGGTGACCAACAATGGCCACGACCATTCCGATGGCTGGGGCCTGCGCCTGGGCTGGAACGGCCAGCTCACCGATACGCTGAGCGTCGGTGTGGCCTGGTCGTCGAAGATCAAGACCGGCAAGTTCGACCGTTACGAAGGCCTGTTCGCCGACCACGGCAGCTTCGACATTCCGGAAAACTACGGTATCGGCCTGGCCTGGCGCGCCACCGAGCGCCTGACCCTGGCCGCGGACGTGCAGCAGATCGACTACAGCGACGTGAAGGCCATTTCCAATCCGGTCAGCGTGCTGTTCAGTGGTAATCGGCTCGGTTCCGAGGACGGTCCGAACTTCGGCTGGGAAGACATCCGCGTGTACAAGCTCGGCGCCAGCTACGCGGTGAACCAGCAGCTGACCCTGCGCGGCGGCTACAGCTGGGCCGACCAGGCGCTGGACAAGCGCGAGACCTTCTTCAACACCCTGGCGCCGGGCGTGGTGCGCAAGCACCTGACCCTCGGCGCCACCTGGGCGCAGGAGTCCGGCAACGAGATCAGCGTGTTCTACGCCCACGCCTTCAGCGAGGAACTCAAGGGCCGCAACTCGATCGCCCCGCAGCTGGGCGGCGGCGAGGTGGATCTGAAGATGCAGCAGGACAGCTTCGGTATCGCCTACGCCTGGAAGCTCTGATCGGGCGGCGATTTCTCGCCCACAGTTCGGCTCGAACACTTAAACTTGCCATACCCACGGGGCGACCGATCAGGTCGCCCCGTTTCGTTGCAGGGTCGATTTCAGCGAGGATTTCATGCAGGACAACGTTTCCCCGGTTGCCGGTCAGGTCGGTTACGTCGCCATCGAACAGCCGTTCGGCTTGCAGCCGCCCAAGGTGCACTGCCCGATCTGCGGCCAGCAGCAGTTCGTCGAACAGGACGACGAGTACCTGGAAACCCCCTGCGAGCACCTGGCCTTCGTCTTCGGCGGCGAGGAAGACGAGTTCGTCTACGCTTCGGACGACTTCGCCGCGCGGTTCGCCCGCTTCGATGCCGAGTTGGATGCGCGCTTCCCCAACGACGAGGCGCAGGCCAGCGCCGAGTACGAGGAGGCCAGCAGCTTCTACCGTGACCTGTTCCCCCGGCGTCTGGCCGATCTGGGCTACGGCGCCAGCCTGCTGGCCCTGCGGGTGACCTATGGCGGCATGGCTGAGGGCAGTCCGGTGTGGTTCAGCGATGTCTATGGTTTCGACTACGCGTTGATCCGCGAGGCCGACGCCGAGTAAGGCTTTCTTCGCCGAGGTGCCGCTGCACTCGCCATGCTCGATCTTTCCGCCTATCTCGGGCTGTTCTTCGCCGCCTTCGGCGCCGCCAGCCTGCTGCCGCTGCAGTCCGAGGCGCTGCTGGTCGGCCTGCTGCTGGCCGAACGCCAGCCGGTGCTGACCCTGCTGGCGGTGGCCACCGCCGGCAACGTGCTCGGCTCGCTGCTCAACTGGCTGCTGGGGCTGTATCTCGAGCGTTTTCGCGAGAAGCGCTGGTTCCCGGTGCGCGAGCGGCACCTGCAGCGCGCCCGGCACTGGTATCAGCGGTTTGGCCGCTGGTCGCTGCTGTTCAGCTGGCTGCCGGTGGTCGGTGATCCGCTGACCCTGGTGGCCGGGGTGATGCGCGAGTCGTTCTGGGTCGTGCTGGCCTGCGTCACCCTGGCCAAGGGTATCCGTTATGCCGTGCTGACGGCGCTGACCCTGGGACTGGCCTGAACGGGCTGACGCTGCGCTATCGGTATGAGCCGTGCCGCACCATTGGGCGGCCAGCGTAGCGCTGGCGCCGGCAGGTTCGTCCGCGCTGGACAATACTCTGTGCTGTTCCCAACCATGCTGCAGGCATTGCCGGAGGATTCCATGGAACAGCCGATCCACGCCTTTCACCACCTGTTCGAGCAACTGGGCTTGCCCAACGACAACGACGCAATCAGCCAGTTTCTCGAACGTCATGCGCCACTGCCGGAGAATGTCGACCTGGCCGACGCCAGCTTCTGGACTCCGGCGCAGGCGGCGTTCCTGCGCGAGGAGATCCTCGGCGATGCCGACTGGGCCGAGGTGGTCGACAATCTGAACGCGGCGCTGCGCAAGCGCCAATAAAGGGCTAGGCACGCTCGCCTGCGCCTGGGCGTGCACCACCGCAGGTGTGGGCGTGGGTGGCGGGCTGCCGCGGCCGCGCGGGGAGGCCCCAGTGCCAACAAAAACGCCGCGCCCTCCCGGAGGGAGTGGCGCGGCGCGGGTGAAGCGGGCGGTCAGGCCTGGCGGATCAGGTGGTCGAAGGCGCTCAGCGCGGCCTTGGCCCCTTCGCCCACGGCGATGACGATCTGCTTGTAGGGCACGGTGGTCACATCGCCGGCGCCGAACACGCCGGGGATGTTGGTCTGGCCCTTGGCGTCGGTGATGATCTCGCCGAAGCGGGTCAGCTCGACGGTGCCTTTCAGCCAGTCGCTATTGGGCAGCAGGCCGATCTGCACGAAGATGCCTTCCAGCTCGACGGTGTGGACCGCCTCGCTGCCGCGGTCCTTGTACACCAGGCCGGTGACCTTCTGGCCGTCGCCCTTGACCTCGGTGGTCTGCGCCATGGTCAGGATGGTGACGTTGGGCAGGCTGCGCAGCTTGTTCTGCAGTACCGCATCGGCACGCAGTTGCTCACCGAACTCAAGCAGGGTGACGTGGGCGACGATGCCGGCCAGGTCGATGGCCGCCTCGACGCCGGAGTTGCCACCGCCGATCACCGCCACGCGCTTGCCCTTGAACAGCGGGCCGTCGCAGTGCGGGCAGTAGGCCACGCCGCGGCCGCGGTATTCCTGCTCGCCCGGCACGTTCATCTCGCGCCAGCGAGCGCCGGTGGCGACGATCACGGTCTTGGCCTTCAGTGCGGCGCCGTTGTCGAACTGCACTTCATGCAGCCCGCCTTCGCTGGCCGCCGGCACCAGCTTGGCGGCGCGTTGCAGGTTCATGATGTCGACGTCGTACTGCCTGACGTGTTCTTCCAGGGCGCGGGCCAGTTTCGGGCCTTCGGTCTCCGGTACCGAGATGAAGTTCTCGATGGCCATGGTGTCCAGCACCTGGCCGCCGAAGCGCTCGGCGGCGACACCGGTACGGATGCCCTTGCGGGCGGCGTAGATCGCCGCGGTAGCGCCGGCCGGGCCGCCGCCGACCACCAGCACATCGAAGGCGTCCTTGGCATTGAGCTTCTCGGCATCGCGGGCGCTGGCACCGGTGTCGAGCTTGGCGAGAATCTCTTCTTCGCCCATGCGGCCCTGGCCGAACAGTTCGCCGTTGAGGTAGATGCTCGGCACCGACATGATCTGGCGTTGCTCGACCTCATCCTGGAACAGCGCGCCGTCGATGGCGACGTGGCGGATGTTGGGGTTGAGCACGGCCATCAGGTTCAGCGCCTGCACCACGTCGGGGCAGTTCTGGCAGGACAGCGAGAAATAGGTCTCGAAGTTGAATTCGCCTTCGAGGTTCTTGATCTGTTCGATCACGTCCGCGCTGGTCTTCGACGGGTGGCCGCCGACCTGCAGCAGGGCGAGTACCAGCGAGGAGAATTCGTGGCCCATCGGGATGCCGGCGAAACGCAGGCTGATGTTGCCATTGATGCGGTTCAGGGCAAACGAGGGCTTGCGGCTATCGTCGCCGTCGCTGCGCAGGGCGATTTTGTCGCTCAGGCTGGCGATGTCGGTCAGCAGACCGAGCAGTTCCTGGGATTTCGCGCCGTCATCGAGGGACGCGACGATCTCGAACGGCTGGGTGACCTTCTCGAGGTAGGCCTTCAACTGGGTTTTCAGATTGGCGTCCAACATGGCATCGATATCCTGTGCAAAATTTGGGTAGTAAAACGCCCGGGCGGATCGCGCCCGGGCGTTCGGGCGCATGGAGAGCCGGGTCGCGGCTCTCGCAGCGCGGCAACCGCAGGGTTGCTTAGATCTTGCCGACCAGATCCAGGGACGGAGTCAGGGCTTCGGCACCTTCCTTCCACTTGGCCGGGCAGACCTGGCCCGGGTGGGCGGCGGTGAACTGGGCGGCCTTCAGCTTGCGCAGGGTCTCGCTGACGTCACGGGCGATCTCGTTGGAGTGGATTTCCAGGGTCTTGATCACGCCTTCCGGGTTGATGATGAAGGTGCCGCGCAGGGCCAGGCCTTCTTCCGGAATGTGCACGCCGAAAGCGTTGGTCAGCGCGTGGGTCGGGTCGCCGATCAGCGGGAACTGGGCCTTGCCGACGGCCGGGGAGGTTTCGTGCCAGACCTTGTGGGAGAAGTGGGTGTCGGTGGTGACGATGTACACCTCGGCGCCGGCCTTCTGGAATTCGGCGTAGTTCTCGGCGGCGTCTTCGATCTCGGTCGGGCAGTTGAAGGTGAAGGCTGCCGGCATGAAGATCATGACCGACCACTTGCCCTTCAGGGTCTGCTCGGTGACCTCGATGAACTTGCCGTTGTGGAAAGCGTTGACCTTGAACGGTTGAACCTGGGTGTTGATGAGGGACATTCGTTGAACTCCTTCGGGGGTTGGAAGCTTGTTTGGTGAAGTGAATCCTACCCGGGGCACGGGGTTAGGCATAATTGATTGATGAAATCAATGTGATTGCCTAAGTCTATGGCTCGCTTCGCCGCCACCCGTCCGGATGGCCGGTCGGTGACGGCCTGCTACTCTACAACAGGCTTGGCCGTAGGGAACCTTTGCCGTACACTGCACCCAGACCTAGCAAGCAGAAGTACCCAGGGGCCGATCAGGATTCGACGCCGGTAGCAAAGCTTGAGGGGCATGCCGAGTTGGTAACAGAACTCGTAAATCCACTGTTGCAAACTTATAGTTGCCAACGACGACAACTACGCTCTAGCCGCCTAAGGGCCGCTAGCTGACCCTAGGGGATGCCTGTAAACCCGAAGATTTGGTCAGTCATATAGAACAGGATCGCCGCCAAGTTCGCTGCAGACGTAACGGCTAAAACTCATGCAGCTCGCTCCAAGCACCCTGCCAGTCGGGTCGCGAGGAGTTAACTCAATAGACATGGCTAAGCATGTAGAACCGATAGTGGAGAGCTGGCGGACGGGGGTTCAAATCCCCCCGGCTCCACCAACACAAGCGCAGAGCCCCGGATGACGGGGCTTTGTGCTGTCTGGGCCTGCCATTTTCGGCAGGTGTGCCACTGACAGGTCACACTGACCGTGGGGCATCGACAGGTGCTCGGCATGCAGTCTGCCCCTTCTTTCTCTCCTTCCTACCTGCCCGCCACCGCCACGGAATTTTCCACTTCCGCATGGTGATCCTGTCGAGTCTCGTCACTCTCCTGCTGCGGCTTCTGCTCCGGCGCCTGGCTCGGTCGGGTCGGTGGTCGAATATTGCTGGCGGGTGCCGCGCATGTTGCGTTCGGCAGGCCGATACTTGGTCTCATTCGCCCGCATCAGGACGTCATGCCATGCCCAGTCTTTCTCTTTCTGCGCCGGCCGCTGCCCGCATCGCCCGCCTCCTGTTGGCGGGGTTGCTCGCGTTGGCGTTGAGTGCCTGCGCGGTGCTCGGCAGTCGCGAGCCGATCAACATGCATGTGGTGGGCTTCGATCCCTTGCCGGGGGAAGGCCTGGAGATGCGTTTCGCGGTGAAGCTGCGCCTGCAGAACCCGAACACCACGCCGATCGAGTACGACGGCATTGCGCTGGAGCTGGAGGTCGGTGGCCGCGCGCTGGCCACTGGGGTGAGCGATCAGCGTGGCAGCGTGCCGCGCTTCGGCGAGAAGCTGCTGGTGGTGCCGGTCAGCATCTCGGCGTTTTCCGCCGTGCGTCAGGCGCTGGGGCTGGCCGAGAATGACCGCTTGGACAAGGTGCCCTACGTGCTGCATGGCAGGCTGTCCGGCGGGGTGTTGGGCAGTCGGCGCTTCACGGAAAAGGGCACGCTTAACCTGTCGAGGGTAGGGCGGCGCTAGGGGCGGTTAGCCGGCCAGATCCCAGAGCCTGCTGTCCCGGAGGACGCGGGTCGGGATGTAGCGCGGTTTGCCGCCGATCTCCTCCAGTTCGGTCAGGCCGGCGAGTTCGTTGACGATGCGATAGCGCTTGCCGGCCGTCTTGTCCTTGAGCGGGTACAGCAGGGCGATCTGTTGGGCCAGTTCGGTGAGGGTGGACATGTCGCTGCTCCGTGAATCGATGGCAGCTATTTACCGGATGCGGGTTGCAGGCGTGTGAACGCCGGCGAAAGCCGTGGGCTGCCGGGCATCCGGCCGCGGGTGGCTCAGCCGGTCGGCCAGTCGCGCGCCAGGCCGCGCAGCAGGGCATCGATCATCTGCGGTGCGTCGCGCTCGGCGTCGAACAGTTCGGGGTCGCGCAGCCAGTCGCTGAACAGGCCGATAATCAGCGCGTGCAGGCAGCGGGCGGCCAGGCGCGGAGTCTGTCCGGGGTTCAGGCGGCCTTGGCGGTCGGCTCGCTGGAAAAGCTCCTCGCAGAGATCGATGTACTGATTGACGAAGGCTTCGTGGCGCTCCTCGACGTGGCGCAGTTCGTCGGTGAACTCGCAGCGGTGCAGTAGGATGGTGAAGATCCGCCGTTTCTGTGGGTTGCGCGCCAGGCTGGTGATGGCTTCGATGCACATCTCGCGCAGGATCTGCAGCGGATCGTGGTCGCCGCAGGTGGACAGGCGCTCGGCCAGCTGCTCCGGCGGCAGGCGCACCTGCTCAAGCATGGCCTGGAACAGGTGGGCCTTGTTCTCGAAGTGCCAGTAGAGCGCGCCGCGGGTCACGCCGGCGGCGCGGGCGATCTGCTCGAGGGTGGTGTGGGCCACTCCCTGTTCGAGAAACAGCTGTTCGGCGGCAGCCAGCAGGGCGCAGCGCGTCTGCTCGGCTTCTTCTTTGGTGCGGCGCATCCGGTACCTCGGGCGAAAGCCCACATTGGCGGTGGGGGATCGCGGATTATTTGTTCAGGCTATTTACAAGCATGCCTGAATGTATCTAAGAATGACGGCTTTCCGTGCATCGCCACGGCCATTGCCAGTCCTGTTCGGGAGTTCTGATGCCGCTGCGAATCCTGCTGATCCTCGGCGCCCTCACGGCGTTCGCGCCGTTGGCGATCGATTTCTATCTGCCGAGCTTTCCGGTGCTGGCGCAGGTCTTCGCCACCGATGTCGAACGGGTCCAGCTCAGTCTGGCGGCCTATTTTATCGGATTGGCCGTGGGGCAGCTGCTCTATGGGCCGCTGGCCGACCGCTTCGGTCGGCGGCTGCCGCTGCTGTTCGGCGTCGGGCTGTTCACCCTGGCCTCGTTTGCCTGCGCTTTGGCGCCGAGCCTGGAGTGGCTGGTCGCGGCACGCTTCGTCCAGGCGCTGGGCGGTTGTGCCGGGATGGTGGTGTCGCGGGCGGTGGTGCGCGACCTGTGCGATCCGGTCAACTCGGCCAGGGTGTTTTCCCAGTTGGTGCTGGTGATGGGACTGGCGCCGATCCTGGCGCCTTCCGCCGGTGGCTTGCTGCTGGTGCTGTCTGGCTGGCAGGCGATCTTCGTCAGCCTGGGGCTGTTTGCCGCTCTCTGCCTGTTGCTGGTGACCCTGTTCCTGCCGGAGACGCGTCCGCAGCATCTGCCGCCAGCGCCGCTGGGAGGGGCGTTGCGCCAGTACCGGTTGCTGCTGGCAGATCGGGCATTCATCGGTCATGTGCTGACCGGCGGTCTGGCGATGGCGGCGATGTTCGCCTATGTCGCCGGCTCGCCTTTTGTGTTCATCGACCTTTATCAGGTGCCGGCGCAGCAGTACGGCTGGCTATTCGGCAGCAACGCCGCCGGTTTCATTCTCGTCGCGCAGTTCAATGCACGCCTGCTGCGCCGCCGCGGGCCGGGCTTCTGGGTGTCGCGTGGGGTGGCTGTCTATCTGCTCTGTGCGCTGCTGCTGTTCGTCGCGGCGCTGCTGCAGCCTGCCGTGCTGTGGCCCTTGCTGCTGCCGCTGTTTGGCTGCATCGCCACCCTGGGGGTGGTGATGCCGAATACCTCGGCCTGTGCCATGGCCGGGCAGGGCGCGCATGCCGGCAGTGCTTCGGCCTTGCTCGGCAGCCTGCAGTTCGCGATTGCCGCGCTGGCGGCGTCGTTGGTCGGTGTACTGCACGATGGCACGGCGCGGCCGATGGCGCTGGTGATGCTGCTCTGTGCCGGTGGCGCGATGCTGGTGGCTTGGCGTACGGCTCGGTACCGGCCGGATATCGCCGCCGGAGTGGCGCCGGCAAGGGGCTAGGGGGGGGGAGTGGGGCGGCGCGCAGCACTTTTCTGAGGACAACAAAAAACCGGCCGAAGCCGGTTCTTGTCGGAACAGAAGCTTAAGCCTGAGCGGCTGCGCCGAGCGCCTTGATGTGGGCGTTCAGACGGCTCTTGTGACGAGCAGCTTTGTTCTTGTGGATGATGCCTTTGTCAGCCAGGCGGTCGATCACCGGTACAGCAGCGGTGTAGGCGACTTGAGCCTTGGCCAGGTCTTTGGCGTCGATAGCCTTGACCACGTTCTTGATGTAGGTACGCACCATCGAGCGCAGGCTGGCGTTGTGGCTGCGGCGCTTCTCAGCCTGTCTGGCGCGTTTTTTGGCGGAGGGGGAGTTTGCCACCGTCGAGCTCCTCGAATACTGGGGGATACCAAATAATAAGGCCGCGAATCATGCCGATGCCTGACGATGTTGTCAAGCGCCGGCGGCGGCTGCGGGTTGCTGGTCGTACGGGCAGACACTGGCTTAAACTCGCCGACCTTTGCAGGGGGGGGATTAAAGCATGTCCGGTGAGTCGACCAAAAGCGGTCTGTTGCGCTCCAGTGCCGTAGTCAGTGTGATGACCCTGCTCTCAAGGGTGCTCGGCATGGTCCGCGACATGGTGGTGGCGGCCTATTTCGGCTCCAGTCCGGCGGCGGATGCCTTCTTCATCGCCTTCAAGATTCCCAATTTCATGCGCCGGCTGTTCGCCGAGGGCGCCTTCGCCCAGGCCTTCGTGCCGGTGCTGTCGGAGTACCGCGCGCAGCGCAGCCTGGCCGAGGTCAAGCAGCTGGTCGACCGGGTCGCCGGCACCCTCGGGCTGACTCTGACCGCCATCACGGCCCTTGGCGTGGTGGCCTCGCCCTACCTGATCATGCTGTTCGCGCCGGGCTTTCGCGGCGAGCCGGAAAAGCTCGCCCTGGCCGGCGAGCTGCTGCGCATCACCTTCCCCTACCTGCTGCTGATCTCGCTGACCGCCTTCTGCGGCGGCATCCTCAACAGCTACGGGCGCTTCGCCGTGCCGGCCTTCACGCCGGTGCTGCTCAACGTCTGCATGATCGGCGCGACCGTGCTGCTCACCCCGTATTTCGACCAGCCGATCATGGCGCTGGCCTGGGGCGTGTTCATTGCCGGCATGGCCCAGCTGCTGTTCCAGCTGCCGTTCCTCGTACGCATCCAGCTGCTGCCCATCCCGCGACCGAATCGCAAGGACGAGGGCGTCAAGCGGATCATGAAGCTGATGCTGCCGGCGCTGTTCGGTGTATCGGTCAGCCAGATCAACCTGCTGCTGGATACCGTGCTGGCGTCCTTCCTGCAGACCGGCAGCGTGTCCTGGCTGTACTACGCCGACCGCCTGTCGGAATTGCCGCTGGGCGCCTTCGGCATCGCCATCGGCACGGTGATTCTGCCCAGCCTGTCGCGCCTGCATGCCAGCGGCGATCCCAAGGCCTTTTCCGCCACCATCGACTGGGCGCTACGCATGGTGCTGCTGGTCGGCGTGCCGGCGGCGCTGGCCTTGGCGATCCTCTCCGAACCGCTGATCGCCAGCCTGTTCCACTACGGCAAGATGACCGAGAACGACGTGGTGCAGGCGGCCAATGCGCTGGAGGCCTATTCGCTGGGGGTGCTCACCTTCATGCTGATCAAGGTGCTGGCGCCGGCGTTCTTTGCCCGCCAGGACCTGAAGACCCCGGTGCGCATCGCCGTGCAGTGCATGCTGGCGAACATGGCGTTCAACCTGGTGCTGATCTGGCCGCTGCAGCATGTCGGTCTGGCGCTGGCCACTTCGCTGTCGTCGATGCTCAATACCTGCCTGCTGCTGTGGGGGCTGCACAAGGCCGGCGTGTACCACCCGGCGCCAGGCTGGTGGATGTTCGGCCTGCAACTGCTAGGCGGCTGCGCGGCCATGGTGGCGCTGGTCTGGTGGCTGAATGCGCCGGCCGCCGAATGGTTCGCCTGGAGCTGGCAGCGCCGCGCCTGGGAGCTGAGCCTGTTGGTCGGTGGCGGCATCTTCGTCTATGCCGCCACCATGCTGCTGCTGGGCTTGCGCATGCGTCATCTGCGTCATTGAGCGAGTCGTCACAGGGCCTACGCCTGACGCTCAATGCATGGGTATAATCGGTCAATTTGCACATAAGACGCGTCTATGCAACTGGTTCGAGGTCTCCACAATCTGCGTTCCTGCCAGCGCGGCTGCGTTGCCACCATTGGCAATTTCGACGGCGTGCACCGCGGCCACCAGGGTGTCCTGGCGCGCCTGCGCGAGCGTGCGGCGCAGGCCGGGCTGCCCAGCTGCGTGGTGATTTTCGAGCCGCAGCCGCGCGAATTTTTTGCCCCGGACAAGGCGCCGGGGCGCATCAGCAGCTTGCGCGAGAAGCTCGAGCTGCTGCGCGAGGCCGGCGTCGACCGGGTGCTGTGCCTGACCTTCAACCGCCGCCTGCGCGAGCTGTCCGCCGGGCAGTTCGTCCACCAGATCCTGGTCGAGGGTCTCGGCGTCAAGCACCTGGAAGTGGGCGACGACTTCCGCTTCGGCTGCGACCGCACCGGCGATTTCGCCCTGCTGGTGGAGGCCGGTGCCCGCGAGGGCTTCACCGTCGAGTCGGCGGCCACCATCGCCCAAGGCGGCGAGCGGATCAGCAGCACGCGGGTGCGCGAGGCGCTGGCCGCCGGCGATTTCGCCCTAGCCGAGCGCCTGCTCGGCCGGCCCTACTGCATCAGCGGGCGGGTACTGCACGGCCAGAAGCTCGGTCGCCAGCTGGGCACGCCGACCGCCAACCTGCGCCTCAACCGGCTGCGTCCGGCCCTGCAGGGGGTCTACCTGGTCAGCGTCGAACTGGACGGCCGCCCGTGGCCCGGGGTGGCCAACATCGGCACCCGGCCGAGCGTGGCGGGCGACGGCCGCGCCCATCTCGAAGTACATCTGCTGGATTTTGCCGGTGATCTCTATGGCCGGCGTCTGGCGGTGCAGTTCCACCGCAAGCTGCGCGACGAACAGCGTTTCGCCTCCCTGGAGGCACTGAAGTCGGCGATCGACGCGGACATCGCCGCCGCCCGTGCCCACTGGCAGGGTCAACCGTTAGAGAACCTGAAATGACCGACTACAAAGCGACCCTGAACCTGCCGGACACGGCATTCCCGATGAAAGCCGGGCTGCCGCAGCGCGAGCCGGAAATGCTCAAGCACTGGGACAGCATCGATCTGTACGGCAAGCTGCGCCAGCTCGGCGCCGACCGGCCGAAGTTCGTCCTCCACGACGGCCCGCCCTACGCCAACGGCAACATCCACATCGGCCACGCGGTCAACAAGGTTCTCAAGGACATCATCGTCCGCTCCAAGACCCTCGCCGGCTACGACGCCCCCTACGTGCCGGGCTGGGACTGCCACGGGCTGCCGATCGAGCACAAGGTCGAGGTCACCCACGGCAAGAACCTGCCGGCGGACAAGACCCGCGAGCTGTGCCGCAGCTATGCCGCCGAGCAGATCGAGGGCCAGAAGGCCGACTTCATCCGCCTCGGCGTGCTCGGCGACTGGGGCAACCCGTACAAGACCATGAACTTCGCCAACGAGGCCGGCGAGATCCGCGCCCTGGCCGAGATGGTCAAGGGCGGCTTCGTGTTCAAGGGCCTCAAGCCGGTCAACTGGTGCTTCGACTGCGGCTCGGCGCTGGCCGAGGCCGAGGTGGAGTACCAGGACAAGAAGTCCGACGCCATCGACGTCGCCTTCGCCGTCGAGGACGCCGACCAGCTGGCGGCCGCCTTCGGCCTGCAGAGCCTGCCCAAGCCGGCCAGCATCGTGATCTGGACCACCACGCCGTGGACCATCCCGGCCAACCAGGCGCTCAACGTCCATCCCGAATTCGAGTACGTGCTGGTCGACGTCGGCGACAAGCTGCTGCTGCTGGCTGCCGAACTGGTCGAGTCCTGCCTGGCGCGCTACGGCCTGCAGGGCGAGGCGATCGCCAGCGCCCATGGCGCGGCGCTGGAAAACCTCCGTTTCCGCCACCCGTTCTACGAGCGCTTCTCCCCCGTCTACCTGGCCGAGTACGTCGAGTTGGGCGCCGGCACCGGCATCGTCCACTCGGCGCCGGCCTACGGCGAGGACGACTTCCGCTCCTGCAAGCAGTACGGCATGCAGAATGACGACATCCTCAACCCGGTGCAGAGCAACGGCGTCTACGTTCCGGACCTGCCGTTCTTCGGCGGCCAGTTCATCTGGAAGGCCAACCCGCAGATTGTCGCCAAGCTGCAGGAAGTCGGCGCGCTGCTCAAGCACGAAGGCATCAGCCACAGCTACATGCACTGCTGGCGGCACAAGACCCCGCTGATCTACCGCGCCACCGCGCAGTGGTTCGTCGGCATGGACAAGCAACCGACCGCCGGCGCCACCCTGCGCGAGCGCGCGCTGGACGCCATCGAGCAGACCGAGTTCTACCCCGGCTGGGGCCAGCCGCGGCTGCACGCGATGATCGCCAACCGTCCCGACTGGTGCATCTCGCGCCAGCGCAACTGGGGCGTGCCGATCCCGTTCTTCCTGCACAAGGCCAGCGGCGAGCTGCACCCGCGCACCGTCGAGCTGATGGAGCAGGTCGCCCAGCGCGTCGAAAAAGAGGGCATCGAGGCCTGGTTCAGCCTGGACGCCAGCGAGCTGCTCGGTGACGAGGCCACCGACTACGACAAGATCAGCGACACCCTCGACGTCTGGTTCGACTCCGGCACCACCCACTGGCACGTGATGCGCGGCTCGCACCCGATGGGTCACGACCAGGGCCCGCGCGCCGACCTGTACCTGGAAGGTTCCGACCAGCACCGCGGCTGGTTCCACTCATCCCTGCTGACCGGCGCGGCCATCGACGGCCACGCGCCGTACCGCGGCCTGCTGACCCACGGCTTCGTGGTCGACGAAAACGGCCGCAAGATGTCCAAGTCGCTGGGCAACGTCATCGCCCCGCAGGAAGTCACCGACAGCATGGGCGCCGACATCCTGCGCCTGTGGGTCTCGGCCACCGACTACTCCGGCGAGATGGCGGTGTCCAAGCAGATCCTCCAGCGCAGCGCCGACGCCTACCGGCGCATCCGCAACACCATGCGCTTCCTGCTCTCCAACCTCAGCGGCTTCAACCCGTCCACCGACCTGCTCGAACCGCAGCAGATGCTGGCGCTGGACCGCTGGGCGGTGGACGCCGCCGCGCGCCTGCAGACCGAGCTGACCGAAGCCTACGACCAGTACCGCTTCTGGAACGTCTACCAGAAGGTGCACAACTTCTGCGTGCAGGAGCTGGGCGGCTTCTACCTCGACATCATCAAGGACCGCCAGTACACCACCGCCGCCGACAGCCAGGCGCGCCGCTCCTGCCAGACCGCGCTGTTCCACATCGCCGAGGCGCTGGTGCGCTGGATTGCGCCGATCCTCGCTTTCACCGCCGAGGAAATCTGGCAGTACCTGCCGGGCGAGCGCAGCGAGTCGGTGTTCCTCACTACCTGGTACGACGGCCTGTTCGAACTGGACGCCGACGCCGAGCTGGGCCGCGAGTTCTGGGCCGAGGCCATGGCGGTCAAGGTTGCGGTCAACAAGGAACTGGAAAACCAGCGCAACGCCAAGACCATCGGCGGCGGCCTGCAGGCCGAAGTCACCCTGTACGCCGAGGACCAACTGGCCGCTACCCTGGCCAAGCTGGGCGACGAGCTGCGCTTCGTGCTGATCACCTCCTATGCCAGCCTGGCGCCGCTCGCCGACGCCCCGGCCGATGCGGTGGACAGCGAGCTGCCGGGCCTCAAGCTGCGCGTGGTCAAGTCGGCGCACGGCAAGTGCGTGCGCTGCTGGCACTTCCGCGCGGACGTCGGCCAGCACGCCGAGCATCCGGAAATCTGCGGTCGCTGCATCGACAACGTGCACGGTGCCGGCGAGGTGCGCGAGCATGCCTGATGCCGGGCGCCTGGGTGCCTTGCCCTGGCTGTGGTTGAGCGCGATCGTCTTCGTGTTCGACCAGGTCAGCAAGCTGTACTTCGAGAACAGCCTGCGCCTGTACCAGCAGATCGTGGTCATTCCCGACTACTTCAGCTGGACCCTGGCCTACAACACCGGCGCCGCCTTCAGCTTCCTCGCCGATCACGACGGCTGGCAGCGCTGGCTGTTCGCCCTGATCGCGGTCGGCGTCAGCGCCGTGCTGGTGGTCTGGCTCAAGCGCCTGCCGCGCCGCGGCCAGGGCTGGCTGGCGCTGGGCCTGGCGCTGGTGCTGGGTGGCGCGCTGGGCAACCTGTTCGACCGCGTGGCCTACGGCCACGTCATCGACTTCATTCTGGTCCACTGGCAGCAGCGCTGGTATTTCCCGGCTTTCAACGTCGCCGACTGCGCGATCAGCGTCGGTGCCGTGCTGCTGGCCCTGGACATGTTCAAATCCGACAAAAGCGGAGACCGCCATGACTGAACAGCGCATCGGCCCCGAGCGCCAGGTAACCCTGCACTTCGCCATCAAGCTCGAGTCGGGCGACGTGGTCGACAGCACCTTCGACAAGCGTCCGGCGACCTTCAAGGTCGGCGACGGCAACCTGCTGCCTGGCTTCGAGCAGGCGCTCTACGGCCTCAAGGCTGGCGACAAGCGCTCGATCGCCATTGAGCCCGAACACGGCTTCGGCCAGCCCAACCCGCAGAACGTGCAGGTCATGCCGCGCAGCCAGTTCGAGGGCATGGAGCTGTCCGAGGGCCTGATGGTGATCTTCAACGATGCCGCCAAGGCCGAGCTGCCGGGCGTGGTCAAGCAGTTCGATGCCGAGCAGGTCACCATCGACTTCAACCACCCGCTGGCCGGCAAGCGCCTGACCTTCGACGTGGAAATCGTCGACGTGCAGCCCGCCTGATGTGCTTCCTGTAGGAGCGAGTTCATTCGCGACCTGTGCTGGTCGCAGATGAATCTGCTCCTGCTGGCGGTGGCCCCCTCCGAATCCCCGCGTGCCGAGACTTCCCATGCAAATCACCCTCGCCAACCCCCGCGGCTTCTGCGCCGGCGTCGACCGCGCGATCGAGATCGTCAACCGCGCCCTGGAAGTGTTCGGTCCGCCGATCTACGTGCGCCATGAAGTGGTCCACAACAAGTTCGTGGTCGAGGATCTGCGCGCCCGTGGCGCCATCTTCGTCGAGGAACTGGACCAGGTGCCGGACGACGTCATCGTGATCTTCAGCGCCCACGGCGTGTCCCAGGCGGTGCGCGACGAGGCCGCGCGCCGTGGCCTCAAGGTGTTCGACGCCACCTGCCCGCTGGTCACCAAGGTGCATCTGGAAGTGGCCCGCTACAGTCGCGACGGCGAGGAGTGCATCCTCATCGGCCACGCCGGCCACCCGGAGGTGGAAGGCACCATGGGCCAGTACGACGCCCGCAACGGCGGCGCCATCTACCTGGTCGAGGACGAGGCGGATGTGGCCAGGCTCGAGGTGCGCAACCCCGCAGCGCTGGCCTACGTCACCCAGACCACCCTGTCGATGGACGACACCGCCAAGGTGATCGACGCCCTGCGCGCCAGGTTCCCCGCCATCCAGGGTCCGCGCAAGAACGACATCTGCTACGCCACCCAGAACCGCCAGGACGCGGTCAAGCAACTGGCCGCAGGCAGCGACCTGCTGCTGGTGGTCGGCAGCCCCAACAGTTCAAACTCCAACCGCCTGCGCGAACTGGCCGAGCGCATGGGCACCCCGGCGCACCTGATCGACGGCGCCGAGGACCTCCTGCGCGAATGGTTCGCCGGCAAGCAGAAGATCGGCATCACCGCCGGCGCCTCCGCCCCCGAGGTGCTGGTGCAGGGCGTGATCGCGCGTCTGCGCGAGTGGGGCGCCGTCGAGGTGGTCGAGCTGGACGGGCGTCCGGAGAACGTGACGTTCTCCATGCCCAAGGAGTTGCGGGTGGTGCAGGAAGACTGAAGCACGGCGGGCAGCCTAACAGCTGCCTGCAGCTTCCTTCACCGTTCGCAGGCGGCCCGTCGCACTGATGATCAGCCGGCGGACGGCCTGCGCAGCATCCGCGTGACACAGGGTGATGGTGCCGGCCTGGAAAGCGCCGCTTTGCAGCTTGGCGCGTCCGGTCGGTAGGTAGCGCACATAGTGGCTGACCGGCGTATTGGCGCTGATGCGCACGCCATCAGCGATGGCATCGCCGGTCTTCAGCACCAGCTCTCCGGCGTCGAAGGCGCCATTGCCGTTGTGATCGACGAAGATCCGCCAGCCGAGGCTCCAGTCACCGTCCCGCCTCTCGAGCACGACTGCACGTCTGCGCATGATCGCCTCCTGGCGGCTGAGGATCAGCGCTGTGGCGAGGTCGATGCTGGCCTTGCGTACTTGCTGGCCGTGGATCATCTGGCGCACGGCGGGAACGCCGATGCCAAGGATCATCGATAGCAAGGCTAGCACCAGCATGGCCTCGATCAGGGTAAAACCGCGGTGTGAACCGAGCATGGCATCCGTGCTCCTGTCGGTTGAGGGGCTTCTGCGTCCTGCACAAGCTGTTGTCAGAGGTTAGCCCGGTAGTTGCAGGTCGATCAGCGATGCAGGGCAAACTTTGCGCTACTTCACAGTGGCTTGCCGGACAAGAGGCTGAAGAAGCCGCCTGTCGTGCGGCGGCTCTTTTTTGTGGGTGACGGATGCAATCATTGTTGGCACAAGCAGGAGGCTGCGGGCTGAGCTTGATGGCGAGGCGTGATGGGTGATTCTGCCAGTCAGGTCAACCTCCTTGTCAGTGCCTTTGGGTAGACTGGCATGGCTCCATGAATCGCAACGGAATAGGTGGCGTGGTGAACAAGAAAACGCAGCATGGCTTCACGCTAATTGAACTGATGATGACGATAGCCGTCATCGGCATCGTGATGGGCATTGCCTGGCCCCAATACCAACAATACATAGCCAAAGGAAAGCGGGCCGAAGCCCAGTCCTTCCTGATGGACCTGGCCCAACGCCAGCAGCAGTTCATGCTGGATGCGCGGCGATATGCGGTTGATGAGACCGAGCTGGGTATAACGGTGCCGGCAAACGTTGCCGAAAATTATGATCTCGAAGCTTTCGATATCACCACCCCGCCGCCCTATATCCTGATCACCCTGACGCCGAAGGCGACAAGAGCGCAGAAGGATGATGGCACCCTGACGATCGATAGTGCGGGTGTGAAGCAGAGGATCACCGGGAGTGGTGGCTCCGCTGTCACCGAGACCTGGTAGCACTTGGCGCTTGTACAGACGTCGCGCACACCCTTTCGATTCTGATCTTTCTGGTGCTGGTCTCGCAATGAGACGTGGGGTTCTTGTATGTCGATGAATTTTCGAGGCGATCCTGGGCTGGCCGCCATCAATTGCCGTGGATCAGCCGGTTTCACCCTGATAGAGCTCATGACGGTTCTGGTGATCTTCACGATCCTCATGGCGGTCGGTATTCCAGCCGTCAATCAGATGATGGCGGGGCAGGGGGCCAAGTCGGTGGCGGCGGATCTGCATACCAGTCTGACCCTGGCGCGTGCAGAGGCGGTGGTGCGCAATCGCCCGGTCACGGTGAGCCCGCTTGCTGCTGACGATGATTGGGGCGCCGAAGGCTGGCAGGTGACGGTCGGCACCGGGTCGGACCTGATCGTGCTGCAGCGCCAGGATCTCAAGCCGGAGATGGTGGAAATAACGCCGGATCCGGCTGCCACGGAGATCATTTTCCGCCCGAATGGCCGGGCAAGTGCAGCCACCATGCTGAAAATCGAATCGGTCCGTGATGCAAGTCAAACCCGCTGCATGGTGATCCGTCTGGATGGTCGCGCCCGGTCGGGAGCATGCGATGACGCGAACTTATAAGGGGATGGATATGCGCGCGGTTAATCGTGGGGCGCCCGCCCAATCGGGTTTTACCTTGATCGAGGTGCTCGTCACCCTGCTGATCCTCGCAGTAGGCCTGCTGGGGCTGGCGGGGCTGCAGACCCGGATGCTTGCTACCGAGCTCGAGTCCTATCAGCGTTCCCATGCTTTGGTGCTGGTCCAGGACATGGTGAACAGGGTCAATGCCAATCGTGCGGAAGCCAGAAACGGTTCGTACAGCGGGGCAACCGTGTATGGCACCGATACCAGTCATGTATGCAGTACCGCCAGCGTGGTCGGCGCTGACCTATGCCAATGGAATGAGGCCTTGCAAGGTGCAGGAGCTGCGGATGCTGACGGTGCCGAGGTGGGCGCGATGATCGGCGCCCGTGGCTGTATTGAAACCGTGAGCGGCTCAGCCAACTCCGAGGTGATCCTGCGCGTGACCGTCGTCTGGCAGGGCATGTCGCCAACGGTTGCTCCGTCCCTTACCTGTGGCGAGGGCGCGTATGGCGACGATGACCGGATGCGCCGTGCGGTTTCCATGCTGGTCACGCTGGCTTACCTGGGGGTCTGAAATGACGGCTATGCGTAACATGGGGTATCGCCAGGGCGCTTTCACCTTGGTCGAGATGATGGTGGCGATGCTCTTGGGCATCATGATCCTGCTGGCGGTCTCCGAGGTGTTCGTCAACAACAACCGCACACGCATCGAGATCGAAAACACCACCCGCCAGATCGAGAACGGCCGCTACGCCATGCAGTTGCTGGAAGGCGAGCTGGCCAATACGGGTTTTTTTGGTGAGTGGTCAGGCGCTGTTCCGCCTGCCGTGGGGAGCCCGACAGTTACCGCCTGTCTCTCAAGTGAGGATGATGTAAGGAAGGCCGTAAATGTGCCGGTTTTTGGTGGTGGAGCGTTAACTGCGGGCTCTACGGACTGCATGACCGGATTCAAGGCAGGCAATGATTATCTGGCCGTGCGACGCACCAGCACTTGTGCTGTGGGGGATGCTGAGTGCGATGGTTTTGAGAGTGGCCGCTATCACCTTCAGGTCTCTGCCTGTGAGGATGATGATCCGGGTGAAATTCTTCTACAGGTCGCTTCGGTAGTAGCAGATATGGACGCCACCCAGCGAGACTGCACTTCCCAAGCTCCGGTATATCGGTTTCTCAGTCGGCTCTACTATGTACGCGACGACAATGTTTTGATGCGTGCTGAATTGGGTGCTGGGGCATATGTATCTACGCCGCTGGTCGATGGTATCGAGCGTCTGCACTTTGAATATGGCATTGACAGCGCTGGAGCTGACGGGGAGGTCGACAAATTCGTTAGTGAGCCGACAGCGGCCCAGTGGGCGAATGTCGTTGCAATCAGAATCTGGCTGCTGGCGCGTAATTTGGAACCAACGCCCGGATATACCGATGATCGCAGTTACACCATGGGCAACGAAGCCGCCTACACTCCGGCCGATGGTTTCAAGCGCCAGCTATATACCAGCACCGTACGCTTAAACAATGTCGCCGGCCGCCGCGAGTCGCCGGTGGTTGCAGGCGCCGCGGGAGCGGAAGAGCCTTCCGCACAAACACCATCCGCTCCGGCGATATGAGGGTGAGCATGATGAAGACATCCTTGAAGTTTTCCGAGCGCCAGCGCGGCGCCGTATTGCTGGTCGGGCTGGTCATGCTGGTCATGGTGACCCTCCTTGCCATCAGTGGTTTCAATATGGTCAAGGTCAATCAGCAGGTGGCTGGCAACATGGAAAGTCGTTCCCAGGCAATGGTCGCGGCCAATGCCGCGATTGAGGAGGCGATCAGCTCGACGCTCTTCATTAGCAATCCAGGCAATCTGCTGCTCAATGCCTGTGGTTCTGCAAATAACAGGTGTTATGACTTTAATGATGATGGCGTCAATGACATTACGGTGGTAGTCAGGGCGCCAACATGCGTGACGGTCACGCCAAAGTCTAATGACGAGGTTTTGGGTATAGCTGAAGCGTTGCTGGAGCAGGCTGAAACGGCTGTGGATGTTGAGCTGAAGAACAGGTTGATCGCGAGTGCTTATGGATTTACCTCTTGCCAGTCACCGCATTCGGCATCGGGTAGGCCTGGCGGCTCTTCCAGCAGCCTGGCTGCTTCGGAGTGTAGTGTGGTGATCTGGAATTTTGTGGCCGACGCTGAGGATAGTGTCACCGGCGCCCGAGCCACTGTACGGCAGGGGGTTTCAGTATGGTCGCCAAAGAATAATGTTGAATCGGTGTGTCCGATATAGTCCGGGGGGACGGAAATTATGGCCCTGATACGAAGATTGACTGGCCTTGTTGTCAGTGTGTTGATGATTTTTTTGCCAGTATTCGCTTTTGCCGAAGATATTGACGTGTTCGTCGGAGGCAATGGTGGGAGTGGTGGTAAGCCGAATATTTTGATCGTTCTCGACAATACGTCCAACTGGTCTCGGCAGAGCCAGCAGTGGCCAGGCGGGGTCACCCAGGGACAGTCCGAGGTTCGTGCAATCAAGACGGCATTGGGGGGACTGGTAGACAAGGTCAATGTCGGCTTGATGGAGTTCACCACCCAGGGTAATGCAAATCAGGACGGTGGCTTCGTACGATTCGATCTCCAGCCGCTGACGGCCACCACTCAGCTCTCATTCAATGGAGAGCTCGACGAAATATTTGCAGGGGTGGAGACACCCTTGGAAAAACGTAGCTCGGGAACGCCTTATGGCAACCTGATGTATGACGTGTACAACTATCTGGCGGATGACGATCAGTCCTTTGCAGGTGCTGGCACACCATCGACCGCCGATTCTGCTGGCTATGAACCGCCGTACTCCAAGTTCGCTTCCCCACTGGATGCGGAGGATGCCTGCGTGAAGACCTACGTGATCTTCATCGGCAACCCCAACCAGAGCGGCCCGTCCACCGACAGCTCTATCAATAGTGGGAAGCTGGCCAGTCTTTACGAAGCCCTGGATCTGGATGATGTTTCGGCGGACGGGCTGGCAGGGCCAGTTGGGACCGCTAGTCCACTGCCCATCCCACTATTCTCGACGGTGGAGAAGCCTGTGACCAGGACTATTCCCGCTGGAACGGTGGACACCTATGTGACTACTGAAAAAAATAATAAGTGTTATGTGAGTGCTGCTGCCTGTACTGCTGCGCAGAGCTGCCCGGCTGGTGCAACCTGTGCCTGCGTGGCGACGCCAGCTCCTGTGGCGGCTGGCTGTAATGCGGGACGATACAACTACACGGTCGAGGTCACTGCGACTGTAGATACGGTCGTCAATGACATCGAAACCGAGGTGCTCCCGACAGGGCAGACCGATACCGGCAAGGGGGTAAACTGGAACCTCGATGACTGGGCGAAGTTCCTCTTCCAGCATGGTGTGCCCATTAGCTATACCGATGCCAGTGGTGCTGACCAGAGTGTTCGCATGCCGGTGGTGACCTACACCATCGACGTGTTCAACAAGCAGCAGGATGCCGACCATACCGGTCTCATGCTGAGTACGGCGAATGCCGGGGGCGGCAAGTACTTCGTCGCCAAGAACGAGCAGGCCATCGTCGATGCGATCAACAAGGCAGCCTCCGAGATCCTTTCCGCCAGTTCGACCTTTGCGGCGGTGGCTCTGCCTTTGAGTGCAAACAACCAGGCGCAGAACGAGAACCAGGTGTTCATCGGTATGTTCCGCCCTGACGGCGATGCGGCTCCGCGCTGGTTTGGCAACCTCAAGCGTTATCAGGTAGGCATCCTCAATGGACAGGCGGAGCTGGTCGATGCGAATCTGGAGTCGGCCATCAATACCCTGACCAACTTCCCCAGCGAGTGCTCCCAGAGTTTCTGGTCCACGGATTCGGGAACCTACTGGGCGGACAAAAACGTCAGCCCAGCGCCTCTTAGCAAGTGTTTCGCAGCAACTACTAGCCCTTGGTCGGATGCGCCGGATGGCCCCTTCGTCGAGAAGGGGGGGGCTGCCCAGGCGCTGCGTAACTTGGGCGCTTCTGTCACCTCGCGCAACGTGCTGACGGTCGAAGAGGGGGCTCTGACTGCGTTTGATGCCGATTTCGTTGATGATGTCGGCGGGCAGACCGTGTTCGACTACATTCGTGGTCAGGAAACGGTCAAGCAGGTGACGGATGGTGTCGAAACCAGCGTGACCCGGGTACGCCACACTGCACATGGAGATGTGGTGCACTCACGCCCCCTGCCGATCAACTACGGTATGGCTACGGGCCAGACGACACCCAACGTGGCGGTTTACTACGGCACCAACGACGGTCTGCTGCGCGCCATCGATTCCCGTACCGGCCAGGAGCGCTGGTCGCTGGTTGCGCCTGAGCATTTCAAAAAGCTGCAGCGGTTGTCCGTGAACGAGCCCCTGGTGGCCTTCGCCAACCAGGATATGTCGGCAACGCCGACGCCTCTGCCCAAGGATTATTTTTTTGACGGCGCGATTGGCAGCTATGTTGTCTATGCAGACAATGCCGTAGAGGCGGCCTACATCTATCCGACCATGCGACGCGGTGGACGCATGGTATATGCCCTGAATGTGACCGATCCGGATGCGCCGGAGTTGATGTGGCGCAAGGGCTGTCCGTTGCCGGACTCGGATGAGGGTTGCGATGTGGGCTTTGAAAATATCGGCCAGACTTGGTCCATGCCGATGGCCGCGCACCTCAAGGGATATGATGAGGGCAACTCGCCAGTGGTTATCTTCGGAGGCGGCTACGACAGCTGCGAAGACACCGATGCCAAGATCACAAACTGCCCAACGTCTTCCAAGGGGCGGGCCATGTATGTGGTCGATGCCGAGGATGGCACGTTGGTCAAGGCCATTCCCATGCCGGGTGCAGTTACAGCCGATATTACCTTGGTAGATATCGACCATGATGGTTATGTCGACTATGCGTATGCGGTCGATCTGAGTGGTAACTTGTCGCGGGTCAGCTTCATTGATCCAGATTCCGGTGCAGCGATTAGTGATACTGATGCTTGGGAGGCTGTGACAATCGGCTACTCTCGCGATGCAGACAACCCGCGCAAGTTTCTTCATGCGCCCTCGGCACTGCCTTTCAATGGCAAGGTATATCTGGCGTTCGGCTCCGGAAATCGCGAGAGACCACTGGAGAAGAATTATCCATACGTCGAGGATGTCGATGATCGTTTCTATGTGTTCCGTGATGATCCGGCCGATACCGGAAGCTACGATCTGAATGACGATGGCGTAATGTTTGACTATTCTGAGCCGACCAATTGTACCTCGCCGGGTATTCTCGGTGAGATTAACAGGCGTGGTTGGTCCATGAGCCTTTCAGGCCGTGGCGAACAGGTGGCGACCTCTTCAGTCACAATCGGTGGTATGGTGGCATTCAATACCTACAAACCGGGAGGCAGCGCAGTTGGCATGTGTTCAAGGCCCATGGGGGTTTCCACGGCTTATTTGGTCAACCTATTCAATGCCTCGGGCGCGATTGGTGTTGATGGCGTCTGCGGCGGGCAGCGCTCGGTCGAAGTGGGGACCGGCATGCCGATTGCGCCGACAATCGGTACTGTCAAGGTGAAAAATGATCCCTCCTGCACTGGCAACGATTGCGAAGGTGATGTCGTTACTTTCTGTATCGGTTGCGAAGGTGGCTTGAAGACTACCGAGCTTGAGCCAACGGTTGATCAGGTTCGTCAGAGAACCTATTGGAGTTCCGATACCGATAAATAACGGAATCTCGGCTTCGTGGCGGGCTTTGCCGGCTGCGATCTGGTTCACTGAGGAGTAGACTCGGAGCCCGTCCCCATTTATGGAGACGGGCTCTGTTCTTTCAGCACAAGGCTTCCCCATGCACAACATCCTCATCATCGGCGCCGGGGCCATCGGGCTGCAGTCGGCGCGCTTGCTGGCGCAGGCCGGCTGCACCGTCACCCTGCTCGATCAGTCCGCCGTCGGCAGCGAGGCGTCCTGGGCAGGTGGCGGCATCGTCTCGCCGCTGTATCCATGGCGCTACAGCGAGGCGGTGACGGCGCTGGCGCACTGGTCGCAGGATTTCTATCCGCGGCTGGGCGACAAGCTGATCGAGGAGGGCGGCGTCGATCCGGAGGTGCACGTCACCGGGCTGTACTGGCTGGACCTGGAGGACGAGGCCGAGGCGCTGGCCTGGGCTAAGCGCGAGGGGCGGCCGCTGCGGCAGGTAGAAATGGCCGAGGTGGAGACGGCGGTGCCGGTGCTGCGCCACGGCTACCGGCATGCGATCCACATGGCGGGGGTGGCCAACGTGCGCAACCCGCGGTTGCTCAAGTCGCTGCGCGCGGCGCTGGAGGTGCTGCCCAATGTCGAGATTCGCGAGCAGTGCGCGGTCGAGGGCTTCCTGCGCGAGGACGGCCGGGTGGTCGGTGTGCAGACGGCGCAGGGTGAACTGCGCGCCGATGCGGTGGTGGTGGCAGCGGGCGCCTGGAGTGGCGAGCTGCTCAAGAGCCTCGGCCTCGAGCTGCCGGTGGAGCCGGTGAAGGGGCAGATGATCCTGTTCAAGTGCGCGGCGGACTTTCTGCCGGCGATGGTGATGGCCAACGGTCGCTACGCGATTCCGCGCCGCGACGGCCATATCCTGGTCGGCAGCACCTTGGAGTACGAGGGCTTCGACAAGACCCCGACCGATGAGGCGCTGGAAAGCCTGCGCGCCTCGGCCATCGAGCTGCTGCCGGCGCTGGCCGACGCCGAGGTGGTCAAGCACTGGGCCGGCCTGCGTCCCGGCTCGCCGGACGGTATCCCGTTCATTGGCCCGGTGCCGGAGCACGAGGGGCTGTGGCTGAACTGCGGGCACTTCCGCAACGGCTTGGTGCTGGCGCCTGCGTCCTGCCAGCTGCTCACCGATCTGCTGCTGGGCCAGGCGCCGATTGTCGATCCCGCTCCCTACGCGCCCGCCTTGCGTCTGCGCCGGGCTCAGTGATAGCCTTTGCGCCACGTTTCAAGCCGGTGTAGCTCAGTCGGTAGAGCAGCGCACTCGTAACGCGAAGGTCGGGGGTTCGATTCCTCTCACCGGCACCATTGATTCAGACCAAACAGCCCGTTGTGCAGCACTGCGCAACGGGCTGTTTTGCGTTGCACGGCACTAACAGCCGCTTACAGGCTCAGGCGCATCGACAGGTCGATGGCCTTGACGTCCTTGGTCAGGGTGCCGATGGAGATGTAGTCGACGCCGGTTTCGGCGATGCCGCGCAGGGTGGTCTTGTTCACCCCGCCGGAGGCTTCCAGCTTGGCGCGGCCGGCGTTGAGGCTGACAGCAGTGCGCATGTCGTCATCGTCCAGCTCGTCGAGCATGATGATGTCGGCGCCGGCGTCCAGCGCCTGCTGCAGTTCCTCGAGGTTTTCCACTTCCACTTCCACCGGCCGGCCGGGGGCGATCTGCCGGGCGCTGGCGACGGCCTGGGCGATGCCGCCGCAGGCGGCGATGTGGTTTTCCTTGATCAGGAAGGCGTCGTACAGGCCGATGCGGTGGTTGTGGCAGCCGCCGCAGGTGACCGCGTACTTCTGCGCCAGGCGAAGGCCGGGCAGGGTCTTGCGGGTGTCGAGGAGCTGCACGGCGGTGCCTTCGACCAGATCGGCGTATTCGCGGCAGCGGCTGGCGACGCCGGAGAGCAGCTGCAGGAAGTTCAGCGCGCTGCGCTCGCCGCTGAGCAGGGCGCGCGCCGGGCCTTCGAGGCTGAACAGGGTCTGGTCCTGCATGGCCCGCTCGCCGTCGGCGACGTGCCAGGTGACCTGCACGCGCGGGTCGAGCTGGCGGAACACCTCGTCGACCCAGGCGGTGCCGCAGATGGTGGCGGCTTCGCGGGTGATGATCTTCGCCCGGGCCAGGCGCTCGGCGGGGATCAGCTGGGCGGTGATGTCGCCACTGCCGATGTCCTCGGCAAGCGCGGCGCGCACGTTGGCGGTGATTTCGGCGCCTAGATCGGCAAGGCGAAGATTGGGCATGACGGGCTCCCTGTGCGTTTTCGGCGGATTATAGGCCGGTTTGCCGGTGCCGGGCGTGCGGCTGTCCCGCGGCTGCGCAACGAGTGCGGCCGGCGCGCTTGGTCTGGGTGCGTGGCTGCTCTAGAGTGGAGGCTGAATGAAGAATGCGGGCTGTCGCGGCGCGGCAGTCCCTGTCAGGAGTTGAGATGCAGATCGATCCGCAGAGTGGTTGGTGCGCCGGTGCGCAGCACTGTCCCTCGCCGAACTTCAATGCCCGACCGGCCGGCGAGGTGTCGCTGCTGGTGATCCACAACATCAGCCTGCCTCCGGGGCAGTTCGGCACCGGGCAGGTGAGGGCGCTGTTTGGCAACGCGCTGGACCCGCAGGCCCATCCGTATTTCGCCGGCATCGCCCACCTGCAGGTGTCGGCGCATTTTCTCATCGAACGCGACGGCAGCCTGATCCAGTTCGTATCGTGCAACCAGCGCGCCTGGCATGCCGGGGTGTCGTGCTTCGCCGGGCGCGAGCAGTGCAACGACTTTTCCCTCGGCATCGAGCTGGAGGGCACCGACGAGCTGCCCTACAGCGAGGCGCAGTACGCCGTCCTGGGCGCGCTGACCCGCGAGCTGCTGCGCGTCTACCCGGACATCACCGCAGAGCGCATCTGCGGGCATAGCGACATCGCCCCGGGACGCAAGACCGACCCGGGGCCGGCGTTCGACTGGGCGCGTTACCTGGGCTCGCTGAACACGGGGGTGCAGGCATGAGTTTTCTGGTCCTGCTGCTGGTGCTGCTGTTGGAGAGGCACACGCGCTGGCGCAGCGGCGTGCAGCGTGACGAGCTGTTGCTGCGCAGGCTGAGCCGCGTCGAGGCGGCGCCGGCGCTGGCCGGGCAGCCGCGGTTGCAGCTGCTGCTGGTGTTGGGCGTGCCGTTGCTGCCGCTTAGCCTGCTGCTGTGGAGCCTGGCACCGCTGGCCTACGGCTGGCTGCTGCTGCCGGTGCATCTGCTGCTGGTGCTGTGGAGTCTCGGCCGCGGCGACACGCGGCAAATGCTCGAGCCGTTTCGTGCCAGCTGGCAGCGCGGCGATCTCGAGGCGGCGTATCTCGACGCGCAGCGCGATCTCGGCGTGCAGGCCGAGGATGACGCGACGCTGCTGACGCAGGCGCAGGGCTTTCTGCTCTGGCGGGTCCATCAGGGGTTCTTCGCAGTGATCTTCTGGTACGCGCTACTCGGGCCGCTGCCGGCCCTGGCCTATCGTCTGCTCGCCCTGTTGGCGGAACATGCTGGCGATGCTGGACTGCGGCGCCAGGCGCAGGAACTGCAGGCGGCGCTCGACTGGCTGCCCGCGCGCCTGCTGGCCCTGAGCCTGGCGTTGGCGGGCAACTTCGTCAGTGCCTATCGGGTGCTGCGCCCGCGCTTGCTCGAACGGCGGGCGAGTGCCGTGCAGCTGGTGGCCGATGCCGGGCGGGCCGCGGCGGAGACGCCGGTGGGCAATGCCGGGGTGGAAACCCTGGACGAGCTGTGGAGCCTGCTGCAGCGCGCCACGCTGATCTGGTACTGCGCCATCGCGCTGTGGGTGCTGCTGCCGCTCTGACCGGCGGTTCAGCGCCAGCCGAACAGCTCGCCGGCGGTGCGGCTGCTGGCGGCCGCCAGCTCCTCGGGCGTGACGCCGCGCAGCTCGGCCAGCGCCGCGCAGATCTGCGGCAGGTACTCCGGACTGTTGCGGCTGTTGGCGTGCATGCTCGGCGCCATGTCCGGGGCGTCGGTTTCCAGTACGATGCTCTCCAACGGCAGCTGGCTGACGACCTTGCGCAGGCGGTTGGCCTGCGGCCAGGTGGCCGCGCCGCCGAGGCCGAGCTTGAAACCGAGCTTCAGGTATTCCTTGGCTTCCTCAAGGCTGCCGGAAAAGGCGTGGACGATGCCGGCACGCTTGAGCCGGTAACGCTTCAAGGTGGCGATGGTCGCCGCATGCGCGCGGCGCACGTGCAGCAGCGCCGGCAGCTCGAATTCCGCGGCGAGCTGCAGCTGCGCCTCGAACAGCGCCTGCTGGCGCTCGTGATCCAGTTCGGGCACATACCAGTCGAGACCGAATTCGCCGAGGGCGCACAGCTTGCGGTGGCCGGCCAGCCGCTCCAGCCAGCCGCGCAGCTCGAGCAGATGCTCGGGGCGGTGCTGCTCGAGATAGATCGGATGCAGGCCGAAGGCGGCGTACAGGCCGTCTTCGCCTTCGACCAGATCCCACAGCCTCTGCCAGTTGGCCTGGTACACGCCGAGCACCACCAGCTTCTCCACGCCCAAGGCGCGGCAGCGCGCCAGCACGGCAGCGCGGTCGGCGTCGAAGTCGGGGAAGTCGAGGTGGGTGTGGGTGTCGATCAGCTGCATGGAAACTGCCTCCGGGCCATGCCGGAAGTGTAGCGGGGCGCCGTTGCAGCGCCCCGCTCGGGGGTCAGTGATGCTCGCGGGTGGCGCGGAACTTGACGTCCGGCCAGCGCTCTTCCATCAGGCTGAGGTTGACCCGGGTCGGCGCCAGGTAGGTGAGGTGGCCGCCGCCGTCGACCGCGAGGTTCTCGTAGGCCTTGACCTTGAAGTCCTCGAGCTTCTTCTTGTCGGCGCACTCGATCCAGCGTGCCGACCAGACGTTGATCGCCTCGTAGGCGCACTCGACCTTGTATTCCTCCTTGAGGCGGCTGGCGACCACGTCGAACTGCAGCACGCCGACCGCGCCGAGGATGATGTCGTTGTTGCGCTCGGGGAAGAACACCTGGGTGGCGCCTTCCTCGGCCAGTTCCTGCAGGCCCTGGCGCAGCTGCTTGGACTTCAGCGGGTCCTTCAGGCGCACGCGGCGGAACAGCTCCGGGGCGAAGTGCGGGATGCCGGTGAAGCCCAGCGCCTCGCCTTCGGTGAAGGTGTCGCCGATCTGGATGGTGCCGTGGTTGTGCAGGCCGATGATGTCGCCGGCGTAGGCCTCTTCGAGCATCTCGCGCTCGCTGGAGAAGAAGGTCAGCGCGTCGGCGATCCTCAGGTCCTTCTTGATCCGCACGTGGCGCATCTTCATGCCCTTCTCGTACTTGCCCGAGCAGATGCGCATGAAGGCGATGCGGTCGCGGTGCTTGGGGTCCATGTTCGCCTGGATCTTGAACACGAAGCCGCTGAACTTCTCCTCGACCGGTTCCACCACCCGCTCGTGGGCGGCGCGCGACAGCGGCTGCGGCGCCCAGTCGACCACCGCGTCGAGCACGTGGTCGACGCCGAAGTTGCCCAGCGCGGTACCGAAGAACACCGGGGTCATCTGGCCCTTGAGGAAGGCGTCCTGGTCGAACTCATGGCAGGCGCCCTGCACCAGTTCCAGCTGCTCGATGAAACGCTCGTACTCGTCGCCGAGGTGGGCGCGGGCTTCGTCGGAGTCGAGGTGCTGGATGATCTTCACCTCGGTGCGCTCGTGGCCGTGGCCCGGGGTGTAGACGATGATGTAGTCGTCGGCGAGGTGGTAGACGCCCTTGAAGTCGCGGTAGCAGCCGATCGGCCAGGTGATCGGCGCGGCCTTGATCTTCAGCACCGCCTCGATCTCGTCGAGCAGTTCGATCGGGTCGCGGATGTCGCGGTCGAGCTTGTTGATGAAGCTGACGATGGGCGTGTCGCGCAGGCGGCAGACGTCCATCAGCGCGATGGTGCGCGGCTCGACGCCCTTGCCACCGTCGAGAACCATCAGCGCCGAGTCCACCGCGGTCAGGGTGCGGTAGGTGTCTTCGGAGAAGTCTTCGTGGCCGGGGGTGTCGAGCAGGTTGATCATGTGCTCGCGGTAGGGGAACTGCATCACCGAGGTGGTGATCGAGATGCCGCGCTGCTTCTCCATCTCCATCCAGTCGGAGGTGGCGTGGCGGTCGGACTTGCGCGACTTCACCGTGCCGGCGACGGCAATCGCCTTGCCCATCAGCAGCAGCTTCTCGGTGATGGTGGTCTTGCCCGCATCGGGGTGGGAAATAATGGCGAAGGTACGGCGCTTCGCGACTTCGGCGGCCTGAGTGGTCATCGGAAAGGGAACCCGTCGACGAGTAGTCGGTCTGTCAGAAAAGGCGGCGATTATAGCGGATGCGCCCCCCGGCTGACCCGCTGGTGATGAAAGGGGGCAATTGGGGAAATTTCTGGTTGATCTTGCCCCCCCTTGGTCCTAAAGTTCGCGCCCGAACGCTCATGCTGGAAACGATCCATCCGGCTCAAGTACTGACGACGAGACAGCAAGGTCAACCCGCCCTCGCTCACGCGATGCGGTTGACCTTTTTGCTTTCGGCGACATGCCTTGGGAAGTAGGCGAACCAAAGTGGGGAAACTGATCAGGCGTTCGCGGTCTTTACCAAGACCACTCCACCACACATTCACTTGTTGTTTGTTTTGCCCAATGGAGCCCATGCATGTCCATCAAGGTTGAAGACTATTTCGATCGCGACACCTTCAAGAAGATGAAGGCGTTCGCCGACCAGAAAGAAACCCCCTTCGTGGTGATCGACACCCAGACCATCTCCCGTGCCTATGATCAGCTCGGCAACTGCTTCCCGTTCGCCAAGGTCTACTACGCGGTCAAGGCCAACCCGGCGGTGGAGATCATCGACGTACTGAAGGACAAGGGCTCCAATTTCGACATCGCCTCGATCTACGAGCTGGACAAGGTGATGGGCCAGGGCGTCGGCCCGGAGCGCATCAGCTACGGCAACACCATCAAGAAAGCCCGCGACGTGCGCTACTTCTACGAGAAGGGCGTGCGCATGTACGCCACCGACTCGGAAGCCGACCTGCGCAACATCGCCAAGGCCGCGCCGGGCTCGAAGATCTATGTGCGGATCCTCACCGAAGGCTCCAACTCGGCCGACTGGCCGCTGTCGCGCAAGTTCGGCTGCAACCCGGACATGGCTCTCGACCTGCTGATTCTCGCCAAGCAGCTGGGCCTGGTGCCCTACGGCATTTCCTTCCACGTCGGCTCGCAGCAGCGCGACATCGACGTGTGGGACGCCGCCATCGCCAAGGTCAAGGTGATCTTCGAGCGTCTCAAGGAAGAAGACGACATCACCCTGCAGATGATCAACATGGGCGGCGGCTTCCCGGCCAACTACATCGCCAAGACCAACGACCTGGAGACCTACGCCGAGGAAATCACCCGCTTCCTCAAGGAAGACTTCGGCGACGAGCTGCCGGAAATCATCCTCGAGCCGGGCCGCTCGCTGATCGCCAATGCCGGCATCCTGGTCAGCGAAGTGGTGCTGGTGGCGCGCAAGTCGCGTACCGCCGTCGAGCGCTGGGTATACACCGACGTGGGCAAGTTCTCCGGCCTGATCGAAACCATGGACGAATCCATCAAGTTCCCGATCTGGACCGAGAAGAAGGGCGAGATGGAAGAAGTCATCATCGCCGGCCCGACCTGCGACAGCGCCGACATCATGTACGAGAACTACAAGTACGGCCTGCCGCTGAACCTGGCCATCGGCGACCGCCTGTACTGGCTGTCCACCGGCGCCTACACCACCAGCTACAGCGCGGTGGAATTCAACGGCTTCCCGCCGCTGAAGGCCTTCTACCTGTAAGGCCGGTGCCGTAACGCCAAACGCCGCGACTTGTTCGCGGCGTTTTCGTTGGTGCGCTCGGCGTCTCCCGTCCTGATCTGGCGCCTGCGGCGGTTGGTTACGACTCCGCCGCCTCCAGCTCGCTGCAGCGCCGGGCGTAGGCGGCGGTGATTTCGGCGAGCTGCGGCCAGGCGGCGCGCTGCAACTCGTCGCGGGCCTTGCGCAGGAACTTCAGGTGGCCGAGCTCGAGCGCCGCGAGCAGCCAGTGGCGCGCCTCATCCCAGCGGTCCTGACTGGTGAGTGCCGTGGCGTAGCTGAACTGGCCGCGGAAGTCGCCCGCCTCGGCCGAGCGTCGATACCAGGCGAGCGCGGTCTGCGCATCGGCGGCGACCACGCGGCCTTCCTCGTAGTAACGGCCGAGCAGATTCATCGACTTGGCGTGGCCCAGCTCGGCGGCGCGCCGGTACCAGGCCAGCGCCCGGGGCTCGTCGCGCTCCGTGCCGCGACCGGTGGCCAGCAGGTTGGCGTAGTTGTACATCCCCCAGTCGAGGCCGCGTTCTGCCGCTGCACGGTAATGGCGGGCGGCCGCCGGCAAGTCGGCCGGGCCGCCCCAGCCGTGTTCGCAGCAGCGGCCGAGCATGTTGCCGGCCATGGCGTGGCCGCGACCGGCGGCTATGGCGAACCAGGCGCGGGCCAGCGCCGGGTCGCGGGCGATGCCGCGGCCGTCGAGGAGGATCTGGCCGAGCAGGGCCTGCGCTTCCGGTTCGCCGGCCTCGGCCGCGGCGAGAATCCAGCGCGCGGCCTGGCGCGGGTCTGCGGCGAGCTGCTCGGGCGTGACTGTCTCGCGGCGCTGCAGGACATGGCTCATCCCGGGCTCAGACCTCGACCCAGCGGCGCAGCAGGTTGTGGTAGTTGCCGGTCAGCTGGACCAGCGCCGGGTGCTCGGGCACGTCGCGGGTCAGGCTCTGGATCGCCTGGTCCATGTCGAACAGCAGGGCGCGTTGGGCGTCCTCGCGCACCAGGCTCTGCGTCCAGAAGAACGAGGCGATGCGTGCGCCGCGGGTCACCGGCTCGACCTTGTGGATGCTGGTGGAGGGGTAGAGCACCAGATCGCCGGCCGGCAGCTTGACCCGCTGGCTGCCGTAGGTGTCCTGGATCACCAGCTCGCCGCCGTCGTACTCGTCCGGGTCGCTGAAGAACAGCGTGGACGACAGGTCGGTGCGCACCCGTTCGGCGCTGTTGCGCACCTGGCGTACCGCGTTGTCGACGTGGTAGCCGAAGTGGCCGCCGGCCGTGTAGCAGTTGAACAGCGGTGGGAACACCTTGTTGGGCAGCGCGGCGGACATGAACAGCGGGTGTTGCCACAGGCGCTCGAGCATCGCCGCGCTGATCTCGCGGGCCAGCGGGTCGTCTTCGGCCAGCTGCAGGTTGTGCTTGGCCTTGGCCGACTGGTAGCCGGCGGTCAGCTTGCCGTCCAGCCAGTCGGCCTGCTCCAGCGCCTGGCGGATGCGCTTGACCTCATCGCGGGAAAAGACTCCCGGTACATGTAACAGCATGCCGGCCTCCGTGGCTGATGGTGAACAGTTCGTAAATGATATTAAGTGTCATTAAGCTTGATATCAAGAATATTTCTCGTTTAGAGTGCGCCACACAACAGAACCAACCGACCTTCTGTAGGGGGAAGTGATGACGCGTACCATCGAACGGCCGGCCTCTGCGCCGCGTGTACTGGCTTCGGCAATCGGCGCCGTGACGGCGTTTTCCGCAGTGAACTGGGCGCATGCCGAGGATGGCGAGGCGCTGAAGCTCGACGCGGTCAGCGTGGTCGACGCGCAGGAGGAGGAGAGCTACAAGGCCGAGTCCGCGTCGCAGAAGTACACCGCGCCGCTGCGCGAGACCCCCAAGTCGGTGACCGTTATCCCGCAGCAGGTGATCAAGGACACCGGCGCGCTGACCCTCACCGATGCCCTGCGCACCACCTCGGGCATCACCTTCGGGGCCGGCGAGGGTGGCAACCCGGCCGGCGACCGGCCGATCATCCGCGGCTTCAACGCCGAGAGCGACACCTTCATCGACGGCCTGCGCGACGTCGCCTCGCAGACCCGCGAGATGTTCAACATCGAGCAGGTGGAAGTGAGCAAGGGCCCGGGCTCGGCCTACACCGGCGCCGGCTCCACCGGCGGCAGCCTCAACCTGATCAGCAAGACCGCCAAGCGCGACGACTTCCTCGACATCAGCCAGACCTTCGGCAGCGACCAGACCAAGCGCACCACCCTGGACGGCAACTACGTGTTTAGCGACAACGTCGCCGGCCGCCTGAACCTGATGAAGCACGACGCCAACGTCGCCGGCCGCGACGGCGTCGATGTCAGCCGCTGGGGCGTGGCGCCGAGCATCACCTTCGGCTTCGACACGCCGACCCGCGCCACGTTGTCCTACTACCACCTGGAAACCGACGACACGCCGGACTACGGCCTGCCGCTGACCGACGCCACTTCGGCCAACTCGGTGCGCAAGCCGGTGAGCGTCGACCGCGACAACTTCTACGGCCTGACCGGCCGCGACTACCGCGAGAGCACCACCGACGCCGGCACCTTCAGGCTCGAGCACGACCTCAACGACAGCCTGACCCTGTCCAACACCACCCGCGTGGTGCGCACCACCCTCGACTACATCGTCACCACGCCGAACGACTCGCGCACCGGCAACCTGTCGCAGGGGCTGGTGTCCCGTTCGCCGAAGAGCCGCAACTCCACCTCCGAAGGCTGGGTCAACCAGACCGACCTGAAGGCGCTGTTCAACACAGGCAGCATCGAGCACAGCCTGGTCACCGGCGTGGAGATCAGCCGCGAAGGGGTGCACAACCGCAACTACTTCATCACTCCGGGTACCAAGGGCAATACCTGCACCCCGGCGCATGTGGCCTCGGGCGATTGCACCAGCCTGAGCAGCCCGAGCTACAAGGACGGCTGGACCGGCACGGTTGCCGACAGCAACGCCTTCACCGATACCGATACCGACACCCTGGCTGCCTACGTCTTCGACACCCTCAAGTTCAACGAGCAGTGGTCGCTGAACATGGGGCTGCGCTACGACGACTTCGAAACCGCGGCCAGCGGGCAGACCGTCGCCAGCGGCACCAACAACGTCAACGGCGTGACCGATCTGGAGAGCAAGAGCCACTTCTGGAACTACCAGCTGGGCCTGGTGTTCAACCCGTTGCCCAACGGCAGCATCTATGCGGCCTGGTCGACCTCGAGCAACCCGGTCGGCGAAACCGCCGGCGAAGGCGCCAGCAACGTGGCCGTGGCCACCGCGGACCTGGAGCCGGAGCGCAACCGCAACTACGAGATCGGCACCAAGTGGGACTTCTTCGACGCGCGCCTGGGGCTGAACGCCGCCATCTTCCGTACCGAGAAGAGCAACGCGCGGGTGCTCGAGGCTGACGGCACCACCAGCAACGTCGGCGAAACCCGCGTCGACGGCTTCGAGCTGGGCGTCAGCGGCCAGATCACGCCGAAGTGGAACGCCTTCGCCAGCTATACCTACCTCGACGGCGAGCTGGTCGAAAGCGGTCGGGTGGATGTCGATGCGCGCCCGGGCACCGGCAACGTCAACAACGTCGTCGGCGGCGCCGACGGCAACGACATCCCCAGCACCCCGCAGAACAGCTTCAGCCTGTGGACCACCTACGACGTGACCCAGAACCTGACCATCGGCGGCGGCGCCAACTATGTCGATTCGCGCTTCGGCGATGTCACCAACAGCATCGAGGTGCCGTCCTACTGGCGCTACGACGCGATGGCCAACTACAAGGTCAGCAAGAACCTCGACCTGCAGCTCAACGTGCAGAACCTGACCGACGAGCGCTACTTCGATCAGGTCTACTCCAACCACATGGCCCATGTGGCACCGGGGCGCACCGCGCTGCTCAGCACCAACTTCCACTTCTGAGCGAAGTGAAGCCGACAAGGGCCGCCTGCGGGCGGCCTTTGTCTGTCTGCGCCCGGCCCGCGGCAGGCGCGGGTAAAGGTTGGGTAAAGCCAATTTGTTGCAACTAATTCTCGAATAGAATCGTTTCGCACCGATGCGATTGGCGGTGCTGTGCGGCCCTTCGCCGTGTCCGATTCCAACCTCGCCGCAGCCGCGGCCTAGCGATCAGGTGATCCCCGGTGGTCAAGAAAATCCTCTTCCAGCTGCACTGGCTGCTGGGCATCAGCGCCGGCCTGGTGCTGGCGCTGATGGGTGTGACCGGCGCCAGCATGTCCTACCAGGACGAATTGCTGCGCCTGCTCAATCCCGACGTGATGAACGTCGAGCCGGCGGTCGGCGCGCGGCCGCTGAGCCCGGACGAGCTGCTCGGCCGCCTCGGCGAGCAGTTGCCGCAGCGTGCGGTGCTCGGCCTGACCTTCTCCGCCGATGCGCTGGCGGCGGTCAAGGTCAACGTCAGCGGCGGCGGTCCGCGCGGCGAGACGCTGTACGTCGACCCCTACCGTGGTGACGTGCTCGGCGCGGCGCGCGGCGCCGGCTTCTTCCAGTTCATGATGCAGCTGCACCGCTGGCTGGCTATCGGCGACGCCGGCAAGCCGATCACCGGCGCGGCGACCCTGGCGCTGGTGTTCCTCTGCCTGTCCGGGCTGTACCTGCGCTGGCCGCGCCAGGCCGGCAACTGGCGCGCCTGGCTGACCCTCGACTGGCGGCGCAGCGGCCGCGGCTTCCTCTGGGATCTGCACGCGGTGGCCGGCACCTGGGTGCTGCTGGCCTACCTGCTGGCGTCGCTGACCGGGCTGTACTGGTCCTACGAGTGGTACCGCAACGGCGTGCATGCGCTGGCCGGCGAGCCGGCGGCGCAGCACGGCGGACCGGGTGGAAGGCGTGGTCCGCCGCCGCAGGGCCAGGCCCAAGCCCAGGCGGCGCCGCGTCCGGCGCTCAGTCTCGATCCGCTGTGGCAGAGCTTCCGCCGCGAGGTGCGGGACGACTACCAGCTGGCCAACCTGCGCCTGCCCGAGCGCGCCGGCCAGCCGCTGCAGGTGATGTACCTGCCGGAGGCGGCCGCGCACGGTCGCGCCTTCAACCGCCTGAGTCTGGACGCCAGCGGCAAGTTGCTGCAGCACCAGCGCTACAGCGACAAGAGCGACGCGCAGCAGCTGCTGGCCAGCGTCTACCCGCTGCACACCGGCGACTACTTCGGCCAACCCGGGCGCATCCTCATGCTGCTGGCCAGCCTGGCCATGCCGCTGTTCTTCGTCACCGGCTGGCAGCTCTACCTCGGCCGTCGTCGCCAGCGCCGCGCCGCCCGCGTCGGGCGCCAGGCCGTGGGCGGGGCGAGCGGCAACGGCCAGCCGTGGCTGATCGGCTTCGCCAGCCAGAACGGTTTCGCCGAACAGCTGGCCTGGCAGACCGCCGGCCAGCTGCAGGCGGCCGGCGCCACCGTGCAGGTGCGCTCGCTGGCCCAGCTCGACGAACAGGCGCTGCGCGGGGCCGAGCGCGCGCTGTTCGTGGTCAGCACCTTCGGCGACGGCGAAGCGCCGGACAGCGCGCGCGGCTTCGTGCGCCGGGTGCTCGGCGGCGAGTTCGACCTCGGCCATCTCGAATACGCCCTGCTCGGTCTCGGCGATCGCCAGTACCAGCGTTTCTGCGGCTTCGCCCGCCAGCTGCACGGCTGGCTGCAGGGACAGGGCGCGCGCACGCTGTTCGCCCCGGTGGAGGTGGACGGTGGCGACCACTCGGCGCTGCAGCACTGGCGCGCGCAGCTCGGCGAGCTGACTGGCAGCACGCCGCCAGAGGCCCCGGCCGAGCCCGGCTTCGCCGCATGGACGCTGCGCGAGCGCCAGCGGCTCAACCCCGGCAGCGCCGCCGCGCCGGTCTGGCGGCTGGTGTTCCAGGTGCCGGCCGGGCAGCGCTGGCAGGCCGGCGATCTGGTCGAGATCCTGCCGCCGCAGGCCGCTGCCCGGCCGCGCAGCTACTCGATCGCCTCGCTGGCCGAGGATGGCGGGCTGGAGCTGCTGGTACGCCTGCACATTGCTGCCGATGGCTCGCCGGGACTGTGTTCCGGCTGGCTGTGCGGGCAACTAGCCGAGGGCGCTACGGCGCCGCTGCGCCTGCGCCGCAACAGCGGCTTCCAGCTGGCGAAGGACGACCGGCCGCTGCTGCTGATCGGCAACGGCACCGGCCTGGCCGGCCTGCGCAGCCTGCTGCGCGAACGCGCCAGGCGCGGCCAGGCGCGCAACTGGCTGATCTTCGGCGAGCGCACGGCGGAGCACGACTTCCTCTGCCGCGACGAGCTGCTGGCCTGGCAGGCCGGCGGTCACCTGGCGCGTCTCGATCTGGCGTTCTCCCGCGATCAGGCGGAGAAGGTCTATGTGCAGGACCGCCTGGGCGCGGCGGCGGACGAGCTGCGCGCCTGGCTGGCGGACGGCGCGGCCATCTACCTGTGCGGCAGCCGGCAGGGCATGGGCGAGGGCGTCGATGCCGTGCTGCGCGAGCTGCTTGGTGCGGCGGCGCTGGCCGAGTTGCAGGACAGCGGCCGCTACCGGCGCGACCTCTACTGACCGCTGCGCAGGCACAAAAAAGGCGAAGCTCGGAGGCTTCGCCTTTTACTTGCTGCGCTAGGCCTGCGCGGCTCAGTGCTTGCGCGGCACCGGCTTGAGCAGCTCGTCCGGCGGCATCTCGCACTGGATCTTGCGGCCGATCAGCGTCTCGATGGCCGGCAGGGCGTAGGCATCGTCCTCGCCGGCGAAGCTGATCGAGGTGCCGCTGGCGCCGGCGCGGCCGGTGCGGCCGATACGGTGCACGTAGTCGTCCGGATCTTCCGGCAGGGTGAAGTTGATCACGTGGCTGATGGCGTCGACGTGGATGCCGCGGCCGGCCACGTCGGTGGCGACCAGCACGCGGATCTTGCCCTCGCGGAAGCCTTCCAGCACCTTGATGCGCTTGACCTGCGGCACGTCGCCGGACATCTGCGCGGCGCTGATGCCGTCGCGGGTCAGGCGTTCCTCGATGCGTCGCACCTCGTCCTTGCGGTTGGCGAACACCATCACGCGGATCCAGTCGTTCTGCGCGATCAGGTTGTACAGCAGCTTGTACTTGTCGCTGCCGGCCACGGCGTAGACGTGCTGTTCGACGGTGTCGCTGGCGACGTGCTCCGGCTCGATCTCGACGATGGCCGGCTCGGTGGTCCACTGCTTGGCCAGGTTCATCACGTCTTCGGTGAAGGTGGCGGAGAACAGCAGGGTCTGGCGTTCGCTCTTCGGCGGGGTCTGGCGGATGATCTGCCGTACCTGCGGGATGAAGCCCATGTCGAGCATGCGGTCGGCCTCGTCCAGCACCATCACCTCGACCATGTCCAGGTGCACCTCGCCGCGCTGGTTGAAGTCCAGCAGGCGGCCGGGGGTGGCGACCAGGATGTCGCAGTAGCGCGCTTCCAGCTGCTTGAGCTGCTTGTCGAACTCCATGCCGCCGACGAAGCTCATCACGTTGAGGCCGGTGTACTTGGTCAGCTCGAGGGCGTCGTTGGCGATCTGCACCACCAGTTCGCGGGTCGGCGCGATGATCAGCGCGCGCGGCTCGCCCATGTAGCGCTCTTTCGGCGGCGGGGTCTGCAGCAGCTGGGTGATGGTGGAGATCAGGAACGCGGCGGTCTTGCCGGTGCCGGTCTGCGCGCGGCCGATGGCATCGCGGCCCTTGAGGGTGTAGCCGAGCACCTGCGCCTGGATCGGCGTGCAGTAGGGGAAGCCGAGGTCGTGGATGGCGTGCATCAGCGAGGGCGCGAGCTTGAAGTCGTGGAAGCGGGTCTTGCCTTCGGCCGGCTCGACCACGAAGTCCTCCAGCTTCCAGGTGTCCACCACCGGCTTGCGCGGCGCGCGCTCGCGGCGCGGCTTGGCGGCTTTCGGCTGCTCGGCGGGAGCCTGCACGCTGGCGGCCGGCTCGTTATTGTCGCTGGGCTCGTTGCGCGGTTTGCCTTCGGCGCTCTTCTCGCCGCGCGGCTTGTTGTTGCGCGGCTTGCGCGGGCGCTCGCTGTGACTGCGTTCGCTGCCGGGGTTGTCGCTGACCGGCGCCGCGGCGGCGGCGGTCGGGGCGCTGCGCTGCGCCTCGTTGTCGGCCTGGGGGGCCGGCGGGGTGACGGGCTGCGCCAAAGTGGCGGCCGGGTCCTTGCTGAAGATTTTCTTGAGTGCCTTGAGCACGGTCATCTCGATCTGGTTTGAAGATACAGGTTGCAGTGTAAAGCAAGATGGGAGTATGGCGAAGCCGCAGCAGGGGTTCTGCAGCCTCGCCGGCAGTTGGCCGGAAATTTCGCCGTTTCAGCCCGCCAGCCGCTCGGCCAGCCACCGGGCGATGTCGCGGATCTCCTCGTTGACCACCTCGTGGCCCATCGGGTAACTGCGCCAGGTCACCGCGACGCCGCGCGCGGCCAGCCAGTCGTGGGCGCGGCGGCCGAGCGCGCTCGGTACCACCTCGTCGTGCGCGCCATGCAGGCACAGCACCGGATGGCGCTGCTGGATGGCGCCGAGCTGGCGGGTCTCATCGAAGGTCGGGGCGTAGGTGGACAGCGCCAGCACCCCGCCCAGCTCGCCGGCCCAGCGGCGGAAGGCGGCGTGCAGGACCACCGCGCCGCCCTGGGAGAAGCCGGCGAGGAAGATGCGCTCGGCGGCGATGCTGCTGGCGCGCTGGTTCTCGATCAGCGCCAGCACGCTGCCGGCGGACTCCTCCAACTGGTCCAGGTCGAGGGCGCGCTCGGGCTGGATGGCGAGGATGTCGTACCACGACGGCATGCTCCAGCCACCGTTGAGGGTGACCGGGCGGGTCGGTGCCTGCGGCAGGACGAAGCGCACGCCGGGCAGCACGCCCTGCAGCGCCTCGGCCACCGGCTGGAAGTCGAAGCGGTCGGCGCCGAGGCCGTGCAGCCAGATCACGCAGGCGCTGGCCGGCTGCGCAGGTTCGAGGATCAGGGTTTCTTGCATGGGAATTCCGTCGAAAGGATGGGGGCGGCGCTCAGCGCGCCTCGAAGCGCCCGGCGGCGCGATTCTTCTGCACCTGGCCGGCCGCGAACAGCTGGCCGCTCATGGCGATGTACACGCCGTCCGCCAGGCACTGCAGGGCACCGACTGCCACGCCGAGGTTGAACGGCGCATCGCTGGCGCGCATTCGCGCCGGCTGCATGGCGCCGGTGAGCACCACCACCTTGCCGGCGATGTCCTGCAGCACTTCGGCGGTGCGGGTCATGGTGTCGGTGCCGTGGGTGATCAGGATGTGGCGGTGCGGACAGGCCAGCACCCGGGCGCGGATCAGCGCACGGTCCTCGTCGCTCAGCTCCAGGCTGTCCTTCTTCAGCAGGCTTTCCACGCTGAACTCGAAGGTCACCCCCGCCTCGCGGAGGATCTCCGGGGCCATCGGCTCGCCGATCCTGAACTCGGAGAGGGCGTCGAAGTAGAACTTGTCGAAGGTGCCGCCGGTGGTGAAGAGCTGGATGTGCATGATCGACCGTCCGCTGAGGGCTGCTGCGAGAGTGGGGCGATTATCGCCGCTTGCCGTGCTCGGCAAAAGGCGGGCGCGCTGCCCTCTATAATGCCGTCCCTTTCCTGTCGGAGTGGCGCTATGCCGGTCGCCGCCAAGCCCTGGTTCGTCTATCTGGTGCGTGCCGAGAACGGTGCGCTGTACTGCGGCGTCAGCGACGACCCGCAGCGGCGCTTTGCCGTGCACCAGAACGGCAAGGGCGCGCGTTTCTTCCATACCAGCCCGGCGCAGGCGCTGGTGTATGTCGAGGCCTGCGCCGACAAGGGCGCGGCGCTGTCGCGCGAGCGGGCGGTCAAGCGCCTGGGCAAGCCGGCCAAGGAGCGCCTGGTGGCGGAGTGGTCGGAAGGCCAGGGCTGCGGCGGATGATGGTGCGCACGGCGCACCCTACCCGCGGTCGGCACAACGTAGGGGGCATCGCGCGCACCTTGGGAGGACTCAGGCCCGCTCCAGTTCCGCTAGGCTGAACGGCAGCGGCGGGCTCGGCCAGTGCTGGTCGAGACGTTCGAACTCGCGGGCCAGCAGGCTGGCCAGCAGCAGGTCGCGCAGCCACTTGTGGTTGGCCGGGATCAGCTGCCAGGGCGCCTGCGGGCGCTGGCTGGCCGCGAGGATGCCGGCCCAGTGCGCCTCGCGGGCCTGGAACTGGCGGTGGGCGTCGAGGTCGGCGGCGCACAGTTTCCAGTGCTTGCGCGGGTCGAGCAGGCGCTTGCGCAGGCGCGCCTTCTGTTCCGTGCGGGAAATCTGCAGGTAGACCTTGAGCAGGCGGATGCCGCGCCCGGCCAGTTCGTCCTCGAAGGCGGCCAGTTGCGCCAGGCGCGCGGGGATCTCGGCGACCGCGCAGAAGCCGTCGAACAGGTCGCAGGCCGCGCCCTCGTAGGGCGTGCGGTTGAACAGGGCGATCTCGCCCGGCGCCGGCAGGCAGCGCCGGTAGCGCTCGAGAAAGCCCTCGGCGCGCTCCGCGACGCTCGGCTGGCGGAAGTTGTGCACGCTCAGACCGATGGGGCTGAGGCCGCTGAACACCTGGCGGATGGCGCCGTCCTTGCCGGCGCAGTCCGGCCCCTGCAGCCAGATCAGCAGGGCTTCCTGTTTGCGCGCCCAGAGCAGGTGCTGCTGCTCGAGCAGCCACGGCTTGAGCGCCGCCAGCTGGGTGCGGGCACCGTCGTGGTCGAGGCCGCACAGTCGCTCGGCATCGGCGCAGAGCGACGTGCGCGGATCGCCCAGGCAGGCGGCGAGCAGGGTGTCGGACAGGCGGGGCATGGCGGTGTCTCCGGACAGGTGGTCCTGCGTAGGAGGGAAACTCGCGCAGCGAATTCCCGCGGGGCGGCCATCCGCCCGCAACGGTGGACAAGGCTGCGCCGTTGTCCGCCCTGCGCCTCTGTCGACGATAGCCGCGGATCAGTCCTTGCGCCGCTTGAGCTGGTCCTTCAGCTGGGTCGGCAGCTGGCGGATGATCAGGGTGTCGTGCTCCTCGTCGTACTCGATCTTCGAGCCGAGCAGATGCGATTCGAAGCTAATCGACAGGCCCTCGGCGCGGCCGGTGAAGCGGCGGAACTGGTTGAGGGTGCGCTTGTCCGCCGGGATCTCCGGGGCCAGGCCGTAGTCCTGGTTGCGGATGTGTTCGAAGAAGGCGCGCGGGTGCTCCTCGTCCATCAGCTCGGACAGCTCCGCGAGGGCCATCGGCTCGCCGCGGCGGGCCTGGCTGCTGGCGTAGTCGACCAGCACCTCGGTCTTTTCGCGTGCCTGTTCCTCGGCCAGGTCCTCGCTCTCGACGAAGTCGCTGAACGCCTTGAGCAGGGTGCGCGTCTCGCTCGGCGCATCGACGCCCTCCTGGCAGCCGAGGAAGTCGCGGAAGTACTCGGAAACCTTCTTGCCGCCCTTGCCCTTGATCAGCGAGATGTACTGCCTGGAGGTCTGGTTGTTGCGCCATTCGGAAAGGTTGATGCGCGCCGCCAGGTGCAGCTGGCCGAGGTCGAGGTGCTTGGCCGGCGCGACGTCGAGGCTGTCGGTGACCGTCACGCCTTCGCTGTGGTGCAGCAGGGCGATGGCCAGGTAGTCGGTCATGCCCTGCTGGTAGTGGGCGATCAGCACGTGGCCGCCGGTGGACAGGTTGGACTCCTCCATCAGCTTCTGCAGGTGCTCCACCGCCTGGCGGCTGAAGGCAACGAAGCCCAGGCCGCCGTCGAGGTATTGGCCCAGCCAGCCGCTGAACGGGTGGGCGCCGGACTCGGGGTGGAAGAAGCCCCAGACCTTGTTCGGCTTGGCGTTGTAGCTGTCGTTGAGGTCGGCCAGCAGGTTGTCGATGGCCTGCGACTCGGCCAGCTCGCTGTCGCGGGCGTGCAGCACGGCGGGGCTGCCGTCGGGCTTCTTGTCGATCAGGTGGACGATGGCATGGCGGATCGGCATGGCGGTCTCGTGGCGGAATACGGGGATATGCCAGTGTAACCGATGGTCGGCAGGGCGATCGCGCGATGTCTTGGCGGGCAGCGGATCGCGCGCTCGCCCATGCATGGGCGAGAGCGGCAGACGGTCCGCAACGGCATATCCGAGTGATATCCTCGCCTTTTGCCCGATGGAGACCGTCATGACCTCGCTTTGGCGCCACTGCGGCTGGATGCTGCTGGGCAGCTCGCTGATCCTCGCCGTCTCGCTGGGCGTGCGCCATGCCTTCGGCCTGTTCCTGCCACCGATGAGCGCCGAGTTCGGCTGGGGCCGCGAGGTGTTCGCCTTCGCCATCGCCCTGCAGAACCTGGTCTGGGGGCTGATCCAGCCGTTCACCGGGGCCTTCGCCGACCGCTTCGGGGTCAAGCGCACGGTGCTGATCGGCGGCGTGCTGTACGTCGCCGGTCTGGCGCTGATGGCCTACAGCGACTCGCCCGCCTCGCTGGCGCTGAGCGCCGGGGTGCTGATCGGCCTCGGCCTGTCCGGCACCTCGTTCTCCGTGCTGCTGGGCGCGGTGGGCCAGGCGGCGCCGGCGGAAAAGCGCAGCATGGCGATGGGCGTCGCCGCGGCGGCCGGCTCGTTCGGCCAGTTCGTCATGCTGCCCGGCAGCCTGGCGCTGATCGCCGGACTCGGCTGGTCGGCAGCGCTGCTGGCGCTGGCCGTGCTGATCGCCCTGATCCTGCCGCTGGCGGCTATGCTGCGCAGCCCGGCACAGGCGCAGCACGCGGCGGGCCACCAGCAGACCCTTGGCGAGGCGCTGCGCGAGGCGGCCGGGCATTCCGGTTTCTGGCTGCTGGCGCTGGGCTTCTTCGTCTGCGGCTTCCAGGTGGTGTTCATCGGCGTGCACCTGCCGGCCTATCTGGTTGACCAGCACCTGCCGGCCCAGGTCGGTACCACGGTGCTGGCGCTGGTCGGCCTGTTCAACGTGTTCGGCACCTACACCGCCGGCTGGCTGGGCAGCTGCTACTCGAAGCCCAAGCTGCTGACCGCGCTGTACCTGATCCGCGGCGTGGTGATCGCGCTGTTCTTCTTCGCGCCGCTCAGCGAGTGGAGCGCCTACGCCTTCGGCATGGCCATGGGCTTCCTCTGGCTGTCCACCGTGCCGCTGACCAACGGCACGGTGGCGACCCTGTTCGGCGTGCGCAACCTGTCGATGCTCGGCGGCATCGTCTTCCTGTTGCACCAGCTCGGCTCGTTCCTCGGCGGCTGGCTGGGCGGCTGGCTGTACGACCGCACCGGCAGCTATGACCTGGTCTGGCAGATCTGCATCGGTCTCAGCGTGATGGCGGCGCTGCTCAACTGGCCGGTGCGCGAGCAGCCGGTGGCGCGCCTGCAGGCGGAGACGGCCTGATGCGCCGCGCGCTGGCCTGGCTGGGCGGCGCGCTGCTGCTTGGCGCACTGCTGGCGCTGGCCTGGTGGGGCTGGCAGCGCGGCGGGCTGGCGCTGCTGATGCAGGGCATGGGCGTGTGCTGAGGACGGGGCGTTCGCTGACTTACGGCACTGAGTCGGCCGGCTGGTCGCTCTGGCGCTGCTGCAGCGCCTGCAGGCGCTGGATCACGTAGCGCAGGTGCAGGTGCAGCTGGTACAGCTCGCTGGAGTAGGACAGCGGCACCTCGATCTTGGCCAGGCGGTCCTCCAGTTGCTCCAGGTGGGCGATTTCCTCATCCAGCCGCGTTGGCAGGGTGCCGGCGTCGAGCTGGCGGTCGATCTCGCGCAGGTGCTTGTACCAGCGGTAGATGCGCGCGCGGATGCGCCAGCGGTACAGCGGGCCGACCGCCTTGAACAGCGGGATCAGCACCACCAGCAGCGGGATCACCAGGATGATGTAGCGGTCGGCCAGCGAGGCGATGCGAAACGGCAGGTGGCGTTGCAGCAGCGGCGGGCCGTTGGCGTGGAAATAGCGGGCCTCGTCCAGCAGCGGCAGGGTTTCGGGCTCGGCCCGCGGGTAGGCGCCCGGCGCATCCAGCAGACTGCCGTTCTTCATCACCGCGCGGGTCGCGGCGAGGAACAGCGGAGCCAGGGCCGGGTGGAAGCTGTCGTTGACCACCAGGGTGGTGGCTGGGGCGAGGGTGACGATGTCGCGCTGCGGGCTGTCGTTGGCCAGGTCGAGCAGCCCTTCGCCCACCACCAGGGGGCGGATGAACGGCAGGCGCGCCTGGTAGGCCGCGGCGCGGCGGAAGTTGACCAGGCCCAGCTCCGGCGCGGCGGCCAGGCGGCGGACCAGCGCACTTTCCGCGGTGCCGACGAAGAACGCGGCGTCCAGCTCGCCAGCGAGCAGGGCGCTGGCGGCCTTGCTGCCGCCGACGGCCTGCCAGCGCTCGGGGTACTGGCTGGCGTCGATGCCGTTGGCGTCGAGGATGGCGCGGCTGACCGCCGCGGTGCCGCTGCCCACGGCGCCCAGGCCCAGGCGCAGCGGCAGCAGGTCGCGCATGCTGCGCACCTTCAGCGGGCGCCGCTGGAACAGCCACAGGGGTTCCTGGTAGGCCGCGCCCAGGGCGCGCAGCTGGCTGCGCTCGGCCTCGCTCAGTTCCTGCTCCAGGCCGCTCTGCATCAGGCCGATCTGTACATCCTGGTTGGTGTCGAGGAGCAGGCGCAGGTTCTCCCGCGCGCCGCTGCTGGGCACCAGGGTCAGTTCGAAACCCTGCTTGGCCAGCTCGGCCTTGAGCTTCTCGGCGAAGCCGGCGTAGCCGCCGCCGGCCGCGCCACTGGCCATGCTGGCGTGCATCGGCGGCGGCGGGGCGACGAAGTAGAACAGCGCCGTTACCAGCGCGGCCAGCACCGGCACCAGCCACAGGTTGGCGCGCAGCATGATGGACAGGTCCTGAAGTATCCGGCGCATCGGGCGTCCCTTCGTGGCTCTGGCTGTAGCATAGCCAAGCGCGGCGGTTGCGGGCCGGCCCACGATCCGCTGCGCGTCGGGCAAACGGTTCCGGGGCGTGGCTGGCCACCGAGCGCCGGGCAGGGCAGCCCCGCAGCAGGGCGTCCTGCTCGGAGGCCACGCGCAAGCTTCGCCGCCTCGGCCGATTTCGCCTGGCCCGGCGCTAGCTGGCGCAGTTGTCAGCGGGGCTCAGTTCTACGGTGACGCGCGGCGGCGGCCATCGACCACGGCTAGCACGGCGAGCAGGCCGAGGGCGTACAGGGCGTCGCCGCCGAGCATGACCAGCACCCCGGCGCACAGCAGGCTGCTGAGGCCGGCGACCCAGCGCCAGACGCCGCGCAGCAGCACCACGCCGGCGGCCATGCTGAGCAGGTAGACCAGCACGAAGTTGCCGTTGGCGTAGCGGATCAGTGCGTCGGTGGACAGCTGCAGCACGGCGGCCAGCACCGCGCACAGCGCGCAGGCCAGTACCACCAGCAGCAGGGCGCGGCCGGGCACGCCCTGGCGATTGCGCCGGGCCAGCGCTGCCGGCAGCTTGCCCTCGTCGGCCAGGCTCCAGATCAGCCGGGCGAAGCCCTGCACGTAGACGTTCATCGAGGCGAAGCAGGCCAGGTAGCCGACCACCGCCACCAGCACCTTGGCCTGCGGGCCGAGCAGGCTCTCCAGCAGCCAGGGCAGCGAGGTGGCGTTGCGTTGCGCGTCGCCGTAGGCATGGAAGCTCAGCACCGCCACCGAGCAGGCCCAGTACACCAGCCCGGCGAGCAGTACGCCGAGCAGCAGGGCCAGCGGGAAGTCGCGCCGCGGCCGGCGGAATTCCTCGCCCAGGTGAGTGAAGGCCTCGATGCCGACGAAGCACCAGAACATCACCGCCAGCGCGGTGGGAATCTGCCGCCAGTGCTCGCCGAGCGGCGGCAGCAGCGGCTGGTGGGCCAGCGGCAGGTCGCCGGCCCACCAGATCAGCCCGACGGTGGCGAGGATGGCCAGGGCGATCAGTCCCTGCACCAGGCTCGAAGCGCGCGCCGGGCGCTGGCCGAGCGCCAGCATGGCGGCCAGGGTGGCCAGTTGGATGGCGAGGATCTCGCCGCGACCGAGCGCGAACAGCGCCTGCCAGAAGCCGCTGGCGATCTGCAGCGCCGCCGGCAGGCCGACCGGCAGCACGGCGAGGAACAGCCAGGCGCCGAGCCGCTCCAGGCGCGCGCCGAAGGCGCGGCCGATCAGGTGCGGCGCGCCGCCGGCATGCGGGAAGTTCCTGCCGAGCTGGGCGAAGGTGAAGGCCACCGGCAGCACCAGGACGATGAGGATCAGCCAGGCCCACAGCGAGGCGGGCCCGGCCGCGGTGGCGGCCAGCGCCGGCACGGCGAAGATGCCGGTGCCGAGCAGCGAGGTGCTGAGCAGAGCGACGCCCTGCAGCAGGCCCAGTTCCTTGTTCAGACGACCCATGAAGTTTCCCGTGGTGGCGTGGCGGAGGGGGTTAGTCGAGTGGCTGGAGCAGGATCTGCCCGCGGCCGAGGTCGGCCAACTGGCGCGCCACCGCGTCCAGGCGCTCGGCCGGCAGGCTGAGCAGCAGTGCGGCGCCGCCGGCGTCGAAGTCTTCCTGCTCGACGACGACCTGCCACTCGGCCAGGCGCGCCTTGACCCGCGCCAGATCGGCGAAGGGCACATGGCAGCGCGCCGGGATGCGGGCGACCAGCTCGACGCGTTCGCCGCCCTGCAGGCACTTGGCCGCGCTGCCGCCGTAGGCGCGCGCCAGGCCGCCGGTGCCGAGCTGGATGCCGCCGTACCAGCGGATCACCAGTACCGCCACCTGGTCGCAGTCCTGGCCCTCGATGGCGGCGAGGATCGGCCGTCCGGCGGTGCCGCCTGGCTCGCCGTCGTCGTTGAAGCGGTACTGCGCGCCGCACTTCCATGCCCAGCAGTTGTGCGAGGCGGCGCGGTCGCTGTGCGCCTCGATGAATGCCTGCGCCGCGGCGGGGCTGTCCACCGGCGCGGCGAGGGCGATGAAGCGGCTCTTGCGGATCTCCTCGCGGTACTCGCCGGGCGCTGCCAGGGTGAAGGCCATGGCCCTAGCCCTGCGTGCTGCCGCTACGCTGGTGCCAGGCGGCGCGCGCCGCGGCGTCATGGAAGCTCCAGGCGACGAAGCGGCTCTGCTTCTGGCCCTGGCTCATGCTCACCGTGCGTACCTCGGCGGCGCCGCTCTTGTGCAGCGCGCGCTCGATCTGCTCCAGATTGCCGCCCTTGGACACCAGGCTGGTGAACCACAGCACCTGCTGCGCCACCTCGCGACTCTCGCTGATCATCCGGCGGATGAAGGCGATCTCGCCGCCTTCGCACCACAGTTCGCTGGACTGGCCGCCGAAGTTGAGCAGCGGCAGCTTGCGCTTGGGATCGAGCTTGCCGAGGTTCTTCCACTTGCGCTGGCTGCCCTGGGTGGCTTCCTCCGCCGAGCTGTGGAACGGCGGGTTGCACAGGCTCAGGTCGAAGCGTTCGCCGGCCTGCAGCAGGCCGTGGAAGATGTGGTTTGCGTCCATCTGCTGGCGCAGCTCGATGGTACGCTCGAGGCCGTTGGCCCGGACGATGGTGTGCGCCGCAGCCAGCGCGGTGGCGTCGATCTCCGCGCCGAGGAAGCGCCAGCCGTACTCGCGCTGGCCGAGCAGCGGGTAGATGCAGTTGGCGCCGCTGCCGATGTCCAGCACGCGCACCTGCGCACCGCGCGGAATCTCGCCGCCGCCATCCGCGGCGAGCAGGTCGGCCAGGGCGTGGACGTAGTCGGCGCGGCCGGGAATCGGTGGGCACAGGTAGCCCGGCGGAATGTCCCAGTGCTCGATGCCGTAGAACTGCTTGAGCAGCGCGCGGTTGAACACCTTGACCGCCTCTGGATTGGCGAAGTCGATGCTTTCCTTGCCGTACGGATTGACGATCACGAAGCGCGCCAGCTCCGGACTGCCGGCGATCAGCGCGGGGAAGTCGTAGCGACCCTGGTGGCGGTTGCGCGGGTGCAGCTCGCCCTTGCTGGCCGCTGCGCGCGGCTTGGCGACGGGGGCTGCTTTGGGACGGGGACGGGCAGGGCGTTTCGGCGGCTGGGACATGGCGGGATGGGGGATCGGGCGGAAAGTCGGGCATTTTCCCACAGCGGTGCGGCGGGTGGGTGGCTTTGTGGTCTGGTAGGGCGGGTTAGCCGTGCAACGGCGTAACCCGCCAAGGATGCCGAAAGGCATCCCCTTGCCCTTGCCGGCCTTGCGGCCGGTCGGCGGGTTACGGCCTGCGGCCTAACCCGCCCTACGGGAACGGGATCAGCGCCCGCCCAGCTTGCCGAGCACGCCGCGCAGGGTTTCCTGCAGGTCGGCGGGCATCACCACCACCTTGGCGTTGTCGCTCGCCGCGAGCTTTTCCAGCGAGGCGATGTACTTCTCGCCGAGCAGGTACATCATCGGTCCGGGCTCGTTGCCGACCGCGCTGGTCACCCGGCGGATCGCTTCGGCCGAGGCTTCGGCCAGCATCACCTGGGCGTTGGCGTCGCGCTTGGCCGACTCCAGGCGCGCCTCGGCTTCGAGGATCGCCGCCTGCTTGGCGCCTTCGGCCTTGGTCACCGCTGCCTTGCGCTCGCGCTCGGCCGCGGCCTGCAGCTCCATGGCGCGCTGCATGGATTCCGACGGCTTGATGTCCTGGATCTCCACCGACTTCACCGTCAGGCCCCAGTCCACCGCCTCGTCGGCGATGCTTTCGCGCAGGCGCGCCTTGATGGTGTCGCGCGAGGACAGCGCCGCGTCCAGCTCCATCTCGCCGACGATCGAGCGCAGGGTGGTCATGATCAGGTTGCGGATCGCCTCGGAGAAATCGGTGACGCCGTACACCGCCTTGACCGGGTCGGTGACCTTCACGAAGGCGATGGCGTTGGCGAGGATCACCGCATTGTCGCGGGTGATCACTTCCTGCTCCTTGACGTCGAGGATGATGTCCTTGGTCACCAGCTTGTAGGCGACGTTGTCCAGGTAGGGAATCAGGATGTTCAGGCCCGGACGCAGGGTGCTGTGGTACTTGCCGAGCCGCTCGACGATCCACTCCTCGCCCTGGGAGACCAGGCGCACGCCCTTGGCGATGGTGATGACGACGAACACCAGCAGGGTGATGGTGATGGCTAGTCCTGCACTCATGTATTGCTCCTTGAAATCAGTCCTTGAAACCGGGTTGATCAGGCACGGGCTACCTTCAGGTAGCTGCCTTCGATGGATACCACGCGAACCCGCTCGCCGGCGGTGATGTTCGACTCGGCCATGCAGGCCCACTCCTCGGAGCCGAGGATCGGCCGCTGGAAGCGCACCTTGCCGCGCTGGTAGGGCGCGACGGCGCCGACCAGCAGGCCGACCTCGCCGATCACCTCGCCGTCGGCGGTGCCGACCAGGGTGCGGTGCCGACTCGGGCGGAACACGCGCAGCCACAGGCCGACCATCGCCAGCGAGGCGAGGATCCACAGCAGCAGTTGCGCGGTCAGCGACAGCTCGCCGGCCAGCAGCATGACGCCGGCCACCAGCAGGGCGCCGAGGCCGAACCAGATCACGAAGAACGCCGGGATCGCCAGCTCCAGCAGGATCAGCAGGATGCCGCCGATTGCCCAGTACCACCACTCGATAGTCATCGCGCCTCCTCCATTTGCAGCGAATATTCCCGCTCCGTTGCCGGAGCGGGCTGGGGCAAGGATATCGCCGAACCGCTGTGCGGGTCAGCGAGGTCTGCAGGCGCTCAGGGATAGCCGAGCACGGCCTTGATCTGCGCCAGATGCGCGCCGACCCAGTGCTTGTCGATGGCGCCCCAGTCGCGGATGACGTAGTGGCCGGCGTTGTGCCGCTCGCCGTCGTCCTGCTGGAACTGGCAGTCGATGTCCAGCTCGGCCAGCGCCGCCAGGGTGTCCTGGGCGGTGCGCCGCGGCATGCCGGTGGCGGCCATCAGCGCCGGCACGCTGGTGGCGCTGGCGCTGTCGATCAGCCAGGCCACGTACAGGCGGCGGTAGAAGCTGGTGCGGGTCTTGCTCACGTCCATGTACGGGGCTCCGTCAGGTCAGGGTGCGCAGGGCGATGTAGGTGGCGGCGCCGCCGAGGTAGCCGAGCAGGGCCAGGCCGCTGATGTACTTGAGGTACCAGAGGAAGTTGATCCGCTCCATGCCCATGGCGGCGACGCCGGCGGCCGAGCCGATGATCAGGCAGCTGCCGCCGGTGCCGGCGCAGTAGGCGAGCATTTCCCAGAAGGTGCCGTCGGTGACGAAATGCTGCAGCCAGCCGGCCTCGTTGCCGGTCACCGCCGCCGCGCTGGCCAGCGGGTACATCTTCATTGCGCCAGCCACCAGCGGCACGTTGTCGACCACGGCGGAGAGCAGGCCGATGGCGATGTTGATGGCGTAGACGTTGCCGAGGTTGTCCTTCAGCGCACCGGCAACCTGGGTCAGGTGGCCGGCGGTGGCCAGACTGGACACCGCCAGCAGGATGCCGAGGAAGAACAGGATGCTCGGGGTGTCGATCTTGCGCAGCACGCCGACCACCGATAGCGGGTGCTTGTCCTCGTCGTTCTTGCCGCGGTGGATCACCTCGGTGGCCACCCACAGCACGCCGAGGCCGAGCAGGATGCCCATGTACGGCGGCAGGTGGGTGACGGTCTTGAACACCGGCACGAACAGCAGCGAGCCGAGGCCCAGCGCCAGCACCAGTTGACGCTCGAAGGCGGTGGTGGGATCGCGGCGGCCTTCCTCGGGGGTGATGACCGCCTGCTGGCGCTCGGTTTCGCCGCGCAGGAAGAAGCTCAGCGTCAGCAGCGGTACCAGCAGGCACACCAGGCTGGGCAGGAACAGGCCGGCAACGATGCCGCCGGTGGTGATCTGGTTGCCGATCCACAGCATGGTGGTGGTCACGTCGCCGATCGGCGACCAGGCGCCGCCGGCGTTGGCGGCGATCACCACGATGCCGGCGTAGAACCAGCGCTCGCGGGCGTCGCCGACCAGCTTGCGCAGCAGCGAGATCATCACGATGGTGGTGGTCAGGTTGTCCAGCACCGCCGAGAGGAAGAAGGTGATGAAGCCGATGATCCACAGCAGCTGCACGCGTTTGCGGGTGCGGATGCGGTCGGTGATCACCCGAAAGCCCTCGTGGGCGTCGACCAGCTCGACGATGGTCATGGCGCCGAGCAGGAAGAACAGGATCTCGGAAATCTCGCCGAGGTGGTGCCGCAGTTCGCCGACCACGCCGTGGTCGCCGTCGGTGCTCGCGGCACTGTCCAGCGCCGGCAGGATGCTGTCGGCCCCCAGCACCAGCGCGGTCCAGCACAGCACGGCGGTGAGGATGGCCGAGGCGGCCTTGTCGATTTTCAGGGGATGTTCGAGGGCGATGCAGAGGTAGCCGACAACGAAGATCAGGGCCATCCAGGCGTACATGGGCGGGCTTCCGGTGGGTCAGTAGGCAGGGTGTCGTTTTGATCAGGCGCAGGAGCATGCCTGATGGTGTGCGCCGCTGAAAAGCGCCGGCCGGTTGACGGGGCAAAAAAAGGCCCGCGACCTTGCGGTAGCGGGCCTTTTGCCGGACAGCGGCGGTTTACAGCGCGGCGATCTTGGCGCGCTGCTCGGCCAGCTTGGCCAGCGCCTGCTCGGCCTCGGCCAGCTTGGCGCGTTCCTTCTCCAGCACCGCTTCCGGCGCCTTGGCGACGAAGCCTTCGTTGGCCAGCTTGCCGCCGACGCGCTGCACTTCGCCTTGCAGGCGCTGCAGTTCCTTGTCCAGGCGCGCCAGTTCGGCGTCCTTGTCGATCAGCCCGGCCATCGGCACCAGCACCTGCATGTCGCCGACCAGCGCGGTGGCGGCCAGTGGCGCTTCCTCGCCGGTGGCCAGCACGCGCACCGATTCGAACTTGGCCAGCTTGGCCAGCAGCGGCTCGAAGTCGGTCAGGCGGCGCTGGTCGTCGGCATTGGCGTTGGCCAGCACCACGTCGATGCGCTTGGCCATGGAGATCTTCATCTCGCCGCGGATCTGCCGCACGCCGAGCATCAACTGCTTGACCCACTCGATGTCGCCTTCGGCGCTCGCGTCGATCTTGGCGTCAACCGCCACCGGCCACGGCTGCAGCATCAGGGTGTCACCGGACTTGCCGGCCAGCGCCTTGATGCGCTGCCAGATTTCCTCGGTGATGAACGGCATGAACGGGTGGGCCAGGCGCAGGATGACCTCCAGCACGCGCACCAGGGTGCGGCGGGTGCCGCGCTGGCGCTCGACGGAAGCGGTTTCGTCCCACAGCACCGGCTTGACCAGCTCCAGGTACCAGGCGCAGTACTCGTCCCAGACGAACTCGTACAGCGACTGGGCGGCCAGGTCGAAGCGGAACTGGTCGAGGTGGCGGGTGACGTCCTGCTCGCAGCGCTGCAGGGCGGAGATGATCCAGCGGTCCACCGGCGACAGCTCGACGGGCTCGTCGCCCGCGCCGCAGTCCTTGCCGTCGGTGTTCTCCAGCACGAAGTTGGTGGCGTTCCACAGCTTGTTGCAGAAGTTGCGGTAGCCCTCGACGCGGCCCATGTCGAACTTGATGTCGCGGCCGGTGGAGGCCAGCGAGCAGAAGGTGAAGCGCAGGGCGTCGGTGCCGTAGCTGGCGATGCCCTCGGGGAACTCGGCACGGGTCTGCTTGGCGATCTTCTCGGCGAGCTTGGGCTGCATCATGCCGCTGGTGCGCTTGGCCACCAGGGTTTCCAGGTCGATGCCGTCGACGATGTCCAGCGGGTCGAGCACGTTGCCCTTGGACTTGGACATCTTCTGCCCCTGGCCGTCGCGCACCAGGCCATGCACGTAGACGGTCTTGAACGGGATCTGCCCGGTCAGGTGCAGGCTCATCATGATCATCCGGGCGACCCAGAAGAAGATGATGTCGAAGCCGGTGACCAGCACGTCGGTGGGGTGGAAGGTCTTCAGGAACTCGGTCTGCTGCGGCCAGCCGAGGGTCGAGAAGGTCCACAGGCCGGAGCTGAACCAGGTGTCCAGCACGTCGTCGTCCTGGCGCAGGACGGTGTCGCCGAGGTTGTGCTTGGCGCGCACTTCCGCCTCGTCGCGGCCGACATAGACGTTGCCGGCCTCGTCGTACCAGGCCGGGATGCGGTGGCCCCACCACAGCTGGCGGCTGATGCACCAGTCCTGGATGTCGCGCATCCAGCTGAAGTACATGTTCTCGTACTGCTTGGGCACGAACTGGATGGAGCCGTCTTCCACGGCGGCAATGGCCTTCTCGGCCAGCGGCTTGGTGGAGACGTACCACTGGTCGGTCAGCCACGGCTCGATGATGGTGCCGGAGCGGTCGCCCTTGGGCACCTTGAGGGCGTGGTCGTCGATCTTCTCCAGAAGGCCGGCAGCGTCGAAGGCGGCGACGATCTGCTTGCGCGCCTCGAAGCGGTCGAGGCCGGCGAACTGCGCCGGCAGACGGCCATCGAACGTGGCGTTGACGCTGCCGTCGAGGTTGAACACCTGGGCGCTGGCGAGGATCGCCGCGTCCTTGTCGAGGATGTTGATCAGCGGCAGGTTGTGGCGCTTGCCGACTTCGTAGTCGTTGAAGTCGTGGGCCGGGGTGATCTTCACGCAGCCGGTGCCGAACTCGGGATCGCAGTAGTCGTCGCCGATGATCGGGATGCGCCGGCCGACCAGCGGCAGCTCGACGAACTTGCCGATCAGCGCCTGGTAGCGCTCGTCGTTGGGGTTCACCGCCACGGCGCTGTCGCCGAGCATGGTTTCCGGACGGGTGGTGGCGACGATCAGGTAGTCGAGACCCTCGGCGGTCTTCTCGCCGTCGGCCAGCGGATAGCGCAGGTTCCACAGCGAGCCCTTCTCGTCGTGGTTCTCCACTTCGAGGTCGGAAATCGCCGTGTGCAGCTTGGTGTCCCAGTTGACCAGGCGCTTGCCGCGGTAGATCAGGCCGTCCTCGTGCAGGCGCACGAAGGCTTCCTTGACCGCCTCGGAGAGGCCCTCGTCCATGGTGAAGCGCTCGCGCGACCAGTCCACCGAGGAGCCGAGGCGACGGATCTGCCGGGTGATGGTGCCGCCGGACTCTTCCTTCCACTCCCAGACCTTCTCCAGGAACTTGTCGCGGCCGAGGTCGTGGCGCGACAGGTTCTGCGCCGCCAGCTGACGCTCCACCACCATCTGGGTGGCGATGCCGGCGTGGTCGGTGCCCGGCTGCCACAGGGTGTTGCGGCCCTGCATGCGACGGAAGCGGATCAGCGCGTCCATGATCGCGTTGTTGAAGCCGTGACCCATGTGCAGGCTGCCGGTGACGTTGGGCGGCGGCAGGGCGATGGTGTAGGACTCGCCGGAACCTTGCGGTGCGAAGTAGTTCTTCGCCTCCCACTCGGCGTACCAGCGGGATTCGATTTCGTGGGGTTGGTAGGTCTTGTCCATGCGCGGCGGGACCCTTGCGGCAGCTGATCGGAAAACCGCGAAGTATAACGGGGATCGGGCGCAGGGCGTAGGGTGGGTGACGGCGGGCGCGTAGGGTGAATGGCCGCTCCGTGGAAAACTCGCGCAGCGATTTTCCACAACCCTCCGAGCCGCGATGGTGGAAAAGACCTGCGGTCGTTTGCTCCCCTACAGGATGCCGTCGTCAGCGCCGGCCGGCGCGGAGTACCTTGGCCAGGTGTTCTTCGAGACGGCGGTGCAGCTCGGCTTCGATCTGCAGCATGTAGTCGTCGATCACTTCCTGCATGATCAGCTGGGCGGCGGCGTGCAGTTCGCGCTCGATCTGCGCCAGAGGCTCGGCGGCGGGAGGGGACGCCAGGCTGGCTGCTGGCGGCGTAGCCATGGCCTGCGCTGGCGGACTGGCCGGTGCGCTAGGGCGCGGCGTCGTCGGCACGACCTCGGACAACAGCGGAATGCCCGGCTCGCCGACCGTCTCGGTCAGCAGCGGCAGTTCGTCATTGGCCCAGTCGGGCAGGTGGGCGGGGTGCGGTGGAAGCGGGGGAGTGTCCATCGGCGGCTCGCGCGTTACAGATGCAGGTGTTGGGGAGCATAGCCGCGTTCGCGGTAGAAGCGGTAACTGGTGCGCAGGGCGTCGCGGGTCTGCGGGTCCTGGTTGACCACTTCGGCGATGCGCGCGAAGCGCTCGAAGAACGCCGGCACGCTGCTGGCCAGGTTGATCAGCAGGCTCTGCTCGCCGCCGGCGTCCGGCCCCCAGGCCAGCAGCAGCGGGGCGTCGTTGCCGGCATCGGCCAGCTGGTGCGGCACGAAGCTGGCGGCGCTGAAGCTCCACAGTCGGGCATCGAGCGCCTCGGCCTGCGCCTGGTCCTGGCAGTGCAGGTAGATGCGGTGCCCCTCGCGCCAGGCCTTGGCGGCCAGGCGGCAGGCGTAGGTCAGCCGCGTGGCTGCGTCGCTATCGGGGAGGATGTAGAAGTCGATGCGCTTCATCGCTGGGCTCCGGCCGGCGCGAGCGCCGGCCGGAAGCGGCTCACTTGCAGCGGTCGAGCAGGTACTGGGTCAGCAGCGGCACCGGGCGACCGGTGGCGCCCTTGTCCTTGCCGCCGCTGATCCAGGCGGTGCCGGCAATGTCCAGGTGCGCCCAGTGCAGCTTCTTGGCGAAGCGCGACAGGAAACAGGCGGCGGTGATGGTGCCGGCCTTCGGCCCGCCGATGTTGGCGATGTCGGCGAACGGGCTGTCCAGCTGCTCCTGGTACTCGTCGAACAGCGGCAGCTGCCAGGCGCGGTCGGAGGCCGCCTCGCCAGCCTTGAGGATCTGCTTGATCAGCGCGTCGTGGTTGCCGAGCAGGCCGGAAGTGTGGCTGCCGAGGGCGACGATGCAGGCGCCGGTGAGGGTGGCGATGTCGATCACCGCCTGCGGCTTGAAGCGTTCGGCGTAGGTCAGGGTGTCGCACAGCACCAGACGGCCTTCGGCGTCGGTGTTGAGGATCTCCACGGTCTGCCCGCTCATGGTGGTGACGATGTCGCCCGGACGGGTGGCGCCGCCGCTGGGCATGTTCTCGGCGCAGGCCAGCAGGCCCACCACGTTGATCGGCAACTGCAACTCGACCAGGGCGCGGAAGGTGCCGAGCACGCTGGCGGCGCCGCACATGTCGTACTTCATCTCGTCCATGCCGGCACCCGGCTTGAGGCTGATGCCGCCGGTGTCGAAGGTGATGCCCTTGCCGACCAGGGCAAAGGGTTGCTCGTCCTTCTTGCCGCCCTGGTAGTTGAGCACGATCAGCCGCGGCGGCTGGTCGCTGCCCTGGGCCACGGCCAGGAAGGCGCCCATGCCCAGTTCCTTGAGCTTCTTCTCGTCGAGCACCTCGACCTTGAGGTTCTTCGACTGCTTGGCCAGCGCCTTGGCCTCCTCGGCGAGGAAGCTCGGGTGGCACAGGTTCGGCGGCAGGTTGCCGAGGTTGCGGGTCAGCGCCATGCCGTTGGCGATGGCCTGGCCGTGGGCGGCGCCGCGCTCGGTTTCGGCGACCTCGGTCTCCTCGACCAGCAGGGTGATCTTCTTCAGCGCCGGCGCCTCGGCCTTCTCGCTCTTGAAGCGGTCGAACAGGTAGCGGCCGTCGGCCAGCACTTCCACCAGCAGGCGGGTGCGTGCATACAGGTCGCGGCCCTGCACCATCAGCTCGCCCAGGGTGAGCGCGGCGTCGCTGCCGCCCAGATTCTTGAGTACGGCGAGGACGGCGGAAACTACCTTGCGGTAGTTGCGGTCGGAGAGTTCGCGCTCCTTGCCGCAACCGACCAGCAGCACGCGTTCGGCCTTGACCCCCGGCAGGTTGTGCAGCAGCAGGGTCTGGCCCGGCTTGCCGGCCAGGTCGCCGCGCTTGAGCAGCGCGCTCAGGGCGCCCTCGCTGGCCGTATCGACGGCGCGAGCGGCGGCGCCGAGCTTGCGGCCCTCGCCTACGGCGAGCACCAGGGTGGCGGTTTTCAGGGCATCCGGACGGGCGCTCTTGACGAGAAATTGCATGGACGGGGGTCCCCAAGACAAACGGTCGGCTTTGCAGGATAATGCCGGCCTATTTTCATTCTGCGGGCAGCGATGCTGCGCCAGCCGGCGTGGTCAACGGCTAGTGTGAGCGTTGCGGCCCGAGCCTGACAACCCTGGAGTAGTCCTGGTTTGATCATCTTTCGTTATCTGGCTCGCGAAGTGCTGGTCACCTTCAGTGCGGTGAGCGCCGTGCTGCTGGTGATCATCATGAGCGGGCGTTTCATCAAGTATCTGGCGCAGGCGGCCCAAGGACTGCTCGATCCGGGCGTGCTGTTCATGATCATGGGCTTTCGCCTGCCCGGCTTCCTCCAGCTGATCCTGCCGCTGGGCCTGTTCCTCGGCATCCTGCTGGCCTACGGGCGCCTCTATCTCGAGTCGGAAATGACCGTGCTGGCCGCCGCCGGCATGAGCCGCCAGCGCCTGCTGGCCTACACCCTGGCGCCGGCGGTGCTGGTGGCGCTGCTGGTGGCCTGGCTGAGCCTGTCGCTGGCGCCGCAGGGGGTGACCCAGGTCGAGCGCATTCTCTACAGCCAGGATGCCCTGACCGAGTTCGACACCTTGGTACCGGGGCGTTTCCAGGAGCTGAAGACCGGCTCGCGGGTGACCTATACCGAGAGCCTGTCCGAGGACGGCCGCGAACTGGGCGGGGTGTTCATCTCCGAGCTGCGCCTGTCGCGCAGCGGCAACAAGGAGCGCGGCATCAGCGTGTTGGTGGCGGAAAAGGGTCGCCAGGAGATCCGTCCCGACGGCAGCCGCTACCTGATCCTGGAGAACGGCTATCGCTACGACGGCAAGCCCGGTCAGGCCGACTACCGGGCGATCCAGTACGACCGCTACGGGGTGCTGCTGCCCAAGCCGGAAGTGGCCGGCGAGTTGAACGAGCGCGAAGGGGTGCCGACCGCCCAGCTGCTCGGCAGCCAGAACCTGCGTCATCAGGCCGAGTTGCAGTGGCGCCTGTCGCTGCCGCTGCTGGTGTTCGTGGTCACCGTGCTGGCCGTGGCGCTGGCCCGCGCCAACCCGCGCCAGGGGCGCTTCCTCAAGCTGCTGCCGGCGATCCTGTTGTACATGATCTACCTGGCGCTGCTGATCGCCATGCGTGGCCAGTTGGACGAGGGCAAGCTGTCGGCGGCGCTCGGCCTGTGGTGGGTGCACGCGCTGTTCCTCGGCATCGGCCTGTTGCTGATGTACCGCGAGTCGCTGTGGCTGAAGTGGATGGCGCGCCGCGTCGCGAAGGAGGCCGCTCGTGGTCAGGCTTGATCGTTATATAGGCACCAGCGTGTTCTTCAGCATCCTCGGGGTGCTGGGGATCATCGTCGGTCTGGCGCTGCTGTTTGCCTTCATCGATGAGCTGGGGGATCTCGACGCCGGTTACGGCGTGGCCGAAGCTGCACGCTACATCGCCTTCACCATCCCGGCGCGGATCTACGAGCTGCTGCCGATGGCGGCGCTGATCGGCTGCCTGGTCGGCCTCGGCTCGCTGGCCAGCAGCAGCGAGCTGACGGTCATGCGGGCTGCCGGGGTGTCGCTGGGGCGCATCGTCGGCGCGGTGATGAAGCCGCTGCTGGTGCTGCTGCTGGTCGGCCTGCTGATCGGCGAGTACCTGGTGCCCTGGACGCAAAGCGAGGCGCAGAGCGGGCGTTCGCTGGCCCAGGGCGGCGGTGAGGCGCAGACCACCAAGCGCGGCCTGTGGCATCGCCAGGGCGAGGAGTTCATCCATATCAACTCGGTGCAGCCCAACGGCGTGCTGCTCGGGGTGACCCGCTATCGCTTCGACGACGAACGGCGCCTGCTCAGCGCCAGCTTTGCCCGCCGCGCGCAGTATCAGGGCGAGTACTGGCAGCTGGAGAACGTCGCCACCACGCTGCTGCATGCCGAACACAGTGAAGTGGTGACGGCGCCCAGCGAGCGCTGGGATGTCGAGCTCACGCCGCAACTGCTCGGCACCGTGGTGGTCGAGCCGGAGGCGCTGTCGATGACCGGGCTGTGGCGCTACATCCATTATCTGGGCGAGCAGGGCCTGAACAACAGCCGCTACTGGCTGGCGTTCTGGACCAAGGCCCTGCAGCCGCTGGTGACTGCGACCCTGGTGCTGCTGGCGATTTCCTTCATCTTCGGCCCGTTGCGCTCGGTGACCCTCGGTCAGCGGTTGTTCACCGGGGTGCTGGTGGGCTTCGTCTTCCGCATTGCCCAGGACATGCTCGGCCCTTCCAGCCAGGTGTTCGGCTTCCCGCCGCTGCTGGCGGTGCTGGTGCCGGCGGGCATCTGCGGCCTGGTCGGCGTCTGGCTGCTACGCCGGGCCGGCTGACGACGGCAAGACCAGGATCAAGGCCGGCCATGCGCCGGCCTTGTTCATTCCGGCACCGGCGGCCGGGAGAAATAGCGCCCCAGCAGGTCCGGGTCGTCGAAATGCGCCTGGCCGACGAAGGCGCTGGCGTGCCGCCCCCACTGGCGCATGGCGCCGGGCGAGATCACCCCCGAGGGCCACAGCAGCCAGCGCTCCAGGCGCTGGGTGCCCGGCACCAGTCCGCGGCGATCGTACAGGCTGTGCCGGCCCTGGGGGTGGGGCAGCTGGCGCAGCTCGTCCAGCGCGGCCATGCGGTAGCCGCCGGCCGGGCTGGACGGGCGGCGCGCGTCCACCCACAGCAGGGCGTGGTCGCCGCCGCGCAGCCACAGGGTCGCCGCCTGGTCGCCGCGCAGGGCCAGACGGCGGGCCAGGCGCTGTTCCTCGCCGTCCGGCTGGCGGAAGCGCAGGGGCGAGTCGGCGGGCAGGAAGAAGGCGTGCCAGCAACCGCACGGATGGATGGCATCGAACAGCAGGGCGTTGCCGCCATCGTCGAGGGTCACCCGCCAGAGCAGGCCGTCCAGGTCGCCACTGTAGAGATCCAGGGCATGGCTGCTGGGGCGCTCGCGAAACCAGAACTGATAGATCAGCTGCAGGTACCAGCGCTGTCCCAGTCGGCTCCAGCCGTGCTGGCGATAGAGCGTGGCGTTCCGGTCGTCGAAGCGGCGCTGGCCGGCGGGGTCGAAGAACGGCGTGCCGAGGCGGTCGGCCGCACTGTCCGGGGCAATCTGTAGCCAGGGGGCGTGGTGCTCGAACAGCGCGACCAGCTGCGCCGGTCCGGGCTGCGGCAGGCCGAGCGGGTCATGCGGCAGCGGCGCGATGGGCGCGTGGTGGCTGACGGGAGGGCGGTAGCTCAGCCAGCGGGCGCTGTCCGCGGGGGCCTGCTGCGCGGCGGCTTCGCGTTGCCAGGCGGCGATGGCCCGCCGGTAGGCGGGCCTGGCCAGCGGATACAGCCCGAACAGGCGCGCCCAGCGGCGGTAGTCCGAGGGCACCCGGGCGGCGGCAATGGCCTGGCGCCGGGCCTGCGGATCCCGCGCCAGGCGTTCGACCTGTTGCTGCCGGCAGCTTTCCAGCTGCTCGGCGCTGGGCAGCCCGCGGCGCCGCGCCGCGGGCAGGTTGCCGCGCTCGATGGCGCTGGCTTCGCGGTCGCGTGCCGCCAGCTCCTGCAACCACAGCCGGCGCGCGGTGGCCGAGGTGGCCTGCGGGCCGAGTGCCGCCAGCAGGCGATCGCTGCGCAGGCCGGGAAAGGCGTCGAGGCGGTGGTATTGGGCGTCGCGGGTGGTGGCCGTGGCGGCGTGGAAGGCGGCAAACGACGTCGTGCAATCGAAGGCCGGCGGCGGTGCACGCAGGGCGCAGGCGGTCAGCGCGCCGAGCCCCAGCATGGCCAGCAGCGGGCGGACCTTCCCTCGACGGCGAGCGCGCATGCGGGCGCCTCTCGACTGACTGGCAGCCTGCCTTCGGCTGCATGAGCGGGTGTTGTCATGTCAGGCGCTTTGGCGCCTGTGCTTGCAGTCTAGCCGCGCGGTTCAGCCCTTGCTCTTCTTGGGCAGCTGCACCACCACGCTGTCCGAGTAGCGGTCGTGCCAGGTGCGCTGGTCCTTGTCCCACAGCATCCACAGGAAGCCGAGGCCGAGGCACAGCCAGGAGCCAATGGCGATGAAGAAGCGCAGCAGGGCCTGCCACAGGTCGATGGCGCTGCCATCCCGGTTCTGGATGCGCACCCCCCACACCTGCATGCCCAGCGTCTGGCCGCTGTGGGTCCAGAACTTGGCGAAGAAGGCGAACACGCCGATCAGCAGCAGGCTGGCGAGGACCGGGTCGTGGTCCAGGGCGCCGGCGTCGGCCAGCGCCTTGAGCTGCTCGGCACCATGGATCAGGCGCAGCAGGACCTGCTGGTAGAGCAGGGCGATTACCATCATCAGCGCCATGCACAGCAGGAAGTCGTAGAACATCGCCGCCAGGCGGCGAACCAGCCCGGCGGGGGGGAAGTCGCCCTGCGGGCGCAGCTGGTGTTGGGACATGGCGGGCTCGCTCGTGCGGATGCAAAAGTGACAGGCATGAAAAAACCCGCCTGAGCGGGTTTGTTCACTTGCTTGGTGCCTCGAAAGAGACTCGAACTCTTACGCTGTTACCAGCGGCGGATTTTGAATCCGCTGCGTCTACCGATTCCGCCATCGAGGCAATGGTCGCGGAGTATAGGGATGGCGCCGGGTGCGGTCAATCGGCCGTTGCGCCATCTTTCGGCCGCCGTCACTTTGTGCCGACGGCGGCCGAATGGGGATCAGGCCTCGATCAGCAGGCCCTGCTCCTTCTTCTTCTGCTCGGCCATGCTGGCGGCCTGCAGCGCGGTGAGGGCGATGGTGAAAACGATGTCGTCCACCAGGGCGCCGCGCGACAGGTCGTTCACCGGCTTGGCCAGGCCCTGCAGCATCGGGCCGACGCTGATCACCGAGGCGCTGCGCTGCACCGCCTTGTAGGTGGTGTTGCCGGTGTTGAGGTCGGGGAACACGAACACGGTGGCCTGGCCGGCGACGAGGCTGTTCGGGGCCTTCTGCTTGCCGACGCTGAGCACGGACGCCGCGTCGTACTGCAGCGGGCCGTCGATCGGCAGGCCCGGGCTGCGCTCGCGGGCGATGCGGGTGGCCTCGCGCACCTTGTCCACTTCCGCGCCACTGCCGGAGTCGCCGGTGGAGTAGCTGATCATCGCCACGCGCGGGTGCACGCCGAGGGCCACGGCGGACTCGGCGCTCTGCAGGGCGATCTCGGCCAGTTCGGTGGCGTTCGGGTTGGGGTTCACCGCGCAGTCGCCGTAGACCAGCACCTGGTCCGGCAGCAGCATGAAGAACACCGAGGACACCAGGTTGTAGCCCGGTGCGGTCTTGATCAGCTGCAGGGCCGGGCGGATGGTGTTGGCGGTGGTGTGCACGGCGCCGGAAACCAGGCCGTCGACCTCGTCGAGCGCCAGCATCATGGTGCCGAGCACCACGGTGTCCTTGAGCTGCTCGTCGGCCATCTCGGGGGTGAGACCCTTGCTCTTGCGCATCTCGACCATCGGGCCGACGTACTGCGCGCGGATGCTGTCCGGATCGAGGATCTCCAGGCCGGCCGGCAGCGTGATGCCCTGCTCGCTGGCGATGGCGGCCACTTCGTCAGGTCGCGCCAGCAGCACGCAGCGGGCAATGCCGCGCTCCTGGCAGATGGCGGCGGCGCGGATGGTGCGCGGTTCGTTGCCTTCCGGCAGGACGATGCGCTTGTTGGCTTCCTGGGCGCGCTTGACCAGCTGGTAGCGGAAGGCCGGCGGCGACAGGCGCAGCTCGCGCGGTACGCTGCAGCGGGTGTGCAGGTATTCCGGGTGCAGGTGCTGGGCGATGAAGTCGGTGACGCGGCTGGCACGCTCGATGTCGTCCGCCGGGGTTTCCCGGTTCAGGCCGAACAGGCTGGTGGCGGTGTCGTAGGAGCCGGTGGTCACGCTCATCACCGGCAGGCCGCCATCGAGGGCTGCCTTGCACAGTTCCATGATGCGCGGGTCCGGACCGAATTCGCCGGTCAGCAGCACGCCGGCCAGCTTGATGCCGTTGAGCGAAGCCAGGCAGGCGGCGAGGATGACGTCGTCGCGATCGCCCGGGGTCACCACCAGCACGCCTGGCTGCAGCAGTTGCACGGTGTTGGGCACGGTGCGGGCGCAGAGGACGATCTTGTTCACCCGGCGCTGATCGGCTTCGCCGGCGTTGATCACCTGAGCGCCGAGCAGCTCGGTGATGTCGCGGGTGCGCAGGGCGTTGAGTTCGGCGGCGAAGGGAATCGCGCCGAGCAGCTGGAAGTCGCTGCTGCCCAGCACCGGCAGCTGCGCCTTGAGGCGCTCGATGAAGGCCGGCGCGCCGTCCTCGCTGTTGATCTTGTTGATGACCGCGCCGAGTACTTTGGGGTCCTTGGCGCCGCCGAACAGCTGGGCCTGGATCTCGATGCGCTCGGCCATCTGCTTGAGGCTGTCGCTGCCCTGGGCGGCGATCAGGATGATCTCGGCGTCCAGGCTCTTGCACAGCAGGGGGTTGATGCGCGCGGCATAATCCGACTCGCGGGTCGGCACCATGCCCTCGACGATCACCACGTCCTTGCCGGCGGCGGCCTGCTGGTAGCGGCTGACCACGTCTTCCAGCATCAGGTCGACTTCGCCGTCGGCCAGCTGGCGTTCCACCTGCTGCAGCGACAGCGGCTCGGGCGTGTGCTGGCCCAGGGCGCGTTCGGCGAGCAGGCAGGAGCGCTCGCGGCCCTGATCGACCGGGAAGGGTTGGGCGATCGGCTTGAAGAAGCCGACCTTCAGGCCAGCCTGCTCGAGGGCGCGAATCAGGCCGAGGCTGACGGAGTTGAGGCCGACGCCGAAACCGGTGGGGGCGAGGAACAGAGTATGCATGAGGTCTCCTTCAGGAGCGGGGGGCTCAGACAGCAGTAAGCGTGGGCCGCAGGTCGGGGGCGAACAAGGCGAAACCCGACGCCGGCAAGGCGGTCGGGTTTCGGTACGCAGACGCTCCCCGCCGGCGCGGGTTTCGGTCAGGCGTCGAGCAGGGCGAGGACGTCCAGAGCGATCTGGCGCTCCTCGTTGGTCGGTACCACCATCACGCGCGGGCTGCCCGCGCTCTGGATTTCGCCGGCCACGCCGCGGGTGCAGCGGGCGTTGGCTTCGCCGTCGAGCTTGAAGCCGAACAGCTTCAGGTGGTCCAGGGTGCGCTCGCGCACGGCGGCGGAGTTCTCGCCGATGCCGCCGGTGAACACCAGGCCGTCAAGTTGCTCGAGGGCGCAGGCCATGCCGGCCAGCGACTTGGCCAGGCGGTAGCAGAACACCTCGAAGGCCAGCACGGCGCCCGGATGGCCGGCCAGGCGGGCTTCGGACAGGGTGCGCATGTCGTTGGACAGGCCGGACAGGCCCTTCAGGCCGCTTTCCTTGTTGAGCATGGCGTCGATCTTGGCCAGATCCCAGCCCAGGCTGTTGTGCAGGAAGTTGTGCAGGCTGGGGTCGACGTCGCCGCTGCGGGTGCCCATCACCAGACCTTCCAGCGGAGTCAGGCCCATGCTGGTGTCGCGGCTTTCGCCGTTGACCACGGCGCAGGTGGAGCAGCCGTTGCCCAGGTGGGCGACCAGCCAGCTGCTGTTCTCGACCGGCACGCCGGCCATCTCGGCCGCGCGCTTGCTGACATAGCGGTGGCTGGTGCCGTGGAAGCCGTAGCGGCGCACGCCGTGTTCCTTGTACAGGAAGTCCGGCACGGCGTAGCGGTAGGCGCGATCCGGCATGCTCTGGTGGAAGGCGGTGTCGAAGACGCCGACCTGCGGCAGGGTCGGGAACAGGGACATCGCGGCGTGGATGCCGCTCAGGTTGGCCGGGTTGTGCAGCGGGGCGAGCTGGATGTTGGCCTCGATGCCAGCCAGGGTTTCTTCGTTGAGCAGGGAGGAAGCGAAGAAGTTCTCGCCGCCATGCACCACGCGGTGGCCGATGCCGTCCAGGTGGCCGCCGGCGGCGTCCTCGACGCGCGGCAGGATCTGGGCGAGGGCCGCCTGGTGGTCGGCATCCGCAACGTGCACGCTTTCCTTGCCGGAGGCGGTCTCGAAGTGGATGACGGCTTCCGGGCTGCCGAGGCGCTCGGCCAGGCCTTGCAGGGGGAAGCTGCTCTGCGCTTCGTTCACCAGGGCGAACTTGATGGACGAGCTACCGCAGTTGATCACCAGAATGTTGCGGGCGGACATTGGGGCTCCTGAAATCTTGTCGTCGAGAATGACCACCTCGCACGATGGCCACCTCAAATGAATTTTTGTGGTCGTGGCGCCCGGCGTTCTTGTGGAACATGGACTAATCAGGGATGGACCTATCCTGACACGCGGGATGGAGGGGACGCCGTTCTTCTTTAGTCGAATCAAGGCCCTCGATAGTGCAGGGTCTTGTGGCGCGCCGGGAGCCGCCGCGTGGCGACTGCGCCGGCTTTCCGGTAAGCTGTGCGGCCCTTCGAGAGCCCTGTTCATGCGTGTTGCAGACTTCCAATTCGAGCTTCCCGATCAGCTGATCGCCCGCCATCCCCTGGCCGCGCGGCGTGCCAGTCGCCTGCTGGTGCTGGACGGTCCGACGGGCGCACTGAGCCATCGCCAGTTCCCCGACCTGCTGGAATACCTGCGCCCCGGCGACCTGATGGTGTTCAACAACACCCGGGTGATCCCGGCGCGGCTGTTCGGCCACAAGGCCTCCGGCGGCAAGCTGGAGATCCTCGTCGAGCGGGTGCTCGACGAGCGGCGCGTGCTGGCCCATGTGCGCGCCAGCAAGTCGCCCAAGCCGGGTACGCAGATCCTCATCGACGGCGGCGGTACGGCCGAGATGCTGGCGCGCCACGACGCGCTGTTCGAGCTGCGCTTCAGCGAACCGGTGCTGGCGTTGCTTGAGCGCGTCGGCCACATGCCGCTGCCGCCGTACATCGACCGCCCCGACGAGGCCGCCGACCGCGAGCGCTACCAGACCGTCTACTCCGACCGCGACAAGGCCGGCGCGGTGGCGGCGCCCACCGCCGGGTTGCACTTCGACGACGCGCTGCTGGCGGCGATTCGCGCCAAGGGCGTGGACACCGCCTTCGTCACCCTGCACGTCGGTGCCGGCACCTTCCAGCCGGTGCGCGTCGAGCGTCTCGAAGACCACCACATGCACAGCGAGTGGCTGGAGGTCGGCCAGGACGTGGTCGATGCGGTGGCGGCCTGCAAGGCGGCGGGCGGCCGGGTGATCGCGGTCGGCACCACCAGCGTGCGCTCGCTGGAGAGCGCAGCGCGCGATGGCGTGCTCAAGGCCTTTTCCGGCGACACCGACATTTTTCTCTATCCGGGGCGGCCGTTCCACGTGGTCGATGCCCTGGTCACCAACTTCCACCTGTCCGAGTCCACCCTGCTGATGCTGGTCGCCGCCTTTGCCGGCTATCCGGAGACGATGGCGGCCTACCGCGTCGCGGTGGCCGAGAGCTATCGCTTCTTCAGCTACGGCGACGCCATGTTCATCACCCGCAATCCCGCCCCGCGCGGCCCCGAGGAAACCCCATGAGTCACATGTCCTTCGAGCTGCTGGCCACCGACGGCAAGGCCCGTCGCGGCCGCCTGACCTTCCCCCGCGGTGTGGTCGAGACCCCGGCGTTCATGCCGGTGGGCACCTACGGCACGGTCAAGGGCATGCTGCCGCGCGACATCGAGGCCATCGGTGCGCAGATCATCCTCGGCAACACCTTCCACCTGTGGCTGCGCCCGGGTACCGAGGTGATCAAGAAGCACGGCGACCTGCACGACTTCATGCAGTGGCAGGGGCCGATCCTCACCGACTCCGGCGGCTTCCAGGTGTTCAGCCTCGGCGCCATGCGCAAGATCAAGGAGGAGGGCGTGTACTTCGCCTCGCCGGTGGACGGCGCCAAGGTGTTCATGGGCCCCGAGGAGTCGATGCAGGTGCAGCGCGACCTCGGCTCGGACATCGTGATGATCTTCGACGAGTGCACCCCGTATCCGGCCGACTTCGACACCGCCAGGCGTTCGATGGAGCTGTCGCAGCGCTGGGCCAAACGCTCGAAGATCGCCCATGAAGGCAATCCCTCGGCGCTGTTCGGCATCGTCCAGGGCGGCATGCACGAGGAGCTGCGCCTGCGTTCGCTGGAAGGCCTGCTGGAGATCGGCTTCGATGGTTTGGCCATCGGCGGCCTGTCGGTGGGCGAGCCCAAGGAGGACATGATCCGCATCCTCGACTTCCTGCCGCCGCACCTGCCGGCGGACAAGCCGCGCTACCTGATGGGCGTCGGCAAGCCGGAGGACCTGGTCGAGGGCGTGCGCCGCGGCATCGACATGTTCGACTGCGTGATGCCGACGCGCAATGCGCGCAACGGCCACCTGTTCACCGACAGCGGGGTGATCAAGATCCGCAACGCGGTGCACAAGCAGGACGATTCGCCGCTCGATCCGGCCTGCGACTGCTACACCTGTCGCAATTTCTCGCGCGCCTATCTGCACCATCTGGACAAGTGCGGCGAAATGCTGGGCAGCATGCTCAATACCATTCACAACTTGCGACATTATCAGCGCCTGATGGCCGGTTTACGCGATGCCATCGGGCAGGGTACATTGCCCGCCTTTGTCGCCGACTTCTACGCACGGCGCGGTCTGCCGGTGCCGCCGCTGGACTGAGTCCGGTCTTCTTCCAGGATCTTGTAACAGGAGTAGTACATGAGTTTTCTGATTCCCGCCGCCCACGCCGCTGGCCCGGCTGCCGCTCCGGGTAACGACATCATGAGCATTCTGATGCTCGTCGGCTTCGTGGTCGTGTTCTATCTGATGATCTGGCGTCCGCAGGCCAAGCGCGCCAAGGAGCACAAGAACCTGCTCGGCAGCCTGCAGAAGGGCGACGAAGTGGTGACCTCCGGCGGCATCGCCGGCAAGGTGGTCAAGGTGACCGACGATTTCGTGGTGATCGAGGCGTCCGACACCGTCGAGCTGAAGATCCAGAAGATGGCCATCGCCGCCGTGCTGCCCAAGGGCACGCTGAAAGCGATCTGAGTTCCCATACTTCTCTACCGTCAGGGCGCGCAATGCGCCCTGATTTCTGAACGGGCTGCATCATGCTCAACAAATATCCCCTGTGGAAATATCTGCTGATCCTCGTGGTACTCGGGATCGGCTTCATCTATTCCGCGCCCAACCTCTATCCCGACGATCCGGCCATCCAGCTCAGCGGTGCCAGTACCGCGCTGAAGGTCGAGCAGGCCGATGTCGAGCGCGTCAGTCAGGCGCTCAAGGATGCCGGCATCGCGGTCAAGGGAGCGAGCCTCGGCGAGAAGAGCGCGCTGCTGCGCCTGACCCGTCAGGAAGATCAGCTGCCGGCCAAGGACGTGGTACGCCGCGCCCTCGGCGACGACTACGTGGTGGCGCTGAACCTGGCGCCGACCACGCCCGACTGGCTGCGCAGCCTGGGCGCCAGCCCGATGAAACTGGGTCTGGACCTCTCCGGGGGGGTGCACTTCCTCCTCGAAGTGGACATGGACAAGGCCGTCGGTGCGCGCATGAAGGTCTACGAGGGCGAAGTGAAGAGTCTGCTGCGCAAGGAGCGCCTGCGTTATCGCTCGCTGCCGCAGCAGGACGGCGCCATCCAGCTCGGCTTCAGCGACGCCGAGTCGCTGGACAAGGTTGCGGGCCTGATCCGCAAGGACTTCCCCGATTTCGCCCAGGAGCGCAGCGAGCGTAACGGCCTGCAGGTGCTGCGTCTGGCGCTGACCCCGGCCAAGCTGGCGGAAATCCGCGAGTACTCGATCAAGCAGAACCTGACCACCGTGCGGAACCGGGTCAACGAGCTGGGCGTCGCCGAGCCGCTGGTGCAGCGCCAGGGTGCCAACCGCATCGTGGTCGAGCTGCCGGGCGTGCAGGACACCGCCGAAGCCAAACGCATCCTCGGCAAGACCGCCAACCTCGAGTTCCGCCTGGCCGCCGAGGCGGATGCCTCGCGCGCCACCACCGAATCCTTCGAGTTCCGCGAGGAAGGCCGTCCGCCGGTGGCGCTGGAGCGTGGGGTGATCATCACCGGCGACCAGGTGACCGACGCCCAGGCCAGCTTCGACGAGAACGCCCGGCCGCAGGTCAACATCCGTCTCGACGGCCACGGCGGCGAGCTGATGAACCGCGCTACCCGCAACAACGTCGGCCGCAGCATGGCGGTGGTGTTCATCGAGCAGAAGCCGGTAACCCGCTACACCAAGCAGATGGTCGACGGCGTGGAGAAGGAAGTCGCGGTTTCCGCCTTCAAGGAAGAGAAGCGCGTGATCAGCCTGGCGACCATCCAGTCGCCGCTGGGCAACAGCTTCCGCATCACTGGCCTCGACGGTCCGGGCGAGTCTTCCGAACTGGCCCTGCTGCTGCGCGCCGGCGGTCTGGCGGCGCCGATGTATTTCGCCGAGGAGCGCACCATCGGTCCGAGCCTGGGTGCCGAGAACATCGACCTGGGCATCCAGGCTTCGCTGTGGGGCTTCCTGTTCGTCGGCCTGTTCATTCTGGCGATCTACAAGTTCTTCGGCATCCTGGCGATCATCGCGTTGGGCCTCAACATGGTGTTGCTGGTGGCGGTGATGTCGCTGCTCGGCGCCACCCTGACCCTGCCGGGCATCGCCGGCATCGTGCTGACCATGGGCATGGCGGTGGACGCCAACGTGCTGATCTTCTCGCGGATCCGTGAGGAAATCGCCAACGGCATGGCCATCCAGCGCGCCATCCACGAAGGTTTCGACCGTGCCTTCTCGGCGATCCTCGACGGCAACCTGACCACCCTGCTGGTCGGCGCCATCCTGTTCGCCATGGGCACCGGCCCGATCAAGGGCTTCGCCGTGACCATGTCGTTGGGTATCGCCACCTCCATGTTCACCGCGATCTACGTGACCCGCGGCATGGTCAACCTGATTTATGGCGGCCGCAACGTCAAAAAGTTGTGGATCTGAGGACTGCGCACAATGAAACGCGTGATCAACTTCATGGGTATCCGGCACGTCGCCTTCGCGCTGACGCTGCTGCTGACCCTTGCCTCGCTCGCAAGCCTGGCGATCAAGGGGCTGAACTTCGGCCTCGACTTTACCGGCGGCACACTGATCGAGCTGTCCTACGAGCAGCCGGCGCAGCTCGACAAGGTACGTGCCCGGTTGGAGCAGGCCGGCTATCCGGAGGCGGTGGTGCAGAGCTTCGGCGCCAGCACCGACGTGCTGGTGCGCCTGCAGGGCGAGGATCCGCAGCTGGGCAACCAGCTGGCGGAAGGCCTGCGCAAGGTCGGCGCCGACACCCCGTTCACCCTCAAGCGCGTCGAGTTCGTCGGCCCGCAGGTGGGTGAGGAGCTGCGCGACCAGGGCGGTCTGGGCATGCTGCTGGCGCTCGGCGGCATCATGGTGTACGTGGCCTTCCGCTTCCAGTGGAAGTTCGGTGTGGGGGCGATCGTCTCGCTGATCCACGACGTGATCGTCACCCTCGGCGTGTTCAGCTTCTTCGAGATCCCCTTCGATCTGACCGTGCTGGCGGCGGTGCTGGCGATCATCGGCTACTCGCTGAACGACACCATCGTGGTGTTCGACCGCATCCGCGAGAACTTCCGCCTGCTGCGCAAGACCGAGCTGATCGACAACATCAACATCTCCACCACCCAGACGCTGCTGCGCACCATGGCCACCTCGCTGTCCACGCTGCTGGCCATCTGGGCGCTGATGCTGTTCGCTGGCGAAAGCCTGTGGGGCTTCTCGCTGGCGCTGTTCATCGGTGTCGGTGCGGGTACCTATTCGTCGGTGTACATCGCCAGCATTCTGCTGATCTGGCTGAAGCTGGACCGTGAGGACCTGATCCCGCCGGTGGTCGAGGATGCGGCGGACGAGCGGCCGTAAGGTTGCTTGCCTGAACGAACAAAGCGCCTGCGGGCGCTTTTTTCATGCCTGGCTGTTGGTCAGGCATAAAAAAACCCGGCATCGCTGCCGGGTTTCTTGTGCTGCAGTCAGCCGATCAGCGCTTGAGCGCCGGCGGCAGGTGCGGCTGGATGGCGGTCAGCACGGCCTTGAAGCACTTGGTGTTGCCGGCGACGATGTGGCCCTTCTCGAGGAATTCGTGACCGCCGCCGAAGTCGCTGGCCAGGCCGCCGGCTTCCTGGACCAGCAGGGCGCCCGCCGCCATGTCCCACTCGGACAGGCCGAACTCCCAGAAGGCGTCGAAGCGGCCGGCGGCGACGTAGGCCAGATCCAGGCTGGCGGCGCCGGCGCGGCGGATGCCGGCGGTCTGGCCGACCAGGCTGCGGAACATGCCCAGGTAGCTGTCCAGATGGTCGAGCTGGCTGTCGCGGAACGGGAAGCCGGTGCCGAGCAGGGCGCCTTCCAGGCTCTTGCGGTTGCTGACGCGGATACGCTTGCCGTTGACCGCAGCGCCGCGGCCGCGGCTGGCGGTGAACTCTTCCTGGCGGACCGGATCGAGGACCACGGCGTGCTCGAGGCGACCGCGGTACTTGCAGGCGATGCTGACGGCGAAGTGCGGCAGGCCGTGGATGAAGTTGGTAGTGCCGTCCAGCGGGTCGATGATCCACAGGTAGTCGGCGCCGTCGCCGCTGCCTTCGCTCAGGCCGCTTTCCTCGGCGAGGATGCCGTGGTTGGGGTAGGCCTTGCGCAGGACGTTGATGATGGTCTGTTCGGCGGCGCGGTCCACCTCGGTGACGTAGTCCTTGGCGTCCTTCTCGTTGACCGAGATTGCATCCAGGCGTTCGATCGAGCGGAAGATCAGTTCACCGGCGCTGCGGGCCGCGCGCAGCGCGATATTCAGCATGGGCTGCATGGAGGAGTCACCTGGGCTGTTAAAGAAAGCCGGCAATTCTAACAGAAAAGTCCACGCCATGAAGGCGTGCGTGACGTCGGCGCCGACGCTTGGGTAAGATTCGACTCTTTTCCTCAGGCGGGAGAGCACACGTGCTCGACAGGATTCGCGTGGTGCTGGTCAATACCAGTCACCCGGGCAATATCGGTGGCGCGGCGCGGGCCATGAAGAACATGGGGCTGTCGCGTCTGGTGCTGGTCCAGCCGGAAGAGTTTCCCAGCGGCGAAGCCAATGCGCGCGCCTCCGGCGCCACCGACATTCTCGAAGCCGCGCAGGTGGTCGAGACCCTCGAAGAGGCGCTGGTCGGTTGCAGCCTGGTGCTCGGCACCAGTGCCCGCGACCGGCGCATCCCCTGGCCGTTGCTCGATCCGCGCGAGTGCGCCCAACACAGCCTCGAACATGTCGAGCTGGGCGGCGAGGTGGCGCTGGTGTTCGGCCGCGAATACGCCGGGCTGACCAACGAGGAGCTGCAGCGCTGCCAGTTCCACGTGCACATTCCCTCCGATCCCGAGTTCAGCTCGCTGAACCTGGCCACCGCGGTGCAGGTGCTGAGCTACGAGGTGCGCATGGCCTGGCTGGCGCAGCAGGGGCGGCCGACCAAGATGGCCAAGCTGGAAACCACCGCCATGCTCGATTCGGTGCCGGTCACCAGCGACGATCTCGAGCTGTACTACGGCCATCTCGAGCAGACCCTGATCGACATCGGGTTCCTCGATCCGGAGAAGCCGCGCCACCTGATGAGTCGTCTGCGCCGCCTGTACGGGCGTAGCGGCATCAGCAAGCTGGAAATGAACATCCTGCGCGGTATCCTCACCGAAACCCAGAAGGCGGCTCGCGGCGAGTCGCACAAGCGGAGAGACGATTGATGTTCGAGCGCATGCGGGAAGATATCCAGAGCGTGTTCCATCGCGATCCGGCAGCGCGCAATACCCTCGAGGTGCTGATCTGCTACCCGGGCCTGCACGCCGTATGGCTGCACCGCCTTGCCCACTGGCTGTGGGGTGCCGACTGGAAGCTGCTGGCGCGCGTGGTGTCGCATGCCAGTCGCTGGCTGACCGGCATCGAGATCCATCCGGGGGCGAGGATTGGCCGGCGCTTCTTCATCGACCATGGCATGGGGATCGTCATCGGCGAGACCGCCGAGATCGGCAACGACGTCACCCTCTATCACGGCGTGACCCTGGGCGGCACCAGCTGGAACAAGGGCAAGCGTCACCCGACCCTGGAGGATGGCGTGATCGTCGGCGCCGGGGCGAAGATCCTCGGTCCGTTCACCGTCGGTGCCGGGGCCAAGATCGGCTCCAATGCGGTGGTCACCCGGGCGGTGCCGGCCGGTGCCACGGCGGTGGGTATCCCGGGGCGGATCATCGCCAAGCCCGACGATGAGCAGGAGGCGCGACGCAAGGCGATGGCTGAGAAGATCGGCTTCGACGCCTATGGCGTCAGCGAGGACATGCCCGACCCGGTGGCGCGCGCCATCGGCCAGCTGCTCGACCACCTGCAGGCGGTCGATGGCCGCCTCGAGGGCATGTGCAAGGCGCTGACCGCGCTGGGCAGCGACTACTGCGGCAAGGACCTGCCGGTGCTGCGCGACGAGGACTTCGCCGACGTCAAGCCGGAAGGCGGGGTCGAAGCGCCGCGTGCGGGCGAGTGAAGTGTGCCGGGCAGGGGGATCTGCTAAGATCGCCCGCCAGGCCAGGGTCAGGCTATTCCGAGTGAAATGGTCGGACTTATAGTTGACCATCACGCTCGGAAATAGCATACTGCCGGCACTTCCCGAATCACCTGGTGCAAGCCCATGCGACTGACCACCAAAGGCCGTTACGCCGTGACCGCCATGCTCGATCTGGCGCTGCATGCGCAGAATGGGCCGGTGTCCCTCGCCGACATTTCCGAGCGGCAGGGAATCTCCCTGTCCTATCTCGAGCAGCTGTTCGCCAAGCTCCGTCGCGGCAGCCTGGTGACCAGCGTGCGCGGTCCGGGCGGGGGCTACCAGCTGTCGCGCGACATGGCCGGGATCGACGTGGCGCAGGTCATCGATGCGGTCAACGAATCGGTCGATGCCACCCGCTGTCAGGGGCTTGGCGGCTGCCATGAAGGCGACGTCTGCCTGACCCACCATCTGTGGTGCGGCCTCAGTGACCGGATTCACGAGTTCCTCAGCGGTATCAGTCTGGCCGATCTGGTCCGGCGCCAGGACGTGCAGGACGTGGCGCTGCGCCAGGACCTGCGCCGCCACAACGGCCAGAGCGTATCGCCCAGCCCGCTCGAAAAGATTCAAGCGTCCGCCATCGATTGATGCAGCGTGGCGCAGTCTGACAGGAGAGACCTGATGAAATTGCCGATCTACCTGGATTATTCCGCGACTACGCCGGCCGACCCGCGCGTGGCGCAGAAGCTGTGCGAGTGCCTGACCATGGACGGCAACTTCGGCAATCCGGCTTCGCGCTCGCACCTGTTCGGCTGGAAGGCCGAGGAGGCGGTGGAGAACGCCCGCCGCCAGGTAGCCGAGCTGGTCAACGCCGACCCGCGCGAGATCGTCTGGACCTCCGGTGCCACCGAGTCCAACAACCTGGCGATCAAGGGTGCGGCGCACTTCTATAGCGGCAAGGGCAAGCACCTGATCACCTCGAAGATCGAGCACAAGGCGGTGCTGGACACCACCCGCCAGCTCGAGCGCGAAGGCTTCGAGGTCACCTACCTCGAGCCCGGTGAAGACGGCATCATCACCCCGGCGATGGTCGAGGCGGCGCTGCGCGACGACACCATCCTGGTCTCGGTCATGCACGTGAACAACGAAGTCGGCACCATCAACGATATCGCCGCCATCGGCGAAGTGACCCGCGCCCGCGGCATCCTGTTCCATGTCGACGCGGCGCAGTCCACCGGCAAGGTGGTGATCGACCTCGAGGCGATGAAGGTCGACCTGATGTCCTTCTCCGCGCACAAGACCTATGGCCCCAAGGGCATCGGCGCCCTCTACGTGCAGCGCAAGCCGCGCGTGCGCATCGAGGCGCAGATGCATGGCGGCGGTCACGAGCGCGGCATGCGCTCCGGTACGCTGGCCACCCACCAGATCGTCGGCATGGGTGAGGCGTTCCGCATCGCCAAGGAAGAGATGGCGGCCGACAATGTGCGCATCAAGGCGCTGGCCGATCGCTTCCAGGCGGGCCTGGAAGGCATGGAAGAGGTGTACCTCAACGGCAGCGCCACCGCGCGCGTGCCGCACAACCTCAACCTCAGTTTCAACTACGTCGAGGGCGAGTCGCTGATCATGGCGCTCAAGGACCTCGCCGTCTCCTCCGGCTCGGCCTGCACCTCGGCCTCCCTGGAGCCGTCCTACGTGCTGCGCGCCCTGGGTCGCAACGATGAGCTGGCGCACAGTTCGATCCGCTTCACCTTCGGTCGCTTCACCACCGAGGAGGAGGTCGACTACGCCGCCGCCAAGGTGCGCGAGGCCGTAACCAAACTGCGTGAACTGTCGCCGCTGTGGGACATGTTCAAAGAAGGCGTCGACCTGTCCAAGGTCGAGTGGCAGGCGCACTGACGCCCTACCGATTCAGCGAGGAATACCGTCATGGCATACAGTGACAAGGTCATCGACCACTACGAAAACCCGCGCAACGTCGGCAAGATGGATGCCGAGGATCCGGACGTCGGCACCGGCATGGTCGGCGCGCCGGCCTGCGGCGACGTGATGCGCCTGCAGATCAAGGTCAATGAGGCCGGCGTGATCGAAGACGCCAAGTTCAAGACCTACGGCTGCGGTTCGGCAATCGCCTCCAGCTCCCTCGCCACCGAGTGGATGAAGGGCAAGACCCTGGACGAGGCCGAGACCATCAAGAACACCCAGCTGGCCGAGGAACTGGCGCTGCCGCCGGTGAAGATCCACTGCTCGGTGCTCGCCGAGGACGCCATCAAGGCGGCCGTGCGCGACTACAAGCAGAAGAAAGGTTTGCTCTGAGTATCTGAGGAGTCGGCAATGGCCATCAGCATGACCGAAGCTGCCGCGCAGCACGTACGGCGTTCGCTGGAAGGGCGGGGCAAGGGCGAGGGGATCCGACTGGGCGTACGCACCACCGGCTGCTCCGGTCTGGCTTACGTGCTGGAGTTCGTCGACGAACTGGCGCCCGAGGATCTGGTGTTCGAGAGCTTCGGGGTCAAGGTGATCATCGATCCGAAGAGCCTGACCTATCTGGACGGCACCGAACTGGACTTCACCCGCGAGGGGCTGAACGAAGGCTTCAAGTTCAACAACCCCAACGTGCGTGGCGAGTGCGGCTGCGGCGAAAGCTTCAACGTCTGAGGACTGCCGTGAGCACCTGCCATTTCGCCCTGTTCGACCTGCAGCCGGCCTTCGATCTCGATCTCGAGCAGCTCGCCGCGCGCTACCGCGAGCTGGCCCGCGAGACCCATCCGGACCGCTTCGCCGATGCGCCGGCGCGTGAACAGCGCCAGGCGCTGGAGCGTGCCGCGCAGCTCAACGACGCCTACCGGACGCTGAAGAGCCCGAGCCGGAGGGCGCTGTACCTGCTCGGCCTGCGTGGCGAAAGTCTGCCGCTGGAAGCCACGGTGCAGGATCCCGAGTTCCTCTTGCAGCAGATGGAGCTGCGCGAGGAGCTGGAAGAATTGCAGGACAGCGCCGACCTGGCCGGCGTTGCGGCGTTCAAGCGGCGCCTGAAGGCGGCGCAGGGCGAACTGGAGCAGGGCTTTGCCGGCTGCTGGGACCGGTCTGCGGAACGCGAGCAGGCCGAGCGCCTGATGCGCCGCATGCAGTTCCTCGACAAGCTGGCCCTTGAGGTGCGCGAACTGGAAGAGCGCCTCGACGATTAACCTGCGCTGCCTCCTCCTTCCCGCGAGGCGGCGCCCTGGACCGCGAAGATCATGGCCCTACTGCAGATTGCCGAACCGGGGCAGAGCCCCCAGCCACACCAGCGTCGTCTGGCGGTGGGGATCGACCTCGGCACCACCAATTCCCTGGTCGCTGCCGTGCGCAGCGGTCGCACCGGGCCGCTGCCGGATGCGCAGGGGCGGGTCATCCTGCCTTCCGCAGTGCGTTACTTGGCCGACGGTATCGAAGTCGGCCATTCCGCCGTGGCCGCCGCGGCCAGCGATCCGCTGAACAGCATCATCTCGGTCAAGCGCCTGATGGGGCGCGGCCTGGCCGACGTCAAGCAGCTCGGTCAGCAGCTGCCCTACCGCTTCGCTGCCGGCGACTCGCAGATGCCGTTCATCGAGACCGTGCAGGGGGCGAAGAGCCCGGTGGAAGTTTCCGCCGACATCCTGCGGACCCTGCGCGAGCGCGCCGAAGCCACCCTGGGTGGCGAGCTGGTCGGTGCGGTGATCACCGTGCCGGCCTACTTCGACGACGCCCAGCGCCAGGCCACCAAGGACGCCGCGCGCCTGGCCGGCCTCAACGTGCTGCGCCTGCTCAACGAGCCGACCGCCGCGGCGGTGGCCTACGGTCTGGACAAGGGCGCCGAGGGCGTGATCGCCATCTACGACCTGGGCGGCGGCACCTTCGACATTTCCATCCTGCGCCTGTCGCGCGGGGTGTTCGAGGTGATGGCCACCGGCGGCGACAGCGCGCTGGGCGGCGACGACTTCGACCATGCCGTCGCCGGCTGGATCATCGAGCAGGCCGGCATGTCTGCCGACCTCGATCCGGGCGCGCAGCGCCAGCTGCTGCAGACCGCCTGCGCCGCCAAGGAAGCGCTGACCGATGCCGAACACGTGACCATCAGCCACGCTGACTGGTCCGGCGAGCTTTCCCGTGCCCAGTTCGATGCGCTGATCGAGCCACTGCTGGCGCGCAGCCTGAAAGCCTGCCGCCGCGCCGTACGTGACGCCGGCATAGAGCTGGACGAGGTCGAGGCGGTGGTCATGGTCGGCGGTTCGACTCGCGTGCCGCGCGTGCGCGCGGCGGTCGGCGAGCTGTTCGGTCGTACTCCGCTGACCGACATCGATCCGGACGAGGTGGTGGCCATCGGCGCCGCCATCCAGGCCGACACCCTGGCCGGCAACAAGCAGGGCGAGGAGCTGCTGCTGCTCGACGTGATTCCGCTGTCGCTCGGTCTCGAAACCATGGGCGGCCTGATGGAGAAGGTCATTGCGCGCAACACCACCATCCCGGTAGCGCGCGGCCAGGAGTTCACCACCTACAAAGACGGCCAGACGGCCATGATGATCCACGTGCTGCAGGGCGAGCGCGAGCTGGTCAGCGACTGCCGTTCGCTGGCGCGCTTCGAACTGCGTGGCATTCCGCCGATGGTCGCCGGTGCGGCGAAGATCCGCGTGACCTTCCAGGTCGACGCCGACGGCCTGCTCAGCGTCGCCGCCCGCGAGCTGGGCTCGGGCGTCGAGGCGAGCATCCAGGTCAAGCCGTCCTACGGCCTGAGCGACGAGGAGATCGCGCGCATGCTGCAGGACTCCTTCGCCCATGCCGGCGACGACAAGTATGCCCGCGCCCTGCGCGAGCAGCAGGTCGAGGCCCAGCGCCTGCTCGAGGCCGTGCAGGCCGCGCTGGCGGTCGACGGCGAGCGCCTGCTGGATGCCGACGAGCGCGTGGTCATCGATCACGAGATGCAGGTGCTGCGCGAGCAGGCTGCCGGCAGCGACACTGCGGCGATCGAGCAGCAGGTCCGTCGCCTCAGCCAGGTCACCGACGCCTTCGCCGCGCGGCGCATGGACGCCAGCGTCAAGGCCGCCCTGGCCGGTCGCCAGCTCAACGAAATCGAGGAATAAGCCATGCCGCAGATTGTCTTTCTGCCCAATGAGGAACATTGCCCGGAGGGCGCGGTCGTCGAGGCCAAGGCCGGCGAAACCATCATCGAGGCTGCGCTGCGCAACGGCATCGAGATCGAGCATGCCTGCGAGATGTCCTGCGCCTGCACCACCTGCCACGTGATCGTGCGCGAGGGCTTCAACTCCCTCGAGGCGTCCGACGAACTGGAGGACGACATGCTCGACAAGGCCTGGGGTCTGGAGCCGGAGTCGCGGCTGTCCTGCCAGGCCCGGGTTGCCGACCAGGATCTGGTGGTGGAGATTCCGCGCTACACCATCAACCAGGTGTCGGAAAAACACTGATAGCCATCGGCCGAGGAGGCTGCACTCATGAGTCTGCACTGGACCGACGTGTTGGAAATCGCCATTCAGCTGGCCGAGCGCCATCCGGAAGTGGATCCGCGCTACGTCAACTTCGTCGATCTGCACAACTGGGTGGTGAGCCTGCCGGAGTTTGCCGACGATCAGCAGCGCGGCGGCGAGAAGGTGCTGGAAGCCATCCAGCTGGCCTGGATGGAAGAGGCTGACTGAGCGTCGAGCGCCCCCTCGGGTAGGGTGGAAGACTCGCGCAGCGATTTTCCACCAGGGCTCCTGCGCAGACGGTAGAAAAGACCTGCGGTCGTTTTCCACCCTACGGCTTTCAGGCGGCCTGACCGCCCGGCGCGCCGGTACGCATTTCACCCGAACCCGCGTATAATCCGCGGGTTTAATTTATCGGAATTCCTGCGCGCTGCCCTCGCTGGTCGAAGGCGGCGTGCAGGAGTTTCACTTCCCACACTGCCTCCCGGAGTTATTCCATGGCCCTGCAACGCACCTTCTCCATCATCAAGCCCGACGCCGTTGCCAAGAACGTGATCGGCGAAATCACCACCCGTTTCGAGAAGGCCGGCCTGCGCGTCGTCGCTTCCAAGATGGTTCAGCTGTCCGAGCGCGAAGCGGCCGGCTTCTACGCCGAGCACAGCGAGCGCGGCTTCTTCAAGGATCTGGTTGCCTTCATGACCTCCGGTCCGGTGATCGTTCAGGTCCTGGAAGGTGAAGACGCCATCGCCAAGAACCGCGAACTGATGGGCGCCACCAACCCGAAGGACGCTGCTGCCGGCACCATCCGCGCCGATTTCGCCGTCTCCATCGACGAGAACGCCGTACACGGTTCCGACTCGGAAGCTGCCGCTGCCCGTGAAATCGCCTACTTCTTCGCCGCCACCGAAGTGTGCGCGCGCATCCGCTGATTAACGGATGAGCGAGGGTGAATCCATGACTGCAAACACCGGCAAGGTGAACCTGCTGGGGCTGACCCAGCTGCAACTGGAACAGTTCTTCGAGTCGATCGGCGAGAAGCGCTTCCGTGCCGGCCAGGTGATGAAATGGATTCACCACTTTGGCGTGGATGACTTCGACGCCATGAGCAATATCGGCAAGGCCTTGCGCGAAAAGCTCAAGGCCTGCGCCGAGATTCGCGGTCCCGAGATCGTCAGCCAGGACATTTCCAGCGACGGCACCCGCAAGTGGGTGGTGCGCGTGAATTCCGGCAGCTGCGTCGAGACCGTGTACATCCCGCAGGGCAGTCGCGGCACCCTGTGCGTGTCCTCGCAGGCCGGCTGTGCGCTGGACTGCAGCTTCTGCTCCACCGGCAAGCAGGGCTTCAACAGCGACCTGACCGCCGCCGAGATCATCGGCCAGGTGTGGATCGCCAACAAATCCTTCGGCACCGTCCCGGCCAAGATCGACCGCGCCATCACCAACGTGGTGATGATGGGCATGGGCGAGCCGCTGCTGAATTTCGACAACGTGGTCGCCGCCATGAGCCTTATGATGGACGACCTCGGCTACGGCATCTCCAAGCGCAAGGTGACCCTGTCCACCTCCGGCGTGGCGCCGATGATCGACGAGCTGGCCAAGGTGATCGACGTGTCCCTGGCGCTGTCGCTGCATGCGCCCAACGACGAGCTGCGCAACCAGCTGGTGCCGATCAACAAGAAGTATCCGCTGGCCGTGGTGCTGGACGCCTGCAAGCGTTACATCTCCGGCCTCGGCGAGAAGCGTGTGCTCACCGTCGAGTACACCCTGCTCAAGGATGTCAACGATCAGCCTGAGCACGCTGCGCAGATGATCGCACTCCTCAAGGATTTTCCTTGCAAGATCAATCTGATTCCGTTTAATCCGTTCCCCCACTCCGGTTACGAACGGCCAAGCAACAATGCCATTCGCCGCTTCCAGGACCTGCTGCATCAGGCCGGGCACAATGTCACCACGCGCACCACGCGCGGCGAGGACATCGATGCCGCTTGCGGCCAGCTGGTCGGCCAGGTGATGGACCGCACGCGGCGCAGCGAGCGCTACATTGCCGTGCGCCAGCTGGCAAGCGAAGGCGAAGGCGAGCAGCCCCGTTCGGCCGTGCCTGGAAACTGACGAGGGAGTCTGTACATGTTGTTGCGAACCACCATGGTCCTGCTATTGGGCGGTCTGCTCGGTGGCTGTGTGTCAACCGGGTACCAGGATCCGATGAAGACCAGCGCGGGGCGCGATGAGGCCCGTGACGCCTACATCCAGCTGGGCATCGGCTATCTGCAGAAGGGCAGCACCGAGCAGGCCAAGGTGCCGCTGAAGAAGGCCCTGGAACTGGACGGCTCGAATGCCGAGGCCCATGCGGCGCTGGCCCTGGTGTTCCAGACCGAGAAGGAGCCGCAGCTGGCTGACGAGCACTACCGCAAGGCGCTGTCGGCGCGCAGCGACGCGCGCATCCTCAACAACTACGGTGGTTTCCTGTTCGAGCAGCAGCGCTATCCGGAAGCCTACGCGCGCTTCCAGCAAGCCGCCGAAGACAACCTGTATCCCGAGCGTTCGCGGGTCTACGAGAACCTCGGCCTGACTGCCCTCAAGCTGCAGCAGCGCCCGCAGGCGCTGGAGCATTTCGACAAGTCGCTGCGCCTCAACCGCAACCAGCCGCGGGTGCTGCTGGAGATGGCCCAGATGTCTTGGGAGGACCGTCAGTATGTGCCGGCGCGTGGCTACTATGAGCGCTTCCTGAGCGCCGGCAGGGGCGGGCAGAGCGCCCGCAGCCTGCTGCTCGGCATCCGTCTGGCCAAGGTCTTTGAGGACCGCGACAAGGCTTCCAACTACGGCATGCAGCTCAAGCGCCTGTATCCGGGCACGCCTGAATATCAGCAATACCTTGCGGAGCAAAAATGACCATGTCGTCGCATACCGAAGCAGGCGCAGCGCCGCAGCGGGGCAACCCGGGTGAAGTCCTGCGTCTGGCTCGGGAGAACAAGGGGTGGCAGGTGGCCGAGGTGGCTACCCAGCTCAACCTGACCGCACAGTTCCTGACGCAACTGGAAGCCGGCGAGTTCGACCGCCTGCCCGGGCATACCTTTGCCCGCGGTTACATCCGCGCCTATGCCAAGCTGCTGGGCCTGGAGCAGGCTGCCCTGGTCGAGCAGTTCGACCGCTACACCGGCACCGATGCCACCGGCAGTACCGTGCACAGCCTCGGTCACGTCCCCGAGCCGCTGCGCCTGTCGCGCACTGTGCTGCGGCTGGCCAGTGCGGTGCTGTTGCTGCTGTTGCTGCTACTCGGTTACTTCTGGTGGCAGGAGCGCCCCGAGCGCCTCGCCGACCTCGGTGCCCTGGGGTTGCAGCACATCGAAGTGGAAAGTGCCGATGGCACCACCGAGATCCATCCGCTGGACGAGCCTGAAGACCAGGCCGTCGCCAAGGCCCTCGAAGAGGGCGAGCCGGCGCCGGTCGAGCTGACTCCGGCAACGACCGGCGAAGCGCCGAACGCCACCCCGAGCAGTGCAGCGGCGCCCGCCGTCGGCGATGCCGAGACTGCTGCAGCGCAGGCCAACGCTCCGGCCGTGCTGCCGCCGGTGGCCCCGCTGGCAACCCCGGTCCCGGCGCCGGCTGTCGCTGCGCCGGTAGCCGCCGAGACCCCGTCCGCCGCACCGGCTGCGCCGGTCGCGGTCGCCGCCGGCGAAGGCCTGGTGCAGATCAACTTCAGCGCCGACTGCTGGGTCCAGGTCGCCGATGGCAACGGCCGGGTGCTGGTCAGCGTGGTCAAGCACGCTGGCGAGACCCTGCAGGTCGCCGGCAAGGCACCGCTCGAGCTGCGCCTGGGCAATGCCCGGGTCGCCCAGGTGCGCTACAACGGCGAGCCGGTCGAGCACCGCAAGAACATGACCGCCAGCGGCACCGCCCGCGTCAATCTGGGCCAGTAACATGCATTGCGAATCTCCGATCAAGCGCCGCAAGTCGCGGCAGATCTACGTTGGCTCGGTGGCGGTGGGTGGCGATGCGCCGATTTCGGTGCAGAGCATGACCAACACCGACACCTGCGACGTCGCCGCCACCGTGGCGCAGATCCGTCGCCTGGAAGACGCCGGCGCCGACATCGTGCGCGTCTCGGTGCCGGATATGGACGCCGCAGAAGCCTTCGGTCGCATCAAGCAGCAGGTCCGTGTGCCGCTGGTCGCCGACATCCACTTCGACTACCGGATCGCCCTGCGCGTCGCCGAACTGGGCGTCGACTGCCTGCGCATCAACCCGGGCAACATCGGCCGCGAGGACCGCGTGCGCGCGGTGGTGGATGCCGCCCGCGACAAGGGCATCCCGATCCGCATCGGCGTCAACGCCGGTTCGCTGGAAAAGGACCTGCAGAAGAAGTACGGCGAGCCGACTCCCGAGGCCCTGGTGGAGTCTGCCCTGCGTCATGTCGAGCATCTCGATCGGCTGGACTTCCAGAACTTCAAGGTCAGCGTCAAGGCCAGCGACGTGTTCATGGCCGTCGCCGCCTACCGCCTGCTGGCCGCGCAGATCGAGCAGCCGCTGCACCTGGGCATCACCGAGGCCGGCGGCCTGCGTTCGGGTACCGTCAAGTCGGCGGTGGGCCTCGGCATGCTGCTGGCTGAAGGCATCGGCGACACCATCCGCGTGTCGCTGGCCGCCGATCCGGTCGAGGAGATCAAGGTCGGCTTCGACATCCTCAAGTCGCTGCGCCTGCGCTCGCGGGGCATCAACTTCATTGCCTGCCCGAGCTGCTCGCGGCAGAACTTCGACGTGGTCAAGACTATGAACGAGCTGGAAACCCGGCTCGACGACCTGCTGGTGCCGCTCGACGTGGCGGTGATCGGCTGCGTGGTCAACGGCCCGGGCGAAGCCAAGGAGGCCCACGTCGGCCTCACCGGCGGCACGCCGAATCTGATCTACATCGACGGCAAGCCGGCCCACAAGTTGGACAACGACCATCTGGTGGACGAGCTGGAAAAGCTGATCCGCCAGAAGGCGGCGGAGAAGGCTGCGGCCGACGCCAGCCTGATCGCCCGCAGTTAAGGAATTCGCGTGAGCAAGAACATCCAGGCCATCCGTGGCATGAACGACATCCTGCCGGAGCAGACCCCGCTCTGGCGCTACCTTGAGAACAGCGTGGCGGGCCTGCTGGACGGTTACGGCTACCGGCAGATCCGCATGCCGATCGTCGAGTCCACCGACCTGTTCAAGCGCTCCATCGGCGAGGTCACCGACATCGTCGAGAAGGAGATGTACACCTTCGACGACCGCAACGGCGACTCGCTGACCCTGCGCCCGGAAGGCACCGCCTCCTGCGTGCGCGCGGTGCAGGAGCACGGCCTGATCGGCGGCGGCCAGCCGCAGAAGCTGTGGTATATCGGCCCGATGTTCCGCCACGAGCGCCCGCAGAAGGGCCGCTATCGCCAGTTCCACCAGATCGGCGTGGAGCTGTTCAACTTCGACGGCCCGGATGTCGACGCCGAGCTGATCGTGCTGACCTGGCGCCTGTGGGGCCTGCTCGGCATCCGCAACGCGGTGCAGCTGGAGCTCAACAGCCTGGGTAGCAGCGAGGACCGCGCGCGCTACCGCGAGGCGCTGGTCGAATACCTGTCGGCGCGCTTCGAGCAGCTCGACGAGGACAGCCAGCGTCGCCTGGCCAGCAACCCGCTGCGCATCCTCGACAGCAAGAACTCGGATACCCAGGCCCTGCTGGTCGACGCGCCCAAGCTGGCCGACTACCTGGGCGAGGAGTCGCGCGTGCACTTCGCCGGCCTCAAGGCCCGCCTGGATGCCGCCGGCATCCCCTACGTGCTCAACCCCAAGCTGGTGCGCGGCCTCGACTACTACGGCAAGACCGTGTTCGAGTGGACCACCGACCAGCTCGGCTCGCAGGGCACCGTGTGCGCCGGTGGCCGCTACGACGGCCTGGTCGAGCAGCTGGGCGGCAAGCCGACCCCGGCGGTCGGTTTCGCCATGGGCATCGAGCGTCTGGTGCTGCTGATCGAGACCCTGGAGCAGGTGCCGGCCGAGCTGGCCCGTCAGGTCGACGTCTATGTCGCCGCCTTCGGCGAAGCGGCCGAACTGGCCGCGCTGACCCTCTCCGAGCAGCTGCGCGATGCGTTGCCGGGCCTGCGCCTGGCGGTTAACGCCGGGGCCGGCAGCTTCAAGAGCCAGCTGAAGAAGGCCGACAAGAGCGGCGCGCTGTTCGCCCTGATCCTTGGCGAGGACGAACTGGCGCAACAGGTGGTCGCGCTCAAGCCCCTGCGTGGCGAAGGCCAGCAGCAAACCATTGCCTGGGATGCGCTGGCAGCGCATCTCGCGGCTTGCCTGGCGCAAGCCTGAACCGGACCAATTAAGGGAGTGACCAGGTGACCTCGCGTACCGAAGAAGAAGAACTGGCGGTAATCAAGGACTGGTGGCAGAGCAACGGCAAGCCCCTGCTCACCGGCAGCGTGCTGGCGCTGGTCGGCGTATTCGGCTGGCAGGCCTGGCAGCGGCACGAGACCAACCAGACCTACGCCGCCTCGAGCGTGTACCAGCAGCTGGTGGACGTCGCTCTCAACACCGCCGGCCAGCCGGATGCCGGCAAGGTCAGCGAGCTGGCCGGCAAGCTGAACAAGGACTTCGCCGGCAGCCACTATGCCCAGTACGCCAGCCTGCTGCTGGCGCGGGTGGCGGTGGACAGCGGTCGCCTCGACGAGGCCGCCGCCGAACTGCGCAAGGTCATGGACAAGCCGGTCGACGCGACCATGGGCGAAGTGGCCCGCCAGCGTCTGGCCCGCGTGCTGGCCGCGCAGGACAAGGCCGAGGAGGCCCTGGCCCTGCTGGCCGGCGACGCCGCTCCGGCGTTCGTCGCTGGTCGCGAGGAGTTGCGTGGCGATCTGCTGGTCAAGCTCGGCCGCAGCAGCGAGGCGCGCAGCGCCTACGAGAAGGCGCGTGCGGCCCTGCCGCAGGAAGCGGGTCTCGGTACGCTGCAGATCAAACTGGACGATTTGGCTGAGGGGGAGACCCGATGATGCGCTGGACTCATGCAGTAATGCTGGCGGCCGCGGTACTCGCCGTCGGTTGCAGCAGCAGTGGCAAGAAGGAACTGCCGCCGGCCGAACTGACCAAGTTCAGCGAAGAAGTCCACCTGGACAAGCAGTGGAGCCGCTCCATCGGCGAAGGACAGGGTGAAACCTGGAACCAGCTGGAGCTGGCCTCGGACGGCGACAGCCTGTTCGCCGCCGACATCGAAGGCCTGGTCGTGGCGATGAACCGCGAGACCGGCAAGGTGCTGTGGGAACAGGAGCTGGACAAGCCGGTCTCCGGTGGCGTCGGTGCTGGTTACGGCCTGGTGCTGGTCGGCACCCTCAAGGGCCAGGTGATCGCCCTCGACAGCGCCACCGGCGAGGTCAAGTGGCAGGCGCCGGTTGGCAGCGAGGTGCTCTCCGCTCCGGCTAACAACGGCGACGTGGTGGTGGTGCAGACCCAGGACGACCATGTTTTCGGTCTGGATGCCGCCACTGGCGAGCGCCGCTGGAGCTACGAAAGCACCCCGGCGGTGCTCACCCTGCGTGGCACCAGCGCGCCGGTGGTGACCAACCGCCTGGCGGTGGCCGGTCTGTCCAGCGGCAAGGTGGTCGCCCTCGACATCCAGCGCGGCATCCCGGTGTGGGAGCAGCGCGTGGCCATGGCCAAGGGCCGTTCCGAACTGGAGCGCATGGTCGACATCGACGGCGGCCTGCTGCTGTCCGGCGGCACCCTGTACGTGGTGACCTACCAGGGGCAACTGGCGGCACTGGATCTGCAAAGCGGCCGCCCGTTGTGGCAGCGCGATGCCTCCAGCTACGTCGGTGTGGCCGCCGGCTTCGGCAACGTCTACGTCAGCGAGGCCAGCGGCACCGTCGAAGGCATCGACGAGCGCTCGACCTCGGCGCTGTGGAGCAACGACGCCCTGGCGCGTCGCCAGCTGTCGAGCCCGGTGGCGTTCTCCAGCAACGTCGCGGTCGGCGACCTGGAGGGCTACCTGCATCTGCTGAGCCAGGTGGACGGTCGCTTCGTCGGCCGCGAGCGCGTCGACAGCGACGGCCTGCGCGCCCGCCCGCTGGTGGTCGGCGACTGGCTGTACGCTTACGGCAACAGTGGCAAGCTGGTGGCCTACACCCTGCGCTGATTGCCCGCCGCGCCCTGCGGGGCGCGGGACATACCCATTAGCGGCCGCTGCACCTACACTGCAGCGGCCGTTGTGTTTTTCCGAATTACCGTGGAGAGCCGCATGGTTCCCGTAATTGCTCTGGTAGGACGGCCGAACGTCGGCAAGTCCACCCTGTTCAACCGCTTGACCAAGAGCCGCGACGCCATCGTCGCCGACTACTCCGGCCTGACCCGCGACCGCAAGTACGGCGAGGCGAAGTGGCAGGGGCGCACCTACATCGTCATCGACACCGGGGGCATCTCCGGTGACGAGGAAGGCATCGACGCCAAGATGGCCGAGCAGTCGCTGCAGGCCATCGAGGAAGCCGATGCCGTGCTGTTCATGGTCGACTCGCGCGCCGGCATGACCGCCGCCGACCAGATGATCGCCGAGCACCTGCGCAAGAAGAACAAGCGCACCTTCCTGGCGGCCAACAAGGTCGACACCGTCGACCCGGACATCGCCCGCGCCGAATTCAGCCCGCTGGCCATCGGCGACGCCTGGCCGATCGCCGCCGCCCACGGTCGCGGCATCACCGCGCTGCTGCAGGCCGCGCTGGGCGAGTTCCCCAAGGACGAAGTCGCGGAAGAGGAGTTCCCCGAGGGTGAAGGCGAGGAGGGCGCCGCCGCGCCGCAGAAGCGCATCCCCGGCCCTGACGAGCGTACCGGCATCAAGATCGCCATCATTGGTCGTCCCAACGTCGGCAAGTCGACGCTGGTCAACCGCATGCTCGGCGAAGAGCGGGTCATCGTCTACGATCAGGCCGGCACCACCCGCGACAGCATCTACATCCCCTTCGAGCGCGACGATGCCAAGTACACCCTGATCGACACCGCCGGCGTGCGCCGCCGCGGCAAGATCTTCGAGGCGGTGGAAAAGTTCTCGGTGGTCAAGACCCTGCAGGCGATCCAGGACGCCAACGTGGTGGTATTCGTCATGGACGCCCGCGAAGGGGTGGTCGACCACGACCTCAACCTGCTCGGCTTCGTGCTGGAGACCGGCCGCGCGCTGGTGATCGCGCTGAACAAGTGGGACGGCATGGACAGCCACGAGCGCGACCGGGTGAAGACCGAGCTGGAGCGCCGCCTGCAGTTCGTCGACTTTGCCGACATCCACTTCATCTCCGCCCTGCACGGCACCGGCGTCGGCAACCTGTACAAGTCGGTGCAGGAGTCGTTCCGTTCCGCGGTGACCCGCTGGCCGACCAGTTACCTGACCCAGGTCCTCGAGGATGCGGTCAGCGTGCACCAGCCGCCGCTGGTCAACGGTCGGCGCATCAAGCTGCGCTACGCCCACCTGGGCGGCGCCAACCCGCCGTTGATCGTGATCCACGGCAACCAGGTGGACGCGGTGCCGCGCGCCTACTCGCGCTACCTGGAGAACACCTACCGCCGCGTGCTCAAGCTGGTCGGTACGCCGATCCGCATCGAGTTCAAGGGCGGCGAGAACCCCTACGAGGGCAAGAAGAACGAGCTCAGCACCCGCCAGGTGAACAAGAAGCGCCGCCTGATGAGCCACCACAAGAAGGCCGAGAAGAAGAAGAAGGACAAGCGCCGCTAAGGCCTTGCCCAGTTGCGCAAAACGCCGCTGCCCCTGACTGGGCAGCGGCGTTTTTCATGGTACGGATGGGTAGGGTGGAAAACTCGCTGAGCGATTTTCCACCAAGCTCCGTGCGCTGCTGTTGGAAAAGACCTGCGGTCGTTTTCCACCCTACGGCTCAGCGTCGCGTCAGCCAGCGCAATGCGCCCAGCCCCGCCGCCCGGCCGCTGGCGAAGCAGGCGGTGAGCAGGTAGCCGCCGGTCGGCGCTTCCCAGTCGAGCATCTCGCCGGCGCAGAACACGCCCGGCAACTGGCGCAGCATCAGGTTGGCGTCCAGCGCCTCGAACGGCACGCCGCCGGCGCTGCTGATCGCCTCGTCCAGCGGGCGGGTGCGCACCAGCTCCAGCGGCAGGGCCTTGATCGCCGTCGCCAGCCTACCCATGTCCTGGAAGGTATCCGCGTCGGTCAGCTCGCGCAGCAGCCCGGCGCGCACGCCGTCGATGCCCATCTGGCTGGCCAGGTGCTTGGCCAGCGAGCGCGAGCCGCGTGGCTTGCTCAGCGCGGCGACGATCTGTTCGCGGCTGCGGTGGGGCAGCAGGTCCAGGTGGATGACCGCGCGGCCGCCTTGGTTGATCTGCTCGCGGATCGGCGCCGACAACGCGTAGATCAGGCTGCCTTCCACGCCCGTTGCCGTCACCACGAACTCGCCCTGGCGCGGTGTCTCGCCGTCCACGTGAATGGCCACCGGCTTGACCGGCGCGCCGGCGAACTTGTCGGCAAAGAATACGCTCCAGCCCGTCACCTCGAAGCCGCAGTTGCTCGGCTGCAGCGGCGCCACGTCGATGCCGCGCTGTTCCAGCAACGGCACCCAGGCGCCGTCCGAGCCGAGGCGCGCCCAGCTGCCGCCGCCGAGGGCCAGCACCACGGCATCGGCGTTGAGCTGCCGCTCGCCGTCCGGCGTGGCGATGCGCAGCTCGCCGGCTTCACTCCAGCCCAGCCAGCGCGAGCGGGTGTGCAGCGCCACGCCGCTTTCGCGCAGGCGCTTGAGCCAGGCGCGCAGCAGCGGGGCGGCCTTCATGTCGGTGGGGAACACCCGTCCGGAGCTGCCGACGAAGGTGTCGATGCCCAGCGCGTGAATCCAGGCGCGCAGCGCGTCGGCGTCGAAGTCGGCGAGCAGGCGGCCGATCTCGCCGGCGCGGCTGGCGTAGCGGGCGACGAACGCCGGCTTGGGCTCGGCGTGGGTGATGTTCATGCCGCCGACCCCGGCCAGCAGGAACTTGCGTCCCAGCGAGGGCATGGCGTCGAACAGCTCCACTGCGCAGCCGCCGGCGGCGAGGACTTCGGCGGCCATCAGGCCGGCCGGACCGCCACCGATGACGACGACGCGGGGGGAGGAAGCGGAAGGAGTGCTGGGCATGGCGATCGTTGGCGTACAAGGAGGGGACGCATTCTAGCAGCAGGCCGCCATGGCCGATGCAGCGGCGCTCCAGCTGTTTACCCCAGCCGGTGCGGGGCGATCCAGCCGCCGCGCTGTGCGATGCGCCAGGCCCAGGCGGCGAGGATCAGGCTGCGCAGCGCCATGAAGGCGAGGAAGGCCAGCCACAGGCCGGCGTTGCCGAAGTCGCGCAGCAGCCAGCCCAGCGGCAGGCTCAAGGCCAGGGCCAGCAGCATGGCATCGCGCATCTCTCGCGCCTTGGTGGCGCCGATGAACAGGCCGTCGAGCAGGTAGCTCCACACTGCCAGCAGCGGCAGAGCGGCCAGGTACGGCAGATGGGCATGGGCGATTACGCGCACTGCAGCGATGTCGGTCTGCAGGTCGACGAACCACTGGCCGCCGAGCAGGAACAGGGCGGCGAAGCCGAGACTGGCCAGCAGCGACCAGCTGCCGGCGATCCACAGGCTGCGACGCAGGGCCAGGCGGTCACGCGCGCCGATGGCATGGCCGCACAGCGCCTCCACCGCGTGGGCCAGACCGTCGAGGGCATGGGCGGTGAGCAGCAGGCCGTTGAGCAGCAGGGCATTGGCTGCCACGGTGGCGTCGCCCAGGCGGGTGCCCTGCACGGTGACCATGAAGAACACGCTCTGCAGCGCCAGGGTGCGCAGGAAAATGTCGCGGTTGACCGCCAGCAGCGGCCGCCAGCTCGCCCAGCTGCGCAGTGCCGGCCAGTTCGCGCGGCCGGGGTAGGCGCCCAGCTGGCGCCGGGCCAGGTACAGGCCGAGCAGCGCGCCGCTCCACTCGGCGATCACCGCGGCGCGGGCGGCGCCGACCACGCCCCAGTCGAGGCCGAGGACGAACCACAGGGCCAGCGCCACGTTGAGCAGGTTGCAAGTCAGCAGCATGGCCAGCGGCGCGCGGGCGTTCTGCACGCCGAGCAGCCAGCCGATCAGCGCGTAGCTGGCCAGCGCCGCCGGCAGGCCGAGCAGGCGGGTGTGGACAAAGTCGCGGACCAGGGCATCCAGGGCGGCGCCCGGCTGCATCAGTTGCAGGGCGGCGGGTAGCAGCGGCAGGGCCATCAGGCCGCACAGCAGCGCCAGGCCGAGTCCGAGCAGCAGGCCCTGCAGCAGCACCTGACGCAGCGCGCCGCCTTCGCCGCGGCCGCAGGCCTGGGCGGCGAAGCCGGTGGTGCCCATGCGCAGGAAGCCGAAGGTCCACACCAGCAGGCTGTACAGGCTGCCGCCGACCGCCACGGCGCCGAGCTGGTGGGCGTGCGGCAGGTGGCCGACCACCGCGCTGTCGACCAGCGCCACCAGCGGCACCGACAGGTTGGAGAGGATCATCGGCCCGGCCAGCGCCCACACCCGGCGCTGGGTCGGGGCGTGCCGCCAGGCATCGCGCCAGGGTTCAGCCACGGCGGATCAGCCACACCCCGGCGACGATCAGCACCAGCCCGGCGAGCTTGCCGAGGCTAACCGATGCCTGGGGAAAGCCGGCCCAGCCGAAATGGTCGAGCAGCAGCGCGGCGCTCAGCTGGCCGGCCAGCACCAGCGACATGAACAGCAGGGCGCCGATGCGCGGGCCGGCGAAGGCGGCGCTGACCACGAACAGCACGCCGAGCAGGCCGCCGGTCCAGTGCCACCAGCTCAGGCCCTTGAACGGAGCGAGGCCGCTGGGCAGGTCGCGCTGGGTCAGGGTGATGATGAGCAGTGCCAGGCTGCCGACCAGGAAGGAAATCAGCGAGGCGCTCAGCACGCTGTCGATGTGTCGCGCCAGCTGGCCGTTGACGCCGGCCTGCAGCGGCATCATGGCGCCGGAGAGCAGGGGCAGGGCGAGCAGGAACCAACTGGGCAAGGACATGGAGCGACTCCGGGCGCGTGGCGGCGAGGCCCCATAGTATGCCGCAATCGACTGGAGCTCTGCCGGGCACCGACTGGCACAGGCCTGCGCGTGGGCTATGGTTAAGGCAATGCGGTCGCCCGGTCGCTCCGGTCGACCTTTCCTTTCCCGAGAGGAGAGCACGATGGACATGAACCGTCGGCAATTCTTCAAGGTCTGCGGTGTTGGCCTAGGAGCCTCGAGCCTGGCGGCTCTGGGCATGGCGCCACCGCCGGCCTACGCCGAGACGATCCGCCACTTCAAACTGGCCAGCACCCGCGAGACGCGCAATACCTGCCCGTACTGCTCGGTCGGCTGCGGCCTGATCATGTACAGCCGGGGCGACGGCGGCAAGAACGTCGCCCAGGAGATCATCCACATCGAGGGCGACGCCGACCATCCGGTCAACCGCGGCACCCTGTGTCCGAAGGGCGCCGGCCTGCTGGACTTCGTGCACAGCCCCAACCGCCTCAAGTATCCCGAGGTGCGCGAGGCCGGCAGCAACGAGTGGAAACGACTGAGCTGGGACGAGGCGCTGGAGCGCATCGCCAAGCTGATGAAGGCCGACCGCGACGCCAACTTCATCGAGCGCAACGCGCAGGGGCAGACGGTCAACCGCTGGCTGAGCACCGGCTTCCTCGCCGCCTCGGCGTCCTCCAACGAGTCCGGCTACCTCACCCACAAGGTGGTGCGTTCGCTGGGCATGCTGGCGTTCGACAACCAGGCGCGTGTCTGACACGGCCCGACGGTGGCAGGTCTTGCCCCGACGTTTGGCCGTGGCGCCATGACCAATCACTGGTCCGACATCAAGAATGCGGATCTGGTGCTGATCATGGGCGGCAACGCCGCCGAAGCCCACCCCTGCGGCTTCAAGTGGGTGACCGAAGCGAAGGCGCACAACCAGGCGCGCCTGATCGTGGTCGACCCGCGCTTCAACCGTTCCGCCTCGCTGGCCGACCTGTACGCGCCGATCCGCACCGGCACGGACATCGCTTTCCTCGGCGGGCTGATCAACTACCTGCTGGAGAACGACAAGATCCAGCACGAGTACGTGCGCCACTACACCGACCTGTCGTTCGTGGTGAAGGAGGGCTTCAGCTTCGAGGACGGACTGTTCAACGGCTACGACGCCGAGAAGCGTGGCTACCCGAACAAGTCGGCCTGGGGCTACGAGGTCGGCGAGGACGGCTACGCGGTGGTCGACCCGAGCCTCAGCCACCCGCGCTGTGTGTTCAACCTGCTCAAGCAGCACTACAGCCGCTACACCGCAGACGTGGTCAGCAACATCTGCGGCACGCCCAAGGAGCAGATGCTCAAAGTCTGGGCGACCATCGCCGAGACGTCGCAGCCGGGCAAGGCGATGACCATCATGTACGCCCTCGGCTGGACCCAGCACAGCGTGGGCTCGCAGATGATCCGCACCGGCGCCATGGTGCAGCTGCTGCTCGGCAACATCGGCATGCCCGGCGGCGGCATGAACGCCCTGCGCGGCCACTCCAACATCCAGGGCCTCACCGACCTCGGCCTGCTGTCCAACCTGCTGCCGGGTTACCTGACCCTGCCAGGCGACGCCGAGCAGGACTACGCCGCCTACATCGCCAAGCGCACGCAGAAACCGCTGCGTCCGGGGCAGCTGTCCTACTGGCAGAACTACGAGAAGTTCCACGTCAGCCTGATGAAGGCCTGGTTCGGCAAGAGCGCCACGGCGGAGAACCACTGGGCCTACGACTGGCTGCCCAAGCTTGACGCTCCGGGTGCCGGCTACGACGTGCTCAAGGTGTTCGACATGATGTTCCAGGGGCAGGTCAACGGCTACTTCTGCCAGGGCTTCAACCCGATCGCCGCCTTCCCCAACAAGGCCAAGGTCGGCGCGGCGCTGGGCAAGCTCAAGTACCTGGTGATCATGGACCCGCTGGTCACCGACACCTCGGAGTTCTGGCGCAATGCCGGTGAGTTCAACGATGTCGATACGGCGAGCATCCAGACCACCGTGTTCCGCCTACCGACCAGTTGCTTCGCCGAGGAGGACGGTTCGCTGGTCAACAGCGGACGCTGGCTGCAGTGGCACTGGAAAGCCGCCGAGCCGCCGGGCGAGGCGCGCACCGATATCGCCATCATGGCCGGGCTGTTCCACCGCCTGCGCGCGCTGTACGTCAAGGAGGGCGGCGCCTTCGCCGAGCCGATCCTCGGTCTCGACTGGCCCTACCTGCGCCCCGACGAACCGGGCGCCGACGAACTGGCCCGCGAGTTCAACGGCAAGGCGCTGGCCGACGTCAGCGACCCGGCGACGGGCGCGGTGCTGGCCAAGGCCGGCGAGCAGCTGGCCGGCTTTGCCCAGCTGCGCGCCGACGGCTCCACCGCCAGCGGCTGCTGGATCTTCAGCGGCAGCTGGACCCAGGCCGGCAACCAGATGGCGCGGCGCGACAACGCCGACCCCTACGGCATGGGCCAGACCCTTGGCTGGGCCTGGGCCTGGCCGGCCAACCGGCGCATCCTCTACAACCGCGCCTCGGCCGATCCCTCGGGCCGGCCGTGGGACCCGCTGAAGAAGCGCCTGGTATGGTGGAATGGCAAGAACTGGGGCGGCACCGACGTGCCCGACTTCAAGGCCGACTCGGCGCCGGAAGACGGCATGAACCCGTTCATCATGAACCCCGAGGGGGTGGCGCGCTTCTTTGCTGTCGACAAGATGGCCGAAGGCCCGTTCCCCGAGCACTACGAGCCGTTCGAGACGCCGATCGGCAACAACCCGCTGCACCCGAAGGTGATCAGCAACCCGGCGGCGCGGGTGTTCAAGAACGACCTGGAGGTGTTCGGCAAGGCGGAGGAGTTCCCCTACGCGGCGACCACCTACCGGCTGACCGAGCACTTCCACTACTGGACCAAACACTGCCGGCTCGCCGCCATCACCCAGCCCGAGCAGTTCGTCGAGATCGGCGAGACGCTGGCCAAGGAGCTGGGCATCCGGGCCGGCGACCGCGTCAAGGTCTCCTCCAACCGCGGCTACATCAAGGCGGTGGCGGTGGTGACCAAGCGCCTGCGGCCGCTGACGGTGGACGGCAAGACCGTGCACCACGTCGGCATCCCGATCCACTGGGGCTTCACCGGGGTGGCGAAGAACGGCTTCATTACCAACACCCTGACCCCCTTCGTCGGCGACGGCAACACGCAGACGCCGGAGTTCAAGTCGTTCCTCGTGAACGTGGAGAAGGTGTGACATGGCCAGCCAAGACATCATCGCCCGTTCCGCCACCACCACGCCGATGCCGCAGGTACGCCAGGTCGGTGAGGTGGCCAAGCTGATCGATACCTCCAAGTGCATCGGCTGCAAGGCCTGCCAGGTCGCCTGCTCGGAGTGGAACGAGCTGCGCGACGAGGTCGGCCACAACGCCGGCGTCTACGACAACCCCAACGACCTCAGCGCCGACTCCTGGACGCTGATGCGCTTCACCGAGTACGAGAACCCCACCAGCGGCAACCTGGAGTGGCTGATCCGCAAGGACGGCTGCATGCACTGCGCCGACCCCGGCTGCCTCAAGGCCTGTCCGAGCCCGGGGGCGATCGTCAAATACGCCAACGGCATCGTCGACTTCAACCAGGACAAGTGCATCGGCTGCGGCTACTGCGTGACCGGCTGTCCGTTCGATATCCCGCGCATCTCGCAGAAGGACCACAAGGCCTACAAGTGCACCCTGTGTTCTGACCGCGTGGCGGTGGGTCTTGAGCCGGCGTGCGTGAAGACCTGTCCGACCGGTGCCATCGTGTTCGGCAGCAAGGAGGACATGCAGGAGCATGCGGCGGGGCGCATCGCCGACCTCAAGGAGCGCGGCTTCGACCAGGCCGGGCTGTACGACCCGGACGGCGTCGGCGGCACCCATGTGATGTACGTGCTGCACCACGCCGACCAGCCGTCGCTGTACGCCGGGTTGCCCGATGAGCCTGTGATCAGCCCGCTGGTCAGCCTGTGGAAAGGCATCGCCAAGCCGCTGGCACTGCTGGCCATGGGGGCCACCGTGCTGGCCGGCTTCTTCCACTACGTGCGGGTCGGTCCGAACCGGGTGGACGAGGAGCAGGACTCCGGCGAGCCGACGGTGCACCAGGTCGATCCGTCGGTGCACGTGGTCGATCCGCACAAGCAGCCCTGAGCCGGCCATGCCCCGGTCCGTTGTGCGGGCCGGGGCGACCGCGAATCCTTCCGAGGGAGAGGGGAAAGCCTCTTCCGGGAGTCGACGATGAACAACGAGATCCAGCGCTACACCCCCTCGGAGCGGTCCAATCACTGGGCCGTGGCCATCCTCTTCATCCTCGCCGGGCTGTCCGGGCTGGCGCTGTTCCATCCGGCGCTGTTCTGGCTGTCCAGCCTGTTCGGCGGCGGCCCGTGGACGCGCATCCTGCATCCCTTCCTCGGTCTGGCCATGTTCGCGCTGTTCCTGATCATGGCTATCCGTTTCGCAGGACATAACCGCCTCAACGCCAACGACCGCCAGTGGCTGGGCCAGATGGGCGACGTGCTCAACAACCGCGAGGAGCGGTTGCCTGAGGTCGGCCGCTACAACGCCGGGCAGAAGCTGCTGTTCTGGGTGCTGGTACTGTGCATGCTGGTGCTGCTGGCCAGCGGCGTCGTCATCTGGCGCCAGTACTTCGGCCATGTGTTCGGCATCGAGCTGATCCGCCTGGCCGCGCTGGCCCATGCCGTGGCGGCCTTCGTGCTGGTCACCAGCATCATCGTGCACATCTACGCCGCCATCTGGATCAAGGGCTCGGTGGGGGCGATGCTCTACGGCAAGGTCAGCCGCGCCTGGGCGCGCAAGCATCATCCCGGCTGGTACAAGGACGTGGAGCGCCAGCGCAAATAGTCTGGTCGGTGCGCACGGCGCACCCTACGGAGGACGCTGAGCGCCGCAGCCGGGTGTTCGTAGGGTGCGCCATGCGCACCATTGATTGTTTGGAAACGCCGCCCGGGATGCTCCGCGCCCATGCAGAGTCGAAAACAGCGTCTACCCTTTCCTTCAGGCCCCTAAAAATCACAACAAGCCCAGAAGGAGTCCTGCGTGTCAGGCACCATTCTCGAGCCCGGCCAGATCGCCGCCGCTGCCAGCAAGCCCGCGTTTCTCCAGTTGCCACCACGCAACCTGTTCGCCCTGCGCGCCGAGCGCCTGGCGCAGCTGGCCGAAGGCCATGCGCTGGGCGACTACCTCCGCTTGCTCGCCGCCGTATGCCGCGCCCAGCAGCAGGTGCTCAACGCCCCGCCCGCCATTCCTGCTCCCGATCCGCAGCGCTGCGCCCAGGCCATCGCCCACGGCCTGCCGCCGCTGGCCTGCGACAGCCTGGTACGCGAGAACGGCTGGCTGGCGCTGGTCGATGCCTGGCTGGCCGCCTTCGTGCCGCTCGAGCCGGCCAATCCACCGCTCGTCGCCGCCCTTGAGCAGCTGCGCCGTGCCGATGCCGGGCAGCGCAAGGCCTGGGGCGTGGCGCTGGTCAGCGGCCAGTACGCCAGCGTGCCGGCCGCCGTGGCGCCCTTCGTCGGCGCTGTCCTGCAACTGGCCTGGAGCCACTGGCTGCTGACGGCGGACCTCGCCGCCATCGGCGAGGCCGAGGATCAGCAGACCTGCCCGGCCTGCGGCGCGCTGCCGATGGTCGGGGTGATCCACGGCCACGGCGCGCGCAACGGCCTGCGCTATCTGGTCTGCTCGCAGTGCGCCTGCGAATGGCACTACGTGCGCCTCAAGTGCAGCCACTGCAAGAGCACCAAGCGCCTCGACCACCTGCATCTCGAGCACTCGCCGCACGGCGTGCGCGCCGAAGCCTGTCCGGAGTGTAGGCACTACCTCAAGCAGCTCTACCTGGAACTGGAGCCGGCCGGGGAGGCGCTGTCCACCGACCTCGCCAGTCTCGATCTCGACCTGCTGCTCGACGCGCAGGGCTACCTGCGCCAGGCGCCCAACCTGCTGCTGGCGCCGGGAGGCGGCGAGTGACCGCCCTGCGCCTGCCCTCGGTGGACCGCCTGCTGCGCAGCCCGGCCGTGGCGCCGCTGCAGCTGCGCTACGGCCGCCAGGCGCTGCTCGGCACCCTGCGCGACCTGCTCGACGAGCTGCGCGAGCCGGCCCGCCACGGCCAGCTGGCGGCGGTGGAGCTGAGCGAGGCGGTGCTCGCCGGGCGCGTCGGCGAACGCCTGGCCGCCCAACACCAGAGCCGCGTGCGCCGGGTGTTCAACCTCACCGGCACCGTGCTGCACACCAACCTCGGCCGCGCCCTGCTGCCGGAGGCCGCCATCGACGCGGTGGTGCAGGCCGCGCGCCATCCGCTCAACCTCGAGTACGACCTGGCCAGCGGCCAGCGCGGCGACCGCGACGACCTGATCGGTGAACTGATCCGCGAGCTGACCGGCGCCGAGGCGGTCACCGTGGTCAACAACAACGCCGCTGCCGTGCTGCTGGCGCTGGCCAGCCTGGGCGCGCGCAAGGAAGGCATCATCTCGCGCGGCGAACTGATCGAGATCGGCGGCGCCTTCCGCATCCCCGACATCATGGCCCGCGCCGGGGTGAAACTGGTCGAGGTCGGCACCACCAACCGCACCCACGCCAAGGACTACGAGGCGGCCATCGGCCCGCGCACTGGCCTGCTGATGCGCGTGCACACCAGCAACTACAGCGTGCAGGGCTTCACCGCCAGCGTGGCGACCGAGCAACTGGCGACCATCGCCCATGGCCACGGCCTGCCGCTGCTGGAGGATCTGGGCAGCGGCACCCTGATCGACCTGACCCGCTGGGGCCTGCCCGCCGAACCGACCGTGCAGCAGGCGCTGGCCGCCGGCGCCGACATCGTCACCTTCAGCGGCGACAAGCTGCTCGGCGGCCCGCAGGCGGGGATCATCGTCGGTCGCCAGGAGCTGATCGCCCGGATCAAGAAACACCCGCTCAAGCGCGCCCTGCGCGTCGACAAGCTGACCCTCGCCGCACTGGAGGCGGTGCTCGGTCTGTACCGCGACCCGGAGCGCCTCGCCGAGCGCCTGCCGACCCTGCGCCTGCTCAGTCGGCCGCAGCAAGAAATCCGCGCCCAGGCCGAGCGCCTGGCCCCTCAGGTACAGGCCGCACTGGGGCCGAGCTGGCAGGTTTCCACCGAGCAAGCGCTGGGCATGATCGGCAGCGGTGCCCAGCCGGTGGCGCGCCTGCCCAGCGCCGCGCTGTGCCTGCGTCCGCGGCAACCCAAGCGCCTGTGCGGCCGCGCCCTGCGCCAGCTGGAAGAGGCGCTGCGCGGCCTGCCGCTACCGGTGCTCGGCCGCCTCGACGACGATGCCCTGTGGCTCGACCTGCGCCAGCTCGACGACGAGCCGGCGTTCCTCGCCCAGCTGTCCGAACTGGCCGGAGTGGCGTCGTGATCGTCGGCACCGCCGGGCACATCGACCACGGCAAGACCGCGCTGCTGCGCGCGCTGACCGGGGTGGCTGGCGATCGCCGCCGCGAGGAGCGCGAGCGCGGCATCACCATCGACCTCGGCTATGCCTATGCGGACTTGGGCAACGGCGAGCCCACCGGATTCATCGACGTGCCCGGCCACGAGCGCTTCGTGCACAACATGCTGGCCGGCGCCGGCGGCATCGACTGCGTGCTGCTGGTGGTGGCCGCCGACGACGGGGTGATGCCGCAGACCCGCGAGCACCTGGCCATCGTCGAGCTGCTGGGCATTCCCCGTGCGCTGGTGGCGCTGACCAAGATCGACCGCGTCGATGCGCCGCGGCTCGCTGCGGCGGACGCCGAGGTGGCGACGTTGCTGGCCGACGGCCCCTTTGCCGATGCGCCGCGCTTCGCCGTATCCAGCGTCAGCGGCGCGGGCGTCGATGCCCTGCGCGCGGCACTGGCCGAGCTGGCCCGCACCGTGGCGACGCGGGCCGGCGAAGGCTATTTCCGCCTGGCCATCGACCGCGCCTTCAGCGTCGCCGGCTCCGGCGTGGTGGTCACCGGCACCGCGCTGGACGGGCGGGTGGCGGTGGGCGACGAGCTGCTGCTCAGCCCGTCCGGGCGGCGCGTGCGGGTGCGCGGCCTGCACGCGCAGAACCGCGCGGCGCAGCAGGCCTGCGCAGGGCAGCGGGTGGCGTTGAACCTGGCTGGCGAGCGCCTGGCGGTGGAGCTGATCCATCGCGGCGACTGGCTGCTGGACCAGGCGCTGCACGCGCCGACCACCCGCATCGACATCGACCTGCGTCTGCTGCCGGGCGAGGCCCGCGAGCTGAAACACTGGACACCGCTGCACGTCCATCTCGGCGCCAGCGACGTCACCGGCCGGGTCGCCCTGCTCGAAGGCGACAGCCTGGCGCCGGGCGAACGCACGCTGGCGCAGCTGCTGCTCAACGCGCCGCTGCACGCGGTGCATGGCGATGCGCTGGTGCTGCGCGATCAGTCGGCGCAGCGCACCCTGGGCGGCGGGCGGGTGCTCGATCCCTTTGCCCCGACGCGCCAGCGGCGCACGCCGGCGCGCCTGGCGCAGCTGGTCGCGCTGCGGGTGGGCGGTCTGGAGCAGGCATTGCCGACCCTGCTGGCCGAGGCTGGCAACGGCCTCGATCCGGGCGTGCTGGAGCGCCAGTTCAACCGTCCACGGGCGCGCTGGAACGTGCCGGGAGAGGTGGTCGAGATCGCCACCCGGCTCGGCTCGCGGCTGCTGGCGCGCCAACGCTGGCAGGCACTGCGCGAGGCGTTGGTCGCGGCGCTGGCGCGCTTCCACGCCGAGCAGCCCGACGAACTTGGCCCCGATCGCGATCGCCTGCGCCGTTACGCTTTCGCCGAACTGGAGCGGCCGCTTTTCGCCGCTCTGCTGGAGCAGGCGCTGGCTGCTGGGGTGGTGGCGGCCAGCGGGGCGTGGCTGCACCTGCCGGAGCATCGCGTACAGCTGGGCGAGGCCGACGAGCGCCTGCGCGTGCAGATTTGGCCGCTGCTGCTGGAGGGCGGCTTCGACCCGCCGTGGGTGCGCGAGCTGGCCGCCGATCTGGCGGTGGACGAGGCGGCGATGCGTCTGCTGCTGCGCAAGCTGGCACGTCTGGCGCTGGTGCAGCAGGTGGTCAAGGACCTGTTCTACCCGCAGGAAAGCTTGCAACAGCTGGCACGTATCGTCTTGCAGCTGGAGGCCAGGGCCGGGATGATCCGGGTGGTCGACTTCCGCGACCGCCTTGGCATCGGCCGCAAGCGCTGCATCCAGATCCTCGAGTATTTCGACCGTATCGGCCTGACCCGCCGCAGCGGCAACGAGCGCAAGGTGCGCCACGACAACGCCCTGGCGCAAGCGGCCCAGCCGGCCGCGGCATGAGTTCAGGCGGTGTGCCGGCTGGCACGCCGCCCGCGAGACACGGAAGGCAACCGCGCCCGGTGGCGCGGCCGGGCTTCAAACCCGGTGGGGGACGGCAGCCGTTCCCGGGTGAGTTCGACTCTCACTGCCTTCCGCCAATTTCACTGCAGTCGGGTGGACCATGGCTGCCGGGCTTGCTCGCAAGGTGGAAAATCGCTGCGCGGGTTTTCCACCCTACGGGACTTTCCGAGGCGCAGCCTTGCCCGCCCTGCATCCCGCTGCGAGGGGGCGGCTCACTTCCACCGCAGTGCCTGCACCCCCGCCGCCTCGGGGTCGAAGTTGTCCAGGCGCATCTGTTCGGCGAAGGCCGCCAGCGCCGCTTCCCCGCCGACCAGGCCGGCGCGCGCCGCCGGCCAGTCGTCGGGGCGGATGCGTACCAGCCAGCCCTCGCCGTAGCAGTCGCGGTTGATCAACGCCGGCTGTTCCTGCAGCCGTGGATTGCTCTCGACCAGCTCGCCGGCCAGCGGGCAGCGCGCCGAGGAGGCCGCCTTGGCGAACTCGACCACGCCGAAGCTGCGGCCGGCGTCGATGTGCAGTCCGGCGCGCTTGGCGGTGAAGGCGAAGATCTCGCCGTACAGCGCGCAGCCATAGGCACACAGGCCGAGGGTGATGCTGCCGTCAGGCTCCTCGCGCAGCCACAGGTTGTGCGCCGGGGCATACAGCAGTTCGGTGGGGAAGGGCAGGCCGTGCAGGTTGAGGACTTCACTCATGGGCTTTCCTTGCGCAGCGGATCAGAGGGTCAGTACCCGCTCGTATTCGAGGATCATCTGCGCCAGCTCGCCGCCGCTGGCCGGTTCGTCGACCTCCGCGATCAGCCGGTAGTCGTGCAGCGGCACGCCGGGCGCGCGGCACAGCAGCAGGCGCGCGCCGGCGCTCTTCGCCTGGCGGATGAAGTGGCGTACGGGCTCGCCGCCGTCGATGGCGCACAGGGTGTCGGCGATCTCTTCGCGCGCCAGCTGTACACCCTCGCCGGTGAGGAACAGGGTCACCTCGGCGTCCATGCACGCCAGCAGGGTGGCGATGTGGAAGGGCGCGGCGCAGCGCTGTGGCGTGCTCGGCCCGCTGGCGACCAGGATCAGGATGCGCTGGCCCATGCCGGCTCCTCAGTGCCCGCGTTGCGGCGGGTAGCGGGCGAGAATCTTCGCCACGGTTTTATTGATCGCGATGGCCCGCTCCTGTGGCGAGCCTGGGTTGCGGCGCAGCATCTGCGCCGCGCTGCCGCGCCAGATCAGGCGGCCGTCGTGGTCGAGGAAGTCCAGCTGCAGGGTGCCGACCTGGTAGTCGAGGGTGCGGACCTCGGTGTAGCCGGGATAACCCCACATGCCGCCCCAGTAACCGCCGCCGTAGTAGGTGCTGACCTGCTGCTGGCGGTTGTCGACGATCAGGAAGGCCTGCACCCGGATGTCGGCCGGCGTGCCCGGCGCAGCCTGGCGCAGGCCGTGTTGCTCCAGTTGCTGGGCGATCGCCTCGCGCAACCGCTGTTCGGTCAGGTCGCTGCGCACGCGCGGATCGTCCGGGCGGTACTGCACGGCCGGCTCCTGCCAGGCCCAGCTCTGCAAGGCGGCGAAGTCGCGGTGGGGATCGTAGTCGCTGTCCACCTGGATGCTCTGGCAGGCAGCCAGGCCGAGCAGGATGGCAAGGAGGCAGAGACGGCGGAGCATGGTGGACTCCCGGGAGCAGATGGCGCCGGGATTGGCGTCGTATCGATGAGAGTGGGCGTGCCGGGGGCTGCGGTCAAGGCGGCGGGAAACCGTCCAGCGCCTGGCGTACCGCGCGGCGCAGGCTGTCGTCCCGGGCACGGCCGCTTTCGGCCTCGCCGCTGCCGCTCCACACACGCTCGCCGCTGTGGGCATCGAACAGCTCCACCTGCACCTCCTCGACCCGGTAGGTGATGGTGCGCACCAGCGGGTAGCCGCTGCCGCCCCAGTAGCCGTAGTGATGGCGGTAGTAGCCGTAGCCGGCACCGAAGTAGGGATCGTCGTAGACCTGCTGCTGGCGGGTGACGCTGCGCTGCTGCGCGTGCACGCGCAGGGTGGCCGGGCTCTGCGCGGTGGCCGGGCGCAGGCCGCGCTGGTCGAGTTCGGCAGCGACGATGCCGGCCAGCGGCTCGTCGACCGCCGCCGCCCATTGCCAGTTGCGGTACTGGCCGAAGTCGCGCGGCGTGGCCGGATAGCTGCCCGGGTCGACCGGCAGCGCCGCCGCTTCCCGCGGCGGCGGCGGGTAGGGCAGGTGGCTGGCGGTGTAGGGATTGCTGCTCTGGCAACCGGAGAGGAGGACGAGCAGCAACAGGGTGGGTGTGCGGACAGCCATGGCGGCAGCTCCGGATAGCGGGTGGGGCTGCGAATAGCTTGCGACTGCGTGGGCCCGCTGACAATCACCGCTCAGGGCTGTGGCCGGCACAGCCAGTGCAGGTAGCGGCCGAGCCCGGCGAAGGCCGGATGGCGGCGGTGCGCCAGCTCCATCTCCAGCAGGTCGGTCAGTTCGGCGCGGGCCTGGAACTCGGCCGGCATGTAGTCGTGGAACACCCGCACGCCGCTCTGCTGTTCGACGCGGAACCAGTCGTCCAGTTGCCCGGCCAGCTCGCGCGGGTCGAGCGGGCGCTGCGGGGTCAGGCTCTGGCCCTCGCCGGCGAAGCGCTCCTTGCGCAGCTTGCGGAAATGCCCCTTGAGCAGGTTGCGGTAGATCAGCGCGTCGCGGTTGTAGAAGGCCAGCGACAGCCAGCCGTCCGCTGCGGTGAGCTGGTGCAGCACCGGCAGGATCGCCGGCGGCTCGGCCAGCCACTCCAGCACGGCGTGGCAGAGCACCAGGTCGAACGGCTGCTCGAACTGGCCGAGCAGTTCCTGCCACGGCGCCTGGAGGAAGGTGGCCTGGCAGCCGGCCTCGGCGAAGCGCGCACGGGCGCCGTCGAGCATCGGCGCGGCCGGTTCGGCGAGGGTCACGGCGTGGCCGTGGCCGGCCAGCCACAGGCTCATGTGACCGAGGCCGGCACCGACGTCGAGCACCCGCAGCGGGCGCTCGGGCAGCACTTCCTTGAGGTCGGCCTGCAGCACGGCGAGGCGGATGGCGCCCTTGGCGCCGCCGTAGATCTTCTCGGCGAAGCGGGTGGCCAGTGCGTCGAAATGGCGGTCGTTTGGCTGGTGTTCGCTCATTGCTTGTAGCGCCTTTCGGTGTCGGCCAGCTTGGCGCGCACCACGGCGTCCAGGTCCAGGCCCAGTTCGCTGCACAGCAGCAGAAGGTAGAGCACTACGTCGCCGATCTCCTGGCCGGCGTGCTCCAGCTGCGCCGGCGCCAGGGTGCGCGCCTGGTCTTCGTTCAGCCACTGGAAGATTTCCACCAGCTCGGCCATCTCCACGCTGGCGGCCATGGCCAGGTTCTTCGGGCTGTGAAAGCGCTTCCAGTCGTTGTGGTCGCGGATGGCGTGCAGGCGGCGGGTCAGTTCGTCGATGTTCATGGCGGCTCCTCGAGGGCGCATAGCTTCGGCGCTCGCCGCGCCGGCCGCAAGCGCGGGCAGGGTGCGCGGTGCGCACCTTGGTCCCGGCACAAGTCCGCGGTGCGCACGGCGCAGCCTACTGCAGGCGGTACTTCTTGACCTTGTCGAACAGGGTGGTCTTGGCCATGCCCAGCGCCTGGCTGGCCTGGCTGAGGTTGCCGCCGTGGCGCTCCAGGGCGTCGCCGAGCAGGCGTTTCTCGAAGGCTTCCACCGCCTCGGCGAAGTTCGGCCCGCCGCTTTCCGCACCGGAACCGGACTTCTTGAACGCCGGCAGGCCGAGGGCGAAGCGCTCGGCGACGTTGCGCAGTTCGCGCACGTTGCCCGGCCAGTCGTGGGCCAGCAGGCCGGCCAGGGTCTGGCGGTCCAGCTCGGGGACGGGGCGGTCGAAGCGCAGCGCGGACAGCTGCAGGAAGTGCTCGAACAACAGCGGGATGTCCTCGCGCCGTTCGCGCAGCGGCGGCAGTTCGAGGGTGACCACGTTGAGCCGGTAGTACAGGTCGCTGCGGAACTGGCCGCGGCGGCCCAGCTCGTCGAGGTCAGCCTTGGTCGCGGCGATCACCCGGCAGTCCACCGCGATGCTCTGGTTGGAGCCGAGGCGCTCCAGACTGTGCTCCTGCAGCACGCGCAGCAGCTTGATCTGCAGGTTGAGCGGCATGCTCTCGATCTCGTCGAGGAACAGGGTGCCGCCGCTGGCGTGCTCGACCTTGCCGATGCGCCGCTTGCCGGCGCCGGTGAAGGCGTGCGCCTCGTGGCCGAAGATCTCGCTCTCGAACAGGCTTTCCGGCAGGCCGCCGCAGTTGAGGGCGACGAACGGGCGGTCCTGGCGCCGGCTGAAGTCGTGCAGGCAGCGCGCCACCAGCTCCTTGCCGGTGCCGGTCTCGCCCTCGATCAGTACGTTGGCCGAGGTGTCGGCGACGTTGGCGATCAGCGCGCGCAGCTGCGCCATGGCCGGCGAGCGGCCGATCAGGCGCTCCTCCAGGGCCTGGCGGCCGGCCAGCTGGCGGCGCAGTGCCGACACCTCGCGGGCCAGGCTGCGCTGTTCGAGGGCGCGGCGCGCCACGTCGACCAGTCGCTCGGGGGAGAACGGCTTTTCCATGAAGTCGTAGGCGCCGTCGCGCATCGCGCCGACGGCCATGCTGATGTCGCCGTGGCCGGTGATCAGCACCACCGGCAGGCTGCGGTCGCGCGCCTTGAGCTGGCCGAGCAGGCTCAGGCCGTCCATGCCGGGCAGGCGGATGTCGCTGATGACGATGCCGGCGAAGTCCTCGCCGACCCGCGCCAGCGCCTCCTCGGCGCTGCCGACGCCCTCGCTGGGGATGTCCTCGAGGGCCAGCGCCTGCTGGCAGCCGAGCAACACGTGGGGATCGTCCTCGACGATCAGGACGGTCAGGGGCTCATTCATCGCGGGGGGACTCGGCGGGGGAAGGGGGCAGCAGCGGCAGGCGCAGCTCGAAGACGGTGCCGCCCTCGTCGGGGTGGCTGGCGGCGAGGCTGCCGCCGGCGGCGGCGGCCAGGCTGGCCGACAGGGTCAGGCCGAGGCCGAGGCCCTGCTCGCCGGGCTTGGTGGTGAAGAACGGCTCGAAGAGCTGTCCGCGCAGCGCCGGCGGCACGCCGGGGCCGTTGTCGCGCACGCTCAGCCGGTAGTGGCCGTCGTCGACCTGGCCGGCGAGCCACAGCTGGCGGTCGGCCTGCGCGCTCATCGCGTCGGCGGCGTTGACGATCAGGTTGACCAGGATCTGCTCCAGGCGGGTCTGGTCGATGGCCAGGCGGGCATCGGCGCAGGCGCGGTGGATCTGCAGCGGCGTGCGCTCCAGGCGCGGGTGGAGGAGGAACAGGGCGGCGTCCACCGCCTTGCCCAGTTCCGCCTCGCCGCGGTCGTCGGAGCGCCGGGCGAAGGCGCGCAGGCTGGCGGTGATGCGGCCCATGTGGTCGACCAGCTCGCCGATGGTCTGCAGATTGCTGCTGGCGGTGGCGCTGTCGCCGCGGGCGAGGAAGCGCACGGTGTTGCCGGACAGGGTGCGCAGGGCGGCCAGCGGCTGGTTGAGTTCGTGGGCGATGCAGGTGGACATCTGGCCGATCACCGCCAGCTTGCCGGCCTGCACCAGATCGTCCTGGGTCCGGCGCAGGCTTTCCTCGGCCTGGCGGCGCTCGCGGATCTGCGCCTTGAGGTGCTCGTTGCTGGCGCGCAGGTGCTCGGTGCGCTCGGTGATGCGCCGTTCCAGCTGGCTGTTGGCCTGCTCCAGCGCCTCGCGGGCGGCCAGACGGGTGGCCAACACCTTGCGCCGCTCGTTCCAGGCGATCAGCAGGAAGGCCAGCAGGGCGAAGGCCACCGCGGCGAGCAGGCCGTGGCTGGTGGCGGCGCGGCGCACCTCCTGCACCGGCGAGAGCAGGGTGAACTGCCACGGCGGGTCGTTGAGGCTGAGGGTCTGCGCCAGGTAGGCCAGCGGCCGCGCGCCGTTGGCGCCTGCCAGGGTCAGCAGTTCGGTGTCGGCGGAGAGGCGTTCGCGGCCCAGCGGCTGCAGCTCCTCGAAACGGGTCCAGTGGTATTGCAGGCTGGCGGCCAGCTGCGCGCGGCGCGCGGCGTCGAGGGGCAGCACCGACTTGAAGCGCCGCGCCGGGTCGCTGGAGAGGATGACGATGCCGTTGTCGTCGCTGACGAAGGCTTGCAGCTGCGCGCGCTGCCAGCGCTGTTCCAGCGGGTCGAGGCGGATCTTCACCACCGCCACGCCGATGATCTGCCCGTCGTGACGCAGGCCGTGGGCCAGATAGTAGCCGGCTTCGCCGGTGGTGCTGCCGACGCCGTAGAAGCGCCCGGGCTTGCCCTGCAGGGCGTCCTGGAAGTAGGCGCGGAACGACAGGTCCTCGCCCTGGAAGCTGTCGGCGTCGCGCCAGTTGCTGGTGGCGACCACCCGGCCGCTGCGGTCGAGCAGGTAGATCGCCCGGCTGCCGCTGCGCTGGTTGAGGCCTTCGAGGTACTGGTTGACCCGTGTGCGACGCGCCTCGCTCGGCGCCAGCAGCAGGCGGCTGACGCCGTCTTCCAGCTCCAGCAGGCTGGGCAGGTAGGTGTGGGTGCTGATCGCGCTTTCCACCGTGCGCGCGTGCAGCTCCAGCTGGCGCTCGCCGCTGTCCGCCAGGGCGCGCAGGCCGGCCTGCTCGCTCAGGTGGTAGGCGAGGTAGCCGCAGCCGAACATCAGCAGGATGGCCAGCAGCGGCAGGTACAGGGGCGGGAGCAGGCGCGGGTTCACGGTCAGCGAGGGCGGCAACGCGCAGGGGCTGGGATGGGGGGATTGCATCACAATCGGGTCCGTGCGGCCAGTGTGGCGCCGGGCTGGCCGTTTCTGGGTGGCCGGAGCCGGGCGGCGGGAGAGCCCGCCGCCCGGGCCTTCAGTGCTGGAGGATCTTGGCGAGGAACTGCTGGGCGCGCTCGGAGCGGGCGTTGACGTCGCCGAAGAACGCCTCCTTGGCGCAGTCCTCGACGATCTGCCCGCGGTCCATGAAGATCACCCGGTTGGCCACCTTGCGCGCGAAGCCCATCTCGTGGGTCACGCACATCATGGTCATGCCTTCCTGGGCGAGCTGGACCATCACGTCGAGCACCTCGTTGACCATCTCCGGGTCGAGCGCCGAGGTCGGTTCGTCGAACAGCATCACCACCGGGTCCATGGCCAGCGCGCGGGCGATCGCCACGCGCTGCTGCTGGCCGCCGGACAGCTGGCCGGGGAACTTGTGCGCGTGGGCCTTGAGGCCGACCCGGTCGAGCAGCTTGAGGCCCTTCTCGGTGGCTTCCTCCTTGCCGCGGCCGAGCACCTTGATCTGCGCGAGGGTCAGGTTCTCGGTGATCGACAGGTGCGGGAACAGCTCGAAGTGCTGGAACACCATGCCGACCCGCGAGCGCAGTTTCGACAGGTCGGTCTTCGGATCGGCGATCGAGGTGCCGTCGACCACGATGTCGCCTTTCTGGAACGGCTCCAGCGCGTTGACGCACTTGATCAGGGTCGACTTGCCCGAGCCGGACGGCCCGCACACCACCACCACTTCGCCCTTGTTCACCTGGGTGGTGCAGTCGGTCAGAACCTGGAAGTCCCCGTACCACTTGCTGACGTTCTTGATCGAGATCATACGGCTAACCTTTTCTGCAGACGCTTGACCAGCTGCGAGGCGGCGAAGCTGATGATGAAGTACACCAGACCGGCGAAGATGAGGAACTCGTGGGGCTGGCCGATGATGTCGCCGCGCGAGCGGGCGGCGTTGAGGAAGTCCATCAGGCCGACCGTGTAGACCAGCGAGGTGTCCTGGAACAGGATGATGCTCTGCTGCAGCAGCAGCGGAGTCATCTTGCGGAACGCCTGGGGCAGGATGATCAGGCGCATGGTCTGCGCGTAGTTCATCCCCAGCGCCTGGGCGGCGCTCATCTGGCCCTTGGGCACCGCCTGGATGCCGGCGCGGACGATCTCGCTGAAGTACGCGGCCTCGAACATCACGAAGGCCACCAGGCACGAGCTGAAGGCGCCCACCGGGGTGTCCTCGCCGGTGATCCAGCGCAGCACGAAGGGCACCGCGAAGTAGAACCAGGTGATCACCAGCAGCAGCGGGATGGAGCGGAAGTAGTTGACGTAGGCGGTGGCCAGGCCGGACAGCAGCTTGTTGTGCGCCAGGCGCATCATCGCCAGCAGGGTGCCCAGCACCACGCCGCCGATGACGCCCAGCACCAGCAGCTGCAGGGTCAGCTGCATGCCGTCCCAGAGTCCCGGCAGGGCCGCGGGAATTGCGCTGAAGTCCATCATTTACCTCCTGCGGCGAGCTGGCCCGGTACCGCGATCTTCTTCTCGACGTAGCGCATGAACAGCATCAGGCTCATGTTCAGGGTGAAGTAGATCAGCGTGGCCAGGGTGAAGGCCTCGAACAGGTTGGCCGAGAACTCGGCGGTTTGCTTGGTCTGCGCCAGCAGCTCCATCAGGCCGATCAGGGACGCCACCGCGGAGTTCTTGAAGATGTTGAGAAACTCCGAGGTCAGCGGCGGGATGATGATGCGGAAGGCCTGCGGCAGCAGGACGAAGCGGTAGATCTGCGCCAGGGTGAAGCCCAGCGCGCAGCCGGCGGCGGCCTGGCCCTTGGGCAGCGCCTGGATGCCGGTGCGCACCTGCTCGCAGACCCGCGCGGCGGTGAACAGGCCGAGGCAGACGATCACGCTCAGGTAGGCCGAGGTGGCCGGGCTGAGGTCCTGCTTGAACCAGGTTTCCAGCGGCGTGGGCAGCAGGTCGGGCACCAGGAAGTACCAGAGAAACAGCTGCACCAGCAGCGGCACGTTGCGGAACGTTTCCACGTAGACGGTGGCGAGGCCGGACAACCAGCGGTTCGGTACGGTACGCAGCACGCCGAGCAGCGAGCCGAGCAGTAGGGCGATGATCCAGGCCACCAGGGCGACCGCGAGGGTCCAGCCGAAACCGGTGATGAACCAGTCCAGGTAGATCTCGTCGCCGATGCCGGTGGACTTGAGGAACACGCCCCAGTCCCAGTTGTAATCCATGCGGGGGTACCCCTTCTATTGATGGCGCAAGGCAGACTGTGCTGCGGGGCGCGCACGCCCCGCGGACAGTCACGGCTTTACAGCTGCTCGGCCGATTTGTCGGTCGGTTCGGCGATCAGCTTCTTGAACTGCTCGCTCATCGGGAAGTTCAGGTTGAGGTTCTTCGGCGGCACCGGCTGGAGGAACCACTTGTCGTAGATCGCGTTGATCTCGCCGGACTTGAAGGTGGCGGCGATAGCGTCGTCGACCACCTGCTTGAAGGCCGGGTCGCCCTTGCGCAGCATGCAGCCGTAGATCTCGTAGGACTGCGGGGTGCCGACCACCGTCCACTCGTCCGGCTTGCGCGCCTTGGCCATTTCGCCGTAGAGCAGCACGTCATCCATCATGAAGGCCACTGCGCGGCCGGATTCGAGCATCAGGAAGGATTCGCCGTGGTCCTTGGCCGAGATGATGTTCATGCCCATCTGCTTGTCGGCGTTCATCGCCTTGAGCAGGCGCTCGGAGGTGGTGCCGGCGGTGGTCACCACGTTCTTGCCCTTGAGGTCGGCGAAGTCGGCGATGCCGGAGGTCTTCTTGGTCAGCAGGCGGGTGCCGACCTCGAAGATACCCACCGAGAAATCCACCTGCTTCTGCCGCTCGAGGTTGTTGGTGGTCGAGCCGCACTCGAGGTCGACGGTGCCGTTCTGCACCAGCGGAATGCGGGTCTGCGAGGTGACCAGGTTGTAGCGCACCTTGAGTTCCGGCACGCCGAGCTTCTGCTTGAGTGCCTCGACCACCTTCATCTGCAGGTCGTGGGCGTAGCCGATCGGCTGGCGCGGATCGGTGCCCAGGTAGGAGAAAGGAATCGAGGAATCGCGGTGGCCGAGGGTGACGGTGCCGGACTCCTTGATCTTCTTCAGCGTGCCGCTGAGTTCTTCGGCAAAGGCCGGGGCGGACAGCAGGGCGATGGCGATGGCACTGCTCAGCAAACGGGGGGCGATACGCATGAGTGTTTCCTCGACTTGTTGTTGGGCGCGTAAACAGCGATACCGTCCGCTCCGTCGAGGAACGGCTGCCTGACGTGCGGGCACCAGGCTCGAGTGGCAGGCGTATCGCGCTTATGGCAAGTCTAGGTGCAGGATGCGGGCCAGCTTTTCGATGGCCTGGTTATATTCATAACCTATTGAAAATAAAGGATTTTAATTTTCAGGCGAAGGCTGTCCACGGGCTCTGCGTCCGGCTGGCCGGATGCCGGGCGCAGTTGCGTTCGGAAAACCGGACGTCCGTGCGGGGTCGCGGCCGGGCGGGCCTGGCCGGGCTGCGGTCGCCCGGTGCTGGGCGGCTTCGGGGTGTTTGGCGTATAACGTGCAGCTAGTTTGTGCCGACCACGCCTGCCGAGGTGTCGGCACGCCTGTTTTCCCCCGTTTCATGGCAAGGACCTGCAGTAGAACCGATGAAGATACCCAAACGTCTTGAGCCGCTGGCCGAGGATGGCCTGATCGACGAGGTGCTGCGTCCGCTGATGAGCGGCAAGGAAGCAGCCGTGTACGTGGTGCGCTGCGGTAGCGAACTGCGCTGCGCCAAGGTCTACAAGGAGGCCAACAAGCGCGGCTTCCGCCAGGCCGCCGAATACCAGGAGGGCCGCAAGGTCCGCAACAGCCGCGATGCGCGGGCCATGGCCAAGGGCAGCAAGCACGGCCGCAAGGAGCAAGAGGAAGCCTGGCAGAACGCCGAGGTGGCCGCGCTCTACCGCCTGGCCAGTGCCGGCGTGCGCGTGCCCAAGCCCTACGACTTTCTCGACGGCGTGCTGCTGATGGAGATGGTCGCCGGTGCCGACGGCGATGCGGCGCCACGCCTCAACGATGTCGACCTGACCCCCGAGCAGGCGCGTGAATACCATGCCTTCATGATCCGCCAGGTCGTGTTGATGCTCTGTGCCGGCCTGGTGCATGGCGACCTCTCGGAGTTCAACGTGCTACTCGGCCCGGACGGCCCGGTGGTGATCGACCTGCCGCAGGCCGTGGATGCCGCCGGCAACAACCATGCGTTCAAGATGCTCGAGCGCGACGTAGCCAACATGAACGCCTATTTCGGCCACTTCGCGCCCGAGTTGCTGACGCGCAAGCATGCCAAGGAAATGTGGGCGTTGTTCGAGGCCGGCAAGCTGACGGCGGAGAGCGAGCTGACCGGCGAGTTCGAGGAGCCCGAAGAAGAGGCGGATGTCGACGCAGTGATGCGCGAGATCAACGCGGCACTGGCCGACGAAGAGCGCCGCAAGGCGGCCCTGGCGGCTGAAGATGCGCCGCCGCAGCGCGAGGAACCGCCGCCGCCGTGGTTGGGCTAGTCAGCGGGCCATGAGCCGGGGAGGGGCGTCGCTCAGGCGGCCGCCTTTTCCTGGCCCGCAAAGGAAGAAGCCTCCCGGTCGGTGAACCGGAAGGCTTCGCGCTGGTAGCTGCCCTTGCCCTTGGCGGGACGTTCCTGGCGGCAGCGGAACAGCGGTTGGGCAGCCAGGGATTTGGCCTTGTTCGGGCCGGGTTTGCGTGGTTTGGCCATGACCTTTCCTCATGCGGACCTGCCAGCGTGCAGGCGCGCGCATCATCGGTCGCTGTACAGAAAATGTCCAGCGGCGCTGTGCAGAAAACGAGCCGAATTACTCGCTGGGCAGATTGAGGCGCACGCCGGCGATCTGCAGGGCCAATTGCGCCAGCCCGCTCCAGGCATTGCCGGGCGCCTGACCCTTGATCTGCGCGTCGATCAGCTGGGCATCGCGCAGCAGCTGGTTCCAGCGGCTGGCCGGAAGACGCTGCACGGCGCGGCCGACCAGGGCCTGGCGCTTGCCGAAGATCGGTGGCTTGGCCTGGGCGATCAGCCGCTCCAGCGGTTGGCCCTGGCCGTGCTGCTGGGCGAGGGTGGCGAGCAGGCGCAGTTCGCGCGCCAGACCCCAGAGGATCACCGGCGCTTCCACCCCCTCGCCGCGCAGGCCCTCGAGCATGCGCAGGGCGTGCGCCGCGTCGCCGGCCAGTGCCGCGTCGAGCAGGCCGAACAGGTCGAAGCGCGCGCTGTCGGCCACGCTGGCCTGCACCGTCTGCACGTCGAGCTGGTTGCCGTCGACCAGCAGGCGCAGCTTGTCGATTTCCTGCACCGCCGCCAGCAGGTTGCCCTCGATGCGCGCCACCAGCAGGTCGACCGCCTCGGCGCTGGCGGCCAGGCCGACCTGGGCCAGGCGCTGGCGGATCCACTGTGGCAGCTGCGCGGCGTCCACCGGCCAGATCTGCACGAACTGGCAGTGGTCGCCGTCGATCAGCGCCTTGGCCCACTTGCTCTTCTGCGTCTTGCCGTCGAGCCGCGGCAGGCTGAGCAGCAGCACGGTGTCCTCGGCCGGACGCGCCAGGTAGTCGAGCAGCGCGCGGGTGCCGTCGTCGCCCGGCTTGCCGCCGGGGATGCGCAGTTCCAGCAGGCGCTTGTCGGCGAACAGCGACAGGCTGGCGCCGGCTTCGCGCAGCAGGTTCCAGTCGAAATTGGCGTCGACGTGGAACACCTGGCGTTCGCTGAATTCGCGGGCGCGGCAGGCGGCGCGGATGGCGTCGCAGGCTTCCTGGCACAGCAGCGGGTCGTCGCCGCTGACCACGTAGACCGGGGCGAGCGGACCCTGCAGGTGCTTGGCCAGTTGGGCGGGATTGAGTTTCATCGGCAGAAGCAAACGGGGCCCTGCGGCCCCGTCTGGCGGATCAGCGCTGCAGCAGCGGCAGAGCCGGTGCCGGCGCGCTCTGGCGGGCGGCTGCGCTGGCCTTGGCTTCGGCCTCGGCGCGCGCCTGGGCCTTTTCCTGCAGCTCGCCGAGGCGCGCCGGAGTCAGCTGCTGCAGGCGCATGAGCAGCTGCTGCACCAGTTCGCGGCGCATCTCGGTGCGCAACTGCTGGGACTCCTGGTCGGAGCCGATCAGGTTGTTGGAGTCGTGTACGTAGACCCGCTGCACTTCCAGTTTGTCGTCGAGCAGGGACAGGTTGCCGCTGCGGATCTGGTAGTCGAGGCTGGTGGTCAGCTGGTACTCGGCGCTGCGCGCCGAGCTGGTGTAGCTGGCGGTGCGCTGCTGCTCGCCCTCGTGGGTCAGCACCAACTCGTAGGGCGCGCCGTCGTGCACGCGCACGCCGCTAGCCTCCAGCAGGCGGCGCACGTCCTTGACGGTCTGGCCGTAGGCGTTGCGGGCGCTGAGGTCGAGCTCCTTCAGGGCGAAATCGTTGCTGCCGACGCCGCGCAGCTGAAAGCCGCAGGCGACGAGCGTCGTGGTCAGCATCACCAGCAGCAGGCCGGTCAGGCTCCGTTTCATCAGTCTTCCCTCTTGTGCAGCGCCGCCCGCGATGGGCGGGCGGCGGATTGGATGGCTTGCGTCGCGTGGCGACACTCAGTTGGCAACGATGTTGACCAGCTTGCCGGGGACCACGATCACCTTGCGGATGGTGGTGCCCTCGGTGAAGCGCAGCACGTTCTCGTTGGCGCGGGCGGCGGCTTCCACTTCCTCGCGGGAGGCGGTGGCGGCGACCTGGATCTCACCGCGCAGCTTGCCGTTGACCTGCACCACCAGGGTCAGGCTGTCCTGCACCAGGGCGGCGTCGTCGACCTGCGGCCAGGTGGCGTCGATGATCGCCTCGGCATGGCCCAGCTGCTGCCACAGCGCGTGGCTGATGTGCGGGGTGATCGGCGCCAGCAGCAGGGCCACGGCTTCGAGGCCTTCCTGCAGCAGGGCGCGGTCCTGGGCGCTTTCGTTCGGTGCCTTTTCCAGCACGTTCATCAGGGTCATCACCTGGGCGATGGCGGTGTTGAACTTGTGGTGTTGGCCGATATCCTGGCTGGCCTGGCGGATGGCCAGGTGGATGGCGCGGCGCACGTCCTTCTGGGCATCGCTCAGCGCGGTCTTGTCCAGCGCGCCCGGCAGGCCGGCGCTGACGTGGGCGTGGGCCAGACGCCAGACGCGGCGCAGGAAGCGGCTGGCGCCCTCGACGCCGGAGTCCGACCATTCCAGGCTCATGTCCGGCGGCGAGGCGAACATCATGAACAGGCGGCAGGTGTCTGCGCCGTACTGCTCGATCATGGTCTGCGGGTCGACGCCGTTGTTCTTCGACTTGGACATCTTCTCGATGCCGCCGATTTCCACCGGCAGGCCGTCGCTCTTCAGCTTGGCGGACAGCGGCTTGCCCTTGGCGTCCAGCTCCAGCTCGACGTCGGCCGGGTTGAACCACAGCTTGGCGCCGTTATCCTGCAGGCGGTAGTAGGTCTCGGCGATCACCATGCCCTGGGTCAGCAGGTTGGTGAACGGCTCGTCGCTGTCGACCAGGCCCTCGTCGCGCATCAGCTTGTGGAAGAAGCGCGCGTACAGCAGGTGCAGGATGGCGTGCTCGATGCCGCCGATGTACTGGTCGACCGGCAGCCAGTGGTTGGCCGCGGCCTTGTCGACCATGCCGCCCTCGAACTTGGGCGAGGCGTAGCGCGCGTAGTACCAGGACGACTCGACGAAGGTGTCCATGGTGTCGGTTTCGCGGCGGGCCGCGCCGCCGCATTTCGGGCAGCTGCATTCGTAGAATTCGGGCATGCGCGCCAGCGGGCTGCCGGCGCCGTCCGGCACCACGTCCTCGGGCAGCACCACCGGCAGCTGGTCTTCCGGCACCGGCACGTCGCCGCAGCTGGCGCAGTGGATGATCGGGATCGGACAGCCCCAGTAGCGCTGGCGGCTGATGCCCCAGTCGCGCAGGCGGAACTGGGTGCGCGCCTGGCCGAGGCCTTTCTGCTGCAGCGCCACTTCGAGGGCGTCGAAGGCGCCCTGGAAGTCGAGGCCGTCGAACTCGGCGGAGTTGATCAGCTGGCCGTGCTCGCCATAGGCGTCCTGCCACGGCGCTGGGGTCTGGTCGCCGGCGCTGGTGCGGATCACGGTCTTGATCGGCAGGGCGTACTTGTGGGCGAACTCGAAGTCGCGCTCGTCGTGCGCCGGCACGGCCATCACCGCGCCTTCGCCGTAGTTCATCAGCACGTAGTTGGCGACCCACACCGGCAGCTTCTCGCCGGTCAGCGGGTGCTGCACGAACAGGCCGGTGGCCAGGCCCTTCTTCTCCTGGGTGGCGATGTCCGCCTCGGCCACGCCACCGCGCTTGCACTCGTCGACGAAGGCTTGCAGTTCGGCGGCCTGGTCGGCCGGCAGCTGGCTCAGGGCGATGCTGGCCAGCGGGTGTTCGGCGGCCACCGCCACGTAGGTGGCGCCCATCAGGGTATCCGGACGGGTGGTGAACACCTTCAGCTCGCCCTCGCTGCCGATGCTGGCGGCGTCGTAGGGGAAGCTCACTTCCATACCGCGCGACTTGCCGATCCAGTTGCGCTGCATGGTCTTGACCTGCTCGGGCCAGCCATCCAGATTGTCGAGGGACTGCAGCAGCTCATCCGCGTAGGCGGTGATCTTGAAGTAGTACATCGGGATCTCGCGCTTCTCGACCAGCGCGCCGGAGCGCCAGCCGCGGCCGTCGATCACCTGCTCGTTGGCCAGCACGGTCTGGTCCACCGGGTCCCAGTTGACGGTGCCGTTCTTGCGGTAGATCACGCCCTTCTCGAACAGGCGGGTGAACAGCCACTGCTCCCAGCGGTAGTAGTCCGGCTTGCAGGTGGTGACTTCGCGCGACCAGTCGATGGCCAGGCCCAGGCTTTTCAGCTGGGTCTTCATGTAGTCGATGTTGGCGTAGGTCCAGGCGGCGGGGGCGACCTGGTTCTGCATGGCGGCGTTTTCCGCCGGCATGCCGAAGGCGTCCCAGCCCATCGGCTGCAGCACGTTCTTGCCCTGCATGCGCTGGTAGCGCGCGATCACGTCGCCGATGGTGTAGTTGCGCACGTGGCCCATGTGCAGCTTGCCGCTCGGGTAGGGGAACATCGACAGGCAGTAGAAGGTGTCCTTGCCTGGCTGTTCACTTACTTCAAAGGACTGGTGCGCGTCCCAGTGGGAGTGCGCGGCGGCTTCGATTTCGCGGGGCTGATACTGTTCGTGCATGGCTCTGCCGGACTGGAAAAAGGGAGTTGACCAAAGAGGCTAAGCATACATGACCCCCGCGGATCAGGGGAAACCCTGATCGCCGCAGACGGCGTGGGGCGGCCACTCGCCGCGGGGCTCGGGCTCGCCGGTGGCGATCGTGCGGCTGTGGCTGGCGGGCGGCAACCACGGACGCCCGGCGAGGCCGGCGCACGGGCATCCGCTATATGATGCCGGCCGACATCGACAACGGCCGCCGCCATGGGCGGGCAAGGGAGATCGGCATGCCGCTGCGTTACCTGTTCAAGCAATTGCTGCTGCCGCCGGGCGGCCTGTTCCTGCTCCTGCTGCTGGCCTGGTGGTGGCGGGCACGGCGTCCGCGCCTGGCGCTGGCCTGTGGCGTGCTCGGCCTGGGCGGGCTGTGGCTGTCGAGCCTGCCGGTGGCGGTCGAGTGGGGCGGGCGGCTGCTCGAGCGCGAGCCGGCGCTGGCCACGGCCGAGTGGCCGGCCCTGGCGCAGCGCGCCGAGGCCATCGTGGTGCTCGGCGGCGGGCGCGAGCGCGGCGATCCGGGCTGGGGCGGCGACCAGCCGAGCCTGTCGGCCATGGAGCGGGCGCGCTTCGCTGCGCGCCTGCACAAGGCCAGCGGACTGCCGCTGCTGGTCAGCGGCGGCCTGCACTACGGCGCGCCTCCCAGCGAGGCCGAGCTGCTGGCCGCGGTGTTGCAGGAGGACTTCGGCGTGGCGGTGCGCTGGCAGGAAGGCGCGAGCCGCACCACCTGGGAAAACGCCACCCTCAGCGCGCCGCTGCTGCGCGCCGCCGGCGTGCGGCGCATCGTGCTGGTGACCCAGGCTCCACACATGCCGCGGGCGCGCTGGTGCTTCGAGCGGCTGGGCTTCGCGGTGGTCGCGGCGCCGATGGGCTTTCTCGGCGTGGCCAACGCCCGCCCGTGGGGCGGCTGGCTGCCGGAGGCCGCCGCGGTGTGGCAGAGCGGCCAGCTGCTCAACGAGGCGGCGGGGCTGCTGGCCTATCCGCTGGTCTATCGCTGAGCCCCGCCCCCGGCGCCGGGGCGAGGCGGTTTGGGATCAGCCCAGCGCGGCGAACAGCCGGCGCTCGCGGCGGCCGGCGAGCAGCGGCCAGCCGAGCAGCAGGGCGCACAGGCCGGTCAGCGGCCAGGCGCGCCACTGCAGATAGGGCGTCAGGCCCTGCATCGGCACCACCTCGCCACGCAGCACGGCGCGCTGGAACTGCGGCACATGGGCGTCGATGCGCCCCAACGGGTCGATCAGCGCGGTGACGCCGTTGTTGGTGGCGCGGATCATCCAGCGCCCGGCCTCCAGGGCGCGCATCTGCGCCATCTGCAGGTGCTGCAGCGGACCGATCGAGGTGCCGAACCAGGCGTCGTTGCTCACCGTCAGCAGCAGCTCGCTGCGTGCGGCGAGGCCGGCGGCGAACTCCGGGTAGACCACCTCGTAGCAGATGTAGGGGGCGATGCGGTAGCCGCGCGCCTGCAGCATGGGCTGGTCGGCCGGGCCGCGGGCGAAGTCGGACATCGGCAGGTCGAAGAAGGCGATCAGCCCGCGCAGCAGATCCTGCAGCGGCACGTACTCGCCGAACGGCACCAGCTTCTGCTTGAGGTAGGTGCCTTCGCCCCGGCCGATCACCTGCACCGCGTTGTAGTAGCGCGGCCGGCCCTCGCCGTCGGCCTGGCGCAGCGGCACGCCGGTGATCAGCGCGGCGTTGCGCTCGCTGGCGAAGCGGCTCATCACGCTGAGGTAGCCCTCGGCATATTCCTTGAGCACCGGCACCGCGGTTTCCGGCCAGACGTACAGGTCGGCCGGTGCCTCGGCAAAGGTCAGGTCGCGGTACAGGGCCAGCTGGGCATTGAGCTGCTCGGGGTCCCACTTCATGCTCTGCTCGACATTGCCCTGCATGGCGGCGACCTTGAGCGGCGCGCCGGCCGGCTGGGTCCAGGCGTGGTCCCGGAGCAGCAGGCCGCCGCCCCAGGTGGCGGCGAGCAGCAGCAGGGCCGTCAGCGCCGACGGCCAGCGCGGCAGCAGCGCCGGCAGGTTGGCCATCAGCGCCGCAGTCAGCGCCATGCCGAACGACAGCAGCCAGACGCCGCCGAGCGGCGCCAGCCCGGCCAGCGGTCCGGCGAGCTGGCTGTAACCGATGTACAGCCAGGGGAAGCCGGTGAACAGCCAGCCCCGCAGGGCTTCCTGGGCCAGCCACAGGGCGGCGAAGGCCAGCGCATCGGCCAGCGGCGCGCGTTCGCGGCGCAGCCATTTGACCCAGGCCCAGGCCGGCAGTGCAAAGAACAGCGCCAGCCCGGCGCTGAACAGCAGGGTCAGCAGCCCGGCCAGCGCCGGCGAGGCGGCGCCGTAGTCGTGGATGCTGACATAGACCCAGCTGGTACCGGCGGCGAAGACGCCGAAGCCGTAGCACCAGCCGCGCGCCAGGGCGGCCCGCGGCCCCAGTCCGCGCAGACCGAGGTAGAACAGGGCCAGCGACAGCAGGCCCAGCGGCCACAGGTCGACGGGCGCCAGGGCCAGCGGCGTGAGGGCGCCGGCCGCCAGCGCAAGCAGGTGACCCGGCCAGCCGGGGCGGGTGATCCAGCGCATGGGAATTCCTTGGCAGAGAGAGGCGGGGGCAGCTTAATGGAGCCGCGGGCGCCCGGCTAGCACGGGCGTGGGGAAGGCGAGGCGATACCGGCATCCCCAGGCAGGAACCTGGGGATGCTCGGCGCGCAGGGTGGGAAGCGGCCACAGGCCTTGCCCACCGCATGACGCAGCGTTCCCGTGGAAAATCGCTGCGCGAGTTTTCCACGGGGTGGCCATCCAGCCTACGCTGCGCGCGCCAGCCTCAGCGCACCAGCGGCGTCACCCGCAGCAGGTGGATGCGCCGGCTGTCGGCATTCACCACGCGGAAGCGGAAGCCGCCGATGTCGGTCACTTCGTTGCGCTTGGGCATGTGGCCGAAGGTGCTCATCACCACGCCGCCGATGGTGTCGAAGTCGTCCTCGGCGAAGGTCGTGGCGAAGGATTCGTTGAAGTCCTCCACCGGGGTCAGCGCCTTGACGATGAAGTCGCCGCTGGGCAGCGCCTTGATGTAGCTGTCCTCCTCGACGTCGTGCTCGTCCTCGATGTCGCCGACGATCTGCTCCAGCACGTCCTCGATGGTCACCAGGCCGGCCACGCCGCCGTATTCGTCGATGACGATGGCCATGTGGTTGCGATTGGCGCGGAACTCGCGCAGCAGCACGTTGAGGCGCTTGGACTCGGGGACGAAGGTGGCCGGGCGCATCAGCTTGTGCAGGTCGAAGGCCTGTTCGCTGCCGTGCAGCAGCAGCGGCAACAGGTCCTTGGCCAGCAGGATGCCGACGACTTCATCGAGGTTCTCGCCGATCACCGGGTAGCGCGAATGGGCGGCGTCGATCACCGCCGGGAGGAACTCCTGGGGGCTCTGGCAGGCCTTGATGGTGATGATCTGCGAGCGCGGGATCATGATGTCGCGCACCTGCAGATCGGCGACCTGGATGGCGCCCTCGACGATCGCCAGCGCTTCGGTGTCGAGCAGCTTGTTCTCATGGGCTTCGCGCAGGACTTCGAGGAGCTCCTGGCGGCTTTTCGGCTCATGGGAAAACGCCTGGGTGATTCTTTCCAGCCAGGACCTCTGCCCCTGGCTCGATCGGTCTTCGCTCATGTGTCCTTACTCTTCGTCACACGCATAGGGATCGGGATAGCCCAGTTCGGCGAGCAACTGCCGCTCCAGTGCTTCCATTTCCTCGGCTTCGTCGTCGTCGATATGGTCGTAGCCGAGCAGGTGCAGGCAGCCGTGGATGGTCAGGTGCGCCCAGTGGGCGTCCAGGCTCTTGCCCTGCTCCCCGGCCTCGCGGGCGACCACCTGGGCGCAGATCACCAGGTCGCCGAGCAGCGGGATGTCCAGCAGGCCGTCGGGGACTTCGGCCGGGAACGACAGCACGTTGGTGGCGTAGTCCTTGCCGCGCCAGGTGTGGTTCAGCTCGCGGCCTTCGGCTTCGTCGACGATGCGGATGGTCAGCTCAGACGGCGCAGTGCGCTGGCGCAGGGCCAGTTCGCACCAGCGGCGCAGCTGGGCTTCGTCCGGCAGATCGCCGGCCGTGGTGGCCAGCTGCAGATCCAGTTCAATCTGCATGGCGGCCGTCCCTTGCGGTGTCGTTGACCTTGTCGGGCTTGCCTTGCAGGCGATGCTCGTAGCGGTCGTAGGCCTCGACGATGCGTTGCACCAGCGGGTGGCGCACCACGTCCTTGGCCTTGAAGTGGGTGAAGCTGATCCCCGGCACGTCGCGCAGCACCTCGACCACGTGGGCGAGACCCGACTTGGTGCCGCGCGGCAGGTCGACCTGGGTGACGTCGCCGGTGATCACCGCGGTGGAGCCGAAGCCGATGCGGGTGAGGAACATCTTCATCTGCTCGAGGGTGGTGTTCTGGCTTTCGTCGAGGATGATGAAGCTGTTGTTCAGCGTGCGCCCGCGCATGTAGGCCAGCGGGGCGATCTCGATCACCTGCTTCTCGATCAGCTTGGCCACCTGCTCGAAGCCGAGCATCTCGTAGAGGGCGTCGTACAGCGGGCGCAGGTAGGGGTCGATCTTCTGCGCCAGGTCGCCGGGCAGGAAGCCGAGCTTCTCGCCGGCTTCCACCGCCGGGCGCACCAGCAGGATGCGGCGCACCTGCTCGCGCTCCAGGGCGTCCACCGCGCAGGCCACCGCCAGGTAGGTCTTGCCGGTGCCGGCCGGGCCGATGCCGAAGTTGATGTCGTTGTCGAGGATCGCCTTGACGTAGCGCTGCTGGTTGGCGCCGCGCGGGGTGATGTGCACCTTGCGGGTCTTCAGCGTCACCGTCGGCGTATGCCCGGGCAGGGCGATGTCTTCGAGCCCCGACTCCTGCAGGAACAGATGGACCATTTCGGGCGTCAGGTCGGTGCCGGTGTGGGTTTCGCGGTACAGGCGGCGCAGCAGACGCTCGGCAGTCTGGCTGCGCTGGGCGTCGCCGACCAGCTCGAACTGGTTGCCGCGGTTGCGGATCTCTAGGCCCAAGCGCTGCTCGATCAAGCGCAGGTGCTCGTCGAACTGTCCGCAGAGGTTGGCGAAGCGGCGTGCTTCGAAGGGTTCCAGGATAAAGCGATGGTGTTCCAGGGGTGCGTTCAAGGTCTTCTGTTGGCCGCCGTTCGGCTGGGGGAATGGACGAAGAATAACCGCAGGGGCCCGAGGGGGAAAGCCTGCCAATGGTGGATAAGTCGCGCGGCGCCCGTGGCGGACGCCGCGCGAGGGCTCAGGCGCCGGCGGCGTCGACCAGGGTGCCGCGCAGCGAGTGCGGCAGCGCCTCGTCGATGTGCACGTCGACGAACTGGCCGATCAGGCGCGGGTTGCTGGCGCGGAAGTTGACCACCCGGTTGTTCTCGGTGCGGCCCTGCAGCATGCCCGGGTCCTTCTTCGAGTAGTCGCTGACCAGGATGCGCTGCACGCTGCCGACCATGCGCCGGCTGTTCTCGAAGCCCTGCTGGTTGAGGCGCTGCTGGAGGATGGCCAGGCGCTGCTTCTTCACCTCCTCCGGGGTGTCGTCGGCCAGGTCGGCCGCGGGGGTGCCGGGGCGGGCGCTGTAGACGAAGGAGTAGGAGAAGTCGAAGCCGACGTCCTCGATCAGCTTCATGGTCTGCTCGAAGTCCTTCTCGGTTTCGCCGGGGAAGCCGACGATGAAGTCCGAGCTGATGCAGATGTCCGGCACCGCCGCCTTGAGCTTGCGGATGCGCGACTTGTATTCCAGTGTGGTGTGGTTGCGCTTCATCGCCGCCAGGATGCGGTCGGAGCCGGACTGCACCGGCAGGTGCAGGTACTTCACCAGCTTGGGAATCTCGGCGTGGGCCTGGATGATGGCGTCGGAGAACTCCAGCGGATGGCTGGTGGTGTAGCGGATGCGGTCGATGCCGTCGATGGTCGCCACCGCGTGCAGCAGTTCGGCGAAGTCGGCGATGCGCCCGCCACCGGCGTCACCGCGGTAGCCGTTGACGTTCTGGCCGAGCAGGGTCACCTCGCGCACGCCGTTCTCGGCCAGGTGCAGGATCTCGCCGAGCACGTCGGCCAGCGGCCGGCTGACTTCCTCGCCGCGGGTGTAGGGCACCACGCAGAAGGCGCAGTACTTGCTGCAGCCTTCCATCACCGAGACGAAGGCGTTGGGGCCGTCGACGCGCGGCTCGGGCAGGCGGTCGAACTTCTCGATCTCGGGGAAGGAAATGTCCACCTGCGGCTGCTGGGTGCTGCGCGCGGCGTCGATCATCTCCGGCAGGCGGTGCAGGGTCTGCGGGCCGAACACCACGTCGACGTAGGGCGCGCGCTCGCGGATCGCCGCGCCTTCCTGGCTGGCCACGCAGCCGCCGACGCCGATCACCAGCGCCGGGTTCTGCTGCTTCAGTTCGCGCCAGCGGCCGAGCTGGGAGAACACCCGGTCCTGGGCCTTCTCGCGGATCGAACAGGTGTTGAGCAGGATGACGTCGGCCTCTTCGGGGCGCTCGGTCAGCTCCAGGGCTTGATGTTCGCCCAGCAGGTCGGCCATGCGCGAGCTGTCGTACTCGTTCATCTGGCAGCCGTGGGTTTCGATGAAAAGCTTCTTGGCCATGGGTGCTCGTCGGGAAAATCAGTGAGCCGCGCATTATAGGGAGTGGGGCGCAGCCTTCCTAGGCTTGGCCGCCGGGAGGATGTGCTAGGATGCGCGCCCTTCCCGCAAGTCCCCGTTGGTCCAGCGATCCATGAGCAAGCCCGCGCCCATCTTCAAGGTGATTTTCCTCAACCAGGGTCAGGTATTCGAGATGTATGCCAAGGCCATCTACCAGAGCGACCTGTGGGGGTTCCTGGAGATCGAGGAGTTCGTCTTCGGCGAGCGCAGCCAGTTGGTGGTCGATCCCAGCGAGGAGAAGCTCAAGGCGCAGTTCGACGGCGTGCTGCGCAGCTTCGTGCCGATGCACGCCATCGTGCGCATCGACGAGGTGGAGCGCCTGGGCACGGCGAAGATCAGCGAGGCCAAGGGCGGCAGCAATGTCATGCCGTTCCCCATGCCGCCGATGCCGGATCGCAACGGCTGAAGGCATCAGCCGGGTAGGTAGATAACTCGCGTAGCGATTTTCCACCATTCCCCGCAGCGTGGTCTGGCGTTGGACAATCGCTCTGCGCAAGACTTCAGGGCAGCGGCGCGAACGGTGAGCGGGTGTCGCTGGCCTGCAGTTCCTGCAGGTAGTTGCGGAAGATCTCGCCGAGTACGCGGTTGGCGCGCTCCAGCTGCTCGCGGTCCATCTGCTCGGCCACCTGGTCGGCGCTGTCCATCGCCTCCTCCGAACCATTGACCGCCGCCATCTTCAGCACGATGTAGGCCTGCATGGCGCTCGCCGGCACGCCTTCGCCGTGCCAGAACAGCGTGCCCAGGCGCAGTTGCGCCTCGGCATGACCCTGCAGGGACGCCTGCTCGTACCAGTGCACGGCCTGCGGCAGATCCTGTGGGTGACGGCTGGCATCGTAGAAGTATTCGCCCAGCTCGTACTGCGCCTGGCTGTCGCCGCCCTCGGCGAGGCGGCGGCATTGCGCCAGGGCCTGTTCGAGATCTTCCGGGCGGGTGTCGAGCACGCAACTGCCGTCGGCGGGAATCAGCAGGGAGTTGTCTCCTGCATGGCCTAGCAGCGGGGTGGTCAGCAACAGGCAGCCCATCAGCAGGGTGCGGCCAGCACGGTTCATGGCGGTCGGACATCTCCCCTGGGTCAACGGGCCAGGAAGCCCGGCCGGCGCAGTGCGCCAGCATTCACATTATGAAATAAGCCGGCGGGTCATGACAGGCCCTGAACGGCTTTTCCTGCTGGCGATGTGCCTGCAGAGCCCAAGAATAGCCGGGTTTGCCCTGCGGCGGCCCATTATGTGGGCCGCCGCAGGGCCGCTTCAGGCCTTTTTCAGCGCCGCGAAGGCACGCTCGGCGGCGTCGAGGGTGATCTTCAGCTCGGCCTCGCCATGGGCGATGGAGGTGAAGCCGGCTTCATATGCGCTGGGGGCTAGATAGACGCCGCCGTCCAGCATCAGGTGGAAGAAGCGCTTGAAGCGCTCGGCATCGCTGGCCATCACGTCGGCGAAGGTGACGATGTCGTCTGCCGCGCTGAAGTACAGGCCGAACATGCCGCCCACCTGGGTGGTGACGAACGGGATGCCGGCGGCATCGGCGCGCTGCTGCAGGCCGTCGAGCATGCGCGCGGTGTAGTCGCTCAGTTCGGCGTGAAAGCCCGGGCGGCTGATCAGCTTGAGGGTGGTCAGGCCGGCGGCCATTGCCAGCGGGTTGCCGGACAGGGTGCCGGCCTGGTAGACCGGGCCGAGCGGGGCGATGCATTCCATGATCGCGCGCTTGCCGCCGAAGCAGCCGACCGGCATGCCGCCGCCGACGATCTTGCCGAAGGTCGACAGGTCCGGGGTGACGCCATAGTGCGCCTGGGCGCCGCCGAGGGCGACGCGAAAGCCGGTCATCACCTCGTCGAAGATCAGCACCACGCCGTGCTGGTCGCACAGCGCGCGCAGGCCTTCGAGGAAGCCCGGCGCCGGCGGCACGCAGTTCATGTTGCCGGCGACCGGCTCGACGATGATGCACGCCACTTCCTGGCCGACTTCCTGCAGCGTGGCGGCCACCTCGGCGAGGTCGTTGTAGGCCAGGGTCAGGGTGTGCTTGGCGAAGGCTGCCGGCACCCCGGCGGAGCTGGGCACGCCCTGGGTCAGCGCGCCGGAGCCGGCCTTGACCAGCAGGCTGTCGGAGTGGCCGTGGTAGCAGCCCTCGAACTTGATGATGCTGTCGCGACCGGTGTAGCCGCGCGCCAGGCGGATCGCGCTCATGGTCGCCTCGGTACCGGAGCTGACCATGCGCACCATCTCCATCGACGGCACCAGGGAGCAGATCAGCTCGGCCATCTCGGTTTCCATGGCGGTCGGCGCGCCGTAGGACAGGCCGTGCTCCAGCTGGCGGCGCACCGCGTCGAGCACGTCCGGGTGGCTGTGGCCGAGGATCATCGGGCCCCAGGAGCCGACGTAGTCCACATAGCGCTTATCGTCCTCGTCGACGACGTAGGCGCCGGCGGCGTGCTTGAAGAACAGCGGCGTGCCGCCGACGCTGCGGAAGGCGCGCACCGGCGAGTTGACGCCGCCGGGGATGTGCTTCTGGGCGTTGCTGAACAGGATTTCGGAGCGGGACATGGGGGCCTCTCGAGTCGGGGCGGGAACGGGGCAAGCTCATTCATGTCCTGTAGGGGCGAATTCATTCGCCTTGACGTACAGCGGGCGAATGAATTCGCCCCTACAGGGAAAGTCAGTCGAACAGGGCGCTGAAGGCGCGCGCGCGGCGCTCGACTTCGGCGGCGCTGTCGGCGGCGAACAGGGCGTGGATCACCGCCACCATGCTGGCGCCGCGGGCGACCAGCTCGGGGGCGCTGTCCAGGGTCACGCCGCCGATGGCGACGATCGGCAGGCGAAAGCGTGCGCGGGCCTGCTCGAGCAGCTCAAGGGTGGCCGCCGGGGCGCCGGGCTTGGTCTGCGAATTGAAGAAGCGCCCGAAGGCGATGTAGCTGGCGCCTTCCTGGCGGGCCTGTTCGGCCAGTTCCAGTTGGGCGTGGCAGGTGGCGCCGAGGAGCGCGTGGCGGCCGAGCAAGGCACGCGCCGCGGCCAGCGAGCCGTCGCTCTGCCCCAGGTGCACGCCGACGCCCAGGCGCGCGGCCAGCTCGGCATCGTCGTTGATGATCAGCTGCGCGCCGTGGCGCAGGCACAGCTCGCGCAGGGCCTCGGCCTGGCGCAGGCGGCGCGCGGCATCCTCGGACTTGTCGCGGTATTGCAGCAGTTTCGCACCCCCGCGCAGCGCCGCTTCGACGTAGGGCAGCAGGCGGCCCCCGTCCAGCAGCTGGCTGTCGGTGATGGCGTAGAGTCCGCGCAGGGTTTTCATCGGCGCTATTCCAGGCAGAAGGTCACGGCACAAGGGTCAGGAGCAGAAATCCAGCGGCAGGCGGCGCGGCACGTACTGGCCGTGACCGGGCTGCTCGGCATCGCGCAGGGTGCGCCAGGTGTAGTCGAGCGCCGACTTTACGGCGCTGACCAGTTCCTCGCCCAGCGCCAGGCGGCCGGCCAGGGTGCTGGCCAGGGTGCAGCCGGAGCCGTGGTAGCTGCCCGGCAGGCGTGCGCAGGTGAAGGTGTGCTGGCCGCCGTCGCGCGTGTACAGGCGGTTGTGGATCTCGGTCTCGTCGCCGTGGCCGCCGGTGATCAGCAGGTGCGCGCAGTAGGGCAGCAGCTTGGCGGCGCACTGGTCGGCGCTGCCCGCGGGCAGCTCGGCGAGGATGCGCGCTTCCGGCAGGTTCGGCGTGGCGATGCGGCACAGTGGCAGCAGGCGCTCGCGGATGGCGTAGCCGACCTCGTCTTTGCCCAGGGCACCGCCGCCGCCGGCGCGCAGCACCGGATCGCAGACCAGCGGCACGCTGGGCAGCCTGGCCATGATCTCGACCACGGTATCGACCATTTCCAGCGAGCCGAGCATGCCCAGCTTGACCGCCGCGACCGGCAAGTCGGCAATCACCGCGTTGGCCTGGGCGAGCACCCAGGCGCGGTCGAGCACGCGGAAGTCGGAAACGTTGACGGTGTCCTGCACGGTCAGCGCGGTGACCGCCGGCGCGGCGTGGCAGCCCTGGGCGAGCAGGGCCTCGATGTCCGCCTGCAGGCCGGCACCGCCACTGGGGTCGTGGCCGGAAAGACAGAGGACGACGGGACGCGAAGGGTATCTGTTCATGGCTGCCGAGCTTACCACCAAAGTCGCCCGGCGGCCTGCCCGGCGCGGCGCCCGGCAGGCGTCGCGCCGTGGTTCTGCTTCACTGCAGGAGATGCACCCTGCCGGAGGTGGACGATGAGTCTGGAGCAATACGCACACACCCATACCGTGACCAACCAACCGACGCCGCTGGACGGCAGCAACCTGTACCGCGGCGACCGGCCGCTGCAGGAGTGGCTGCAGCGCTTCGGCGCCAGCTGGGGCGAGGCGCGCCTGGCGGCCTACGGCGATCTGGCCGGCGGCCCGCTGCTGGCGGCCGGCTTCGCCGCCAATCGCCATCTGCCCGAGCTGCACAGCCACGACCGCTATGGCTATCGCCTCGACCAGGTCGAGTTCCATCCGGCCTGGCACCGCTTGTTGCAGGCCGGCATCGGCCACGGCCTGCACGCGCTGCCCTGGCGCGAGCCGCGGCCCGGTGCCCAAGTGCTGCGCGCCGGGCTGTTCTACCTGCACAACCAGGCCGAGGCCGGCAGCGCCTGCCCGCTGACCATGACCCATGCCGGCGTCGCCGTGCTGCGGCGCCAGCCGGAACTGGCCGAGGCCTGGCTGCCCAAGGTGCTCAGCCTCGACTACGACCCACAGCCGCTGCCGGTCGCGCAGAAGCGCGGCCTGACCCTGGGCATGGCGCTGACCGAGAAGCAGGGCGGCACCGACCTGCGCGCCAATACCACCCGCGCCTTCGCCCTCGGTGCCATGGGCCCGGGACAGGCCTACGAGCTGCTCGGCCACAAGTGGTTCTGCTCGGCGCCGATGAGCGATGCCTTCCTGACCCTGGCGCACAGCGAGGGCGGGCTGAGCTGCTTCCTGCTGCCGCGCCTGCGTCCGGACGGCAGCCACAACCACATCCATCTCCAGCGGCTGAAGGACAAGCTGGGCAACCGCAGCAACGCCTCGGCGGAAATCGAACTGCGCGGCTCCCTGGCCTGGATGGTCGGCGAAGAGGGGCGCGGCATCGCCACGGTGCTGGAGATGGTGGCGCTGACCCGTTTCGACTGCATGACCGGCTCGGCGGCGCTGATGCGCCAGGCGCTGAGCCAGGCCCTGCACCACTGCGCGCAGCGCGAAGTCGGCGGCCGGGTGCTGGAGGCGCAGCCGCTGATGCAGAACGTGCTGGCCGACCTGGCCCTGGACAGCGAGGCGGCGCTGGCCCTCAGCCTGCGCCTGGGCCATGCCCTGGAGCGCCCGGAAGACGAGCAGGAGCGGCATTTCGCCCGCCTGCTCACCGCGGTCGGCAAGTACTGGGTGTGCAAGCGCGCGCCGGCCTTCGTCAACGAGGCGCAGGAATGCCTGGGCGGCGCCGGCTACGTCGAGGAGAGCATCCTGCCGCGGCTGTACCGCGAGGCGCCGGTCAACTCGATCTGGGAGGGCTCCGGCAACGTGCAGTGCCTGGACGTGCTGCGCGCACTGGAGAAAAACCCGGAAGTGGCCGAGGCGCTGTTCGCCGAGCTGGGCGACGGCCATGGCGAGGCACGGCTGAAGGCGCAGGTGCTGCGCCTCAAGCATGCCCTGCAGGATCGCGAGAGCCTGGAATATCGCGCCCGCCAGCTGTGTGGCGAGATCGCCGTGGCGCTACAGGCCGGCCTGTTGCTGCAGGCCGGCAATGCCGCGGTGAGCGACGCCTTCATCGCCGCCCGGCTGGATGCGCCGGCGACGGTCTACGGCTGCCTGCCGCGCGGCGTGGAAGTGGCGGCGCTGCTGGCGCGCAGCCGGCTGCAGGCGTTCGACTGAGGCCGGCGCGGCGGCTAGAATGCGCGTCTCAGCCCGCGCCGCAGCCGTCGCGGCGGCTCGCTTGCGGGCCGGTCGGGCGCCGTCTTGCGAAACCGTCCTATGGCCTTTGTCGATCCTGTCCGCTTCAGCAACCCCCTGCGCCGCTTCGCCCGCACCCTGGTGGCCGACGGCGAGCCCGAGGTGGCCGCGCCGCTGCCGTTGCCGGAAAGCCTGGGCGGCGAGCCCTGGTACTCGGTCGGCCGCGCGGTGGCCGCGCTGGGGGGCCAGCGGGTCGATGGCTGGTGCCTGCAGGAGTGGCCGGGCCAGGCGCTGCGAGCGGTGTTCAGCGCCTGCTGGCGCGACGGCAGCGGCCGGCTGTGGAACGTGCTGCCCGGCAGTCAGGCCTGGCTGTTCCTGCCCGACCCGCAGCGGCGCTACGAGGGTGTGCCGATCGTCGAGCGCTACCAGGCGCTGCATCGCGATGCCTTGCTGGAGGATTACCTGCGGGTGTGCGGCATCCTCGCCCGTCCGGTACTGGGCGAGGAGACGCGGCTGACCCTGCGGCAGACCTGCGAGCGCCTGGAGGGCTGGCTGGAGCTGGGCGGCAGCGGCAGCCAGCCGTGCCCGTGCCAGAGCGGCAAGCGCTACCAGAACTGCTGCAGCCAGCGGCTGCGGGACAGCCTGTGAAGTCGCGTCCACCGCGCAGCCCTGCCGCCCGCTCGCCGCGCAGTCAGCTGGCGGGCAAGGCGCAGGCACCGCGGCGGGTGGCCAAGGCGCCGCCCGCCGAGCCGCGCCTGCTGCTGCTCAACAAGCCCTTCGACATGCTGACCCAGTTCGCCGACGCCGAGGGGCGCGCCACCCTCAAGGATTGCGTCCCGGTGCCCGGCGTCTACCCGGCCGGCCGCCTGGATCGCGACAGCGAGGGCCTGCTGCTGCTGACCAACGACGGCCGCCTGCAGGCGCGCATCGCCGATCCCAAGCACAAGTTGCCGAAGACCTACTGGGTGCAGGTGGAGGGGGAGGCGAGCGAGGAGCAGCTGGCGCGACTGCGCGCCGGCGTCGAACTGAACGACGGCCCGACCCTGCCGGCCGAGGCGCGCCGCATCGCTACGCCGGCGCTGTGGGAGCGCCAGCCGCCGGTGCGCTTTCGCAAGAGCGTGCCGACCTGTTGGCTGGAGCTGACCATCCGCGAAGGGCGCAACCGCCAGGTGCGGCGCATGACCGCGGCGGTGGGCCTGCCGACCCTGCGTCTGGTGCGGGTGCGCATCGGGCCCTGGAGCCTGGACGGCCTGGCGCCGGGAGAGTGGCGGGAAGTGCCGCCGCAGTTGTGAGTGGCTGCGCGGCAGGGCGTGCCCGGGAGCCTGTGCCGGCGACTTGGGGCGCCGGCGGGCTGATCAGTAGAACGACTTGATCAGGTTGATGCCCTTGCCCAGGACTTCGCGCCAGGCGGCGAGGATGTCGGTGTCCGCATCCTTGTCATGCTCTTTGACCGCCAGCAGCAGCGAGTCCAGCCACAGGTCGTAGAGTTCCGGGCGGATGTCCAGGCCTTCGCGCGAGTGGCTCTGGCCGAGGGCGCGCAGCTTGGTGTCGGACATGCCGCGTGCGTACAGCACCAGGTTGAGGATGCCGGCGCGCAGCAGTTGCTTCTGCGCGACCATGTTGGTCTTGGTGAACTTGTCGCGGATCGCCGGCGAGCTGGCGAGGAAGTGTTGGTAGAAGGTATCGAAGAAGTTCGGGCTGGCGCAGCAGCGGCCGTAGCTTTGCATCACACGATTGGCGGCGGTCATGATTATCCTTTGGGGCAAATAGTCCCGTCACCCCGGTGCATCATGCAGGGGTTGTTGTGGGGCTTGCGAACGCTTGGGGGTTACATGCCTTCGAGGCTGCCAATCACCACAGTCTTGATGACGAAGCCAAGGACGCCCAAACCGAGGGCAAAAAACAGAATCATGGTGCCGAATTTGCCGGCATTGGATTTTTTCGCCAGATCCCAGACGATGAAAGCCATGAATCCGACCAGGCCGACGATCAGGCCAGTCATCATCCAGTGTTCGAAAACTTCCGGGTCCATCGATCCCTCCTGCAGGAGATGCGGTACGTTCAGGGGGCGGGCGATAGTTATTATGTGTTCGGCCACGCAGGCATGCGCAAAAATGCGCGCGAATTATAGGCTCTTGGGTTCGCTAGGCAAACGGCAAAATGCGAAGGCTTCACATTTTATGCCAGCAGGTCGTCAGCGCAGGTGTTCCAGCGGCAGCTCGGTGCCGGCCAGCACCTGGTTGAGCACGAAGCTCGAGCGCACGCTGGAGACGCCCTCGATGCGGGTCAGGGTGCCGAGCAGAAACTGCTGGTAGTGGTCCATGTCCGGCACCACCACCTTGAGCTGGTAGTCCGCCTCCATGCCGGTCACCAGGCTGCATTCGAGCACCTGCGGGCACTGGCGGATGGCCGACTCGAAGTGCTCGAAGCGCTCCGGGGTGTGGCGGTCCATGCCCACCAGCACGTACACGGTGAGGGTCAGGCCGAGCTTCTTGCGGTCGAGCAGGGCGACCTGGCGCAGGATGTAGCCGTCGTCCTCCAGCTGCTTGACCCGCCGCGAGCAGGGTGAGGGCGACAGGCCGATGCGCTCGGCCAGTTCCTGGTTGGAAATCCGCGCGTCGCGCTGCAGTTCGGCGAGGATGCGCAGGTCGTAGCGGTCGAGTTTGCTCATGATGGCCGGTCGGTTCGCTGAAATTGCGCAGAAGCATGCTGGATTGGCATTTGCTTGCGCAAGTCATGTTTTAAAGGGCAATCTTCGCAAACTCCTGCTGCGCGAAGGCGCGTACAGTTTGAATCAGTTTCAAGGCCCGGACGCTCACTCCCGCGCAGAGCCCAATCAGGCCCGCGCTGCCGGCAACCCACAAGGTTGCGGCCCCAGGCCCGCACTGCCCACCAGGCGTTGCGACGAGCAGGCTGTTACCGCAGCCGCGATCCGGAGGAAACATCCCAGGGGGCCGCAAGGCCCCTTTTTTATGCCCCGCGATTGCTGCCCACCTGCACTGCCGGCCAGGCAGACAGCGTCAGGGGGCAGTAGGGGGGACGGCTCAATGCTGCGGGTCGGCGTGCACCAGCACTTCGGCGCGGGGGAACTCGTCGCGGATGATCTGCTCGACCGCCTCGCACTTGTCGTGCGCCTCGTGCAGGGTCAGGCTGGCCGGCAGGTCCAGGTGCAGCTGGACGAACCAGCGGGTGCCGGACATGCGCGTGCGCAGGTCGTGGGCGCCGAGCACGCCGGGCACGTTGAGGGCCAGCTGGGTCATGCGCTCGCTGATCTCCAGCGGCAGCTCCTTGTCCATCAGCACCGCCGCCGACTCGCGGACGATGGTCAGCGCACTCCACAGGATGTAGGCGGCGATGGCGATGCCGAACAGCGCATCGGCCCGCGTCCAGCCGTAGGCGGCGAGCAGCAAGGCGGCGAGGATGCTGGTGTTGAGCAGCAGGTCGGAGGCGTAGTGCAGCGAGTCGGCGCGGATCGCGGTGGAGCCGGTGACCTTGACCACATGGCGCTGGAACACCAGCAGCAGGGCGGTCATGCCCAGCGACAACAGCATCACCGCCACGCCGATGCCAGTGGCGGTGATCTCCTGCGGGGCCTGCAGGCGCTCGAAGCCGCGGATGCCGACCAGCACGGCACTGATGGCGATGAACACCGCCTGGCCGAGGCCGGCCAGCGCCTCCGCCTTGCCATGCCCGTAGCGGTGGTCCTCGTCCGCCGGGCGCAGCGCGTAGTTCACCGCGATCAGGTTGAGCAGCGAGGCGGCACCGTCGAGCAGCGAGTCGGTAAGGCCGGCGAGCAGGCTGACCGAGCCGCTCAGCCACCAGGCGAAGGCCTTGGCGGCGATCAGGACCAGCGCGGTGGCCAGGGCGGCGCCCGAGGCCAGACGCATCAGACGGCCGTGTTCGCGGCTCAGATTCATTGCAGTTCTCCTCAGGCGCTTGGGCGCAGGCCATAGGCGGCCAGTTGTTCGAGATTGCCGCTGTGGCGGATCAGGCGCGGGTCGTCCAGCGGCAGGTCGCGGGCCAGCTCCTCTTGCAGGATGGCGCGCAGGCGGACGTGGTCGATACGGCCGTCGCTGCCGATGGCATCCTGCAGGCGCTCGGGCGCCACAGAGTAGCGGCCCTCCGGCAGGTAGATGGCGCCGGTGGCGAAGTCGACGGCGAAGGCGATCAGCCCGGGGATCACATAGAACAGGATGCCGACGGCATCCAGGGCGGCGATGGCCGGGTCGATCTGCCCGTTGAGCTGGCCGCGGCGCTCCGGATAGAACAAGGTGCCGCAGCCGCTCAGCTGGGCGAGCAGGGTGGCGGCGAGGACGCCGCTGACGATCCGGTGACAGGTGCGCATGCATCTTCTCCTTGGGTGGCGCTGCTGCAGCGTGGCAGTGCGGTGCCAGACGCGGGCGCATAGTGTAAGCGTTCGGTCATGACGGCCGGAAGGCGCTGGCGCTTCGCCGCTATAATCGCCGCCCTTGCCGTCTGCCGTTGCGAGTGCCCATGAGCTTGTCGTCCGCCCTGCCCATCGATGCCGTCCTGCCCGCGCTGCGCGAGGCGCTCGCCCGCCGCCACGAAGTGGTGCTGGAGGCGCCGCCCGGCGCCGGCAAGACCACCCGCGTACCGCTGGCGCTGCTCGACGAACCCTGGCTGGCCGGGCAGGCCATCGTCATGCTAGAGCCGCGCCGCCTGGCCGCGCGCGCCGCCGCCGAGCGCCTGGCCAGCGAGCTGGGCGAGCCGGTCGGCGCGACGGTGGGCTACCGCATCCGCCTGGACAGCAAGGTCGGCCCGCGCACGCGCATTGAGGTGGTCACCGAGGGCATCCTCGCCCGCCGCCTGCAAGACGACCCGGGCCTGGAGGGCGTTGGCCTGGTGATCCTCGATGAGTTCCACGAACGCAGCCTGGACGCCGATCTGGCCCTGGCGCTGACCCTCAACGGCCGCGAGCTGCTGCGCGATGGGCCGCCGCTCAAGGTGCTGCCGATGTCGGCGACCCTCGAGGGCGAGCGCCTGGCCGCGCTGTTGGGTGATGCGCCGCTGGTGCGCAGCGCGGGGCGCATGTTCCCGGTGGATATCCAGTGGGGCCGCGCCGCCCAGCCCGGCGAGGCGCTGGAGCCGCGGGTGGCGCAGACCGTGTTGCAGGCGTTGGCCGAGCAGGGCGGCAGCCTGCTGGTGTTCCTGCCCGGCCAGGCCGAGATCCGCCGCGTGCAGGCGGCGCTGGAGGACGCGTTCGGCGGCCGCACCGACATCCTCCTCTGTCCGCTGCACGGCGAGCTGGACCTGATGGCCCAGCGCGCCGCCATCGAGCCGGCGCCGCCCGGCACGCGCAAGGTGGTGCTGGCCACCAATATCGCCGAGACCAGCCTGACCATCGACGGCGTGCGCGTGGTGGTCGACGCCGGTCTCGAGCGGGTGCCGCGCTTCGACCCGGCCAGCGGCATGACCCGCCTGGACACCCAGCGCATCTCGCGGGCCTCGGCGACCCAGCGCGCCGGCCGCGCCGGGCGCCTGGAGCCGGGCGTGTGCTACCGGCTGTGGTCGCAGAGCCAGCACGAACAGCTGGCCGCCCACGCCGGCGCGGAAATTCTTCAGGCCGATCTGGCCGGCCTGGCCCTGCAGCTGGCGCGCTGGGGCGTCGACGACGTCAGTGAGCTGGTCTGGCTCGATCCGCCACCGGCCGCCGCGCTGGCCCAGGCCCGCGAGCTGCTGCAGCGCCTCGGCGCCCTGGTGCCGCGCGGCAGCGGCTGGGCGCTGACCGCTCACGGCCAGGCGATGGCCACGTTGCCGGCTCACCCGCGCCTCGCCCACCTGCTGCTGCGCGGCCAGGCGCTGGGCCTCGGCGCGCTGGCTGCCGATCTGGCCGCGCTGCTCTCCGAGCGCGACATCCTGCGCGGCGCTGGCGCCGACCTGCACTCGCGCCTGGCCCTGTTGTCTGGCGAGTCGCGTGCCGCCCGAAACAGCCAGGGCAGTGTCCAGCGTGCCCGCCAGCTGGCTCGGCAGTTCCGCAGCCTGCTGCCGAAGCGGGTCGAACAGGCGGTCGCCGACCCCGAACAGCCGCGCTGGCTCGGCTGCCTGCTGGCCTTCGCCTATCCCGACCGCATCGCCCGCCAGCGCCGCGCCGGCGGCGCCGACTACCGCCTGGCCAACGGGCGCGCCGCGCAGTTCGGCGAGCCTGACGCGCTGATGAAGCACGAGTGGCTGGTGATCGCCGACCTCGGCAGCCGCCAGGGCCAGCGCGAGGAGCGCATCTACCTGGCCGCCGACCTCGATCCGGCATTGTTCGACGGCCCGCTGGCCGAGCAGGTCGGCGTGACTGAGGTGCTCGACTGGGACGAGCGCGAGGGCGTGCTGCGCGCCGAGCGCCAGCGCAAGGTCGGCGAGCTGGTGCTGAGCAGCGAGGCGCTGAGCGGCCTCGACGAGGCCGCCCGCGGCCGCGCACTGCTCGCCCTGGTGCGGCGCAAGGGGCTCGAGCTGCTGCCGTGGACGCCGGAGCTGCGCCAGTGGCAGGCGCGCATCATGTTGCTGCGCCGCCTCGACCTGGCGGGGAAGGGCGCCAGCGAGTGGCCGGACGTGTCCGACGCCGCGCTGCTGGCGACCCTGGAGGACTGGCTGCTGCCCTACCTGGGCAAGGTCAGCCGCCTCAGCCACTTTGCCGCCCTCGACCTGGCGGCGATCCTCCTGGCTCTGCTGCCCTGGCCGCTGCCGCAACGCCTCGACGAGCTGGCGCCGAAGACCCTCGAGGTGCCGTCCGGTTCGCGCATCCGCCTCGACTACAGCGAGGAGCCGCCGGTGCTGGCAGTGCGCCTGCAGGAGCTGTTCGGCCTGGCCGCCACGCCGCGCATCGCCGGCGGGCGCCTGGGCGTGAAGCTGCACCTGCTGTCGCCGGCGCAGCGGCCGGTGCAGGTCACCCAGGACCTGGCCAGCTTCTGGGCCAACACCTACGTCGAGGTGAAGAAGGATCTCAAGGGCCGCTATCCGAAGCACTACTGGCCGGACGACCCGCTGATCGCCGAGCCCACCGCACGGGCCAAGCCGCGCAAGCCCACCTGAGATGCTGTGGTGGACGGGTAGGGTGGCGCAACTCGCGCAGCGATTGCCCGCTGTCCGGAGTGGCGCGGGGGCGGGGTAGAAAATCGCTGCGCGAGTTTTCTACCCTACGAGCTACGAGCAGCCTGCGGCTCAGCTGCTGCGCTGCTGCGCTGCTGTGCGGTGCAGGGAGTGCAGTGCGCCCGGCAGCTTTCTACAATGGCCGCTCCTTTCCTGTATCGAGGCCTTCGGCCATGGACCTGCTGCCCGCCTCCCTCTCCCTGCTGGACGCCGGTGTGCTGATCGTCACTGCCGCCTTCACCTCGCTGCTCACCGGCGCCATGGGCATCGGTGGCGGCGTCCTGCTGCTGGCGATCATGGCCGGCATTGTGCCGGCGGCGGCGCTGATTCCGGTGCACGGGCTGGTGCAGCTGGGCTCCAACAGCAACCGCGCCTGGATGACCCGCCAGCACATCGACCGCGGATTGCTCAGGCGCTTCGCCCTCGGCGCGCTGGGCGGGGCGCTGCTAGCCTCGCTGATCGTCGTCCAGCTGCCGCTGCAGTGGGTCCAGTTCAGCGTCGCCGCCTTCATCCTCTATCTGGTCTGGGGGCCCAAGCCGGGCCGGCACAGCCTCGGTGCCGCCGGGCAGTTGCTGGCCGGCGCGCTGACCACGCTGGTATCGATGTTCGTCGGCGCCACCGGCCCGCTGGTGGCCGGTTTCATCCATCGTCACGACATGGACAAGCTGGCGACCACCGCGACCTTCGCCGCCTGCATGAGCGCCCAGCACCTGCTGAAGATGGCGGTGTTCTCGGCGGTCGGCTTCGCCTTCTGGGACTGGCTGCCGCTGGTAGCGCTGATGATCCTCGCCGGCGCGGCCGGCAGCTGGCTCGGCCTCAGGCTGCTCGACCGGATTCCGGCGACGCACTTCAAGTCGGTCTTCCGTTGCATCGTGACCCTGCTGGCGTTGCGCCTGCTGTGGCAGGCGAGCGGTTTCTGAGCGGTGCGCGCCCGACGGGCGGCTATGCTGGAGGTGACGGCACCGCGTCACCCCGTCGCTGTGTGACGGTGCGCAGCAGCGGCTGAAGCAGGCAGCCACCGATCACGCCAGGAGGGCTCCATGCGTCGCGTCATTCGCAAGGTATTTCGCAACAAGGTGTTTGACCGCAAGGTGGTGCTGATCACCGGCGGCTGCGCGGGCATCGGCCGGGCGCTGGCGCTGCGCTTCGCCCAGGCCGGGGCGCGGCTGGTGCTGCTCGATCTCGACCAGGCGGCGCTGGACAGCCTGGCCCAGCACCTGGCCGACCATCACAACGCCCAGGTCCTGGCGCTGCGCTGCGACGTCGCCGACGCGCAGGCGGTGAGTGCGGCGGTGGCGCTGGCGGTGGAGCGCTTCGGCGGCATCGACGTGCTGGTCAACAATGCCGCCATCGCGCAGAGCAGCCCGTTCGCCGAGACCGAGCTGGCGGTGTTCCAGCGGGTGATGGCGGTCAACTTCTTCGGCGCGCTGCACTGCACCCAGGCGGCGCTGCCCAGCATCCGCGCCCGCCGCGGGCAGATCATCGTGCTCAGCTCGCTGTCCGGCTTCGCGCCGATGCTGCAGCGCAGCGCCTACAACGCCAGCAAGCACGCCCTGCACGGGCTGTTCGACACGCTGCGCCTGGAGCTGGCGGACAGCGGGGTCAACGTCATGCTGGTGTGCCCCGGCTTCACCGCCACCGACATCCGCAAGCACGCGCTGGTCGGCGATGGCTCGGTGACGCCGCAGCCGCTGCCGCTGGTCGGCAAGGTCTACTCGCCGCAGGACACCGCCGAGGCCATCTACCGCGCCGCGGTGCGACGCAAGCGTTTGCTGGTGCACTCCAACGTCAATTGGACCGCCCGGTTGCTGGCGCGCTTCTGCCCGCGGCTGTTCGAGCGGCTGCTGCTGCCGCGGCTGTCGGGATTGAAACCCTCGTAGGGGCGAACTCGTTCGCCAATGCGGCCATGTCAGGCGAATGAATTCGCCCCTTGGACAGGGATTGGCCGGATAATCGGCCATCCGCCACGCATCGAGAACTCCCGTTGAAGACCATCGCCCTGTTCGCCGATGTGCAGAACCTCTACTACACCGTGCGCCAGGCCCATGGCTGCCACTTCAACTACGCCGCGCTGTGGGCCGAGCTGGCGGCGCGTGGGAAGATCGTCGAGGCGTATGCCTACGCCATCGAGCGCGGCGATCCGCGCCAGCAGCAGTTCCAGCAGACCCTGCGCAAGCTCGGCTTCAGCGTGAAGCTCAAGCCGTACATCCAGCGCAGCGACGGCAGCGCCAAGGGCGACTGGGACGTCGGCATCACCATCGACGTGCTCGACGCGGCGGCGCGGGTCGACGAGGTGGTGCTGGCCTCCGGCGACGGCGACTTCGACCTGCTGCTCGAGCGCGTGCGCCGCGGCGGCACCGCGGCTACCGTGTACGGCGTGCCGGGGCTCACCGCGCAGTCGCTGGTGCGCGCCGCCGACCGCTACGTGCCGATCGAGGGCAGCCTGCTGCTGCGCGGCTGATCCTCCGGCAGACGCTGGGCATTGCAGGTAAACTGGCGCCCTGTTTTCCCTGCCGGTTGCCCTGTCATGACCTTCGCCTCCCTCGGCCTGATCGATCCGCTGCTGCGCGCGCTCGACGCCCTCGACTACAAAACGCCCACGCCGGTGCAGAGCCAGGCGATTCCCGCCGTGCTCAAGGGCCGCGACCTGATGGCGGCGGCGCAGACCGGCACCGGCAAGACCGCCGGCTTCGCCCTGCCGCTGCTGCAGCGCCTGAGCATGGCAGGGCAGGTGGCCCCTAACTCGGTGCGCGCGCTGATCCTGGTGCCGACCCGCGAGCTGGCCGAGCAGGTCCACGAGAGCTTCCGCGTCTACGGCCAGCACCTGCCGCTGCGCACCCTGGCGGCCTACGGCGGGGTGAGCATCAACCCGCAGATGATGCGCCTGCGCAAGGGCGTCGACGTGCTGGTGGCCACCCCCGGCCGCCTGCTCGACCTGTTCCGCCAGAACGCGGTGCGCTTCGAGCAGGTGGAGACCCTGGTGCTCGACGAAGCCGACCGCATGCTCGACCTGGGCTTTTCCCGCGAACTCAACGAGCTGTTCGCCATGCTGCCGCAGCGCCGGCAGACCCTGCTGTTCTCCGCCACCTTCTCGGAGACCATCCGCGAGCTGGCCAAGGTGCTGCTGCGCGACCCGCTGAGCATCGAGGTCAGCCCGCGCAACGCCGCGGCGCAGTCGGTCAAGCAGTGGCTGATCCCGGTGGACAAGAAGCGCAAGAGCGAGCTGTTCTGCCATCTGCTCAAGGCGCGGCGCTGGGGCCAGGTGCTGGTGTTCGTCAAGACCCGCAAGGGCGTCGACGAGCTGGTCGACGAGCTGCAGCGCCTCGGCGTCAGCAGCGACGCGATTCACGGCGACAAGCCGCAGCCGGCGCGCCTGCGCGCGCTGGAGCGCTTCAAGGCCGGCGAGGTGCAGGTGCTGGTGGCCACCGACGTGGCGGCGCGCGGCCTGGACATCGACGACCTGCCGCTGGTGGTCAACTTCGACCTGCCGATCGTCGCCGAGGACTACGTGCACCGCATCGGCCGCACCGGCCGCGCCGGCGCCAGCGGCGAGGCGCTGTCGCTGGTGTGCGCCGACGAGGTGCAGCTGCTCGCCGCCATCGAGCTGCTGATCCGCCAGCTGCTGCCGCGCCGCGACGAGCCGGACTTCATCCCCGACCACCGCGTGCCGCAGACCACCATCGACGGCCAGGTGGTGAAAAAGCCGAAGAAGCCGAAGAAGCCGAAGATCGAGCTGGGCAAGCCGGGCAAGCCGGGCAAGGCCGGCAAGCCGCTGGGCAACTGGATCGACAGCAGCGAGCCCAGGGTCAAGGCGGTGCGCAAGATGCCCAGCCTGGGCGGCGGCAAGCGCTCCGGCAAGAAGTAGTCGTCACGTCGCCGGCGGCTCGGCGGGCTGGGCCGCGTCGCTGCCGCAGGCGAAGCAGAAGCGCGCGAAGGCGCTCTTGCGCGTCTGGCAGTGCGTGCAGTGGTCGAACAGGCTGAGGCCGCAGTGCTGGCAGAAGTCGATCTGCGGGTTGTCCAGCTCGACCGGCCGCTCGCAGCCGGGGCAGACCTTCTTCGCCAGGCGCAGTAGCGAGGTGTCGTAGGAGATCTCCTTGCGCCGTTCGATATCGGGCTTGCTCTCGGCGGCCAGCTGGCGCTCGCGGTAGCGGTTGAACGAGACGATGGCCTGGCGGCCGACCAGCACGGTGATCACCACGCCGACGATGTTGCGCACATAGCCGCCGTAGCTCGGCAGATAGGGCACCAGCTCGACGAAGAACACGAACAGGGCGAAGTAGATGTAGCCCCAGACGAAGGGCCACCAGGTGCACTTGCGCTGGCGGGCGAACAGCCAGCCGGCGATCAGCAGCAGCGGCAGGGTGATCGCCAGGCGGATCAGGAACACCTTGAGTTCCTGCGAACTCTGCTCGCTATTCATCTTCTCATAGGCGTCGCTGCGCAATTCGTCGAGCTGGCGCTGCGCCCGCTGCTGCGCCTGCTGGGCGTCGAGCAGGTGCTGCTCCTCGGCTTCCACCGCGCTGCGCACGTCACGCTCGGCGAGCTTGAGGTGCTCCAGCGCCGCGGTGCGCTGAATCACCTCGTCATCGCGCGCGGACTGTTGGGTCACCTGGCGGCTGGCCAGCCAGGCGCTCAGGCTGTCGCGGGCGGTCTGGCTGTTCTGCCGCGCCGCCTCCAGCTTGAGGCGGCTCTGCTCCAGGGCGTCCAGGGCATCCTGGGCCAGGTTGCGCTGGCGCTTGAGCTCCTGCTCGATGCGCTTGCTGGCGTCGGCGTCGAGGAAATCCTCCACACTGAAGCGCTGCTCGACCAGCGGCAGATTCTTCACCACGGCGCTGCCGAGGTTGACCAGGAAACCGGCGAACACCACCGCCACCGCCCACAGGGCGATGCGGAAGAACTTCTCGGAGCGGCGTTGGGCCTTGTTCATGAGGGGAGCATCCTTTCTCGCGGGAGTGGCCTCAGCATAGCGCAGCGCGCCGGCGGGCAGGCTGACGCAGCCGGCACTTGCGGCGGTCGGGGAGATGAGCGCGCTTTGTCGTAGGGTGCGCCCTGCGCACCCCTTCGCGGCGTGGCTTGCCGGGCGCATGGCGCGATTGCCCAGGATTTGCCGCCGCCGCGGCTGCCCGGCGCCAGCGGATCGGCTATCCTCGCCGCTTGCGCTCCACTGGCCCAGGAATTGCGATGATCGTCAGCAAACTACCCAACGTCGGCACCACCATCTTCACCACCATGTCCCAGCTCGCCGCGCAGACTGGCGCGCTCAACCTGTCGCAGGGCTTCCCCGACTTCGACGGCCCGCAGGCGCTGCGCGAAGCGGTCGGCCGCCACGTGATGGCCGGGCACAACCAGTACGCGCCGATGACCGGCCTGCCGGCCCTGCGCGAGCAGGTGGCGGCGAAGATCGCCCGCAGCTACGGCCGCAGCGTGGACATGGACAGCGAGGTGACCATCACCCCCGGCGCCACCGAGGCGATCTTCTGTGCGGTGCAGGCGCTGGTGCGTCCGGGCGACGAGGTAATCGTCTTCGATCCCTGCTACGACAGTTACGAGCCCTCGGTGGAGCTGGCCGGCGGACGTTGCGTGCACGTGCCGCTGGCGCTGCCGGATTTCGCCATCGACTGGCAGCGCCTGCAGGACGCGATCAGCCCGCGCACCCGGCTGATCATCCTCAACAGCCCGCACAACCCCAGCGGCGCGCTGATTTCCTCCGCCGAGCTGGCCCAGCTGGCGGCGCTGATCCGCGAGCGCGAGATCTACCTGATCAGCGACGAGGTCTACGAGCACCTGGTGTTCGACGGTGTTCAGCACGCCAGCGTGCTGGCCCACGAGGAGCTGTACCAGCGCGCCTTCGTGGTCAGCTCGTTCGGCAAGACCTACCACGTCACCGGCTGGAAGACCGGCTACGTGGTGGCGCCGCCACATCTGTCCGCCGAGCTGCGCAAGGTCCACCAGTTCGTCACCTTCTGCGGCATCACCCCGCTGCAGTGGGCGCTGGCCGACTACATGACCGCCCATCCCGAGCACGTCGCCGAGCTGCCGGCCTTCTACCAGGCCAAGCGCGACCTGTTCTGCGACCTGCTGCAGGGCTCGCGCTTCGCCTTCAAGCGCACCCCCGGCACCTACTTCCAGCTGGCCGACTACTCGGCGATCCGCGACGACCTCGACGACGTGGACATGTCGCTGTGGCTGACCCGCGAGCACGGCGTGGCGACCATCCCGGTGTCGGTGTTCTACCAGGAAGCGCCCAAGGACCTGCGCCTGGTGCGCTTCTGCTTCGCCAAGCGCGAGGACACCCTGCGCCAGGCCGCCGACAAGCTGTGCCGGGTGTGAGTGTCAGTAGGGTGCGCCGTGCGCACCACGGGCCAATGGTGCGCGCGGCGCACCCTACGGCTGGCGCGGCATGCGCCATGATCTGGATTTCGGAGACTTCCCATGCGTGACCTGACCGCCTTGCCCGACCTCAAGCTGGCCCTGGTGCAGACCGCCCCGGTCTGGCAGGACCCGGCCGCCAACCATGCCCACTTCGCCCGCCTGCTGGATCAGGCCGAGGGCGCCGACCTGGTGATCCTCCCGGAGATGTTCAGCACCGGCTTCTCCATGGACGCCGCGGCGCTCGCCGAAGAGGAAAACGGCCCGAGCCGCGCCTGGCTGCTGGCCCAGGCCGCACGCCTCAACGCGGTGGTGGTCGGCAGCGTGATCACCCGCGCCAGCGACGGCAGCTACCGCAACCGCCTGTACTGGGCACGCCCGGACGGCAGCTGCGCCCACTACGACAAGCGCCACCTGTTCCGCATGGCCGGCGAGCACGAGCACTACGCTGCCGGCGAGGAGCGCGTGCTGCTCGAGCTGAAGGGCTGGCAGGTGCGCCCGCTGGTCTGCTACGACCTGCGCTTCCCGGTGTGGAGTCGCGACCCGCACGACACCGACCTGCTGCTGTACATTGCCAGCTGGCCGGCGGCGCGGCGCAACCCGTGGAATCGCCTGCTGCCGGCGCGCGGCATCGAGAACCTCTGCTACGTGGCAGCGGTCAACCGCATCGGCACCGACGGCAACGGCTACCCGCATGCCGGCGACAGCCAGGCGCTGGATTTCCAGGGAGACACGCTGCTGGCGGCGGGCGAGGTCGAGGGCGTGTTCCATGTGACCCTGTCGGCGCAGGCGCTAGCCAAGTTCCGCACGCGCTTCCCGGCTTGGCGCGATGCTGATGCGTTCGAGTTGAAAACCTGAACCCGGAGGTTGCGTAGCGCGTAGGGTGGCCATCCACCCTACATCGGCGAGTCCCTGTCCTCCCTGACCAGATACGCCTGCTTGTGCCCGCGCGCTTCAAAGGCGCGCATCTCCGCCTCGGCCTCGCTACGTGTGGCGAAGCGGCGCATCTCCACCTCGTTGCCGTTGTCGTCGATGCGGTAGAGTACCCAGCACCGCTCGTCGGTCCTCGCTGCGTTCATCTGCGGCCCCTCGCGGCTACCTGTCCGTAGCATGGCTCATTTAGTGCTCAGCAGGTCCAGCAGATCGAGGAACAGGTTGATGACGTCCAGATAGATGCTGATGGCCAATGACATGGCTGTTTCCCAAGAGTTGGCAGCCTCTTCTCGGTTGAGTCGACTGAGCTTGTGGAAGTCGTGGAGCAGATAGCCGGTGAACACGGCGATGCCCATCAGCGCGACGAGGCGGCGCAGCCAGCCGCCGATGGCAACGAACAGGCGGAATATGCCGATGGCGATGAGCAACAACAGAGCATTGAAGAGGGGCTCGCGCAATGGAGAGAAGTCAATGCCCGAGCGGCTGCCGACCAGTCCGGCGGCGAGAGTGATCAGCGCGGTCAGGCCCAGCACCCGGCCGCCAAGGTTCTCGTCCACCGAGACCAGGCACAAGGCCAGCGACAGCCCGCCCAGCACCGACCAGAGACTGAACAGCGGTATGCCGTAGCTGAGGTCGTGGCGAGCGAAGAACAGCAGAATCAGGAATGCTCCGAAATTCAGTGACAGCAGGGCGTAGAACCAGGGTTTGACGTAGTACCAGTCGAGATGGAGGTCGAGTTTGCCGTCCATGCCGATGCTGCCGCCGACCCAGCGAGACTGGGCGTGGTACTGGCGGCGCAGCAGGCCGATAAGGATCAGGGTGCTGAGCCAGGTCAGCGCGAGCTGACTACCGAGAATAAGGAAGGTCTTTTCGTACAGCGTCAGGGCGTCCATGGTGTCTTCTGCGTCCGTGCAATACCCGCCGGTCCGTGTGTGGCGGGTGGGGTGGCCAACTTACTGCAGCGCTCCGTCATGCGTCTATCGTCTAGGGGATCTGTGAGGAGGGACTGTCATGAAAACCGAACTGCCGCTGGCGGAGGTCTACGCCATCCTCGAACCTGGTCCGGTGCTGCTGGTCAGCACCGCGCAGGACGGTCGGGCCAACGTGATGCCGATGTCCTGGCACACGATGATGGAGTTCGAGCCGCCGCTGGTCGGCTGCGTGCTCAGCGCGGCCAACCATTCCTTCAAGGCTCTGGAGGCGACCGGCGAGTGCGTGCTCAACGTGCCGAGCGCCGAGCTGCTCGACCAGTTGGTGGGATGCGGCAACAGCCACGGCGATCAGGTCGACAAGTTCGCCCGCTTCGGCCTCACCGCGGTGCCCTCGGCGCAGGTCGCCGTGCCGCGGGTGGAGGAGTGCTGGGCCAACCTTGAGTGCCGGGTGGTGGACCGCCAGCTGGTCGGCAGCTACAACTTCTTCGTCCTCGAGGTCGTGCAGGCCTGGCGCGACCCGGCGGCGACGGCGCCGCGCACCCTGCACCACCGCGGCTACGGCAAGTTCATGCGGGCGGGCGAGGAGATACAGACCGGCTCGGCGATGCGTTAGCGGCTTCGCCAGCGCCATATCACCCAGCCGTAGATCAGCAGGTTGCTCAGCACCACCACGGCCGCCAGCACGTACTGCACCGGCAGGGTCAGCCAGTCGGGGTAGAGTAGCGGCAACAAGTAGTGCTCGACGAAGCCCTCGCTGTAACCGGCTTCGCCGGCGCGTAGGCGCAGCTGCTGCTCCCAGGCAGTGAGCGGGCAGCCGCGGCCGGTAAGTTCGACGAAGATCGCCCAGGCGGCCGTCGGCAGCTGCAGCAGCAGGATGCCGCGCTTCCACAGCACCAGCAGCCCGCCGAGCAGGCCGAACAGCACGAAGCCCAAGTGCAGAACCAGCAGGGCGTCGGCGGCGAGGCGGTAGGGCATGGCTGCGCCTAGTGCGCCCTGGCGTAGTCGAGCATGCCCTGGAAGTCGACCACCACCGCCGGCTCGTCGCCGACCACCCAGGCGTCGTGGCCGGAGGGCAGCAGCGATACGTCGCCCGGCCCGCAGTCGAATTCGCTGCCGTCGTCCATCACGATGTGCAGCACGCCGGATACGTGGTACTGGAAGTGTGGCGCCTCGCAGCTCCTGGTCTTGGCGATTGGTTGCACCGAGGTGACCCAGCGCCAACCGGGCTCGAAGGTGGCGCGGCCGACCGTGGCGCCGCCGATGGTGACCAGCTCCAGCCGACCCTTGGGAAACTCCCGGACCTCGTCCGGTGTGCCGAAATGCTTGAATTCTGCCGTGCCCATCACCCACCTCCGGCATGCCGCCAAACAGAGGCCGGTCGCCCGTGCGGCCGGGTCAACAGTGCAAGGTTAGGTCAGCCATGGCGGCAGGCGCGGATGGTCGGACGTGCGGCGCTACGCCAGACCGAGCCGCTCGCGTGCCGGGCGCAGGTGCGGCAGCGGCCAGGCGGCGGCGATGGTCGCCAGCAGCAGGGCGACGCCGAGCAGCGGCAGGTTGGCCAGGCCGAACTGGGCGCCCAGCCACAGGCCGCCGAACCAGGCGCCGCTGGCGTTACCGAGGTTGAAGGCGGCGTGGCTGAGGGTGGCGGCCAGGCCCGCCGAGTCGCCGGCCTGTTCCACCAGCAGCAACTGCAGCGGCGAGGAGATGGCGAAGCTGGCCATGCCCCAGCACAGCAGCAGGGCCATGGTCGTCGGCGTGGTGTCGATGAAGGCGAACAGGCCGAGCAGGGCCAGGGCGCTGCAGCCCATCGCCAGCGGCACGGCATGGCGGATGCCGCGGTCGGCCAGGCGGCCGCCGAGCAGGTTGCCGAGGGTCAGGCCGACGCCGAACACCAAGAGGCCGGTGTTGCTCAGGTTGGCCGACATGCCGCCGCTGTCGCGCAGCAGCGGGCTGATGTAGGTGAACACGCTGAACAGCGCCACCGAGGACAGGCAGCACACTGCCAGTGCATGCAGTACCGGGCGGCGTAGCACGCCGCTCCAGGCGCCGCCGCCGTGGCGCGGCGCCTCCTGCCGGCGCGGCAGCCACAGCAGTTGGGCGAGCAGGGTGCAGGCGCCGAAGCCGGCGACGGCGAAGAAGGTCATCCGCCAGCTGCTGGCTTGGCCGAACCAGGCGCCCAGCGGCACGCCGAGCACGTTGGCGATGGTCAGGCCGCTGAGCACCAGGGCCATGGCCGAGGCGCGGCGATGCGGCGGGGCAAGCTCGGCGGCGAGCAGGGTGGCACAGCCGAAGAAGCCGGCATGGCTGATGGCGGTGAACAGCCGCGCGGCGACCAGCCAGGCGTAGTCCGGCGCCAGCGCGCAGCCCAGATTGCCCAGGCTGTAGGCGCCCATCAGCCACATCAATGCCTGCTTGCGCGGCAGGCGGCCGAGCAGCGGGCCGAGCAGCGGCGCACCGACCACCACGCCCATGGCATAGGCGCTGACCAAGAGGCCGGCATCGGCCAGGCTGACGCCCAGGTCGTTGGCCACCTCGGGCAGCAGTCCCATGATGATGTATTCGCTGCTGCCGACCACGAAGCCGCCGAGGGCGAGGGCCAGCAGGGGAAGAGACAGCAGGGTTGAGGCGGGCATGAGGCGGGGGATTCTCGGGAGTGGTGCCTGGGCGGCAGGTGACGCGGGGGCGCATTCTAGCGCGGTACGTCGGGGCTAGGGGGAGCGTAGGGTGGGTTAGCCGCATAGCGGCGAAACCCACCAACCAGTCCGCAGGGCTGGCATGCCTGAACGGTGCGACCTGCCGGTCGCAATGGTGGGTTACGGCCTGCGGCCTAACCCACCCTACGGTCTGCGTGTTCCAGCTTGGCGATCTGCCGGTCCTGCAGCCGGCTCAGGCCGAGCAATCCGGCGCTGGCGCCGAGCAGCGCCCAGAACATGTCGGACTGAGTATCCCAGGGGTCGCCCTGGGTGCCGAGGAAGTCGACGGCGCCGCCGCCGGCGAGCAGCGCCACCCACCACTCGATCAGCTCGTAGACGGCGCTGATGGTCATCGCCACGCAGAGAGACAGGAAGGCCAGCATGCGCCCGGCGGTGACGAAGCGGCCGCGCAGGAGGATCTCGCGGGCGATCAGCGCCGGCACCAGGCCCTGCATGAAGTGGCCGAGCTTGTCGTAGGGGTTGCGCGCAAGCTCCAGCAGCTCCTGCACCCAGAAGCCCGCCGGTACCCGCGCGTAGGTGTAGGCGCCGCCGAGAATCAGCACCAGGCAGTGCAGGGCGATCAGCAGGTAGAGCAGGGTGGTCAGCGGGAAGCGCCGGGCGGTGGCGAGCAGCAGCGGCGCGGCGATCAGCACCGGCGAGACTTCCAGCCACCAGGTGGCGCGGTCGTAGGGCGCGATGCCGGAGACGATCAGCGCGGCCAGTACCGTCAGGCCCAGTGCTCCATACAGGCGCGTGTGCGGCATGGCCGTCTCCGTGTGTCAGGTCGGCACCACCTTACCCCGCGTGCCGGCGCGGCGTCCACGGGCCTGCCGATCGTCGTAGGGTGCGCCATGCGCACCATTCGACGCTGCCGTTGCGCAGTGGTGCGCACGGCGCACCCTACGCGGTGTCCTCAGTTGTAGGCCAGCTGTTTCGCGCGAGGTGCGCAGCGCTTGAGGTCCACCGTGCCGACATGGGGATTGGCGTTGCCCTGCACGCAGGCGATGCGCTGGTTGCGCTGGCGCTCCCAGGCGCTGACCGGATACTGGCGGTTCCAGATGTCGTACAGGCGTTGGTCCTGCTTGGACAGGCGCAGCTGGTAGCGCTCGCTCATGTACAGGTAGATGCGCGCGATGGCGCCGCGGCTGGACTCCGCGGGCATGGCGGTGCGCTGCTTGAAGTCGACCACGAAGGGGCAGGCGCCGTACTGGGTGGGCTTGGCCGTGAGCATGCCGAAGCCGAAGTTGCTGCGGTCGCCGTTGACCTCGCCGACCACCGGCACCAGGTTGTGCAGGTCGGCCTCGGCCTTGCTGAATACCGCGTCGTTGCTGGTGCAATTCTTGCGCCCGCCCTGCTGCCAGCACTGGCGCTGATGGCCGATCACCCAGGCCGGCACCACATGTTCCCACTCGATGCGCCCGGCGCGGTTGGCGTTCTTGCGCGGCTGGTAGCCGCAGCTGTCGAGGTCGACGCGATTGCCCTGGTAGGCGCAGCCGCAATAGAAGTCCACCGGGTTGTCGGCATACAGCTTCCAGGCGACCTTCTTGGCTTCGCGGAAGGTGCGTGGGGCTTCGGCGTGGACGGACAGGCAGGGGATGACGACGAGGAGCAGGGCAAGCAGGGCGCGCATGGAGATCTCGACAACGAACTGAGAGGAGCATCCATGCGGTTGCCGGCGATTCTACCGCGCCGTGCTGAAAAGTCAGTCAAAACAAGTGGTTGCGAGAAGTTTCGAGGCCGAAGGCGGGGTTTTGGCCGCTCCACAATGAACAACGCCCCGGACCTTGCGGGCCGGGGCGTGCGGGGTAGCGCTCAGGTCAGGCTCAGGCCGCCTGCGCCTCGCTCTGGCGCAGGGCGCGGTTCAGCGCGCTGAACAGGGCGCGGAAGCTGGCGGTGGTCAGGTTGGCGTCGATGCCGACGCCGTGCAGCGGGCGGCCGCCGTCGACGCGCAGCTCCAGGTAGGCCGCGGCCTTGGCGTTGCTGCCGGCGCCGATGGCGTGCTCGCTGTAGTCCATCACCTCGACGGCGACCGGCAGGGCGGCGACCAGCGCCTCCAGCGGACCGTTGCCGGTGCCGCGCAGCTGCTGCACGGCGCCGCCTTGCTCAATCTCCACTTCCACGCTGGTGACGCCATTCTCTTCCTGCAGGCGATGGCCCTTGAGGCTGTAGGTCGCCGGACCCTGCAGGTATTCCTCGACCAGCAGGTCGTAGATCTGCCGGGCGCTCATCTCCAGGCCGTGGCGGTCGGTCTCGCGCTGCACCACCTGGCTGAACTCGATCTGCATGCGCCGCGGCAGGCTGATGCCGTATTCCTGCTCGAGCAGGTAGGTGATGCCGCCCTTGCCGGACTGGCTGTTGACGCGGATCACCGCCTCGTAGCTGCGGCCGATGTCGGCCGGGTCGATCGGCAGGTAGGGGACTTCCCAGATGCCGTCCGGGTCCTGCTGGGCGAAGCCCTTGCGGATCGCGTCCTGGTGCGAGCCGGAGAAGGCGGTGTGCACCAGGTCGCCGACGTAGGGATGACGCGGGTGCACCGGCAGCTGGTTGCACTCCTCGACCACCTTGCGCACGCCGTCGATGTCGGAGAAGTCCAGTTGCGGGTCGACGCCCTGGGTGTACATGTTCAGCGCCACGGTGACCAGATCGACGTTGCCAGTGCGCTCGCCGTTGCCGAACAGGCAGCCTTCCACGCGGTCGGCACCGGCCATCAGGCCCAGCTCGGTGGCGGCCACGCCAGTGCCGCGGTCGTTGTGGGTGTGCAGGCTGATCAGCACGCTGTCGCGACGGTCGATGTGGCGGCCGAACCACTCGATCTGGTCGGCGTAGACGTTCGGCGTGGCCGCCTCGATGGTCGCCGGCAGGTTGAGGATCAGCTTTTGCTGCGGGGTCGGCTGGAACACGCCGATCACCGCGTTGCACACCTCGACGGCGAACGGCGTTTCGGTGGAGCTGAACACCTCGGGCGAGTACTCGAAGCGCCAGTCGGTTTCCGGGTACTGCGCGGCCTGGCGCTTGATGATCTGCGCCGCGTTGATGGCGATCTGGGTCACGCCGGCCTTGTCCTGATGGAAGACAATCTTGCGAAAGCTCGGCGCGGTGGCGTTGTAGTAGTGGACGATGGCCTTCTTGGCGCCCTTGAGCGACTCGAAGGTACGAGTGATCAGGTCTTCGCGGGCCTGGGTGAGCACCTGGATGGTGGTGTCGTCCGGGATGTGGCCGCCCTCGATCAGGGTGCGCACGAAGTCGAAGTCGGTCTGCGAGGCGGACGGGAAGCCCACCTCGATTTCCTTGACGCCGACCTGCACCAGGATCTGGAACATGCGCAGCTTCTTGTCGGCATCCATCGGCTCGATCAGCGACTGGTTGCCGTCGCGCAGGTCGGAACTCAGCCAGATCGGCGCCTGGGTGATGGTCTTCGACGGCCAGGTGCGGTCGGCGATGTCGATCTGCGGGAAGGCGCGGTATTTCTTCGACGGATCTTTGAGCATGGGCATGGCGAATTCCTGGAAACGGTGGCCGCAGGGCGGCGGGCAAGAGGGGTGAACGGCGCCGCTTCAGCCCCGCAGTCGCGGACTGACCAGGTGTTGGCACTGGTATTGCCATTGCAGGATGAGGGTGTGGGCAGTGTTCATGGCGCAAACCCTAGCTTTCACTGCGCATGAATGGCAAGCATTGTTGAAAAATTGGCATATTTCACCTTTGATGGTTTTTGTGCGCTGTTAAATTTCGTTTTTGTCGCAAATTCGTTGGTTGTCTTGCGCGGCAGTTTTGCGCGGCTGGCGCGGGCCCGGCGCCGAGCAGGAGGGCTGTGCGGCCCCGTGTCGCACTAGGTTGCCGGCGCGGCACTGTGCGATCATCCCGCCCGTTCATCGCAGCGGCTGGCTGCGCAATTCTTTCCAGGGAGGCGGCATCGGGTGATTCGGCAAGGGCGCATGCGTCTGGCTGCCTGGCTTGGCCTGTTCGCCATGCTCATGGCGTTCGCCGGTCCGCTGTACTCGCAGCTGCGGGCGCTGGACAGCCTGCGGCTGTCGCTGGCCATCGACCTCGAGACGCTGCACTGTGCTGCCGAACAGCAGTCCCTGTCCGGCGCTCCTCTTGACCAGCAGAGCCCGGCCGAGTGGGTGCAGAGCCTCGAACAATGCGGCTACTGCAACCTGCTGGCGCATACCCCGTCGCTGCCGCCGAGCCTGCAGCTGGCCCTGCCGGCGCCTTCCAGCCACGTTCACCAGTACCTGCCGCCGAGCGAGAGCCTGCCCCAGGCCCCGCCGGCCAGCCAGCAAGCGCGCGCGCCCCCCGCTCTCCACGCCTGAACCCGTCCTGAACCGGTCGTCTGCCTGCCGGTGCGCGGCTGCGCACCCGCCTGACGACGTGCAGTCCGTCTTTTGCGTGGAATACCAACATGTCCGTTTTCGCTCGTCCGTCCCTGGCGCAGTCTCGCCTGTCCCGTCCGTTCGCCCTCAATCCGTTCCAGCGCCGCTGGTGGCCGGCTCATGCCGCGCTGCTCGGGGTGCTGGCGCTGCCGCTGCAGGCGGCCGAGTTGGAGGAGGGCGCCGCTGCCGCCGAAGACGAGGTCGCGCCGCTGGTGATCACCAGCGTGGCGCCGCAGTCGCCGCTGACCGTGGTGACCAATCCCAAGCAGCCGCGCCAGCCTGTGCCGGCCAGCGACGGCACCGACTACCTGAAGACCATCCCTGGCTTCGCCGCCATCCGCAACGGCGGGGTCAACGGCGATCCGGTGTTCCGCGGCATGTTCGGCTCGCGGATCAAGCTGCTGACCAACGGCGGCGAGATGCTCGGCGCCTGCCCGGGACGCATGGATGCGCCGAGCTCCTACATCAGCCCGGAAAGCTACGACCGTCTGACTGTGATCAAGGGCCCGCAGAGCGTGCTGTGGGGGCCGGGCGCCTCGGCGGCGACCGTGTTGTTCGAGCGCGAGCCGGAGCAGTTCAGCGAACCGGACTGGCGCCTGAACAGCAGCCTGCTGGCCGGCTCCAACGGCCGCTTCGACCGCAGCATCGACGCCGCTGCCGGCAACCAGGACGGCTACGCGCGGGTCATCGCCAACCGCTCGCAGGCCGACGACTACGCGAACGGCGACGGCGATACCGTGCAGTCGCGCTTCAACAAGTGGAACACCGATGTGGCGCTGGGCTGGACGCCGGACGCCAACACCCTGCTCGAGCTGACCGCAGGCCAAGGCGACGGCGAGGCGCGCTACGCCGGGCGCAGCATGGACGGCAGCCAGTTCGAGCGCGAGAGCCTCGGCCTGCGCTTCAAGAAGACCTACATCGGCGAAACCTTCCACGGCCTCGAGGCGCAGGTCTACTACAACTATGCCGACCACGTGATGGACAACTTCAGCCTGCGCGATCCGGACCCGGCCGCGAGCATGGCGATGATGCGCAACCCGATGGCCAGCAACGTCGACCGCCGCACCCTCGGCGGCCGGGTGGCCGGCACCTGGCGCTGGGACGGCGTCGAGCTGGTCGGCGGCGTCGATGCCCAGCGCAGCGAGCACCGCAAGCGCGCCTCCAGCTTCAACATGATGAGCCGCACCTACACCGACTATGACGAGTCCAGCTGGACCAAGGATGCCGACTTCCACAACTACGGCCTGTTCGGCGAGCTGACCTGGGAGCTCGACCGCAACCAGCGCCTGATCGGCGGCGCGCGCCTGGACCGCGCCGAAGCCAAGGACTACCGGCAGACCCACACCAGCCACAACCCGATGACCATGAAGTCGCAGACCTGGGCCAACCCCAGCGCCGACGAAGCCCGCCACGACACCCTGTACAGCGGCTTCCTGCGCTACGAGCAGGATCTGAGCAGCCTGCCGGCGATCTGGTACGCCGGTCTCGGCCACAGCGAACGCTTCCCCGACTACTGGGAGCTGTTCTCCGCCAGCGCCGGCCCGGTGGGCAGCATCCAGGCGTTCGAGACGGTCAAGCCGGAGAAGACCACCCAGCTCGACTTCGGCATCCAGTACCGCCAGGGACCGCTGGAAGCCTGGGCCTCGGCCTATGTCGGGGTGGTCGAGGACTACATCCTGTTCAACTATGTGCCGGGGATCATGCCCGGCATGACCCGCACCATGGTCGACAACATCGACGCGCGCATCGCCGGCGCCGAGCTGGGCGCCAGCTACCGCTTCACCCCCAACTGGAAGGGCGACGCCAGCCTGGCCTACGCCTGGGGCGAGAACGACTCGGACAACCGCGCGATGCCGCAGATCCCGCCGCTGGAAGCGCGCCTGGGGCTGACCTACGAGCGTGACAACTGGAGCACCAGCGGCCTGTGGCGCGTGGTGGCGGCGCAGAGCCGCATCGCCGAAGGGCAGGGCAACGTGGTCAGCAAGGACTTCGACGAAAGCGCGGGCTTCGGCGTGCTGTCGTTCAACGGCGCCTACCGCCTGAGCAAGAACCTCAAGCTCAGCGCCGGGGTCGACAACCTGCTGGACAAGAACTACTCGGAGCACCTCAACCTGGCCGGCAACGCCGGGTTCGGCTTCCCCGCCGATACCCGCATCGACGAGCCGGGGCGGACCTACTGGACGCGGGTGGATCTGAGCTTCTGATCCCGCTGTCGCCGTGTCGCCCGGCTACGGCGCGCAAGGTCGGGGGCGTCGGGTGGACAGCTCGCGTCAGCGATTGTCCACCGCCGGGAGCGCCCAGGGTCGGTAGAAGATCGCTGCGCGAGTCTTCTAGCCCACGGCTCTGGGGCGGCGCGCTCGCTCAGGGAATTATGCTGTGACCGCCGCCCTCGGCTGCCGGCCCGCGCCATGCGCGCAGGTCGGCGCCGCTCGGATACTGGAACACGCGCAGGCCGAACTCCGGGAGGATCGCCAACAGGTGGTCGAAGATGTCCGCCTGGATGCGCTCGTAGTCGGCCCACACGGTGGTGGCGGTGAAGCAGTACAGCTCCAGCGGCAGGCCGGTGGCAGTGGGGGCGAGCTGGCGTACCAGCAGGGTCATGTCCTGGCGGATCTGCGGGTTGTGGCGCAGGTAGACCTCCACATAGGCGCGGAAGGTGCCGAGGTTGGTCAGGCGGCGCTGGTTGAGCGGCGCCGCGCCCTGCTCGAGCAGCATCAGGTTCCACGTCTCCAGCTCGCTCTCCTTCTGAGCGAGGTAGTCGCGCAGCAGGGCGAAGTGACGCAGTTGCTCGACCTCCGCGGCAACCAGAAAGCGCACGCTGTTCTGGTCCAGGTACAGGCTGCGCTTGATCCGTCGCCCGCCCGACTCATGCATGCCGCGCCAGTTCTTGAACGGGTCGCTGATGAAGCGCTTGGTGGGGATACAGGTGATGGTCTTGTCCCAGTTCTGCACCTTGACCGTGTGCAGGGCGATGTCGATCACGTCGCCGTCGGCGTTGAGTTGCGGCATCTCCACCCAGTCGCCGACGCGGATGATGTCGTTGGAGGAGATCTGCACGCTGGCCACCACGGAGAGCAGGGTGTGCTGGAAGATCAGCATCAGCACCGCGGCCATGGCGCCGAGGCCGGAGAGCAGGATCAGCGGCGAGCGGTCGACCAGCGTGGCGATCATCAGGATGCTGGCCAGCGCGTACACCGCGATCTCCAGCACCTGCAGGTAGCCCTTGATCGGCTTGAGGTGGGCGCCCGGGCGCTGCTCGTAGAGGCGGTTGGCCTGCCTGAGCGCGCCGCCGATGGCCAGGGCGATGGTCAGCACGATGAAGGCCCGGCAGACGTTCTCTACTACGGTCACCGCCGCCGGGTGCAGGCCGGGGATCAGCGCCACACCGTTGGAGAGGATCAGCGCCGGCACGATGTTGGCCAGGCGGCGGACGATGCTCTGCTCGTAGCTGGGCAGGTGGCGGCCCAGTGCGGTGGCGCTCAGGGTGCGGTGCAGGGCACGTGCCAGCAGGTGCTTGACCAGCCAGTTGGCCAGCCAGGCGATGCCCAGCAGCAGGGCGGTGCTCAGCGCGGTGTACAGATAGGGCCGGGTCTGCAGCCAGTCGAGGGCCAGAGCGAGATCGGGCATGCGCTACTCCTGGTCGCCGGAAATGAGCAGCCGCGGTGGCGCTCCCGGATACGTGCCTCAGGTGCAGCTTAGCCGGCGTGGCCCGGCTGGCGAGCGCGGCCGCTCAGGGCTTGAACGCGCCGATGAAGATGCTCGGGTCGACCCGCGCGTCGTTGAGGCTGACGTTCCAGTGCAGGTGCGGGCCGGTGGCGCGACCGGTGGCGCCGACCTTGCCGAGCACCGCGCCGCGCGCCAGCTCGTCGCCGACTTTGACGCCGATCTGCGACAGGTGGCAGAACATGCTGATCAGGCCCTGGCCGTGATCGACGAACACCGTGCGGCCGTTGAAGAAGTAGTCGCCGACCAGAATCACCCGGCCCGCCGCCGGCGCCTTGACCGGGGTGCCGGCCGGCACGGCGAAGTCGAGCCCCGAGTGCGGGTTGCGCTCCTCGCCGTTGAAGAAGCGGCGCAGGCCGAACGGGCTGGACAGCGGCCCGCTCACCGGCTTGTCGAACAGCAGGTTGCTCGGCTGGCGCGGGCTGAACTGCTGGTAGGCGGTGGTCTGCACGGCCAGCTCGCGTTCGATGCGCTTGAGGTTGGCCGGGTTCGGATTGACCTGCTCGGTGTTCTTCAGGGTGATGTGTTGTTCCTGGTAGTCGCGGCCGTCGACCTGGAAGGCGAGGGTGCGGCCGTCGGCCAGCTCGAGCTGCTCGCGCCCCGGCTTGACCGTCAGCGGCAGGCCGACCACGGCGATCCAGCGCCGGCCGTCGGTCTTGGCCACCAGCACCGGCCTGCCCTGGTAACGGGCCGCGGGGCGTTGCGCGCCGGTGCCTAGATCGACCACTGCAACGCCGCCGGGCACCGGCTTGTCCAGCAGGCGGGCGAGGAAGTCCTGGGCCTGCGCCGGCAGGGCGCCGAGGGGCAGGGCGAAGCACAACAGCAGGGCGGACAGCAGACGCATGGCGGGTTCCCGTCGGGGTTCAGAGCGGCAGTGGCAGGTTGGCCGGGGCTGCAGGTTGGTCCTCGACGCGCAGGGTGAGTTCCCCCTCATGCAGACGAGCGGTCAGGCGCTGGCCGGCCACGGTATCGGCGGCGCGGCGCACGGCGCGGCCGCGGTCGTCGAGGAGGATGCTGTAGCCGCGGCCGAGGGTGGCCAGCGGGCTGACCACCTGCAGGGTCTGCACGGCGGCTTCCAGGCGCTGGCGGCGCTCGCGCAGGCCGGCGTGCATGGCGCGCGGCAGACGCTCGGCGAGCTGCTCGAGACGCTGGCGCAGCAGGACGAGCAGGCGCTCGGGATGCTGGGCGGCCAGGCGTGCGTCCAGGCGTGCGCGCTGCTCGCCGGCGCTCTGCAGGCGCCGGGCGATGGCGCGCTGCAGGCGCAGTTCGAGATCGTCGAGGCGCTGGGCCTGCTGGCGCAGACGCTCGCCGGGATGGCGCAGGCGCCGGCGCAGGCCGTCGAGCTGCAGCTGGCGGGCGGCGAGCAGGTGCTGCAGGCGCAGGGTCAGACGGCGCTGCAGGCCGTCGAGGCGGCGTTGCAGGTCGCTGGAGTCGGGGGCCAGCAGCTCGGCGGCGGCCGAGGGCGTCGGTGCGCGCACGTCGGCGACGAAGTCGGCGATGGTCACGTCGGTCTCGTGGCCCACCGCGCTGACGATGGGTGTCTGGCAGGCCGCCACCGCGCGGGCCACCGCTTCCTCGTTGAAGCACCACAGGTCCTCCAATGAGCCGCCGCCGCGGGCGAGGATCAGCGCGTCGAAGCCCTGACGGTCGGCCAGCTCCAGGGCGCGGACGATCTGCGCGCTGGCGTCGCGGCCCTGCACGGCGGTGGGCACCAGGGTCAGCTCGACCTGCGGCGCGCGGCGGCGGAACACGCTGATGATGTCGCGGATCACCGCGCCGCTCGGCGAGCTGACGATGCCGATGCGCTGCGGATGGCTCGGCAAGGCGCGTTTGCCCTCGGCGGTGAACAGACCCTCGGCGGCCAGCTTGTCCTTGAGCGCCTCGAAGGCCAGGCGCAGCGCGCCGTCGCCGGCCGGCTCGACGCTGTCGAGGATCATCTGGTAGTCGCCGCGGCCCTCGAACAGCGAGACCTTGCCGCGCACCTTCACCGCCAGGCCGTCGCGCAGCGCCTGGCGCACCCTGGCGGCGCTGGCGCGGAACAGCGCGCAGCGCACCTGGGCGCCGGCGTCCTTGAGGGTGAAGTAGACGTGGCCGGAGGAGGGCCGCGCCAGGTTGGAAATCTCGCCCTCGACCCACACCTGCGGGAACACGTCCTCGAGCAGGTGGCGGGCGCGCTGGTTGAGTTGGCTGACGGTCAGGACCTCGCGATCGAGGCCGAGCCGCTGGAACGGGTCTGTGATCATGGCCGGCATGATAAGCCGGCAGCGCGGCGGGGGCGACAGGCGTTCACGCGTCGGCGAGCAATCGGCCGGGCTTGATTTGCCCGGCCGAGGGCCTAAGCTGCCGGCATTTCCCGCCACCGGCCCGCACCAACATGACCGCGCAATGCATCCTCGTCCCGCAAATCTCCAGCGTCCCCGCCCATGAAGCGAAGGCGCGGCGGCTGTTGAACTGGCTGGTCAAGGGCGAGATCGTCGCGGCGCTGCCGAGCACCTGCGGGCAGGGCGGCAACGGCATGGCCTATGCGATTGCCCCTGGGGCGCGGCGGGTGGTCGAGCATCCGCAGCTGTTGCCGTTCGGCCAGCCGCACAATGGGCTGGAGATCGTCACCCAACGCTGCATCTATACCCCGACCCGTGATTTTCGCGAGGAGGCCGGCTGCCCACAGTGCCGCCAGGAGGTCGGCGAGCCACTGTTCGAGAGCCTGGAAGAGTGGTGGCCGGGGCAGACCGACAACTTCACCTGCCCGGAGTGCGGCTTCGAGGACGACATCAACGGTTTCCTGTTCCTGCAGCCGTGCGGCTTTTCCAATCTGGGCTTCATTTTCAACGGCTGGGCCGAGGCTGGCTTTCGCCAGGAATTCCTCGCGGCCTGCGCCGAGCGGCTGGGCTTTCCCGTGCGCGTGGTGCGCGTCGACCGATGAACTCATGGCGCTGGCGGCTGCGGGCCGGCAAGCGCCGGGCGCGACTGTAGTAGGCGGCTGTTACCCGTTTGCTGCGGGCTGGACGATACTGGGTGCACTTCAATCACCCGGAACAGGGAGCAAGTCCATGGCTGCGAAGAAGATCCTCATGCTGGTCGGCGACTACGTCGAAGACTACGAAGTGATGGTGCCGTTCCAGGCGCTGACGATGGTCGGCCACGTGGTGCATGCGGTGTGCCCGGGCAAGAGCGCCGGGCAGAGCGTGCGCACCGCCATCCACGACTTCGAGGGCGACCAGACCTACAGCGAGAAGCCGGGGCACAACTTCGCCCTCAACTTCGACTTCGCCAAGGTTGAGGCCGCCGACTACGACGCCCTGCTGGTGCCGGGCGGCCGCGCGCCGGAGTATCTGCGCCTGAATGCCGAGGTGATCGCCCTGGTGCAGGCCATCGCCCAGGCCGGCAAGCCGATCGCCGCCATTTGCCACGGCGCCCAGCTGCTCGCCGCTGCGGGCGTGCTCAAGGATCGCGAATGCAGCGCCTACCCGGCCTGCGCCCCGGAGGTCGGCCTGGCCGGCGGGCGCTACGTGGAGATCCCGGTCGATCAGGCGCACACCGACGGCAACCTGGTCAGCGCCCCGGCCTGGCCGGCGCATCCAGCCTGGCTGGCGGCGTTCCTCAAGGTGCTCGGCACCCGCATCGAGCTTTGACAGCGAGGGTTCCCACGCGGGAGCGTGGGAACGATCAATACCACGCCGGAACGGTAGGGTGCGCCGTGCGCACCGCGATGTTCGCATCGATTGCATGGTGCGCGTGGCGCACCCTACGAGGAAAGCTTCCATGTGCGAGCTGTACGTCAAGGCCGATCCGATCCTCTACGAGTCGCGCTCGCGCTCGCTGCGCATCCGCGGGGTGGTCACCACCCTGCGCCTGGAGAACCAGTTCTGGGACATCCTGCGCGAGATCGCCGAGGTCGACGGCATGACCACCAACCAGCTGATCGCCAAGCTGTACGAGGAGGTCATGGACTACCGCGGCGAGGTGGTCAACTTCGCCTCCTTTCTGCGCGTCAGTTGCACCCGCTACCTGGCCCAGCGCCGCGACAAGGTGACCGAGCTGAGTCTGGTCGGTGCCCGGGCGGTGTCCTGAGCGGCGAGTTGACGACCAGCCGCGTTGAGCGCGGGCGCTGGGCCGGGTATACTGCCGCGCTTCCATTTTTCCCGTCCGGGAGCCCCCGCCATGCTGCGTATCAGCCAAGAAGCCCTGACCTTCGACGATGTTCTCTTGATCCCCGGTTACTCCGAGGTTCTGCCGAAGGATGTCTCCCTCAAGACCCGTCTGACCCGCGGTATCGAACTGAACATTCCGCTGGTTTCCGCAGCCATGGATACCGTGACCGAGTCCCGCCTGGCCATCGCCATGGCCCAGGAAGGCGGCATCGGCATCATCCACAAGAACATGACCATCGAGCAGCAGGCTGCCGAGGTACGCAAGGTCAAGCGTCACGAGACCGCCATCGTGCGCGATCCGGAGACCGTGACCCCGGAAACCAAGATCAGCGAACTGCTGCGCAAGGCCGACGAGCTGGGCTTCTCCGGCTTCCCGGTAGTCTCCGGCAATGAGCTGGTGGGCATCGTCACCGGTCGCGACCTGCGCTTCACCCCGAATACCGGCGACAGCGTCGCGGCGATCATGACGCCGAAGGACCAGCTGGTCACCGTGCAGGAAGGCACCGGCCTCGAAGAGATCAAGGCCAAGCTCTACGAGCACCGCATCGAGAAGATGCTGGTGGTCGACAAGGACTTCCACCTGCGTGGCCTGGTGACCTTCCGCGACATCGAGAAGGCCAAGACCTACCCGCTGGCGTCCAAGGATGAGCAGGGTCGTCTGCGCGTCGGCGCCGCCGTCGGCACCGGTGCCGACACCGGCGACCGCATCGCCGCGCTGGCTGCCGCCGGCGTCGACGTGGTGGTGGTGGACACCGCCCACGGTCACTCCAAGGGCGTGATCGACCGCGTGCGCTGGGTCAAGCAGAACTTCCCCGAAGTGCAGGTGATCGGCGGCAACATCGCCACCGCCGAAGCCGCCCTGGCGCTGGTCGAAGCCGGCGCCGACGGCGTCAAGGTCGGCATCGGCCCGGGCTCGATCTGCACCACCCGCATCGTCGCCGGTGTCGGCGTGCCGCAGATCAGCGCCATCGCCAACGTCGCCACCGCCCTGGCCGCGGTCGGCGTGCCGATGATCGCCGACGGCGGCATCCGCTTCTCCGGCGACCTGTCCAAGGCCATCGTCGCCGGCGCCAACGCGGTGATGATGGGCTCGATGTTCGCCGGTACCGAAGAGGCGCCGGGCGAGGTCGAGCTGTTCCAGGGCCGCTCCTACAAGGCCTACCGCGGCATGGGCTCGCTGGGTGCCATGGCCCAGGCCCAGGGTTCCTCGGACCGCTACTTCCAGGACTCCTCGGCCGGTGCCGAGAAGCTGGTTCCGGAAGGCATCGAAGGCCGCGTGCCGTACAAGGGCGCGCTGAGCGCGATCATCCACCAGCTGATGGGTGGCCTGCGTTCCTCGATGGGTTACACCGGCTGCGCCAACATCGAAGAGATGCGTACCCGCCCGCAGTTCGTGCGCATCACCGGCGCCGGCATGGCCGAGTCGCACGTGCACGACGTGCAAATCACCAAGGAAGCCCCGAACTACCGCGTAGGTTGATTCGCTGAGCTTTTGATCTGTCGACCCGGGGCTGCTGCTGTAACAGGCGGGCAGCCCCGAGTCGTTTGTGAATTCCGCTACGAGAGATGGCCATGGCCCACCACGACATTCACGCCCACCGGGTCCTGATCCTGGACTTCGGTTCCCAGTACACCCAGCTGATCGCCCGCCGCGTGCGCGAGATCGGTGTGTACTGCGAGATCCACCCGTTCGACATGGACGACGCGGCCATCCGCGCCTTCGCCCCGCGCGGCATCATCCTCGCCGGTGGTCCGGAGTCGGTGCACGAAGCCGACAGCCCGCGCGCGCCGCAGGCGGTGTTCGACCTGGGCGTGCCGCTGTTCGGCATCTGCTACGGCATGCAGACCATGGCCGAGCAGCTCGGCGGCAAGGTGCAGGGTTCCGACCTGCGCGAGTTCGGCTACGCCCGCGTCGACCTGGTCGGCAAGAGCCGCCTGCTCGACGGTATCGAGGACCACATGGACGCCGACGGCGTGCTGGCCCTGGATGTGTGGATGAGCCACGGCGACAAGGTCACCGCGCTGCCGGAAGGCTTCCACATCGTCGCCAGCACCCCGAGCTGCCCGATCGCCGCCATGGCCGACGACAGCCGCGCCTACTACGGCGTGCAGTTCCACCCGGAAGTGACCCACACCAAGCAGGGCGGGCGCATCCTGTCGCGCTTCGTGCTGGACATCTGCGGCTGCGAAGCGCTGTGGACCCCGGCCAACATCGTCGAGGACGCCATCGCCAACGTGCGCGCCCAGGTCGGCGACTCCAAGGTGCTGCTCGGCCTGTCCGGCGGCGTCGACTCCTCGGTGGTTGCCGCGCTGCTGCATCGCGCCATCGGCGACCAGCTGACCTGCGTGTTCGTCGACAACGGCCTGCTGCGCCTGCACGAGGGCGACCAGGTGATGACCATGTTCGCCGAGAACATGGGCGTCAAGGTGATCCGCGCCAACGCCGAGGACAAGTTCCTCGGTCGCCTGGCCGGCATCAGCGATCCGGAAGAGAAGCGCAAGATCATCGGTCGCAGCTTCATCGAGGTGTTCGACGAAGAGGCCACCAAGCTGTCGGGCATCGACTTCCTCGCCCAGGGCACCATCTACCCGGACGTGATCGAGTCGGCCGGCGCCAAGACCGGCAAGGCCAAGGTGATCAAGTCGCACCACAACGTCGGCGGCCTGCCGGAAGACATGCAGTTCAAGCTGGTCGAGCCGCTGCGCGAGCTGTTCAAGGACGAGGTGCGCAAGATCGGCCTCGAACTCGGCCTGCCCTACGACATGGTCTACCGCCACCCGTTCCCCGGTCCGGGCCTGGGCGTGCGCATCCTCGGCGAGGTGAAGAAGGAGTACGCCGACCTGCTGCGTCGCGCCGACCACATCTTCATCGAGGAGCTGCGCAACTTCGACTGGTACCACAAAACCAGCCAGGCCTTCGTGGTGTTCCAGCCGGTGAAATCGGTCGGCGTGGTCGGCGACGGCCGTCGCTACGCCTGGGTCGTCGCCCTGCGCGCGGTGGAAACCATCGACTTCATGACCGCCCGCTGGGCGCACCTGCCCTACGAGCTGCTGGAGAAGGTCTCCAACCGCATCATCAACGAGATCGAAGGCATCTCCCGCGTCACCTACGACGTGTCGAGCAAACCGCCGGCCACCATCGAGTGGGAATGATCCGCTCGGCGTGGTGAGCAGATAGACAAAAGGGCAGCTTCGGCTGCCCTTTTGCTTTTCCGGCGCTTGCCGGACCGGCCGGGTAGGCCGCTATGCTGCAGGGTGCGCGCCTGGCAAGGAGTCGAGCGATGTCGATGTGGAGTTCCCCGCTGGCCCGGATGAAGGCCCTGGCCCTCGGCCTACTGCTGCTGGCCGCGGCGCTGTACGCCCTGGCCACCTACCTGTTACCCAGCCATCCCGGCTGGGGCTACCTGGCGGCGTTCGCCGAGGCGGCGATGGTCGGCGCGATCGCCGACTGGTTTGCCGTGACGGCCTTGTTCCGTCACCCCCTGGGTCTGCCGATTCCGCACACGGCGATCATTCCGCGCAAGCAGGCGCGTCTGGGGCGGAATCTGGCCGATTTCATCTGCACGCACTTTCTCGCCACCCCGCAGGTGATGGCCAAGCTCGAGGCGTTCGACGCCGCCGGGCGCCTGGCCGGCTGGCTGCGTCAGCCCGCGCATGCCGAGGCGGTCGGTCGGCAGCTGGTCGGTGTGGCCCGCTATGGCATCGGCGCCCTGCGCGACGAGCGGGTGCGCCAGTTCATCCAGCGCACTGCCACCGCCAAGCTGCGCGAGGTGGATCTGGCCTGCGTCGGCGGCCAGCTGCTCGACATGCTGACCCACCAGCGCCGCCACCAGGCGATGCTCGACGAGGTGCTGGCCCGGCTGGACGAACTGCTGCAGGACGAGGCGGTGCAGCAGCGCATCGCTGCCGGGTTGTCCAGCGAGTTCAGCGCCCTGCGTTTTCGCCTGTTCGGCAAGGACATCGGGCTGGACGAGAAAGCGGGGCAGTGGTCGGCGGACAAGGTGGTGCGCCGCGTGTCGGCACTGATCGGCGAGATCAGCCGCGACAGCCAGCACGAGCTGCGCGGCAAGTTCGATACCTGTGTCGCCGGCTTGATCGGCAAGCTCAAGGACGACCCCGACTTCCGCCTCAAGGGCGAGCAGATCCGCGAGCAGCTGCTCGCCCATCCGGCGCTGGCCGGCTACCTGCGCCGGCTGTGGGACGATCTGGTGGACTGGCTGCAGGCCGATCTGGCCGACGCCGACTCGACCATCCGCCGACGGCTGATCCGCCTCTGCCGGCATCTGGGCGAGGCGCTGGCGGCGGACGAGTCGATGCGCCGCTGGCTCAACGACCAGTTGCTGGAGGTGGCGCCCACCCTGGTGGAGCGCCACCGCGAGGATATCCGCCGCTACATCGCCGAGCGGGTGGAAAAGTGGAACAGCGACGAGCTGGTCGCCCAGCTGGAGCGCAACGTCGGCAAGGACCTGCAGTTCATCCGCATCAACGGCACCCTGGTCGGTGGCCTGGTCGGTCTGGTGCTGCATGCCGTAACCCGCCTGCTGGCGGGCTGAGCGAGTCGCTGCCGGTCGGCCGCACGTTGGTATCGTCGTAATGGCTCGCACTGGCCTCCAGGAAAATGAGAAACTCTGTCATCTACGTTTGCGTCAGTAGGCTCGAGTGCCGGCGCAGCGTGCCATTTTCCGCAGCTAGGGGGTCTCGATGTCCTTTACCCGCAGGCAAGTCCTCACCGGCCTGGCCGGCCTCGGCGTGCTCGGCCTGGCCGGTGGCGGTGCGCGCTACTGGCTCGCCCGTCCGGCCGCCACGACGACCCACGACTACGAGCTGATCGCCGCGCCGCTGGATGTGGAGCTGGTGCCCGGGCACCAGACCCGTGCCTGGGCCTACGGCGGCCAGGCGCCGGGTCTCGAGCTGCGCGCGCGCCAGGGCGAGCGCCTGCGGGTGCGCTTCATCAACCGGCTCGAGGTGCCGAGTACCATCCACTGGCACGGCATCCGCCTGCCGCTGGCCATGGACGGGGTGCCCTACGTGTCGCAGCTGCCGGTGCTGCCCGGTGAGTACTTCGACTACGACTTCGTGGTGCCGGATGCCGGCAGCTTCTGGTATCACCCGCACACCGCCAGTGGCGAACAGCTGGGGCGCGGCCTGGTCGGTCCGCTGATTGTCGAGGAGCGCGAGCCGAGCGGCTTCCGCCACGAGCGCACGCTGAGTCTGAAGAGCTGGCATGTGGACGAGCAGGGCGCCTTCGGCGACTTCAGCGTGCCGCGCGAGGCGGCGCGTGGCGGCACCGCGGGGCGCCTGAGCACGGTCAACGGCGCGCATGCGCCGACCCTCGAACTGCCGGCCGGGCAGGTGGTGCGCCTGCGCCTGCTCAACCTCGACAACACTCTGACCTACCGCCTCAACCTGCCGCAGGCCGAGGCGCGCATCTACGCGCTGGACGGCAATCCGGTGGCGCCGCAGCCGCTGGGCCAGGAGTACTGGCTGGGTCCGGGGATGCGCATCGAACTGGCCCTGCGGGTGCCGGAGGCCGGCACCGAGCTGGCACTGCGCAACGGCCCGCTGCGCCTGGCGACGCTGAAGAGCGTGGCCAGCCAGGAGCCGGCCGGCGACTGGCCGCCGGCGCTGCCGGCCAATCCCGTCGCCGAGCCGGATCTGGTCGGCGCCGAGACCCAGCGCTTCAACTTCGAGTGGACCGGCGCGGTGTCGGTCAACCTGGCCCAGGGCGCGGCGCACAGCTTCTGGCAGATCAACGGCCAGGCCTGGGACATCGCCGACAAGCGCTGCGCCGAGCGGCCAATCGCCACCCTCAAGCAGGGGCACAGCTACATCCTCGAGCTGCGCAACCTCAGCCAGTATCAGCATCCGATCCACCTGCACGGCATGAGCTTCAAGGTGCTCGACTCCAATCGCCGGGCGATCACGCCGTACTTCACCGATACCTACCTGCTGGGCAAGCAGGAGACCGCGCGGGTGGCGCTGGTGGCCGACAATCCGGGCACCTGGATGTTCCACTGCCACGTCATCGACCACATGGAAACCGGGTTGATGGCGGCCATCGCGGTGGTCTGAGTGGAGAAGGCGGGGGAGGGCGTAGGGTGGTGCAACCCGCGCAGCGATTGCCCACCAGGCCGTGCCGCGGCCTGCGCTCATCGGTAGAAAATCGCTGTGCGAGTTTTCTACCCGACGGTCCATATGGGGCTTCGGGTCGTGCGGGCTTGACTCCGCGCCGGCTTTTCCCAAACTGGCGGGCTTTCCTTCCCCCGCAGCCTTTTCGCCATGAAGAAACCGATGATCATCGACCGCAGCCACGACGAGCGCTTCATGCGCGAGGCGCTGGCGCTGGCTGCGCAGGGCGCGGCGCTGGGCGAAGTGCCGGTGGGCGCGGTGCTGGTGGTGGACGGCGAGATCGTCGGCCGCGGCTTCAATTGCCCGATCTCCACCCACGATCCCAGCGCCCATGCCGAGATGGTGGCGATCCGCGATGCGGCGCGCAGCCTGGAGAACTACCGGCTGCCTGGCAGCACGCTGTACGTGACCCTGGAGCCGTGCAGCATGTGCGCCGGGCTGATTGTGCATTCGCGCATCGGTCGGGTGGTCTACGGTGCTACCGAGCCCAAGGCCGGGGTGGTGGAAAGCCGCGGGCGCTTCTTCGAGCAGAGCTTCCTCAATCACCGCCTGCTGATCGAGGGCGGGCTGCTGGCGGCGGAGTGCGGCAGCATGCTCAGCGAGTTCTTCCGCCGGCGGCGCCAGAAAGGGTAAGTCGCGCGGTTACAGGCGTGGCTCTTCCTTCGGCGGGGTCTTGTTGATGCCGGGGCTGTGCAGGCCGCGCTCGGCCACCTGGCCGCCTTCCAGTTGCGGCTGAGTCACCCAGCTGAGGATGTCGTAGTAGCGGCGGATGTTGTTGACGAAGTGCACCGGTTCGCCGCCGCGGGCGTAGCCGTGGCGGGTCTTGCGATACCACTGCTTCTGCGACAGGCGGGGCAGGATCTTCTTCACGTCCAGCCACTTGTTGGGGTTCAGGCCGGCGGCCTGGGTCAGCTTGCGCGCATCCTCGAGGTGACCGCCGCCGATGTTGTAGGCGGCGAGGGCGAACCAGCTGCGGTCCGGCTCCTTGATGCTGTCCGGCAGTTCGGCATGCACCTGGATGAAGTAGCGAGCGCCGCCGCGAATGCTCTGCCGGGGGTCGAGGCGGTCGGCCACGCCCATCGACTGCGCGGTGCGCTGGGTCAGCATCATCAGGCCGCGCACTCCCGTCTTGGAGACCGCGTCGGCTTGCCACATCGATTCCTGGTAGCCGATGGCGGCGAGCAGCCGCCAGTCGATCTTGTGGGTTTCGGCGGCCTTGCGGAAATGCCCTTCGTAGAGGGGCAGGCGCTGCTGCAGGTGCTTGGCGAAGGTGTAGGTGCCGACGTAACCGAGGACGTCGATATGGCCGTAGTAGCGCTCGCTGAGCTGCTGCAGGGTCTTGTCCTGGCGGGCCTTGGCCAGGAAGGCGTTGATCTTCTCCAGCAGGCTGGCATCGGCGCCCGGCGCTACTGCCCAGGCGAGGTGTTGGGTGCCCTCCAGGTCGAAGGCGACGTGCACGTTGGGGAAGCCGAACTGGCTCATCGCCAGTTCGTTGGAGCCGACCAGGGTCAGATCGATCTTGCCCTCGTCGACCATGCCCAGCAGGTCGGTGACTTCGACTTCGTCGGATTCGGTGTACTGCAGCTCGGGCAGGCGCTTTTTCAGCTCGGCCAGTCGTTCGGCGTGAATGCTGCCCTTGACCACGACGATGCGCTTGCCGAGCAGCTGCTCCGGTTTGGTCGGTCGCGGCCGGCCCTTGCGGTACACCACCTGCAGGGTGACATCCAGATAGGGTTGGCTGAAGCGTATCGTCTGGCTGCGCTGGGCGGACTCGACCAGGCCGGCGGCAGCCAGGTGAGGGCCGTTGGGGCTGTTAAGGCGGGCGAACAGCTCGTCGAAGCTGTCGGCCGTCTCGATCTCGAGCTTGACGCCCAGGCTCTCGGCGAAGCGCTCGGCGAGGTCGAACTCGAAGCCGGTTTCGCCGTTGCGGTCCTGATAGTAGGTGGTCGGGCTGTTGCGGGTAATCACACGCAGCACGCCTTCCTCCTCCACGCGCTCGAGGGCGGTCGGCGGTTTGCCACACGCGCTGAGCAGCAGGAGAAGTACGGTGGTCAGCAGCCAGGTGCTGGGGCGCAGGCGTCGTACATTGAGGCTGAACATGGCTGGAGTATACGCAAAGCCGGGCATGGGGCCATATATCGGCGGTCGGCTGGTCGGTCGGCCGCCCGGTGGCGACGGCTGCGGGTGCCGGGCTGGCGGCTTTGCGCTAGAATGTCGGGTCTTTCGCACTCCCTTGCCCAAGAGGCTGTTCCGACAATGCTGATCCTGCGCGGCACCCCCGCTCTTTCCGCCTTCCGTCACGGCAAACTGCTCGAGCAACTGACCGAGAAGGTCCCTGCGGTAGCCGGCCTGTACGCCGAGTTTGCCCATTTCGCCGAAGTGTCCAGCGCCCTCGACAGCAACGAGGAACAAGTGCTGGCCCGTCTGCTGCAGTACGGACCGAGCGTGCCGGTGCAGGAGCCGCAGGGGCGCCTGTTCCTGGTGGTGCCGCGTTTCGGCACCATCTCGCCGTGGTCGAGCAAGGCCAGCGATATCGCCCGCAACTGCGGCCTGGGCAAGATCCAGCGCCTGGAACGCGGCATCGCCTACTACGTCGCCGGTGAACTGTCCGCGGCCGAGGTCGAGCTGGTCGCCGCGACCCTGCACGACCGCATGACCCAGCTGGTGCTGGCCGACATGCAGGAGGCTGGCGCCCTGTTCAGCCATGCCCAGCCCAAGCCGCTGACCGTGGTCGATGTGCTCGGTGGCGGTCGCGCGGCCCTGGAGGCCGCCAACGTTCAGCTGGGCCTGGCCCTGGCCGAGGACGAGATCGACTACCTGGTGCAGAACTTTGTCGAGCTGGGGCGCAACCCGCACGACATCGAGCTGATGATGTTCGCCCAGGCCAACTCCGAGCACTGCCGGCACAAGATCTTCAACGCCAGCTGGGACATCGACGGCGAAAGCCAGGAGAAATCCCTGTTCGGCATGATCAAGAACACCTACGAGCTGCACCGCGAAGGCGTGCTGTCCGCCTACAAGGACAACGCTTCGGTGATCGAGGGTTTCAGCGCCGGGCGCTTCTTCCCGCAGCCGGGCAGCCACGAGTACGCCGCCCATCAGGAGCCGATACACATCCTGATGAAGGTGGAGACCCACAACCACCCGACCGCCATCGCTCCGTTCCCCGGTGCCTCCACCGGCTCCGGCGGCGAGATCCGCGACGAGGGCGCCACCGGTCGCGGCTCCAAGCCCAAGGCCGGCCTGGTCGGCTTCACCGTGTCCAACCTGCAGATCCCCGGCTTCGAGCAGCCGTGGGAGAAGGCCTACGGCAAGCCCGAGCGCATCGTCAGCGCGCTGGACATCATGGTCGAGGGTCCGCTGGGCGGCGCGGCGTTCAACAACGAGTTCGGCCGGCCCAACCTGACCGGCTACTTCCGTACCTTCGAGCAGGCCATCGCCACCCCGCGTGGCGAGGAAGTGCGCGGCTACCACAAGCCGATCATGCTCGCCGGCGGCCTGGGCAACATCCGCGCCGAGCACGTGCAGAAGGGCGAGATCTCGGTCGGCGGCAAGCTGATCGTGCTCGGCGGCCCGGCCATGCTGATCGGCCTGGGCGGCGGTGCCGCCTCGTCGATGGCGACCGGCAGCAGCTCGGCCGACCTCGACTTCGCTTCGGTGCAGCGCGAGAACCCGGAAATGGAGCGCCGCTGCCAGGAGGTCATCGACCGCTGCTGGCAGATGGGCGAGCAGAACCCGATCAAGTTTATCCACGATGTCGGCGCCGGCGGCCTGTCCAACGCCCTGCCGGAGCTGATCAACGATGCCGGCCGCGGTGGCCGCTTCGAGCTGCGCAACGTGCCCAACGACGAGCCGGGCATGAGCCCGCTGGAAATCTGGTGCAACGAGTCGCAGGAGCGCTACGTCCTCTCCGTCGACGCCGCCGACCTCGACACCTTCAAGGCCATCTGCGAGCGCGAGCGCTGCCCGTTCGCCGTGGTCGGCGAGGCCACCGAGGAGCTGCGTCTGACCGTGGCCGACAGCCACTTCGGCAACAACCCGGTGGACATGCCGCTGGAGGTGCTGCTCGGCAAGGCGCCGCGCATGCACCGCTCGGTGACCCGCGAGGCCGAGCTGGGCGACGACTTCTGCGCTGCCGGCCTTGAGCTGGACGAGGCGGTCGAGCGCGTGCTGCGTCACCCCGCGGTGGCCAGCAAGAGCTTCCTGATCACCATCGGCGACCGTTCGATCACCGGCCTGGTGGCCCGCGACCAGTTCGTCGGCCCGTGGCAGGTGCCGGTGGCCGATTGCGCCGTGACCGCCACCGCCTTCGACGTCTACACCGGTGAAGCCATGGCGGTGGGCGAGCGCACCCCTCTGGCCCTGCTCGACGCCCCAGCCTCCGGGCGCATGGCGGTCGGCGAAACCCTCACCAACCTGGCTGCTGCCAGCATCGCCAAGGTTTCCGACATCAAGCTGTCGGCCAACTGGATGGCCGCTGCCGGCCACCCGGGCGAGGACGCCCGCCTGTACGACACGGTCAAGGCGGTGGGCATGGAGCTGTGCCCGGCGCTGGGCATCACCATCCCGGTGGGCAAGGACTCCATGTCGATGAAGACCCGCTGGCAGGACGCGGGTGCCGACAAGAGCGTCACCGCGCCGATGTCGCTGATCGTCTCCGGCTTCGCGCCGGTGCAGGACATCCGCCGCACCCTGATCCCGCAGCTGCGTCTGGACCAGGGCGCCAGCGAACTGCTGCTGATCGACCTCGGTCGTGGCCAGAACCGCCTCGGCGGCTCGATCATCGCCCAGGTCTACAGCCAGATCGGCCGCAGCGTGCCGGATGTCGACAACGCCGCCGACCTCAAGGGCTTCTTCGACACCATCCAGGGCCTGAACGCCGACGGCAAGCTGCTGGCCTACCACGACCGCTCCGACGGCGGCCTGCTGACCACCGTGGTGGAAATGGCCTTCGCCGGCCATTGCGGTCTCGATCTGCAGCTCGACGTGCTGGCGGCCGGCCGCGAGGCGCTCGGCGCCGCGCTGTTCAGCGAGGAGCTGGGCGCGGTCGTCCAGGTCCGTCAGGCCGACACTGCCGAGGTGCTGGCGCGCTTTGCCGCCGTTGGCCTGGCCGACTGCGTCAGCGTGATCGGCCAGCCGGTTGCCGGTGGCGACATCCGCCTGAGCCTGGGCGACGAGGTGGTCTACCGCGCCGAGCGCCGCATCCTGCAGCGCATCTGGAGCGAGACCAGCTACCGCATCCAGCGCCTGCGCGACAACGCCGAGTGTGCCGAGCAGGAGTACGACCAGCTGCTCGACGACAGCAACCCGGGCCTGTCGGTCAAGCTCGGCTTCGATGTCAACGACAACGTCGCGGCGCCCTACATCAACACCGGCGTGCGCCCGCGCATGGCGATTCTGCGCGAGCAGGGCGTCAACGGACAGACCGAGATGGCGGCGGCCTTCCACCGCGCCGGCTTCGCCGTGGTCGACGTGCACATGAGTGACATCATCGCCGGTCGCGTCAGCCTGGAAGACTTCAAGGGCCTGGTGGCCTGTGGTGGCTTCTCCTACGGCGACGTGCTCGGCGCCGGTGGCGGCTGGGCCAAGTCGGTGCTGTTCAACAACCGCGCCCGCGATAACTTCAGCGCCTTCTTCGCGCGCAAGGACAGCTTCGCTCTTGGCGTGTGCAACGGCTGCCAGATGCTCTCCAACCTGGGCGAGCTGATCCCCGGCAGCGAGGCCTGGCCGCGCTTCGTGCGCAACCGCTCCGAGCAGTTCGAGGCGCGGGTGGCCATGGTCCAGGTGCAGGAGTCGGCGTCGATCTTCCTGCAGGGCATGGCCGGTTCGCGTCTGCCGATCGCCATCGCCCACGGCGAGGGGCATGCCGAGTACGCCAGCGAGGAAGCCCTGCTGCAGGCCGACCTGTCCGGCGCCGTGGCGCTGCGCTTCGTCGACAACCATGGCAAGGTCACCGAAAGCTACCCGGCCAACCCCAACGGTTCGCCGCGCGGCATCACCGGCCTGACCACCCGCGACGGTCGCGTCACCATCATGATGCCGCACCCGGAGCGCGTGTTCCGCGCCGTGCAGAACTCCTGGCGTCCGGACGACTGGCAGGAAGACGCCGGCTGGATGCGCATGTTCCGCAACGCGCGGGTCTGGGTCGACTGAGCCCATGCCCGCCCGCCGGTGGCCTTCGGGCTGCCGGTGGGCGGCAAGTTTTATTGCGGTGGCGCCTGTTTGGCGCCATTTCTTTGTGTGGGGCGTGATCTTGTTCGCGGATTTGGCGTCTGAGGATGGATTACGTTTTTGTGCTGTCAGGGACGAAGCACCCGGTCCTGAGTGGCCGAATTATCACCCAGTATCCTCTGTGGCCAAGTGCCACTGCCGCCGCAACTCTCTTCGCCCCGGAGTTCTTGATGTACAAGCTGTGTTTCTTCGTTCCCGAGTCCCATCTGGAAACGGTCAAGACCGCGATCTTCGCTACCGGTGCCGGTCGTATCGGCAGTTACGACAGCTGCTGCTGGCAGACCCTCGGGCAGGGGCAGTTCCATCCGCTGCCGGGCAGTCAGCCCTACGAGGGGGCTCAGGGTGAGCTGGCGCAGGTGGCCGAGTGGAAGGTCGAGATGGTGGTGGCCGACGAGTTGATCCATGCGGCGGTCAAGGCGCTCAAGCAGCAGCACCCCTACGAGACGCCGGCTTTCGACGTCTGGCGCCTGTCGGACATGGTGTTCTAGGCTCGGACCTCTCGACGAGGTGCAACAAAAAAGGCGCCGCATCCCTGGATGTGGCGCCTTTTTTGTTTGATCGCCTGCAGCGTCAGGGACGGATCTCGATCAGCGTCCCGTCCTTGACCAGGCTCCACACCTCGCGAATGTCGTGGTTGCGCATGGCGATGCAGCCTTCGGTCCAGTCGAGGGTGTGGAAATACCACTCGGGATATTCCGCGTCCAGCGGCGTGCCGTGGATCATGATCATGTCGCCGGCCGGAAGACCCTTCTGCCGGGCGTGGTGCAGATCCTGCTGGTTGGGGTAGGAGATGTGCATGGACAGGTTGTATTTGTCGCTGGTCTTGCGCCAGTCGATCCAGTAGAAGCCTTCCGGGGTGCGCTTGTCGCCCTGGTAGCGTTTCGGGCCGTTGGGCTGCTTGCCCAGCGAGACCCGGTAGCTCTTGAGGATTTCGCCGCGGCTGAGCAGGAGCAGCTTGCGTTCGGACTTGACCACCAGCACCTTGTCGATTGCCGGGCTGTCGAGGCCTGGCGTGCTCATGGCATTAGCCAGGGTGGCGAACAGAAAACAGCAGAAGACAATCGACCAGCGCATGACAGGCATTCCAATGCGAACCAGGGTGGCCGTCAGCCCGGCGGCCGGTTGTTCATGCAGGGCGCTGCTGGGGCTGATCAGCGCACTGTTACGCCGTCCTCGTGCCGGCATTTCGCAGTCAATTCTAGGGGAGCGTCACGAGGAGGGAAAGCGGGATATGCCGGTTGCCGGGCGGAGGGCTTGGGCGCATCCGGGCTTTCATGCCATGATTCGGGACGAACAGACGACGAGATTGCCCCATGCTGGACGAACTGCGCCAACGCGTGCAGGCCCACAGCCCCGAATCCCTGCCCAGCGATCGCAACTTCCCCGAAGCGGCGGTGCTGATGCCGATCACCCGCAGCGAAGATCCGCAGCTGGTGCTGACCCTGCGCGCCAGCGGCTTGTCCACCCACGGCGGCGAGGTGGCCTTCCCTGGCGGGCGGCGCGATCCCGAGGACGAGTCGCTGGTATTCACTGCCCTGCGCGAGGCGTACGAGGAGGTGGGGCTGGCGCCCGGTCTGGTCGAGGTGGTCGGTCCGCTCAGTACACAGATCTCGCGGCACGGCATCAAGGTCACCCCCTACGTCGGCTTCATCCCCGACTATGTCGAATTCAAGGCCAACGACGACGAGATTGCTGCGGTATTCTCGGTGCCGCTGAAGTTCTTCCGCGATGACCCGCGCGAGATTACCCACCGCATCGACTACCTCGGCTACAGCTGGTACGTGCCCAGCTACCGCTACGGCGGCTTCAAGATCTGGGGCCTGACTGCGATGATGGTGGTCGAGCTGGTCAACCTGATCTACGACGCCGGCATCGAGCTGCGCGAGCCGCCGCCCCATTACAGCCACTATCGTTGAGCGAGCCGAGGAGCCTGCCGATGAAATACCAACTGGGCGATGCCCATGTCGAAGCCCATCCCGACAGCTGGATTGCTGCCACGGCCAGCGTGATCGGCAAGGTGCGTCTGGAGGCTGGCGCGAGTGTCTGGTTCGGTGCCGTGCTGCGCGGCGACAACGAGCTGATCCACGTCGGCGAGAACAGCAACGTACAGGACGGCAGTGTGCTGCACACCGACATGGGCTGGCCGTTGACCATTGGCAAGGGCGTCACCATCGGCCACAAGGTCACGCTGCATGGCTGCACGGTTGGCGATCACAGCCTGGTCGGTATCGGCGCGGTGGTGCTCAATGGCGCGAAGATCGGCCGGCACTGCCTGATCGGCGCCGGTGCGCTGATCCCCGAAGGCAAGGAAATTCCCGACGGCAGCCTGGTGATGGGCGTGCCGGGCAAGGTGGTGCGTCAGCTCAGCGAGGAGCAGATGCGCGGCCTGGAAAACAACGCCGCCCACTATGTGGACAATGCCCGTCGCTATGCCCGCGAACTGGTCGAGCAGGCCGACTGATGGTCGAACTGCAGCCGCCAGCGCAGGAAAAACCGGTTGCCTCGCCCTGCGTGTATGTCTGCGCGCTGGACGATGACGATATCTGCGTCGGCTGCCAGCGCAGCGGCGAGGAAATCACCCGCTGGGGGCGGATGGACAACGCCGAGCGCCGCGCCGTGCTCGCGCGCTGTTATGAGCGTGCCCTGGCGGCTGGACAGTTTCTGGTAAAACCCAACCCCCTCTGAAGGAAGCATTCCGTGACCATGATCGGAACCCCGCTGTCGCCGAGCGCGACCCGTGTGCTCCTGTGCGGCTCTGGCGAGCTGGGCAAGGAAGTCGCCATCGAGCTGCAACGCCTGGGCTGCGAGGTGATCGCCGTCGACCGCTACGCCAACGCGCCGGCCATGCAGGTGGCGCATCGCAGCCACGTGATCAGCATGCTCGACGGCGCCGCGCTGCGTGCGGTGATCGAGCAGGAGCAGCCCCACTACATCGTTCCCGAGATCGAGGCGATCGCCACCGACACCCTGGTCGAACTGGAGGCCGAGGGCTTCACCGTGGTGCCGACCGCGCGCGCCGCCCGGCTGACCATGAACCGCGAGGGCATCCGCCGCCTGGCGGCCGAGGAGCTGGGCCTGCCGACCTCGCCATACCGCTTCGCCGACTCCTTCGCGGACTACGCCGCGGCCGTGGCCGAGCTGGGCTTCCCCTGCGTGGTCAAGCCGATCATGAGCTCCTCCGGCAAGGGCCAGAGCCTGCTGCGCGGCGAAGCCGACGTGCAGAAGGCCTGGGACTATGCCCAGGAAGGCGGCCGTGCCGGCAAGGGGCGGGTGATCGTCGAGGGCTTCATCGACTTCGACTACGAAATCACCCTGCTCACCGTGCGCCATGCCGGCGGCACCACCTTCTGTGCGCCAGTCGGTCATCGCCAGGAGAAGGGCGACTACCAGGAGTCCTGGCAGCCGCAGGCGATGAGCCCGAAGGCGCTGGCCGAATCCGAGCGTATTGCCCATGCGGTGACCGAGTCCCTTGGCGGACGCGGCCTGTTCGGCGTCGAGCTGTTCATCAAGGGCGAGCAGGTGTGGTTCAGCGAAGTGTCGCCGCGCCCGCATGATACTGGCCTGGTGACCCTGATTTCCCAGGATCTGTCCGAGTTCGCCCTGCATGCGCGGGCCATCCTCGGCCTGCCGATCCCGGCGATCCGCCAGTTCGGCCCGTCGGCCTCGGCGGTGATCCTGGTCGAAGGCGAGTCGCAGCAAGTGCGTTTCGGCAACCTGGGGGCGGCGCTGGCCGAGGCGGATACGGCACTGCGCCTGTTCGGCAAGCCTGAGGTCAGCGGCCAGCGGCGCATGGGTGTGGCGCTGGCGCGCGACGCGTCGATCGAGGCTGCGCGGACCAAGGCGCTGCGTGCGGCGCAGGCGGTGACGATCGAGCTGTAAGGCTGATCCGTCCGTAAAAAAGGGCCGGCCCTCGCGAGAGGTCCGGCCCTTTTCGCTGAAGCGGGCAGGGTGTCAGGCGGCCGGCCCCGGCTGGCGCTGGCCGTGCTGCCAGATGCGTACCTGGGTCACCCGGTTTTCCGCGGACTGCAGGATCTCCAGGTGGTACGCGCCGATCTTCAGGCACACGCTGCTGTCGGGAAGGTTTTCCAGGGCTTCGGTGACCAGGCCGTTGATGGTCCGGGGGCCGTCGCAGGGCAGGCGCCAGCTCAGCTCGCGGTTGACCTCGCGGATGTGGGCGCTGCCGTCGACCACGTAGCTGCCATCGTCCTGCGGGTGGATTTCTGGCTCGTGCACCCCGGGTTGGGTGGTGAATTCGCCGACGATTTCCTCGAGGATGTCCTCCAAGGTCACCAGGCCGATGACCTCGCCGTACTCGTCGACCACCATGCCCATGCGGCGCTTGTGCTTCTGGAAGTTGATCAGCTGGGTCGACAGCGGCGTGTTTTCCGGCACGAAATAGGGGGTCACGCAGGCGCTGCGCAGCAGTTCGTGGCTCGGTCGGCTGCTGGTCAGCAGGCGGGCGATGCGGCGCATGTGCACCACGCCCTCGATCTGGTTGAGGTCGTGGCGGTAGACTGGCAGGCGGGTGTGGGTGGTGTTGCGCAGCTGGGCGGTGATCTGCTCGAGGTCGTCCTCCAGGTCGATGCCGACCACCTCGTTGCGCGGGATCATGATGTCGTTGACCGTGACCCGGTCCAGTTCGAGAATGCCCGCCAGCATGGCCTGGCGGCTGCGTGGCTGGCCGGGTGCGGACTCGTGCACGGCGTCGCGCAGTTCTTCGTGATCGGTCGTCTCGGCGACGGGAAGCGGCAGCGGGCGCAGCAGTTGCCAGAGCCTGCGCAGCAGGCGGGGCAGGAAACCACTATGGTCATCGCCCACGGTGTCTACCTTCAGATATGCAGGATGAATTCGCGGACCAGCTTGCTGCCGAAGTAGGCCAGCATCAGCAGCAGGAAGCCGGCCAGGGTCCAGCGGATCGCTTTGCCGCCACGCCAGCCGAGCTGGTGGCGGCCCCACAGCAGCACGCCGAACACCACCCAGGCCACGCAGGCGAGCAGGGTCTTGTGCACCAGGTGTTGGGCGAACAGGTCGTCGAGGAACAGCCAGCCGGACAGCAGCGACAGCGACAGCAGCGACCAGCCGCCCCACAGGAAGCCGAACAGCAGGCTTTCCATGGTCTGCAGCGGCGGGAAGTTGCGGATGATGCCGGACGGGTGCTTGTTCTTCAGTTGGCGGTTCTGCAGAAGCAGCAGCAGGGCCTGGACCACCGCGATGGTGAGCAGACCGTAGGCCAGGATCGACAGCAGGATGTGGGCGAGGATGCCCGGCTCCTCGACGATTGGCTGGGTTGTGCCGCCCGGCAGCAGGGCGAGCAGGGTGGTCAGGCTGCCCAGTGGGAACAGCAGCACTAGCAGGTTTTCCACCGGGATGCGCAGGCTGGCCAGCAGGGTCAGGGTGATCACTGCGGCGGCCAGCAGGCTGGCGGCATTGAAGAAGTCGAGCTGCAGGGCGCCGTTGTTCAGCAGCAGCAGGCGCAGCCCGAAGGCGTGGGCCAGCAGGGCCAGCACGCCAAGGAGGCCGAGCAGGCGCTTGTCAGGCGTCGCACGACGGGACAGCAGCAGTGCCTGATAGAGTGCAGCGCCGGCATACAGGCCGGCCGCCGCCAGGCTGGGCAGCAAAGGCGTCATAAGTCCTTGTGGAAGAAGCCTCGGAGTTGCCGAGTTTGGCACAGAACCGACTATCCACGAAAGTCTGCGGGCGGTGTCGGCGGCGGCCGGTCTCGGCTATAATCCGCCGCCTGCCGCAAGCTCCATCTTCCAAGGAACGTGCATGTTCGAGAATTTGACCGACCGCCTCTCGCAGACGCTGCGCAATGTCACCGGGCGCGCCAAGCTGACCGAGGACAATATCAAGGACACCCTGCGCGAGGTGCGCATGGCCCTGCTCGAGGCCGATGTCGCCCTGCCGGTGGTCAAGGACTTCGTCAACAAGGTCAAGGATCGCGCGGTTGGCACCGAGGTGTCGAAGAGCCTGACACCGGGACAGGCATTCGTGAAGATCGTCCGTGCCGAGCTGGAAGAGCTGATGGGCGCGGCCAACGAGGACCTGAACCTCGCCGCTACGCCGCCGGCGGTGATCCTGATGGCCGGCCTGCAGGGCGCGGGCAAGACCACCACCGTCGGCAAGCTGGCGCGCTTCCTCAAGGAGCGCAAGAAGAAGTCGGTGCTGGTGGTGTCGGCCGACGTCTACCGCCCGGCGGCGATCAAGCAGCTGGAAACCCTGGCCAATGAAGTGGGGGTCACCTTCTTCCCCTCCGACCTGAGCCAGAAGCCGGTGGACATCGCCCGCGCGGCCATCGCCGAGGGCAAGCTGAAGTTCATTGACGTGGTGATCGTCGACACCGCCGGCCGTCTGCACATCGACGCCGAGATGATGGAGGAGATCAAGCAGGTCCACGCGGCGATCAACCCGGTGGAGACCCTGTTCGTGGTCGACGCCATGACCGGCCAGGATGCCGCCAACACCGCCAAGGCCTTCAACGAAGCCCTGCCGCTGACCGGCGTGGTGCTGACCAAGGTCGACGGCGATGCCCGTGGCGGTGCGGCGCTGTCGGTGCGCGCCATCACCGGCAAGCCGATCAAGTTCCTCGGCATGGGCGAGAAGAGCGAAGCGCTCGATCCGTTCCATCCCGATCGCGTGGCCTCGCGCATCCTCGGCATGGGTGACGTGCTCAGCCTGATCGAGCAGGCCGAGCAGACCATGGACCGCGAGAAGGCGGAGAAGCTCACCAAGAAGCTGAAGAAGGGCAAGGGCTTCGATCTCGAGGACTTCCGCGACCAGCTGCAGCAGATGAAGAACATGGGCGGCCTCGGCAGCCTGATGGACAAGCTGCCGATGCTCGGCGGCATGAATCTCGGTCAGATGGGCAATGCCCAGAACGTGGCGGAGAAGCAGTTCAAGCAGATGGAGGCGATCATCAACTCGATGACCCCCCTCGAGCGCCGCGACCCCGAGCTGATCAGTGGCTCGCGCAAGCGCCGCATCGCCCTGGGTTCCGGTACCCAGGTGCAGGATGTCGGTCGCCTGATCAAGCAGCACAAGCAGATGCAGAAGATGATGAAGAAGGTCACCGCCAAGGGCGGCATGGCCAAGATGATGCGTGGCATGAGCGGCCTGCTGCCCGGCGGCGGCATGCCGAAAATGTAAGAATCGGGCGGCGACGCTGGTCGTCGCCGCCGATCATCGCGGGCCGCTCCGGCGGTACGCGACAAACAGAGGATGACTCCGTCTTCCAGTGCCCGCCTTGGTGGGCGCTGGAAAAGGGCTTTGCAAATCCCCGGATAATCCTTAGAATGTGCGGCCTTTCGGGCCGTGCGCCCTAGTGTGCATGCAGTGTTTGCAAGCAACGACTACAGGAACGAAGTTCAATGGTAACCATCCGTCTTGCTCGTGGCGGCTCCAAAAAGCGCCCTTTCTATCACCTGACCGTGACCAACAGCCGCTCCGCCCGTGAAGGTCGCTTCATCGAGCGTATTGGCTTCTTCAATCCGGTTGCTACCGGTGCCGAAGTACGTCTGTCCGTGAACGCCGAACGCGCCCAGTACTGGCTGAGCCAGGGTGCCCAGGCTTCCGAGCGCGCTGCCCAGTTGCTCAAGGAAGCGGCGAAAGCCTGAGACCTTGATGATGCAACATTCGCCGGCACCCGCTGAGGATCTGGTCGTCCTCGGCAAAATCGTTTCGGTGTTCGGCATCCGCGGTGAAGTGAAGGTGTATTCCTACACCGACCCGTTGGAGAACCTGCTGGACTACCGTCATTGGACGCTCAAGCGCGATGGTGAAGTCCGCCAGGTCGAACTGGTCAGTGGCCGCCTGCATGGCAAGGTGCTGACTGTCCGGATCAAGGGACTCGACGATCGCGAAGAGGCCCTGAACCATGTTGGGTTTCTCATCCTTGTGCCGCGCAGCCAGCTGCCGGCTCTGCAGGATGACGAGATCTATTGGTATCAGCTGGAAGGCCTGCGGGTCATCAACCAGGACGGGCAGTTGCTCGGTCGGGTCGATCACTTGCTGGAAACCGGCGCCAATGACGTATTGGTGGTGAAGCCCTGCGCGGGTAGTCTGGATGATCGTGAGCGCCTGTTGCCCTATACCGGGCAATGCGTGCAGCAGGTCGATCTGGCTGCCGGCGAGATGCGGGTGGACTGGGATGCGGATTTCTAACCCATGCGGGTAGACGTTCTCAGCCTGTTTCCCGAGATGTTCGGCGCCATCAGCGAATACGGCATTACCAGTCGCGCGGTGAAGCAGGGTCTCCTGCAACTGCACTGCTGGAATCCGCGGGACTACACCGAGGACCGCCACCAGACGGTGGACGATCGGCCCTTCGGCGGTGGCCCCGGCATGGTGATGAAGATCAAGCCGCTGGAGCTGGCCCTGGCATCTGCCAAGACAGCCGCAGGCGGTGCGGCCAAGGTGATCTACCTGTCGCCGCAAGGACGTCGTCTTGACCAGGCGGCGGTTCGCGAACTGGCGACCGAGGAGCGTTTGATCCTCATTGCCGGGCGTTACGAAGGCATCGACGAACGTTTCATCGAGACGCACGTGGATGAGGAATGGTCGATCGGCGATTATGTCTTGTCCGGCGGTGAGCTGCCGGCCATGGTGCTGATCGATGCGGTTACGCGGTTGCTGCCCGGAGCGTTGGGGCATGCAGATTCCGCCGAGGAGGACTCGTTTACCGATGGCCTGCTCGATTGCCCGCACTACACCCGACCCGAGGTGTGCGAGGGCAGAAGTGTTCCGCCGGTGCTGCTCAGCGGCAACCACGAACACATCCGGCGCTGGCGTTTGCAGCAGTCCCTGGGACGTACCTGGGAACGACGTGCCGATCTTCTGGATAGTCGCTCGCTTTCTGGAGAAGAGAAGAAGCTGCTGGAGGAATACATCCGCCAGCGGGACGATAGATAACGTATCGATGGCAAGTCCCACGACTTGTCTTTGGAGCACAGCATGAGCAACAAGAACCTGATCATTCAGCAGATCGAAGCTGAGCAGATGACCAAAGCGATCCCGGCCTTCGCCCCTGGCGACACCGTGATCGTGCAAGTGAAAGTGAAGGAAGGCGACCGCGAGCGTCTGCAGGCCTTCGAAGGCGTGGTTATCGCCAAGCGTAGCCGCGGCCTGAACAGCGCTTTCACCGTGCGCAAGATCTCCAACGGCTTCGGCGTTGAGCGTACCTTCCAGACCTACAGCCCGCTGGTCGACAGCATCAACGTCAAGCGTCGCGGTGACGTGCGCAAGGCCAAGCTGTACTACCTCCGCGCGCTGTCCGGTCGTGCTGCACGCATCAAGGAGAAGCTGGTCTAAGACCCGCTTTCCTGCTGGAAAAAGCAGCCTTCGGGCTGCTTTTTTTGTGCCCGCGATTCGTCCTGCACCGGCTGGCGCGCAGCCAGCGGGCTTCCCGGCGGCTGGCCGTGTGCGCCGTGCTCGTGCCAGACTGCGCGCTCCCTTGCCGTGGCGATTTTCCCATGCCTGCTCCCGACCATCCGCTGATCGACCGCTTCCTCGAGTCCCTGTGGCTGGAGAAGGGGCTTGCGCGGCATACCCGTTCCGCCTACGGCAGCGACTTGGCGCTTTTCCAGGGTTGGCTGGTGGAGCGCGGCTTCGATCTGTTGCGCGTTGATCGCGAGCTGATTCGCGAGCATCTCGGCTGGCGTCTGGACAACGGCTATCACGCCCGCTCCACGGCGCGGTTGCTGTCCTGCCTGCGCGGTTTCTACCATTTCTGCACCTTCGAGGGGCTGCTTGCCGAGGACCCGACCCTGCTGGTCTCGCTGCCGCGCCAGGCGCGGGCGGTGCCGAGCTCGCTGAGCGAGGCGGAGGTCGTGGCGCTGCTGGCGGCGCCGGAGGTGAGCGAGGCGCTCGGCCTGCGTGATCGCGCGATGCTTGAGGTGCTCTACGCCTGCGGCCTGCGGGTCAGCGAACTGGTGGCGCTGACCCTCGAGCAGGTCAATCTGCGCCAGGGCGTGGTGCGGGTGTTCGGCAAGGGCGCGCGCGAGCGTCTGGTACCGCTCGGCGAGGAGGCCGTCGACTGGCTGCTGCGCTACCTGCGCGAGGCGCGCGGCGAGCTGCTGATCGGGCGGCCTAGCGACGTGCTGTTTCCCAGTCTGCGCGGCGAGCAGATGACCCGGCAGACCTTCTGGCACCGCATCAAGCTGCATGCGCGCACGGCGGGCATCGACAAGCCGCTGTCGCCGCACACCCTGCGCCATGCCTTCGCCACCCATCTGCTCAATCACGGCGCCGACCTGCGCGTGGTGCAGATGCTGCTGGGTCACCGCGATCTGTCGACCACGCAGATCTACACTCATGTGGCCCGGGCGCGCCTGCAGGCCTTGCATGCCGAGCATCATCCGCGCGGCTGATCGTCGGCCTGTGTACCCGCTCCGCAGTCGCGGCGGGCGGGTATGTTAGGCTTTATCAATAGTTCAAGCCGCTTCCTCGCGCTCAAGGAGTTTCCATGCGTCTGTTCCGTTTTCTCGCTGCCGCCACGCTCGGGCTGGCCAGTTCCATCGCCCTGGCTGCCGAGCCCGATCAGGCCATCCGCCAGACCCTGAAGTCGCTGCAGCCCGACCTGCCGATCGAGGCCATCAGCGAAAGCCCTATGCCCGGCCTGTACCAGGTCCAGCTCAAGGGTGGGCGCCTGCTCTACACTAGTGCCGACGCCCAGTTCGTCCTGCAAGGCTTCCTGTTCCAGGTCAAGGACGGCAAGACCGTCAACCTCACCGAGCAGGCCGAGAGCAAGGGGGTGGCCAAGCAGATCAACGCCATCCCGCCGGCCGAGATGGTGGTGTTCCCCGCGGACGAGAAGGCGGCGCAGAAGACCCACATCACCGTGTTCACCGACACCGACTGCGGCTACTGCCAGAAGCTGCACAGCGAAGTGGCCGAGCTCAACCGCCGCGGCGTCGAAGTGCGCTACGTCGCTTTCCCGCGCCAGGGCATCGCCAGCCATGGCTACAACACCCTGGTCAGCGTGTGGTGCGCGAAGGACCGTCGCGCGGCGATGAGCCTGGCCAAGGCGCGCAAGGACGTGCCTGAAGCCAAGTGTGACAACCCGGTGGCCAAGCAGTACCAGCTCGGCCAGATGATCGGCGTGCAGGGCACTCCGGCCATCGTGCTGGCCAACGGCCGGATGATCCCCGGCTACCAGCCGGCCCCGCAGCTGGCCGAGGCAGCACTGGCGGCCGCGGCGAAGTGAGTGACGGGTTGCTGCTGATTGACTAACAATCAAGCGCTTCGTAATGTGCGGATCTTTTCATCGGCCGGCATCGCCGGCCGTACTGCGTCGTAATGATGGGGAAACTAGAGTGAAACCGGTGAAAGTAGGTATCTGTGGGTTGGGAACCGTCGGTGGCGGCACCTTCAATGTGCTCAAGCGCAATGCCGAGGAGATTGCCCGCCGTGCCGGGCGCGGCATCGAAGTGGCGCAGATTGCCGCGCGTGACGCCAACCCGCAATGCGATACCACCGGTACCCCCATCACCGGTGACGTGTTCGAGCTGGTCAGCAACCCGGAAATCGACATCGTCATCGAGCTGATCGGCGGCTACACCGTGGCCCGCGAGCTGGTGCTCAAGGCCATCGACAACGGCAAGCACGTGATCACCGCCAACAAGGCGCTGATTGCCGTGCACGGCAACGAGATCTTCGCCAAGGCCCGCGAGAAAGGCGTCATCGTCGCCTTCGAAGCTGCGGTGGCCGGCGGCATCCCGGTGATCAAGGCGATCCGCGAAGGTCTGGCCGGCAACCGCATCAACTGGCTGGCCGGCATCATCAACGGCACCGGCAACTTCATCCTCACCGAGATGCGCGAGAAGGGCCGCACCTTCGACGACGTGCTCAAGGAAGCCCAGGCGCTGGGCTACGCCGAGGCCGATCCGACCTTCGACGTCGAGGGCATCGATGCCGCGCACAAGCTGACCATCCTCGCCTCGATCGCCTTCGGCATCCCGCTGCAGTTCGACAAGGCCTACACCGAAGGTATCACGGCGCTGACCACCGCCGACGTCAACTACGCCGAGGCGCTGGGCTACCGCATCAAGCACCTGGGTGTGGCCCGGCGCACCGAGGCCGGCATCGAACTGCGCGTGCACCCGACGCTGATCCCGGCCGACCGCCTGATCGCCAACGTCAACGGCGTGATGAACGCGGTGATGGTCAACGGCGACGCCGTGGGCAGCACCCTGTTCTACGGCGCCGGTGCCGGCATGGAGCCGACCGCCTCGGCGGTGGTGGCCGACGTGGTCGACGTGGTCCGCGCGCTGACCACCGATCCGGAGAACCGCGTACCGCACCTGGCGTTCCAGCCGGACGCGCTGTCCGACCACCCGATCCTGCCGATCGAGGCCTGCGAGAGCGCCTACTATCTGCGCATCCAGGCCAAGGACCATCCGGGCGTGCTGGCCCAGGTGGCGACCATCCTCTCCGCGCGCGGCATCAACATCGAGTCGATCATGCAGAAGGAAGCCGAGGAGCACGACGGCCTGGTGCCGATGATCCTGGTCACCCACCGCGTGCGCGAGGCGCAGATCAACGACGCCATCGCTGCTCTGGAAGCTCTGGAAGGCGTGGCCGGCCAGGTCGTGCGTATCCGCGTCGAACAACTCAATTAATCCAGGCGGCCAGCTGCGCGCAGCGTCGTCCGACCTGCCTGCCGCTGGCCGCTCAGACCGAAGGTTTGCCCCCATGCGCTATATCAGTACCCGCGGCCAGGCGCCGGCCCTCAACTTCGAAGACGTGCTGCTCGCCGGCCTGGCCAGCGACGGCGGCCTCTACGTGCCGGAAAACCTGCCGCGCTTCACCGTCGAGGAGATTGCTTCCTGGGCCGGCCTGCCGTACCACGAGCTGGCCTTCCGGGTGATGCGCCCGTTCGTAGCCGGCAGCATCGCCGACGCCGACTTCAAGCGCATCCTGGAAGAAACCTACGGAGTGTTCGCCCACCAGGCGGTGGCGCCGCTGACTCAGCTAGGCGCCAACGAGTGGGTGCTCGAGCTGTTCCAGGGTCCGACCCTGGCGTTCAAGGACTTCGCCCTGCAGCTGCTCGGCCGTCTGCTCGATCATGTGCTGGCCAAGCGCAACGAGCGCGTGGTGATCATGGGCGCCACCTCCGGCGACACCGGCTCGGCCGCCATCGAGGGCTGCAAGGCCTGCGACAACGTCGACATCTTCATCATGCACCCGCACAACCGCGTGTCCGAGGTACAGCGCCGGCAGATGACCACCATCCTCGGCGAGAACATCCACAACATCGCCATCGAAGGCAACTTCGACGACTGCCAGGAGATGGTCAAGGCCAGCTTCGCCGACCAGGGCTTCCTCAAGGGCACCCGGTTGGTGGCGGTCAACTCGATCAACTGGGCGCGGATCATGGCCCAGATCGTCTACTACTTCCACGCCGCCCTGCAGCTCGGCGCGCCGCACCGTTCGGTGGCCTTCTCGGTGCCGACCGGCAACTTCGGCGACATCTTCGCCGGCTACCTGGCGCGCAACATGGGCCTGCCGATCAACCAGCTGATCGTCGCCACCAACCGCAACGACATCCTGCACCGCTTCATGTCCGGCAACCGCTACGACAAGGACACCCTGCACGCGTCGCTGTCGCCGTCGATGGACATCATGGTCTCCTCCAACTTCGAGCGCCTGCTGTTCGACCTGCACGGCCGCAACGGCCTGGCCGTCAGCGCGCTGATGGACGAGTTCAAGGCCACCGGCAAGCTGTCGGTCGCGGACGACCGCTGGACCGAGGCGCGCCGCCTGTTCGACTCGCTGGCGGTGGACGACGAGGGCACCTGCGCGACCATCGCCGAGGTGCATGCGCAGACCGGCTACCTGCTCGACCCGCACACCGCGATCGGCGTCAAGGCCGCCCGCGAGTGCCGCCGCAGCCTGGCGCTGCCGATGGTGGTGCTGGGTACCGCGCATCCGGTCAAATTCCCGGAAGCGGTGGAGAAGGCCGGCATCGCGGCCGTACCGCAGCTGCCGCCGCACCTGGCCGACCTGTTCCAGCGCGAGGAGCGCTGCACCGTGCTGGCCAACGACCTGAAAACCGTGCAGGACTTCGTCAGCCAGCACGGCAACCGCGGCAAGCCGCTGTAAGGCGCTGATCGCGAGTTGTCCACAGAGGGCCGGTTGCGCAAGCAACCGGCCCTCTTGTTTTTCCACAGGAGAACACTGCCCGCAGTCGGGGCCGGTGGGTCCTGGCTGGGGCAGGGTTGCGAAGTTGTGCACAAAATCTGCGTGCCATTGGCCGCATTGCCGTTCGCCGGCCCTGCATCGTCAGCCGCTTGGCCCTAATAACTAATTCGTTGAAATACAAGCAGAAAAAAATCTGAGCAAAAAGTAACCAGATTGTCTGCAGGCCATGCATTGCAGGGGGCGGGGCGATCTGTCCGGAATTTGTCCACCCAGTTATCCACAGTAATTGTGGATTGAACGCGGCAGGCGGCCTGCCGCCTGGCCGTCCCGGCGGCCCGGTATACTCGCCGCTATTGCGTTCAGGAGCACCACCATGTCTTTCGAGTTGTCCAGTCTGTTGCTGGGTCTTGTCGTCGCTGCGCTGCCGGCGGCCGCCCTGCTCTGGCAGCTGCAGCAGCAACGCAGCCTGGCCCAGCAGCAGCTGGGCCAGCTGGCAGAGCGTTTGAGCGCCAGCGAAAAGGCGCGCGAGGAGCTGGCTGTGCAGCTCGGCCAGGCGCGCAGCGAGACGCAGGGCCAGCAGCGCCTGCTGTTGACCCTGCAGGGGGAGACTGCGGGCTTGCGCCGCGAGACCCAGCTGCTGACCGTCGAGCGTCAGCGGGCCGCCGAGGCGGCGCAGCAGTGGCAACAGGAGCGCCAGCAGCGCGAGGAGGAGCTGCGCGACCTGGCCGCCGAGCGGGCGGCGCTGGCGGCGGCCCTGCGCGAGCAGCAGCAGGGCCATCGCCAGCGCCTGGAAGAGGTGCAGGCGGCGCGCGACGAGCTGCGCGCGCAGTTCGCCGAGTTGGCCGGGAAGATCTTCGACGAGCGCGAGCAGCGCTTTGCCGAGAGCAGCCAGCAGCGCCTCGGCCAGCTGCTCGACCCGCTGCGCGAGCGCATCCACAGCTTCGAGCAGCGCGTCGAGCAGAGTTATCAACAGGAGGCGCGCGAGCGCTTCTCGCTGGGCAAGGAGCTGGAGCGCCTGCAGCAGCTCAACCAGCGTCTCGGCGACGAGGCGACCAACCTGACCCGCGCGCTCAAGGGACAGAAGACCCAGGGCAACTGGGGCGAGCTGGTGCTCGAGCGGGTGCTCGAGCACGCCGGGCTGGAGAAGGGCCGCGAGTACGACACCCAGGTCAGCCTGCGCGGCGCCGGCGGCGAACGCTTCCAGCCCGACGTGCTGATCCGCCTGCCCGGCGAGCGCCAGGTGGTGGTGGATGCCAAGGTCAGCCTGACCGCCTACCAGCAGTACGTCGGCGCCGAGGACGAAGGCAGCCGCCAGCAGGCCCTCAAGCAGCACGTGCAGTCGCTGCGCAGCCACCTCAAGGGGCTCTCCGGCAAGGATTACCAGCGCCTCGAGGGGCTGCACAGCCTGGACTTCGTCCTGCTGTTCGTGCCGCTGGAAGGCGCCTTCGCGACCGCCCTGCAGGCCGAGCCGGGGCTGTTCGAGGAGTCCTTCGGGCAGAACATCGTGATCGTCAGCCCGACCACCCTGCTGGCCACCCTGCGGGTGATCGACAGCTTGTGGCGCCAGGAGCGGCAGAACCTCAATGCCCGCGAGATCGCCGAGCGCGCCGGTGCGCTGTACGACAAGTTCGTGCTGTTCGTGCAGGACCTCGACGAGATCGGCAACCGCCTGCAGCAGCTGGACAAGGCCTACGCCAATGCGCGCAACAAGCTCGTCGCCGGCCGCGGCGACCTGATCTCGCGCAGCGAACAGCTCAAGCTGCTCGGCGCGCGCGCCAGCAAGAGCCTGCCGGCCGACTGGCTGGAACGCTCGGCGAGCCTGCCGCTGGCGCTGGACGAGGATCCGGCCTGAGCGGCAGCGGTGGATAACCCTGCATCCACCCTATGGAGCACGATGGTGCGTGTGGCGCACCCCACGGTTCCGCTGTGCGCTCGCTGGAGGGAGTGCCGCGCGTACCGGCAGTGCTCAGAGCAGCAGCAGCGCCAGGCCCAGGCCGAGACCGCCGGCCATCACCGGCACGGTCAGCAGGGCCAGGCGCGGGCCGCCGACGATGGCGATCAGCACGCCCTTGATCAGGCTGTTGCTGATGACCGCCAGGGCGATGCCGCGCACGGCCACCTGGGCATCCAGCTCGTGCAGGGCGCTGCGCGACAGTGACAGGGTGATGGCATCGACGTCGGTCAGCCCCGACAGGATGGCTACCAGGTACACGCCGACAGCGCCCAGCTCGCGGCGGCCGACCTCGACCAGCAGCAGGATTACCGCCAGCAGCACGGCAAAGCGCAGCGCCGGACCGAGCTCAAAGGGGTTCTTCAGCGGCGGCTCGGCGTTCGCCTTCTGCTCGCCGGTGGCGGCGCGGCGCCACCAGTACAACGCGCCGCCGGCGTACACCAGCGCGGCGGCGCCCAGCGGCCAGAGCAGTTCGGCCAGCAGACGCGGGTTGATCGCCGCCACCTCCAGCAGCACCCGCGGGAACATCAGCGCCGAGGTGGCCAGCAGGCCGGCGGCCAGCAGTGAGTGCAGCTCGCGCTGGCTGTGCAGTCGCGCGAGGGTCAGGGTCATGGCGGTGGAGGACACCATGCCGCCGAGCAGGGCGGTCAGCAGCAGGCCGTGACGGGTGCCGACCAGGCGCATGGCGACGTAGGCCGCGAAGCCCAGCCCGGCGATCAGCACCACCATCCACCAGGTGGCGTAGGGGTTGAACACCTGCCAGGGGCCGTAGCCCTGGTCGGGCAGCGCCGGCAGCAGCACCAGCGAGATGAACAGCAGCTTCAGCGCGCCGGACAGTTCGGCCGCGGTGAGGCGCTTGAGCGCGCTGTGCATCGGTTCCTTGAGGCTGAGCAACAGGGCCACCACCACCGCACAGCCGCCCGCCAGCAGGCGGCTGTGGGCCAGGGCCAGGCTGCCGAGGAGGAAGGTCAGCAGCAGGGCCATCTCGCTGGTCAGGCCGGGGTCGTCATCGTGCTTCTGGTCGATGAGGTAGGCGGTGGTCACCAGCACGGCCACCGCCAGCAGCAGGCCGAGCCAGGCCAGGGGGCCAAAATGGCCAGCGAGCAGCGTGCCGAGGCCGCCGAGCAGGCCGACCAGGCCGAAGGTGCGGATGCCTGCGGATAGGCGGGTATCGAGGATTTCGCGCGCGCTCCAGCCGCGCTCGGCACCGATCAGCAGGCCGATGGCCAAGGCGCTGGCCAGGTCCAGCCAAGTGTCGAGGTCGGGAGTCATGGGCAATCCTTTGGGCAGGCCGATACAGCCAGTCTAACAGGCCGTCGCCAGCCCCGGCCGCCGCGCGGGGCGGCCGGGACTCCCTCAGCGCAGATTCAGGTGGCGGCTGATCAGCGCGCGCAGGGCGGCCGGCTTGACCGGTTTGCTCAGGTAGTCGAGACCGCCGGCATGCACCTCGGCGATCAGCTCGGCACGCCCGTCGGCGCTGATCACCACGCCGGGCACCGGCTGGCCGAGGCGCGCGCGCAGCCAGCCCATCAGAGCCAGGCCGGTCTCGCCACCATCCAGGTGATAGTCAACGAGGACCAGTTCCGGCGTGCTGCCGCCGTCGAGCAGGGCGGCGCACTCCTCGCGGGTGCGCGCGGTCTGTACCTGGCAGCCCCAGCGGGTCAGCAGGCTGCGCATGCCGGTAAGGATGCTGTCCTCGTTGTCGATACACCAGACCTGGGCGCCGTTCATGACCTGTCCGGCGGTCGTCTGCAGGCGCTGGGGCGCTTGCAGGGCACGGCCGCAGGCCAGCGGCACGCGTACGCTGAACACGCTGCCCTTGCCCGGCCAGGAGCGCACCTCGAGCTTGTGCTCGAGCACCCGGCACAGGCCGTCGGCGATCGCCAGGCCGAGACCCAGGCCCTTTTCCGCGCGGGTCTGGTGGCTGTCGAGGCGCTTGAACTCCTCGAAGATCACCTCGAGCTTGTCCGCCGGAATGCCGGGGCCGCGGTCCCAGACTTCCAGGCGCAGGTGCTGGCCATCGCGGCGCATGCCCAGCAGTACCTTGCCCTTGGCGTAGCGGAAGGCATTGGTCAGGAAGTTCTGCAGCACCCGGCGCAGCAGCTTGATGTCGCTGTCGATGCTCAGCTTGCTGGCGCGGATGCGCAGGTCGATGCCCTGTTCCTGGGCGAGGGCGCGGAACTCCACGCCGAGGGCGTCGTACAGGGTGGACAGGGCGAAGGTGCTGCGCTCCGGGGTGAAGCGGCCGCCCTCCAGGCGCGAGATGTCCAGCAGGTCGGCGATCAGGTCCTCGGCCGAGCGCAGCGAGGAGTCCAGGTGGTGCACCAGCTCCTGCACCTCGACCGGCAACGCCTCCTGGTGGGCGAGGGCGGCGGAGAACAGCCGCGCGGCATTCAGCGGCTGCATCAGGTCGTGGCTGACCGCGGCGAGGAAACGGCTTTTCGACTGGTTGGCGCTTTCCGCGCGCGCCTTGGCCTCGGACAGCTGCTCGTTGAGTGCGGACAGTTCCTGGGTGCGTTCGGCAACGCGCTGCTCAAGGCTCTCGTTGGCCTCCTTGAGGGCGTCCTCGGCCTGGCGGTGGGCGGTGATGTCGGTGAACGACATGACGAAGCCGCCGCCGGGCATCGGGTTGCCGATCAGCTCGATCACCCGGCCATTGGGGAAGATGCGCTCGGAGGTGTGCGGAGTGCCCTGGCGCATCCAGTACAGGCGCTTGGCCACGTGGAGGTCCGGATCGCCCTTGCCGCACAGGCCGCGCTCGGCGTTGTAGCGGATGATGTCGGAGATCGGCCGGCCGACACTGATCAGTCCCTCGGGGTACTCGAACAGTTCGAGATAGCGGCGGTTCCAGGCCACCAGGCGCAGCGACTGGTCGGCCACGCTGATGCCCTGGGTGATGTTCTCAATCGCGCCCTGCAGCAGGGCACGGTTGAACTGCAGGACTTCCGAGGCCTCGTCGACGATGCGCACCACGTCCTCGACCTGCATGTCGCGGCCTTCGATGGTGGCCTTGACCACCGCGCGCGCCGAGGAGGCGCCGAGCACGCCGGCCAGCAGGCGCTCGGTGTGGGCAATCCACTCGCTGCTGGCGGTCTGGTTCGGACTGAAGCCCTGGCCCTGCCGGTAGGCGAAGCGGATGAAGCTCTGCCGCGCGCGCTCCTCGCCGACGAAGCGGCCGGCCAGGGTCAGCAGGTCCTGCACCTGCACCGCCAGCAACAGGCGCGGGCTGGGGCGGACCGAAGCCTCCTGGCCGACGAAGCGGCTGGCCTGCCAGTGCTCGGACACCCGGGTGCGCGACAGCCAGGACACCAGGGCGAACACCACGAAGTTGCCGGTCAGCGACAGCAGGGCGCCCTGGGTCAGCGCATCCATGGGCATGCCCAGCGGATTGCTGGCCAGCCAGCGCTGGCCGGGAAACAGGTCCGGCGACCAGCCCATGCCCGCGGCCACCAGGGGCAGCAGCAGGGTGTAGCACCACAGCAGCGCGCCGACCGCCAGGCCGGCGAACACGCCGCGGCTGTTGGCCTGGCGCCAGTACAGCGCCCCGAACATCGCCGGGCCGAGCTGGGTGATAGCGGCGAAGGCGATCTGGCCGATGCCGGCCAGGCTGATGTTCGGCCCCATCATCCGGTAGATCACGTAGGCCAGCAGCAGCAGGGCGATGATGGCGATGCGGCGCACCGACAGCAGCCAGTGGCGAAACTCCTCGAACGGCCGTTCGGCGCTATGCCGGCGCAGCAGCCAGGGAAGCAGCATGTCGTTGGAGATCATAGTCGACAGCGCCACGCTGGCGACGATGACCATGCCGGTGGCGGCCGAGGCGCCGCCGATGAAGGCCAGCAGGGCCAGCGCCGGGTGGGCTTCGGCCAGCGGCAGGCTGATCACGAAGGAGTCCGGCTCCACCCCGGCGGGCAGCAGCAGCTGGCCGGCCAGGGCGATGGGGATGACGAACAGAGCGGCCAGTGCGAGGTACAGCGGGAACACCCAGCGCGCCACGTTGAGGTCGCGCGGCTCAATGTTCTCCACCACGGTAACGTGGAACTGCCGCGGCAGGCAGATGATCGCCATCATCGCCACGCCGGTCTGCACCAGCATGGCCGGCCAGTCGACCGGTTGCTGCCAGTAGTCCTGCAGCTTCGGCGCCGCCTGCGCCCTGGCCAGCAGGTCGTCGAAGCCGTCGAACAGCCCCCAGGTGACGAACACGCCGACGGCGAGAAAGGCCAGCAGCTTGACCAGCGACTCGAAGGCCACCGCCATGACCATGCCGCGGTGATGCTCGGTGGCGTCCAGGTTGCGCGTGCCGAACAGGATGGTGAACAGGGCGAGGATCAGCGACACGATCAGCGCCGTGTCCTGGGCGCTGATGCCGTTGGCGTCGGCGCGGGCACCAGTTAGCAGGTTGACGCCGAGGACGATGCCCTTGAGCTGCAGGGCGATGTAGGGCAGCACGCCGACCAGGCAGATCAGCGCCACGACGATGGCCAGTGGCCGCGACTTGCCGTAGCGCGCGGAAATGAAGTCGGCGATCGAGGTGATGTTCTCCTGCTTGCTGATCAGGATCATCTTGGCCAGCATCTGCGGCATGATCAGCAGCAGCAGCAGCGGGCCGAGGTAGATCGGCAGGAACGCCCAGAGCTGGCCGGCCGCCTGGCCGACCGAGCCGAAGAAGGTCCAGCTGGAGCAGTACACCGCCAGCGACAGGCTGTAGACCCAGGCGCGCAGGCGCGGGCGTTGCGGACGGGGGCTGGTCTGGCGGCGGTCGCCATAGAAGGCGATGGCGAACAGGACGGCCATGTAGGAAAGGGCGACCGCGGTGATCAGCCCGCTGGACAGCGACATGAGAACTCCGGCATTTTAGAATCGGCAGAGTTTCGCACCAATGCGGGTCGTCGTCAGGTTCTTGCGACCAAGGTCGTGGGCGGCGGGCAAGCGCTCTGCCATGCGGGTTGCAGGCGTGCGGCCGGCGAGCGGGTGGAACGAGGGGACGGAAGGGCGCCGTTGCCGCGGGCGTCAGCGCTGCAGAGAGGGGCGGGCGTCGCGGCAGACGCCCGCCGCGGGGTCACTGGGCGTCGAAGGCCTGGCCGTTGACGCCGGTGCTGTCCGGGCCCATCAGATACAGGTAGACCGGCATGATCTCTTCCGGCGCCGGATTCTGCTGCGGATTCTCCCCCGGATAGGCCTGGGCGCGCATGCTGGTGCGGGTGGCGCCGGGGTTGACGCTGTTGGCGCGCACCGAGCTGATGCCGTCGACCTCGTCGGCGAGCACCTGCATGATGCCTTCGGTGGCGAACTTGGACACCGCGTAGGCGCCCCAGTAGGCGCGGCCTTTGCGGCCGACGCTGCTCGAGGTGAACACCACCGAGGCGTCGCTGGACAGCTTGAGCAGCGGCAGCAGCACGCTGGTGAGCATGAACACGGCGTTGACGTTGACCTGCATGACGCGCATGAAGTTGTCGCCGGAGAACTGCTCGATCGGCGTGCGCGGGCCGAGCAGCGCGGCATTGTGCAGCAGGCCGTCGAGGTGGCCGAACTCGCGCTCGATGGTGGCGGCGAGGTCGTCGTACTGATGCTGCTGGGCGGTTTCCAGATTGAACGGGAAGATCGCCGGCTGCGGCCCGCCGGCGGCTTCGATCTGGTCGTAGACCTCTTCCAGGTGCTCGATGGTCTTGCCCAGCAGGATCACCGTGGCGCCATGGGCGGCGAAGGTGCGCGCGGCGGCGGCACCGATGCCACGGCCGGCACCGGTGACCAGGATCACCCGATCCTTGAGCAGGTCGGGGCGGGCGGAATATTGGAACATGGGTAGAGCCTCGTTGAATCGAAATCGCGGAACCGGGGCCGGGCGCAGGCTGGGTTGGCCGCTTGCGGCGTAACCCGCCATCGCCACCGGCAGCTGCCGCCTGCGCAGCAAGGGTGGGTTACGCTGCGCCAACCCACCCTGCATTGGCGTCCGAGTGTGGCGCAGGGTCGGGGTGGCCGCCATGCGCCGGAAGTCTTAGAGCCGTCTCAGCAGCCGCACAGGGCGCGCTCGAGCACGTCACGCAGCTCGCGGGGATGATCGATCACCAGATCGGCGCCCCAGTGGCCGGGATTGTCGTCGGGGTGGATGTAGCCGTAGCGCACCGCCACCGTGCGCGTGCCGGCGGCACGGCCGGCCGCGATGTCGCGCTCGTCGTCGCCGACGTAGAGCACTTCGCGCGGATCCAGGCCGAGCTGCCGGCAGGCCAGCAGGAGCATCTCCGGGTCGGGCTTGCTGCGGCTAACGTGCTCGGGGCAGACCAGCACTGCCGCGCGTTCGGCCAGTTGCAGGTGCTGCATGATCGGCTCGGCATAGTGCAGCGGCTTGTTGGTCGCCACGCCCCAGCGCAGGCGGGCCTGCTCGAGATCGGCGAGCAGCTCGAGGATGCCGTCGAACGGCCGGGTCAGCACCGCGCAGTGTTGCTGGTAGCGGGCGAGGAACTCCTGGCGCAGGGGCTCGAACTCGGGATGCTCCGGCGTCAGGCCGAAGGTGCAGGCGACCATGGCCCGTGCGCCGCCCGAAACCTGGTCGCGGATCCGCTGCGGCTCCAGCGGCGGCAGTTCGCGAGCCGCGCGCATGGCCTGGCACACCGCGATGAAGTCAGGCGCGCTGTCGACCAGCGTGCCGTCCATGTCGAACAGAACCGCCCGTAGCCGCATGCCGCTCACTCCTCGCGCAGGGTCTGGATCATGTAGTTGACGTCGACGTCGCTACCCAGCTTGTAGGTCTTGCTCAGCGGGTTGTAGGTCAGGCCGACGATGTTCTTCACCTCGAGACCGCTGCCGCGGCACCAGGCGCCCAGTTCGGAGGGACGGATGAACTTCTTGAAGTCGTGGGTGCCGCGAGGCAGCATCTTCAGCAGGTACTCGGCGCCGACGATGGCCAGCAGGTAGGCCTTGGGATTGCGGTTGATGGTCGAGAAGAACACCTGGCCGCCGGGCTTGACCAGGCGCTGGCAGGCGGCGATCACCGAGGCCGGGTCGGGCACGTGCTCGAGCATCTCCAGGCAGGTGACCACGTCGAACTGGCCGGGCAGCTCCGCGGCCAGCGCCTCGGCGGTGCTCTGCCGGTAATCGACGCTGACCCCGGACTCCAGCTGGTGCAGGCGCGCCACGGCCAGCGGCGCTTCGCCCATGTCGATGGCGGTGACGGTCGCGCCGCGCAGGGCCATCGACTCGCTGAGGATGCCGCCGCCGCAGCCGACGTCGAGCACGCGCTTGCCGGCCAGGCCGACGCGCTCGTCGATCCAGTTGACCCGCAGCGGGTTGATCTCGTGCAGCGGCTTGAACTCGCTCTCGCGGTCCCACCAGCGATGGGCGAGAGCTTCGAATTTGGCGATTTCGGCGTGGTCGACGTTGCTCATGACGTGGTTCCGTTGGCAAGGCTGGAAGCTTCTAACCGCCTATCTTGCCAGTTTTCGGGCGGCTTGGGGGCGGGCGGCTTGTCGCTGGGGCCGGAGAAGGTCGGTGTCGCGGGATCGAAGACTCGCGCGGCGATCGGCTCCCGATGGCAGGGGCGCGCCAGCACGCCCGGAGCTGCCGTGGCTGCCCGGGTCAGGCCCCGGCGATCCGCGCGCCCCAGGCGCTGGCCTTGTCGCGCAGCTGGTTCTCGTCCATGCGCGTCAGGCGGCCATCTTCCAGCAGCGCCTTGCCGCCGACCCACAGGTGCTTCACGCAGTCGCGGCCGCTGGCGTAGATCAGTTGCGAGACCGGGTCGTAGACCGGCTGCTGGGCCAGGCCGCTGAGATCGAAGGCCACCAGGTCGGCGCTCTTGCCGGCCTCCAGCGAGCCGCAGTCGTCGTCGATGCCCAGCGCGCGGGCGCCGTTGAGGGTGGCCATGCGCAGGGCGCGGTGGGCGTCCAGTGCGGTGGCCGAGCCGGCCACCGCCTTGGCCAGCAGGGCGGCGGTGCGGGTTTCGCCGAGCAGGTCGAGGTCGTTGTTGCTCGCCGCACCGTCGGTGCCGATGGCGACGTTGACCCCGGCCTGCCACAGGCGCTCCACCGGGCAGAAGCCGCTGGCCAGCTTGAGGTTGGACTCGGGGCAGTGGATCACGCTGCTGTTGTGCTGCACCAGCAGCGCCAGGTCGGCGTCGTCGACCTGGGTCATGTGCACCGCCTGGAAGCGCGGGCCGAGCAGACCGAGGCGCGCCAGGCGGGCCAGCGGCCGCTCGCCGGACAGCTCGAGAGCCTGCTGCACCTCATGGGCGGTTTCGTGCACGTGCATGTGGATGCCGGCATCCAGCTGCTCGGCCAGCACGCGCACGCGCTCCAGGCGGTCGTCGCTGACCGTGTAGGGTGCGTGCGGGCCGAAGGCGACCTTGATCCGCGGGTGGTGGCGCAGGTCGGCGAACAGCTCGAGGCCGCGGCGCAGTGCCTCGTCGGTATCGTGCGCGCCGGGTACCGGGAAGTTCAGCACCGGGATGGTGATCTGCGCGCGCACGCCGCTGGCGTGCACCACTTCGCTGGCCACCTCGGGGAAGAAGTACATGTCGGAGAAGGCGCTGATGCCACCCTTGATCTGCTCGGCGATGGCCAGCTCGCTGCCGTCGCGGACGAAGTCGGCGCTCACCCACTTGGCCTCGGCCGGCCAGATGTGTTCCTGCAGCCAGGTCATCAGCGGCAGGTCGTCGGCGAGACCGCGGAACAGGCTCATCGCCGCGTGGCCGTGGGCGTTGACCAGTCCGGGGGCGAGCAGCATGCCCGGCAGTTCGCGGCGCTCGCGGGCGGCCATGGCCAGCGCCTGCTGGCGTGGGGCGAGCAGGGCGATGCGGCCGTCGCGGATGCCCAGCGCGTGGTCGCGCAGCACCACCCCGGCCGGTTCCACCGGGACTATCCATTCGGGGAGCAGGAGCAGGTCCAGGGGGGCGGTGGTGCTGGGCATGTACGGGGCTTCCGTTCGGGCGGTTCGAAGGCCTGCGAGTGTAGCCGCTGGCGGGGCGCTCTTGAAGCGGCTGCGCGGCTCGGCAAGGGGTATACTCGGCGGCTTTTTCAGGAATCCAAGAGGTAGTCCCACATGCGCGAGCAACTGCTGGCTGCGGAGAAGGTCACGGCAATCGACTGGCGGGGCGGCGTCCTGCATCTGCTCGACCAGCGGGCGCTGCCGCTCGAGGAAACCTGGCTGACCTACGACAGCGCCGCCGGGGTGGCCGAGGCGATCCGCCTGATGGTGGTGCGCGGCGCCCCGGCCATCGGCATCGCCGCCGCCTACGGCGTGGTGCTGGGCGCTCAGGCGCGGCTGGCGGCCGGCGGCGACTGGCAGGCGGCGCTGGAGGAGGACTTCCGCGTGCTGGCGGCGTCGCGGCCGACCGCGGTCAACCTGTTCTGGGCGCTGGATCGCATGCGCGAGCGCCTCAATCGCCTGGCTGACTGCGACGACGTGCGCGCCGCGCTGGAGGCCGAGGCTCTCGGCATCCACGCCAGCGACCGCGAGGCCAACCTGACCATGGCCCAACTCGGCGTCGAGCTGATCCGCCGCCACGACAGCCGCCCGCAGAAGCTGCTGACCCACTGCAACACCGGCGCCCTGGCCACCGGCGGCTTCGGCACCGCGCTGGGGGTGATCCGCGCCGCGCACCTCGCCGGGCTGGTCGAGCGGGTCTTCGCCGACGAAACCCGGCCCTGGCTGCAGGGCGCTCGTCTGACCGCCTGGGAGCTGGCCGGCGAGGGCATTCCGGTGAGCCTGAATGCCGACGCCGCCGCGGCGCACCTGATGAAGACCGAGGGCATCACCTGGGTGATCGTCGGCGCCGACCGCATCACCGCCAACGGCGACGTGGCCAACAAGATCGGCACCTACCAGCTGGCGGTCAACGCCATGCACCACGGCGTGCGTTTCATGGTGGTGGCGCCCAGCTCGACCATCGACATGAACCTGGAAAGCGGTGACGACATCCCGATCGAGGAGCGCGACGGCCGCGAGCTGCTGGAGATCGGCGGCCAGCGCGTGGCGGCGGAGGTGCATGCGGTCAACCCGGTGTTCGACGTCACGCCGGCCGACCTGATCGATGCCATCGTCACCGAAAAGGGCGTGGTCGAGCGCCCGGATGCGGAAAAGATGAAGCAGCTGATGTGCCGCAAGCGTCTGCATTGAGCGCCGGGCGGCACGGCACCGGTTGACGGCGTCACAGCCCGGGCCGAGGCGCCGGACTGCCATGTGCCGGGGCAGGCGGTTGTGATAAGCTCCGGCGGTTTATAGAGGCCCGCAAGGGCCTTCCGGATCGCGCGTTCGGGCTGCCTCTGGCAGTCCGCGCCTAGAACTAAGGAACCAGGCTTCTCATGGGCGAACTGGCCAAAGAAATCATCCCGGTCAATATCGAAGACGAGCTGAAACAGTCGTACCTGGACTACGCGATGAGCGTGATCGTCGGGCGTGCCCTGCCGGATGCGCGCGACGGCCTCAAGCCGGTGCACCGGCGCGTGCTGTTCGCGATGAGCGAGCTGGGCAACGACTGGAACAAGCCGTACAAGAAATCCGCCCGTGTGGTCGGTGACGTCATCGGTAAGTATCACCCGCACGGCGACACCGCGGTGTACGACACCATCGTGCGCATGGCCCAGCCGTTCTCGCTGCGCTACATGCTGGTCGACGGCCAGGGCAACTTCGGCTCGGTGGACGGCGACAACGCCGCGGCCATGCGGTACACCGAAGTGCGCATGGCCAAGCTGGCCCACGAGCTGCTGGCCGACCTCGACAAGGAAACCGTCGACTGGGTGCCCAACTACGACGGCACCGAGCAGATCCCGGCGGTCATGCCGACCAAGATCCCCAACCTGCTGGTCAACGGCTCGTCGGGCATCGCCGTGGGCATGGCCACCAACATCCCGCCGCACAACCTGCGCGAGGTGATCGACGGCTGCCTGGCGCTGATCGACAACCCCGAGCTGACCGTCGACGAGCTGATGCACTACATCCCCGGCCCGGACTTCCCCACCGCGGGGATCATCAACGGCCGCGCCGGCATCATCGAGGCCTACCGCACCGGCCGCGGGCGCATCTACATGCGTGCCCGCGTCGAGGTCGAGGACATCGACAAGGTCGGCGGCCGCCAGCAGCTGGTGGTCACCGAGCTGCCCTACCAGCTGAACAAGGCGCGGCTGATCGAGAAGATCGCCGAGCTGGTCAAGGAGAAGAAGCTCGAGGGCATCAGCGAGCTGCGCGACGAGTCGGACAAGGACGGCATGCGCGTGGTCATCGAGCTGCGCCGCGGCGAGGTGCCGGAGGTGGTGCTCAACAACCTCTACGCGCAGACCCAGATGCAGGGTGTGTTCGGCATCAACGTGGTGGCGCTGGTCGACGGCCAGCCGCGCACGCTGAACCTCAAGGACATGCTCGAGGTGTTCGTCCGCCATCGCCGCGAAGTGGTGACCCGGCGTACCGTCTACGAGCTGCGCAAGGCCCGCGAGCGCGGCCACATCCTCGAAGGCCAGGCGGTGGCGCTGTCCAACATCGACCCGGTGATCGAGCTGATCAAGCAGTCGCCGACCCCGGCCGAGGCCAAGGAGCGCCTGATCGCCACCGCCTGGGAGTCCAGCGCGGTGGAGGCCATGGTCGAGCGCGCCGGTGCCGACTCCTGCCGCCCGGACGACCTCGATCCGCAGTACGGCCTGCGCGAGGGCAAGTACTACCTGTCGCCGGAGCAGGCCCAGGCCATCCTCGAGCTGCGCCTGCACCGCCTGACCGGCCTGGAGCACGAGAAGCTGCTCGCCGAGTACCAGGAGATCCTCACCCAGATCGGCGAGCTGATCCGCATCCTGAGCAATCCCGTGCGCCTGATGGAAGTCATCCGCGAGGAGCTGGAGAAGGTCAAGGCCGAGTTCGGCGACGCCCGGCGCACCGAGATCGTCGCCTCCCAGGTCGACCTGACCATCGCCGATCTGATCACCGAAGAAGAGCGCGTGGTGACCATCTCCCACGGCGGCTACGCCAAGAGCCAGCCGCTGGCCGCCTACCAGGCGCAGCGTCGCGGCGGCCGCGGCAAGTCGGCCACCGGGGTGAAGGACGAGGACTACATCGAGCACCTGCTGGTGGCCAACAGCCACGCCACCCTGCTGCTGTTCTCCAGCAAGGGCAAGGTCTACTGGCTGCGCACCTTCGAGATTCCCGAAGCCTCGCGCACCGCGCGCGGCCGCCCGCTGGTCAACCTGCTGCCGCTGGACGAGGGCGAGCGCATCACCGCGATGCTGCAGATCGACCTGGAAGCCCTGCAGCAGAGCGCTGGCGCCGATGAGGAGCTGGACGAGGCCGACGATCTGGTGATCGAAGGCGAACTGGTCGAGGAGTCGGAGACCGAGGTCGCCGAGGGCGACGAGCACGACGAGCCGACCGGCGCCTACATCTTCATGGCCACCGCCTTCGGCACCGTGAAGAAGACCCCGCTGGTGCAGTTCAGCAAGCCGCGCAGCGCCGGCCTGATCGCCCTGAAGCTGGAAGAGGGCGATACCCTGATCGCCGCGGCGATTACCGATGGTGCCAAGGAGGTGATGCTGTTCTCCGACGGCGGCAAGGTGATCCGCTTCAAGGAGAAGCACGTACGCACCATGGGCCGTACCGCCCGCGGCGTGCGCGGCATGCGCCTGGGCGAGGGCCAGCAGCTGATTTCCATGCTGATTCCCGAGGCGCAGGCACAGATCCTCACCGCCTCCGAGCGCGGCTACGGCAAGCGCACGGCCATCGACGAGTTCCCGCAGCGCGGCCGCGGCGGCCAGGGCGTGATCGCCATGGTCAGCAACGAGCGCAACGGCAAGCTGGTCGGGGCCATCCAGGTGCAGGACGGCGAGGAGATCATGCTGATCTCCGACCAAGGCACCCTGGTGCGCACCCGTGTCGACGAAGTGTCCTCGCTGTCGCGCAACACCCAGGGCGTGACCCTGATCAAGCTGGCCAGCGACGAGACCCTGGTCGGCCTGGAGCGCGTGCAGGAGCCGTCGGACAACGGTGAGGACGAGGCGCTGGACGACGAGCACGCGGACAGCGCGGTCGAGGCCGACGCGGACGTGGCGGCGGTCGACGAGCGCGCGCCGCAGGCCGGCGAAGAGTAAGCCATCGCAGGCGGGATGCGTCCCGCCTGCCGTCGCAGCAAGATCGGCGAAGGACGTATGGCGTCCCTCGCCCAACAACTGAGAGTGGATGTGAGCATGCGAGCCCATAATTTCTGCGCCGGCCCGGCCGCGCTGCCCGAAGCCGTTCTGCACAAGGCCCAGGCCGAACTTCTCGACTGGCACGGCAAGGGCCTGTCGGTGATGGAGATGAGCCACCGCAGCGACGACTACGTCGCCATCGCCGAGAAGGCCGAGCAGGACCTGCGCGACCTGCTGGCCATTCCGTCGAACTACAAGGTGCTGTTCCTGCAGGGCGGCGCCAGCCAGCAGTTCGCCCAGATCCCGCTGAACCTGCTGCCCGAAGACGGCATTGCCGACTATGTCGACACCGGCATCTGGTCGAAGAAGGCTCTCGAGGAAGCGCGCCGCTTCGGCAACGTCAACGTCGCCGCCAGCGCCAAGGCCTACGACTACTTCGCCATTCCCGGGCAGAACGACTGGCAGCTGTCGAAGAACGCCGCCTACCTGCACTACGCCAGCAACGAGACCATCGGTGGTCTGCAGTTCGACTGGGTGCCGGACCTCGGCGACGTGCCGCTGGTGGTCGACATGTCCTCGGACATCCTGTCCCGGCCAATCGACGTGTCGCAGTTCGGCATGATCTACGCCGGCGCGCAGAAGAACATCGGTCCCAGCGGCCTGGTGGTAGCGATCATCCGCGAGGATCTGCTCGGCAAGGCGCGCAGCATCTGCCCGACCATGCTCGACTACAAGGTCGCCGCCGACAACGGCTCGATGTACAACACCCCGGCGACCTTCTCCTGGTACCTGTCCGGCCTGGTGTTCGAGTGGCTGAAGGAGCAGGGCGGCGTCGAGGAAATGGAGCGCCGCAACCGCGTTAAGCAGGAGCTGCTGTACGGCGCCATCGATGCCAGCGAGTTCTACACCAACCCGATCGCCAAGAATGCGCGCTCGTGGATGAACGTGCCGTTCCGCCTGGCCGACGAGAAGCTGGACAAGGTGTTCCTCGCCGGCGCCGAGGCGCGCGGCCTGCTCAACCTCAAGGGCCATCGTTCGGTGGGCGGCATGCGTGCCTCCATCTACAACGCGGTCGGTCTGGACGCGGTGCAGGCCCTGGTCGGCTACATGGCCGAATTCGAGAAGGAGCACGGCTGATGAGCGAGCAGGATCAGCTCCAGGGCCTGCGCGTGCGCATCGACAGCCTCGACGAGAAGATCCTCGAGCTGATCAGCGAGCGTGCGCGCTGCGCCGAGGAAGTCGCGCGGGTCAAGATGGCGGCTCTGCAGCCCGGTGAGAAGCCGGTGTTCTACCGCCCCGAGCGCGAAGCCTGGGTGCTCAAGCACATCATGGAGATCAACCCGGGGCCGCTGGGCAACGAGGAAGTCGCCCGGCTGTTCCGCGAGATCATGTCGTCCTGCCTGGCCCTCGAGCATCCGCTCAAGGTCGCCTACCTCGGCCCGGAAGGCACCTTCACTCAGGCCGCGACGCTCAAGCACTTCGGCCATGCGGTGGTCAGCCAGCCGATGGCGGCGATCGACGAGGTGTTCCGCGAAGTGGCCGCCGGCGCGGTCAACTTCGGCGTGGTGCCGGTGGAGAACTCCACCGAGGGGGCGGTCAACCACACCCTCGACAGCTTCCTCGAGCACGATCTGGTGATCTGCGGCGAGGTGGAGCTGCGCATCCACCACCACCTGCTGGTCGGTGAGAACACCAAGACCAACAAGCTGTCGCGGATCTATTCCCACGCCCAGTCGCTGGCGCAGTGCCGCAAGTGGCTGGACGCGCACTACCCGAACGTCGAGCGTGTGGCGGTGTCGAGCAATGCCGACGCGGCCAAGCGGGTGAAGAGCGAGTGGAGCAGCGCGGCGATTGCCGGCGACATGGCGGCGCAGCTGTACGGGCTGACCAAACTGGCGGAAAAGATCGAGGATCGCCCGGACAACGCCACGCGCTTCCTGATCATCGGCAATCAGGAAGTGCCGCCGACCGGCGACGACAAGACCTCGATCATCGTCTCGACCAGCAACAAGCCGGGCGCGCTGCACGACCTGCTGGCGCCGTTCCACCAGAACGGCATCGACCTGACCCGTATCGAGACCCGTCCGTCGCGCAGTGGCAAGTGGACCTACGTGTTCTTCATCGACTTCGTCGGCCACCAGCAGGACCCGCTGATTCGCCAGGTGCTGGAGCAGATCGGCCAGAAAACCGTGGCGGTCAAGGTGCTGGGTTCCTACCCAAAGGCCGTACTCTGAGAGCCTATGCATGACCGTTGCGTGTCGGCCTGCTGCGGTGAAATCGGTTGCGGATGCTCCTTTGCCACTGGCAAACGCCGCGTCCGCAACCGGCTTCGCCTGGCCCGGTCCTGGCTCGCTCGTGAACAGATGCTGAGCGACTGAACCCTGCCTGCGCCGGCCCGGGCGCTGCCCGCGGCCGGCGATCTTTATCGGAGACACCCGATGAGCTGTGATTTCCTCGCCCTGGCCGTGCCGGGTGTGCAGAAACTGTCCCCCTACGTACCGGGCAAGCCGGTCGACGAGTTGGCCCGCGAGCTGAGCCTCGACCCGGCCGGCATCGTCAAACTGGCCAGCAACGAGAACCCGCTGGGCCCGTCGCCCAAGGCGCTGGAGGCGATCCGCGCCGAGCTGGGTGACATCACCCGTTATCCGGATGGCAGCGGCTACCAGCTCAAGGCCAAGCTGGCTGCGCGTTTCGGTCTGAGCCCGGCGCAGATCACCCTGGGCAACGGCTCCAACGACATCCTCGACCTGGTCGCCCGCGCCTGGCTGGCGCCGGGCCTGAACGCGGTATTCAGCCAGTACGCCTTCGCCGTCTACCCGATTTCCACCCAGGCGGTCGGCGCCGAGGGCCGCGCCGTGCCGGCCAGGGACTACGGCCACGACCTCGAGGCCATGCTGGCGGCCATCGACGCCAACACCCGCGTGGTGTTCATCGCCAACCCGAACAACCCGACCGGCACCTGGTTCGGCCCGGACGCGCTGGAGTCCTTCCTGTCGCGCGTGCCGGCCCATGTGCTGGTGGTGCTGGACGAGGCCTACATCGAGTTTGCCGAGGGCGACGAGCTGCCCAACGGCCTCGAGTACCTCGCACGCTACCCGAACCTGCTGGTCTCGCGCACCCTGTGCAAGGCCTACGGTCTGGCCGGCCTGCGCGTTGGCTATTCCGCCTCCTCGCCGCAGGTGGCCGACGTGCTCAACCGCGTGCGCCAGCCGTTCAACGTCAACAGCCTGGCCCTGGTCGCCGCCTGCGCGGCGCTGGACGATGCCGACTACCTGGCCGCCGGCCGGCGCAACAACGTTGCCGGCATGGCCCAGCTGGAAGCCGGCTTCCGCGCGCTGGGGCTCAAGTGGATTCCGAGCAAGGGCAACTTCATCGCCGTCGACTTCGGTCGCGACGCTGCGCCGATCAACCAGGCGCTGCTGCAGGAGGGCGTCATCGTGCGCCCGGTCGCCGGCTACGGCATGCCGACCTTCCTGCGCGTGTCCATCGGCCTGCCGGCGGAGAACCAGCGCTTCCTCGAGGCGCTGGCCAAGGTGCTCGGCCGTGGCTGAGCCGGTGCGTGCGCCCGTCGTCGGTCGCCTGGTGGTGGTCGGCCTCGGCCTGATCGGCGGCTCCTTCGCCAAGGGCCTGCGCCAGCAGGGCCTGTGCCGCGAGGTGGTGGGGGTCGATCTGGATGCCCAGTCGCGGCGCCTGGCGGTGCAGCTGGGCGTGGTCGACCGCTGCGAAAGCGAGCTGGCCACGGCCTGCGTCGGCGCTGACGTGATCATGCTGGCCGTGCCGATCCTCGCCATGGAAAAGGTGCTCGCCCAGTTGGCCGCTCTCGATCTCGGCGCAGCGGTGATCACCGACGTCGGCAGCGCCAAGGGCAACGTGGTGCGCGCCGCGCGCCAGGTGCTCGGCGCGCAGATCGCCCGCTTCGTGCCCGGCCATCCGATCGCCGGCTCCGAGCAGAGCGGCGTGGAGGCGGCCAACGGCGCGCTGTACCGCCGGCACAAGGTGATCCTCACCCCGCTGGCCGAGACCGATGCGCAGGCGCTGGCGCTGGTCGACCGCCTGTGGCGCGCCCTGGGCGCCGACGTCGAGCACATGGCCGTCGAGCACCACGACGAGGTGCTCGCCGCCACCAGCCACCTGCCGCACCTGCTGGCCTTCGGCCTGGTCGACTCGCTGGCCCACCAGAGCGAGAATCTGGAGATCTTCCGCTACGCTGCCGGCGGCTTTCGCGACTTCACCCGCATCGCCGGCAGCGACCCGGTGATGTGGCACGACATCTTCCTCGCCAACCGCGAGGCGGTACTGCGCATTCTCGACCGTTATCGCAGCGACCTCGACGGCCTGCGCGAAGCGATCGACCATGGAGACGGGCATCATCTGCTGGGCGTATTCACCCGCGCCCGCGTCGCCCGTGAGCATTTCAGCAAAATTCTGGCCCAACGGGCCTATGTGGACGCCATGCATTCCAACGACCTGATCTTCCTGGCCCAACCGGGCGGCAGCCTGAGCGGACGGATTCGCGTCCCGGGCGACAAGTCCATCTCCCACCGCTCGATCATGCTCGGCTCGCTGGCCGAGGGCACCACCGAGGTGGAGGGCTTCCTCGAGGGCGAGGACGCCCTGGCCACCATCCAGGCCTTCCGCGACATGGGCGTGGTGATCGAGGGCCCGCACCACGGCCGCGTCACCGTGCACGGCGTCGGCCTGCACGGCCTCAAGGCGCCGGCCGGCCCGCTGTACATGGGCAACTCCGGCACCTCGATGCGCCTGCTCTCCGGCCTGCTCGCCGCGCAGCCGTTCGACACCGTGCTGACCGGCGATCCGTCGCTGTCCAAGCGGCCGATGAACCGCGTGGCCAAGCCGCTGCGCGAGATGGGCGCGGTGATCGAGACCGGCCCCGAAGGCCGTCCGCCGCTGAGCATCAAGGGTGGTCAGCGCCTGACCGGCATGCACTACCAGATGCCGATGGCCAGCGCCCAGGTCAAGTCCTGCCTGCTGCTGGCCGGCCTGTACGCCGCCGGCGAGACCGCGGTGACCGAGCCGGCGCCGACCCGCGACCACACCGAGCGCATGCTGCGCGGTTTCGGCTATCCGGTCGACGTGCACGGTGCCACCGCCAAGGTGGAAAGCGGCCACAAGCTCTCCGCCACCCACATCGAGGTGCCGGCGGACATTTCCTCGGCGGCCTTCTTCCTCGTGGCGGCGAGCATCGCCGAGAACTCCGAGCTGGTGCTCGAGCACGTCGGCATCAACCCGACCCGCACCGGGGTGATCGACATCCTCAAGCTGATGGGCGGCGACATCACCCTGGAGAACCAGCGCATCGTCGGCGGCGAGCCGGTGGCCGATCTGCGTGTGCGCAGCGCCAAGCTCAAGGGCATCGAGATTCCCGAGGATCTGGTGCCGCTGGCCATCGACGAATTCCCGGTGCTGTTCGTCGCCGCCGCCTGCGCCGAAGGGCGCACCGTGCTGCGCGGCGCCGAGGAGCTGCGGGTCAAAGAGTCCGACCGCATCCAGGTGATGGCCGACGGCCTGCAGGCCTGCGGCGTCAAGGCCGAGCCGACTGCGGACGGCATCGTCATCGACGGCGGCCCGATCGGCGGCGGCGAGGTGTGGGCGCACGGCGACCACCGCATCGCCATGTCGTTCAGCGTCGCCTCGCTGCGCGCCAGCGCGCCGATCCGCATCCACGACTGCGCCAACGTCGCCACCTCGTTCCCCAACTTCCTCGCCCTGTGCGCCGAGGTCGGCGTGCGCGTGGCCAAGGAGGAGCAGCAATGACCAGCCTGGCCCCGGTCGTCACCATCGACGGGCCGAGCGGCTCGGGCAAGGGCACGGTGTGCAGTCGGCTGGCGCGCCAGCTGGGCTGGCACCTGCTCGACTCCGGTGCGCTGTACCGCCTGCTGGCGCTGGCTGCCGGCCGCCATGGCATCGCCCTGGACAACGAAGCGGCGCTGGAAACCCTCGCCGCCAACCTGGACGTGCAGTTCGTTGCCGCCCAGGAAGGCCTGCATGGCCAGCGCATCCTCCTCGAGGGCGAGGAGGTCGGCGACGAGCTGCGCACCGAGCAGGCCGGCGCCGGTGCCTCGCAGGTCGCCGTGTTGCCGGGCGTGCGCACTGCGCTGCTGCAGCGCCAGCGCGATTTCCGCGTCGCCCCCGGCCTGGTGGCCGACGGCCGCGACATGGGTACCGTGGTATTCGGCGACGCGCCGCTGAAGATTTTCCTTACCGCGAGTGCCGAGGAGCGTGCCCGGCGGCGCTACCTGCAGTTGAAGGACAAGGTATCCGGTGTTAATCTGACAAGTCTGCTAGAAGAGATCCGTGCGCGCGACGAGCGTGACATGCAGCGATCAGTGGCTCCGCTGAAGCCGGCGTCCGACGCCATCCTGCTGGACTCCACTGAACTCTCGATCGAGCAGGTACTGGAACGCATCCTCGCCGAGATCGCACTTCGCGACCTGGCGGGATGACCCAGGTGAGGTGGACGGGAAACCAGTCCCATTGCCGACCGCCTCCATATGACAACGAACCCGTGCCGACTGGGGTGCGGATCGGGCATATTTTCTGTGCCCTTGATCAACAGGTATGAACATGAGCGAAAGCTTCGCAGAACTTTTTGAAGAAAGCCTGAAATCCCTCGACATGCAGCCGGGTGCCATCATCACCGGCATCGTGGTCGACATCGACGGTGACTGGGTTACCGTGCATGCCGGCCTCAAGTCCGAGGGCGTCATCCCGGTCGAGCAGTTCTACAACGAGCAGGGCGAACTGACCATCAAGGTCGGTGACGAAGTCCACGTGGCGCTGGACGCCGTGGAAGACGGCTTCGGCGAAACCAAGCTGTCCCGCGAGAAGGCCAAGCGCGCCGAGTCTTGGATCGTTCTGGAAGCTGCGTTCGCTGCCGAAGAAGTGGTCAAGGGCATCATCAACGGCAAGGTCAAGGGCGGCTTCACCGTCGACGTCAACGGCATCCGCGCGTTCCTGCCGGGTTCGCTGGTCGACGTGCGTCCGGTGCGTGACACCACCCACCTGGAAAACAAAGAGCTCGAGTTCAAGGTCATCAAGCTCGACCAGAAGCGCAACAACGTTGTCGTTTCCCGTCGCAGCGTGCTGGAAGCCGAGAACAGCGCCGAGCGCGAAGCTCTGCTGGAATCCCTGCAGGAAGGCCAGCAGGTCAAAGGTATCGTCAAGAACCTCACCGACTACGGTGCGTTCGTTGACCTGGGCGGCGTCGATGGTCTGCTGCACATCACCGACATGGCCTGGAAGCGTATCAAGCATCCGTCCGAGATCGTCAACGTTGGCGACGAGATCGATGTCAAGGTGCTGAAGTTCGACCGCGAGCGCAACCGCGTCTCCCTGGGTCTGAAGCAGCTGGGCGAAGATCCGTGGGTCGCCATCAAGGCGCGCTACCCGGAAGGCACCCGCGTTCAGGCGCGCGTCACCAACCTCACCGACTACGGCTGCTTCGCAGAGCTGGAAGAAGGCGTCGAGGGTCTGGTACACGTGTCCGAAATGGACTGGACCAACAAGAACATCCACCCGTCGAAAGTCGTTAACGTCGGCGACGAAGTGGAAGTCATGGTTCTGGACATCGACGAAGAGCGTCGTCGCATCTCCCTCGGCATCAAGCAGTGCAAGCCGAACCCGTGGGAAGAGTTCTCCGGTCAGTTCAACAAGGGCGACCGCATCTCCGGCACCATCAAGTCGATCACCGATTTCGGTATCTTCATTGGTCTGGACGGCGGCATCGACGGCCTGGTTCACCTGTCCGATATCTCCTGGAACGAAGCCGGCGAAGAAGCCGTGCGTCGCTTCAAGAAGGGCGACGAGCTGGACACCGTCATCCTGTCGGTCGATCCGGAGCGCGAGCGCATCTCCCTGGGCATCAAGCAGCTGGAAGACGATCCGTTCTCCAACTACGCCGCCCTGAACGAGAAAGGCACCATCGTGCGCGGCACCGTCAAGGAAGTCGACGCCAAGGGCGCCATCATCACCCTGGCTGACGAAGTCGAAGGCGTGCTGAAGGCTTCCGAAATCAGCCGTGACCGCGTTGAAGACGCGCGCAACGTGCTGAAGGAAGGCGAAGAAGTCGAAGCCAAGATCATCAGCGTGGATCGCAAGAGCCGCGTGATCAGCCTGTCCATCAAGTCGAAGGACGTGGCTGAAGAGAAGGAAGCGATGAAGGAACTGCGCAAGCAAGACGTGAGCGTAGGCCCGACCACCATCGGCGACCTGATCAAGGCACAAATGGGCAACCAGAACTAAGTTCTGACTGTTCATGAAAAAGGGCGACTTCGGTCGCCCTTTTTTGTGCCTGCGAAAAAGCGCGGCCATGACAGCGGATCTCTGCGAGGGGCGAGGGACGCCGGGTTGTCAGTCGGTGCGGCTTGCCTGGCGGCGAGCGGGCGCTATCATGACGCCCCTCCAACCGAAGGTGAGTGCCCATGCCCGCTTCCAATTCCGAACCCAGCACCCTGTACGCCAAGCTGCTGGGCGAAACCGCAACCATCACCTGGCAGGAGCTGCAGCGCTTCTTCGCCGGCGGCAACGTCCTGCGCGTTGCCGGTGAGCTGGATCTGGTGGCGGTCGCCGAGGCCCTGGCTGAGGATGACGGTGCGAAGGTGCAGCTCTGGCTGACCGCTGGCAGCCTGCGCAAGATGGAAGTAGCGGATGCCGAGGACTACCAGGCGCGCGATCCGCAGCTGTGGGCGGTGGTGGTGGCGCCATGGGTGCTGGTGCAGGAGCGCCCGGCGGTCGAGGTCCTGCACTGAGCCGCAGTTGCCGGCCGGCGCCGTCGGTCAGTGGCTGACCCAGCGCTGCCGCGCCCAGCCACTGAGTGCATCGACGGCCAGCACCAGCAGCAGCATGGCGAGGATCACGGTGGCTGCCTGTGCCTGCTGGAACAGACTGAGGCTGACGTAGAGCATCTGGCCGAGGCCGCCGGCGCCGACGAAGCCGAGCACGCTGGCCATGCGGATGTTGTTTTCCCAGCGGTACAGGCAGTAGGCGATCAGCTGCGGCCACACGCCGGGCAGGGTGCCGTAGACGAAGGCGGCGAGGCGCCCGCCACCGGCCAGGCGAATCGCTTCGGCCGGCTCGGCCGGGGTGTTTTCCAGTGCCTCGGCGAACAGCCGGCCGAGCACGCCGGCGGTGTGCAGGGCCAGGGCCAGGGTGCCGGCGTTGGGGCCCAGGCCGGCGGCCAGCACCATCAGTGCCGCCCAGACCAGTTCCGGAATTGAACGCAACGCGTTGAGCAGCAGTCGCGCCAGCGCCGCAGCGGTGCGGCCGCAGCGTCCGGCTGCCGGCAGCGCCAGCAGCAGGCCGAGCAGGGCTGCGAGCAGGGTGCCCAACGCCGACATGGCGAGGGTTTCCAGACTGCCGCGGCCGATGCTGGCGAGGTGCGCGCTGGAGAAGTCCGCCGGGAAGAAGCCGGTTGCGTAGTCGGCCATCAGCGACAGCCCCCTGGCGCTGGTCAGGCCGGTGAAGTCCAGGCCGAGACCGACGAAGGAGGCGGCGACGGCCAGCAGGATCGCCAGCAGCAGGAGGTAGTTGAGCGCGCGCCTCATGTCAGCCGACCCCTCAGCAAGCGGCTGAGCTGGTCGGCCAGCAGCACCAGGGCGAAGAAGGTCAGCAGCATGCTGGCCACCTCGCCGCCGGCGAACATGCGCATCGACAGGTCGATCTGCTGGCCGAGGCCGCCGGCGCCGACGAAGCCCATCACCACCGAGGCGCGGATCGCGCACTCCCAGCGGTACACCGTGTAGGAGAGCATCTCCGCCGCCGCGTTGGGCAGCACGCCGTAGGCGAAGGCGGCCAGCCGCGGGCTGCCGGCGGCGAGCAGGGCGCGCGCCGGGCGCGGGTCCACCGACTCGCAGATTTCCGCATAGACCTTGCCGAGCATGCCGCTGTAGGTGATGGCGATAGCCAGCACCCCGGCGGTCGGGCCGAGGCCGACGGCGCGCACGAACAGCAGCGCCCAGACGATCTCGGGAATGCTGCGCAGCACGATCAGCAGCAGGCGCACCGGCCAGCGCAGCGCATTCGCCCACCAGCGCGGCCGACCGCCGCGGGCCAGCGCAGACACCGACAGCACGCGGGTGGCCAGCAGTGCGCAGGGCACGGCTAGCAGCCAGGCCAGCGCCATGCCGGCGGTGGCGATGGCCAGGGTTTCCAGGGTGGCGCGGCCGAGCAGGGCGAGGAATTCGTCGCCATGTTCCGGCGGCCAGAAGGCGCCGACGAAGCTGCCCATGGTGGCGGCGTTGCCGGCGTCGAACAGTACGGCGAGGTTCAGCTCGCTGAGTTGCAGACCGGGCCACAGCAGGGCCAGGGCGAGCAGGGTCAGCAGCAGGCGCGGCAGGCTGGCGGGATCGCGCAGTGCGGTGGCCGGCGCAGTCGATGGGTTGCTCAGCATCGCGGGATGGTCACCAGCTGGGGGGCGGGCAGCGGCGAAGCCGCCAGGGGGCGGTCGAGCTGTTCGTTGGCGTACAGGGCGTCCAGCGCCTCCTGGGTAACCTCATGGGCCGGCAGGTCGAAGGCGATGCGCCCGTCGCGCACGCCGATGATGCGCGAAAAGTGCGCCAGCGCCAGCTCCACCGCATGCAGGCTGGCCAGCAGGGTGACGCCGCGGGATTCCGCCTCACGGGTCAGCACGCCGAGGGTGTGGCTGGCCAGTACCGGGTCCATGGCCGACACCGGCTCGTCGGCCAGCAGCAACTCGGCCTGCTGGTACAGCACGCGGGCGATGCCGACGCGCTGCAGCTGGCCGCCAGAGAGCTGGTCGCAGCGCTCGAACAGTTGCTCGGCCAGATCCAGGCGCGCCAGGGCATCGCGGGCACCGGCCGCATCGAGCGGGTGCAGCAGGTTGAGCAGGCCTTTCCACAGCGGCCACTGGCCGAGGCGGCCGGCGCTTACCGCCGTGACCACCCGTTGGCGCGGCGGCAGGGGCGGGCTCTGGTGAACCAGTCCGAGGCGGCTGCGCAGACGTTTGCGCGCGCCCGCAGCGAGTTGCCAGGGCTCGCTGCCGAGCAGTTCCAGGCGGCCTTCTGAGGGCTGCAGGCTGGTGGCCAGCAGGCGCAGCAGGGTGGTCTTGCCGGCGCCGGACGGGCCGATGATGGCCAGCCGCTCGCCGCGGCTGACCGTCAGATCGACTTCCTGCAGGGCGCGCCGACCGTTGGCGTGGGTCAGGCCCACGCCGGTCAGGCGCACGGTCACTTCAGCAGGCCGGCGGCGCGGGCGGCCTCCTCGATACCGGTGTAGTTTTCCGGCTTGGTCTCGATGAAGCGGCTGGCGGCCTGCAGGTCGAGGATCGCCTTGTGTTCCGGATTGGCCGGGTCGAGGGCGAGGAACGCCTTCTTGATCTTCGCGGTCAGCTCGGGAGCGAGGGTGCCGCGCACGGTCCAGTTGTAGTCGTAGTAGGTTGGGGTGGTGGCGAACACGTGCACCTTGGCGGTGTCGACCTTGCCGGCGGCGACCAGCTTGTCCCACACCGAGGCGTTCAGCACGCCGGCGTCGACCTTGCCGGCCTGGACCCAGGCGACGGTGGCGTCGTGGGCGCCGGAGAAGGCCACGCGGGAGAAGAACTGCTCGGGCACGATGCCGTCCTTCTGCATGAAGTAGCGCGGCATCAGGCTGCCGGAGGTGGAGGACACCGAGCCAAAGGCGAAGGTCTTGCCCTTGAGGTCCTGTAGCGACTTCACGTTGGCGTCGGCGCTGATGAACTTGCTGGTGAACTTCTCGTCCTGTTCGCGCTGCACCAGCGGGATGGCGCTGCCGGTCTTCAGGCGGGTTTGCACGAAGGTGAAGCCGCCCAGCCAGGCCAGGTCGACGCGATCGGCGGCGATGCCCTCGACCACCGCGGCGTAGTCGGACACCGGGACGAACTGTACCGGCATGCCCAGCTCCTTCTCTAGGTAGGCACCCAGCGGCTTGAACTTGCGCTGCAGTTCGGTGGGGGCCTCGTCGGGGATGGCGGAAACCTTGAGGACATCGGCGGCCTGCGCGGCCAGGGCGGAAACGGACAGGCCAATAGCGGCGGCGAGCGCCAGGGTGCGCTTGAGCATGGGAGTTCTCCGGTTCAATAGCGGAAAAAGCGAATGTGAGTATAGGGCTGCGCTGGTCGGATGTTGGTACGGCGACCCTAGGGTTAAGATGGCGGGCACCTTATACCCACTGGAGCCCGCCATGTCGACCCTGCCTTCCCTTGCCTTCGCCGGTATCGGCCTGATGGGCCTGCCGATGAGTCGCCGCCTGCTGGCTGCCGGTTTTCCCCTGAGCGTGTGGAATCGCAACCCGGCCAAGTGCGAGCCGCTGGTGGATGCCGGCGCGCAGGTGGTGGTGCGCCCCGGCGATCTGTGCCTGGAGGCCGACATCGTCATGCTCTGCCTGGCCGACACCGCGGCGGTGCGCGCGGTGGTATTCGGCCCCGGCGGCATCGTCGAACAAGGCCTGCCGGGTCAGCTGCTGGTGGATTTCTCCAGCTGCGAGCCGGCGGCTACTCGCGAGATGGCCATTGAGCTGGAGGAGCGCTGCGGCATGCGCTGGGTGGATGCGCCGGTGTCCGGCGGCACCCCCGGCGCCGAGGCTGGCAGCCTGGCGATCATGGCTGGCGGCGCGGCGGACGACATCGAGCGCCTGCGACCGATCCTCGCCCACCTGGGCCAGCGCCTGACGCGGATGGGCGAGGTCGGCGCCGGCCAGGTGACCAAGGTGTGCAACCAGATGATCGTCGCCTGCAACGCGCTGGTGATCGCCGAGGTGGTGGCGTTGGCCGAGCAGGCCGGGGTGGACGCCAGCCTGCTGGCGCCGGCGCTGTACGGCGGCTTCGCCGACTCCAAGCCGCTGCAGATCCTCGCCCCGCAGATGGCCGAGAGCCGTTTCGAGCCGGTCAAGTGGCACGTGCGTACCCTGCTCAAGGATCTCGATACCGCGGTCAAGCTGTCCCGCGAGCAGGGTTCGGCCACGCCGATGAGCGGCCTGGCTGCGCAGCTGATGCGCCTGCACGGTAGCCAGGGCAATCTCGAACGCGATCCGGCCACGCTGGTCGAGCTGTTCCGTCAGGAGGGCGAGGCATGAAACTCTGCGCCAACCTGTCGATGTTGTTCAGCGAGTTGCTGCTGCTCGAGCGCATCCAGGCCGCGGCGGAGGCCGGGTTCTCTGGGGTGGAGATCCAGTTTCCCTACGAGGTGGCGGCCGCCGAACTGCAGGACGCGCTGGAGAAAGCCGGCATGCCGCTGGTGTTGATCAACTTGCCGGCCGGCGATCTGATGACTGGCGGCCCCGGCCTGGCGGCGGTGCCGCAGCGCCAGGGCGAATTCGACGCCGCCCTGGCGCAAGCACTGGCCTATGCCCAAGTGGTGCGTCCGGCGTGCGTCAACGTGCTGCCGGGGCGGTTGGCCGAGGGCCTTGATCGCGCGGCGGCATTGGCGACCCTGGCGGCCAACCTGCGTCGCGCCGCCGAGGCTTTCGCTCCGCTGGGCATCCGCGTGCTGGCTGAGGCGATCAACCCGCTGGACATGCCGGGCTTCCTGGTCAACACGCCGCAGCATTTGCTGGCGCTGATCGCGGCGGTGGACCACCCCAACTTCGCTGCCCAGCTCGACTTCTACCACATGGCCCGCCAGGGGCTGGACCTGCCGGCCTGCATCGCCGCGCTGGCCGGGCACATCGGCCATGTGCAGTTCGCCGACTGTCCGGGGCGCGGTGCGCCGGGAACGGGTAGTGTGGATTTCCCCGCCGCGCTGGCAGCGTTGACGACGAGCGGCTACGCCGGCTGGCTGGGTGCCGAGTACCGGCCGGGGGAGACGGGCTGCGCGGCCAGCCTGAGCTGGCTGGTCGAGTGGCGTTCGCGGTGAGCGTGTAGGGTGCGCCGTGCGCACCATCCATCCGCAGAGGCTCAAGGTGCGCATGGCGCACCCTACGGGAAAGCGTGATCCCGATGGCTACCACGCTCTGGCGTGGCAGCCCCGCCAGCGGGACGCTCCGCGTCTCGGGGGCAGTGCGCCGCGGCGCGTCCCACCGGTTACCCTGCAATCGATGAATAGAAAAAGGCCGTGCGGGGTGTCCCGACACGGCCTTTTCATTGCCTCGCCAACTCCCAGGCGGGCGCGCGGGAGTCGGCGCGGGCGTGGCGTGTTTAACCCGCCACCAGCACCCGGATGGCTTCCAGGCGCAGCGAGGCCTTGCCCAGCAGGGCTTGTCCCTGTTCGCGGCGCTGGCGCAGGCTGTCCAGCTCGCTCTCGCGCACGCTGGGGTTGACCGCGCGCAGGGCTTCCAGGCGTGCCAGTTCTTCCTCGAGTTCGGCGGCGAAGCGGCGGCTGGCCTCGGCCACGCGTTCGGCGTGGCGCGGGGCGATCTTGCCTTCGCCGCTGCCGATCAGCTTGGCCAGCACGTCGCGCTGGGCCTGGACGAACTTGTTGGCGCTGGCGCGCGGCACGCTTTCCAGCTGGTCGTGCAGGGTCTCGAAGCTGACGCGGGAGGCCAGGTCGTTGCCGTTGGCGTCGAGCAGGCAGCGCAGCGCCGCCGGCGGCAGGTAGCGGCCGAGCTGCAGGGCGCGCGGCGCCACCACTTCGCTGATGTAGAGCAGCTCGAGCAGCACGGTGCCGGGTTTCAGCGCCTTGTTCTTGATCAGCGCCACCGAGGTGTTGCCCATGGTGCCGGAAATCACCAGGTCCATGCCGCCCTGCACCATCGGGTGCTCCCAGGTGAGGAACTGCATGTCCTCGCGGACCAGCGCCTGGTTGCGGTCGTAGGTGACGGTGACGCCCTCGTCGTCGCCCAGCGGGAAGCCGGCGTCGAGCATCTTCTCGCTGGGCTTGAGGATCAGCGCGTTTTCCGAATGGTCTTCGCTGTCGATGCCGAATGCGTTGAACAGCGCCTCCATGTAGATCGGCAGGGCGAACTCGTCATCCTGCTCGAGGATCGCCTCGACCAGCGCCTCGCCCTCGCCGGCGCCACCGGAGTTGAGCTCCAGCAGGCGGTCGCGGCCGCTGTGCAGCTCGGCCTCCAGGCTTTCGCGGGCCGCCTGGCCCTCGCCCAGCAGCTGGCTCCACTCCTCGTCGTCACCGCCTTCGAGCAGCGGCAGCAGGCGCGGGCCGAACTGGTGCTGCAGGGCGTTGCCGGTCGGGCAGGTATTGAGGAAGGCATTCAGCGCCTGGTGGTACCACTGGAACAGGCGCTCCTGGGCGCTGGTTTCCAGGTAGGGCACGTGCAGCTGGATGGTGTGCTGCTGGCCGATGCGGTCGAGACGGCCGATGCGCTGCTCGAGCAGGTCCGGGTGGGCCGGCAGGTCGAACAGCACCAGGTGGTGGGCGAACTGGAAGTTGCGGCCCTCGCTGCCGATCTCCGAGCAGATCAGCACCTGCGCGCCGAATTCCTCGTCGGCGAAGTAGGCGGCGGCGCGGTCGCGCTCGAGGATGCTCATCCCCTCGTGGAACACCGTGGCCGGTGTGCCGGCGCGCACGCGCAGGCCTTCCTCGAGGTCCATCGCGGTCTCGGCATGGGCGCAGATCACCAGCACCTTGACCTTCTTGAGCATCTTCAGGGTGTCGATCAGCCACTCGACGCGCGGGTCGATGCGCCACCAGCGCTGGCTGTCGTCGGCGGCGTCGTCCAGTTGCGCCTGGTAGCCGACTTCCGGATACAGGTCGGCATGCTCGCCGACCGGCAGTTCCAGGTACTCCGCGGGGTTGGCCAGCGGGTAGGCGTGCAGCTCGCGCTCGGGGAAGCCCTGCACGGCGGCGCGGGTGTTGCGCAGCAGCACGCGGCCGGTGCCATGGCGGTCGAGCAGCTCGCGGATCAGCCGCGCGCGGGCCTCCTCGTTGCCGCCCTCGACGTCGGCCAGCAGGTCGTCGCCCTCGTTGCCGAGGAAGCCGTGAATCGCCGCGCGCGCCCCGGCGGACAGCTTGCCGTGGTCGAGCAGCTCCTGCACCGCCGCCGCCACGGGCTGGTACTGCGCGCTTTCGGCGCGGAAGGCTTCCAGATCGTGGAAACGGTCGGGGTCGAGCAGGCGCAGGCGGGCGAAATGGCTTTCCAGGCCGAGCTGCTCGGGGGTGGCGGTGAGCAGCAGCACGCCGGGGATGTTGGCCGCCAGCTCCTCGACCAGCCGGTATTCGGCGCTGGCCTGCTCCGGGTGCCAGACCAGGTGGTGCGCCTCGTCGACCACCAGCAGGTCCCACTCGGCCTCCAGCACGGCCTGCTGGGCACGCTCGTCGTCACGCAGCCAGTCGAGGGCGACCAGCGCCAGCTGGCAGTCCTCGAACGGGTTGTCGGCATCGCTCTCGATGAAGCGCTCGGCGTCGAACAGGGCGACCTGCAGGTTGAAGCGGCGGCGCATCTCCACCAGCCACTGATACTGCAGGTTTTCCGGCACCAGGATCAGCGCGCGGCGGGCGCGGCCGCTGAGCAGCTGGCGATGCAGGATCAGGCCGGCCTCGATGGTCTTGCCCAGACCCACCTCGTCGGCCAGCAGCACGCGCGGGCTGGCGCGGTCGGCCACTTCGCGGGCGATGTGCAGCTGGTGGGCGATTGGCTGGGCGCGGGCGCCGGCTAGGCCCCACAGCGGCGACTGCAGCAGGCGGCTGGCGTGTTCGAGGCTCTGGTAGCGCAGGGCGAACCAGCTCATCGGGTCGATCTGTCCGGCGAACAGACGGTCGCTGGCCAGACGGAACTGGATGAAGTTGGACAGCTGGGTTTCCGGCAGGGTGCAGCTTTCGTGCTGGGCGTTGAGGCCGCGGTAGACCAGCAGGCCGTCGACGTCCTCGACTTCCTGCACGGTCAGCTTCCAGCCTTCGAAGTGGGTGATCTCGTCGCCCGGCGAGAAGCGCACGCGGGTCAGCGGGGCGTTGCGCAGTGCGTATTGCCGGGTATCGCCGGTCGCCGGATAGAGGACGGTGAGCAAGCGGCCGTCCTGCGCGAGGATGGTTCCCAGCCCCAGTTCCGCCTCGCTGTCACTGATCCAGCGTTGCCCCGGTTGATACTGCGCCATGCATGACTCCAGACACGAAAATAAAGTGCCTATGTTAGCGGAAGGTCGCCAGGCAGGCCAAAGACAAGCGCCGCCGGTGCGTGGCGATCGTCGGGGTGGGGCTGGTCACTGACGCCGCCCGCCCCCATCATTGCCAGATATCCGGAGCGTCGACTTCCGCCCGTTTCGCCCGCTGCCAAGGAGCGCCGCCATGAGTGACGACACCCTGATCGACTTTGCCGCCGAGCGCGAGCGGCGCATCCACGACCTGCACGAGAAGCGTCTGCAGGACGTGCGCCTGGCCTTCGAGCAGGTGCTGCCGCTGTCGGCCAGAAAGAAGAAGGCCAAGGGCAAGCCGAAAAAGCGCTAGTCCGAGCATTCGTTCCCGCCTGACGGCCTGGCGCCGATGGCTCCCGCCTGGCTGCCGGCCGGGTGATTTTCCCGTCCTGCCCCCTTCCCGCCCTCGTGGCGCAGCGCTGGCGCTCGCCCGGCCTGTGGCTTCCGTTGATCTGCGTCAGGGTTTGCCTGCCTTCACTCCCCAGGGCGTCGGTGCCTGTTGATCCCGGTCAATTTCCCCCGGTCATGCATGGGTATTCTGGCTTCAACAGCAGCAAAGACGCACGTGGAGACAAGCCATGTTTATGGACGAGGTAGTAGTCGCAGGCATCATCATCGTCGTTCTGACAGCGGCGTTTCTGGGTGGGTTTGGATATTTCGTCTGGAAGGATTCGCAGAAGGGCAAGAAGCCGCACTGATCCTTCCCGACTCACGAGCACGCAAGGCAATTGGGGCGACTTCGGTCGCCCGTTTTTTTGTCTGCAGAAAAGCCCCAAAGCACAACGCCCACGATTTCGTGGGCGTTGTGCTTTGGGGCGGCGCAGGTTTCAGCCGACGCTGATCGGCGGCAGCTCGGTCAGGGCGATGCGCAGCTTGTCCTGCGGGGCCATGACCTCGGCTTCGCCATCCACCACGGACTTGCCCTGCTGGTTGAGCACGCGGGTGGCGATGCGCACGCGGTTCTTCGGCAGCTTCTCCAGCACTTCCAGCTCCACGGTCAACTGATCGCCGAGCTTCATCGGACGGGTGAAGCGCAGGTTTTGGCCGAGGTAGATGGTGCCCGGACCCGGCAGGGTGCAGGCGATGGCCGCGCTGATCAGCGCACCGGTGAGCATGCCGTGGGCGATGCGCTCCTTGAACTGGGTCGCGGCGGCGTACTCGGCATCCAGGTGCACCGGGTTGCGGTCGCCGGACACTTCGGCGAACAGCTGGATGTCGCGTTCTTCCACAGTGCGCTGGTAGCTGGCCTTCTGGCCGACCTGCAGTTCATCGTAGGGGGTGTTTTCTACCAGACTCATGCGCGCTCCTTGGGTTTGCATGGCTATACGGAGGGTTTGCGTCGGTGACGCGGGCCTGCGACGGACGTGTCCGCCGCAACCGGATGGCGCGCTACGTTACAGGATAGCCCTGGCCCGCTACTACTCGGGGGGCGGTTGGCGCGTCGTGCAGTGGGCAGTCGCTGCCGGGCAGGATGGCCGTACCGACGCTGCTGAGGCGCCGCTGATTAGGCTAGGGTGACTTGAACGGCTTGCTCTCCCGGTCAGACTTGCCCGTGGGGGAAGCTGTTATCCTCGATGGACAATGGTCCTCGCGGCAGTGGTGGTGCGGGCCGGACATAACAAGAGCGCCATGGCCGGCGCACAGCGGCGGGTCCGGCTGACAGGTGCGGCTGCGTCGCGCGGGAGAGAGCCTCGATGAACGAACACTTCTGGACCGACAAATACCCCGCAGGGATCGCTGCCGAGATCGACCCCGACCGCTACCCGAACATCCTCGCCGTGCTGCGCGAGTCCTGCCAGCGCTTCGCCGACAAGCCCGCCTTCAGCAATCTCGGCCGCACCCTCAGCTACGGCGAGTTGTACGAACTCTCCGGCGCCTTCGCCGCCTGGCTGCAGGAGCATACCGAGCTGGAGCCTGGCGACCGCATCGCCGTGCAGCTGCCCAACCTGCTGCAGTACCCGGTCGCCGTGTTCGGCGCCCTGCGCGCGGGACTGGTGGTGGTCAACACCAACCCGCTGTACACCGCTCGGGAGATGGAGCACCAGTTCAACGACTCCGGAGCGAAGGCGCTGGTCTGCCTGGCCAACATGGCCCATCTGGCCGAGCAGGTGCTGCCGCACACCGGCATCCGCCAGGTGATCGTCACCGAGGTCGGCGATCTGCTGGCGCCGCTCAAGCGCCTGCTGGTCAACGGCGTGGTGCGCTACGTGAAGAAGCTGGTGCCGGCCTACAGCCTGCCGCAGGCGGTGAAGTTCACCGAGGTGCTGGCGCTGGGGCGCGGTCGGCCTTTGCGCGAGGCGACGCCGAAATCCGGCGAGGTGGCGGTGCTGCAGTACACCGGTGGCACCACCGGCGTGGCCAAGGGCGCCATGCTCACCCACCGCAACCTGATCGCCAACATGCTGCAGTGCCACGAACTGATGGCGGCCAATCTCGAGGACGGTCGCGAAACCATCGTCACCCCGCTGCCGCTGTACCACATCTACGCCTTCACCTTTCACTGCATGGCGATGCTGCTGTCCGGCAACCACAACGTGCTGATCACCAACCCGCGCGACCTGCCGGCGATGGTCGGTGAAATGGCCAGGTGGAAGTTCAGCGGCTTCGTCGGGCTCAACACCCTGTTCGTCGCCCTGTGCAACCACGAGGGCTTTCGCCGCCTCGACTTCTCCGCGCTGAAGCTGACCATCTCCGGGGGCATGGCCCTGCAGCAGGCCGCCGCCGAACGCTGGGAGGACATCACCGGCTGCGCCATCTGCGAAGGTTACGGCTTGACCGAAACCAGCCCGGTGGTATCGGTCAATCCGCGCCAGCACAACCAGCCCGGCACCATCGGCATTCCCATGCCCTCGACCCTGTGCAAGGTGATCGACGAGGCGGGCAACGACCTCGGCCTCGGTGTGCCCGGCGAGCTGTGCGTCCACGGCCCACAGGTGATGAAGGGCTACTGGCAGCGCCCCGAGGCCACCGCCGAGGTGCTCGGCGCCGACGGCTGGCTGAAGACCGGCGACATCGCGCTGATCCAGCCCGACGGCTATATCCGCATCGTCGACCGCAAGAAGGACATGATCCTGGTGTCCGGCTTCAACGTGTATCCCAACGAGCTGGAGGAAGTGCTGGCCAGCCTGCCGGGGGTGCAGCTGGGCGCCGCCATCGGCGTGCCGGACGACAAGACCGGCGAGGCGGTCAAGTTGTTCGTGGTGCGCAAGCCTGGCGTCGAGTTGACCGCCGAGCAGGTGCTGGCGCACATGCGCGCCAACCTCACCGGCTACAAGGTGCCGCGGCAGATCGAGTTCCGCGACAGCCTGCCGACCAGCAACGTCGGAAAGATCCTGCGCCGCGAGCTGCGCGAGCAGGAGTTGAAGAAGCACGCCACGGCCTGAGCCACGGTTCTACGCGCGGAGCATGAGGGATCGCGCCCACGCTCGCGCGTGCGAGCGCCTCGGGGACGCGCGGCGTCCCGGGGTACGGAGTTTATGGACGCGGGAGCGTCCAGGGCGGCATGCCCACGGCTGGGCGTGGGCATGATCGGCTGCCGAGCCCCGCGGCGCTTCCCACGCAAATCTGCGACAATCCCCGCCCCGAAAATACCAAGCCGACGCCCGCCCGATGAGTGCCGTACCCGCCTTCGACCAGCTGCTGAAGAACCTCGACCAGGCGCTCAACGCCGACCGCCACCGCCTGCGCCGCCAGCTGCATGAGCTGCGCAAGCAGGCGGGCACGCCAGCGTGGGACGAGGGCAAGCTCGCCCAGTGGCTGGAGCGCTTCCAGGCCTCCGTCGCCAAGGTCGCGGCGCGCCGGCAGAGCGTGCCGCGCATCCGCTACGACGACGCGCTGCCGATCGCCGCGCGGCGCGACGAGATCAAGGAAGCGATCAGCAAGCATCAGGTGGTGGTGATCGCCGGCGAGACCGGCTCGGGCAAGACCACCCAGCTGCCGAAGATCTGTCTGGAAGTCGGCCGCGGCGTGCACGGGCTGATCGGCCACACCCAGCCGCGCCGGCTGGCCGCGCGCAGCGTGGCGACCCGGGTGGCCGAGGAAATCGGCACGCCGCTGGGCGAACTGGTCGGCTACCAGGTGCGCTTCGAGGACCACAGCGGCGAGCAGTCGCTGATCAAGCTGATGACCGACGGCATCCTGCTCGCCGAGACCCAGCACGACCGCTACCTGGAAAAGTACGACACCCTGATCGTCGACGAGGCCCACGAACGCAGCCTGAACATCGATTTCCTGCTCGGCTACCTGAAGAACCTGCTGCCGCGCCGCCCCGACCTCAAGGTCATCATCACCTCGGCGACCATCGACCTGGAGCGCTTCTCCAGGCACTTCAACGACGCGCCGATCATCGAGGTGTCCGGGCGCACCTACCCGGTGGACACCTGGTACCGGCCGCTGGCCGCCGAGCAGGACGAGAACGGCGAGGCGCTGTTCGACGACCTGTCGGTGGAGCAGGGCATCCTGCGCTCGCTCGACGAGATCGAGGCCCACGAGCGTTCGGTGGGCCAGCGTCCCGGCGACGTGCTGGTGTTCCTCCCCGGCGAGCGCGAGATCCGCGAGGCCGCCGAGGTGCTGCGCAAGGCCAACCTGCGCCATACCGAGGTGATGCCGCTGTACGCGCGCCTGACCCCGGCCGAGCAGCAGAAGATCTTCAAGCCCGCCGGCGGACGCAAGATCGTGCTGGCCACCAACGTCGCCGAAACCTCGCTGACCGTGCCGGGCATCCGCTACGTGATCGACAGCGGCACCGCGCGCATCAGCCGCTACAGCTACCGCTCCAAGGTCCAGCGCCTGCCCATCGAGGCGGTGTCGCAGGCCAGCGCCAACCAGCGCAAGGGCCGCTGCGGCCGGGTCGAGCCGGGCATCTGCATCCGCCTGTACGCCGAGGAAGACTTCCTCGCCCGCCCCGAATTCACCGATCCGGAGATCCTGCGCACCAACCTGGCCGCGGTGATCCTGCAGATGCTCCATCTGCGCCTGGGCGACATCCAGGATTTCCCGTTCATCGAGCCGCCGGATGGCAAGGCGATCAGCGACGGCTTCAACCTGCTACAGGAGCTCTCGGCGGTCAACCGCGAGAACCAGCTGACCCCGCTAGGCCGCCAACTGGCGCGCCTGCCAATCGACCCGCGGCTGGGGCGCATGCTGCTGGAAGGCGCCCAGCAGGGCAGCCTGGCCGAGGTGCTGGTGGTGGTCAGCGTGCTGTCGGTGCAGGACCCGCGCGAGCGGCCGATGGAGCGCCAGCAGGCCGCCGACCAGGCCCACGCGCAGTGGAAGAACCCGGATTCTGACTTCGCCGCGCTGATCAACCTGTGGCACGGCTTCGAGGCACAGCGCCAGGCACTGGGCGCCAACGCCCTGCGCAACTGGTGCCGCAAGAACTTCCTCAACTACCTGCGCCTGCGCGAGTGGCGCGACGCCCACCGCCAGCTGCTGCTGACCTGCCGCGACCTCCAGCTGCCGCTCAACGTGTTGGAGGTGCCCGCGCCGGCCGACGGTAGGGTGGACAACGGCGCCGCCTTGTCCACCGAAAAGCCGCAGAAGGGCCGCGGCGAACTCGACCAGCGCGCCCGCCAGGCGGTGGCCGCCCAGGACGAACGCCAGCAGAGCGCGCAGACCCTGAAGAACTACGCCGCCGTGCACAAGGCGATCCTCGCCGGTCTGCTCAGCCAGATCGGCCAGAAGACCGAGGAGGGCGACTACAACGGCGCCCGCCAGCGGCGCTTCTGGCTGCACCCGTCCAGCGTGATCGGCCGCAAGCGCCCGCAGTGGGTGATGGCCGCCGAGTTGGTGGAAACCACCAAGCTGTTCGCGCGCATGGTGGCCAAGATCGAGCCGGACTGGATCGAGCCGCTGGCGCCGCACCTGGTCAAGAAGAACCACCTCGAACCGCACTGGGAGAAGAAGCGCGGCCAGGTGGTGGCCTACGAGCAGATCACCCTCTACGGGCTGATCATCGTCGGCCGCCGCCCGGTGCACTACGGCCCCATCGATCCGCCGGCGGCGCGCGAGCTGTTCATCCGCGAGGGCCTGGTGCGCGGCGAGATCAACAGCCGCGCCAAGTGCCTGAGCGCCAACCAGCAGCTGCTGGAGTTGTTCGACGAACTGGAGGCCAAGGCGCGCCGCCGCGACATCCTCGCCGACGAGGAAACCCTGTACGCCTACTACGACGCGCGGCTGCCGGCGGACATCTACCAGACCGCCAGCTTCGAGACCTGGTACAAGCGCGAGAGCGCGAAGAACCCGCAGTTGCTGATCATGCGCGAGGAAGACGTGCTGGCCCGCGAGGCCAGCGAGATCACCGCGCAGCAGTACCCGGACAGCCTGAGCATCGGCCGCCTGCAACTGCCGCTGACCTATCACTTCGAGCCCAACCACCCGCGCGACGGCGTCACCGTGCGCGTGCCGGCGCCGCTGCTGCCGCAACTGCCGGCCGAGCGTCTCGACTGGCTGGTGCCGGGCCTGCTGGAAACCAAGTGCGTGGCGCTGGTGCGCAACCTGCCCAAGGCGCTGCGCAAGAACTTCGTGCCGGTGCCGGACTTCGTCGGCGCCGCGCAGGCCAAGCTGGCCTTCGGCGAGGGTTCGCTGCCCGCGGCGCTGGGCCGCGAACTGCAACGCATGACCGGCGCCCGCGTGCCGGAGGAGGCCTGGACGGAGGCTGCCGCCCAGTTGGACAGCCACCTGAAGATGAACATCGAGGTGGTCGACGCGCGCGGCAAGTTCCTCGGCGAAGGCCGCGATCTCGCCGAGCTGACCGCGCGCTTCGCCGAGGCCAGCCAGGCCGCGCTGGCGCTGCCGGCGAGCCAGGGCGAGGCCAAGCCGGTCGCCGCCCGCGACTTCGCTGCGGTCGAGGAAAAGACCCAGCAGAAGATCGCCGGCCTGTCGCTGACCGTCTACCCCGCGCTGGTCGAGGAGGGCGGCACCGTCAAGGAGGGCCGCTTCCCGACCCAGGCCGAAGCCGAGTTCCAACACCGCCGCGCCCTGCAGCGCCTGCTGCTGCAACAACTGGCCGAGCCGGCCAAGTACCTGCGCGGCAAGCTGCCGGGCCTCACCGACCTCGGCCTGCTGTACCGCGAGCTGGGTCGCGTCGATGCGCTGGTCGAGGACATCCTGCTGGCCAGCCTGGACAGCTGCATCCTCGACGGCCAAAACCCGCTGCCGCGCGACGGCGCCGCGCTGGCGTCACTTGCTGAACAGAAGCGCGGCAGCTGGGCCGAGCACGCCGAGCGTCTGGCCCGGTTGACGCTGGAAATCCTCAAGCTCTGGCACGGCCTGCAGAAACGTTTCAAGGGCCGCATCGACCTGGCCATGGCCGTCGCTCTCAACGACATCAAGGCCCAGCTCGGTCACCTGGTCTACCCCGGTTTCGTGCGCCAGACCCCGGCCGAATGGCTCAGGGAATACCCGCGCTACCTCAAGGCCATCGAGCAGCGCCTGGACAAGGTCGGCAGCCAGCTGCAGCGCGACCGCGTGTGGAGCGGCGAACTGGCCGGCTACTGGGAGCAGTACCAGGCGCGCGCCGCCAAGCACGCCCAGGAAGGCAAGCGCGATCCCGAGCTGACCCTGTACCGCTGGATGCTAGAGGAGTACCGGGTGTCGCTGTTCGCCCAGCAGCTGGGGACGAAGATGGCGGTGTCGGACAAGCGCCTCGGCAAGCAGTGGGGAGCAGTGGAGGCCTGATGGTCCGCCATCTGCCGGCGAGGGTTTGATCGTACTCACGCCCTGCGTGGGTACGCCCTTTCAGAATGCCCAGCATCGGCTGTTTGGCCGTAGCATGTTCCTGTCACCGCCCGCCCTGGCCGCTGCGGTAATCCGCCAGCCTCATTTGACCGCCCGCCCTGTGCGAACTAGCGTTTCACAGGCGCTCACGAGCGTATGCCCACTGCGCCCCTCGGCTTGAAGTCGTGGAGTGAAGATAGCGGGCCACGGTGAGCATTCTCAATAAGAGGGGGGCACCATGAAGCTTGATCCATCAGTCTCGAGCGCTTTGCCAGCAACCGAATGGCTCGTGTTCTTCGACAAGATACGGAAGGCGTTGATCGGCGCGATCATGAGCGTCTTTCTGGTGCTTGCAGCCAGTGCTGCCGTCGCCGCGGAGGACGCGGCGCAGCTCAGCAAGGACGCACATGCCGCGCTTGCATCGCTGTATGCGGACGTGCCTGCGGCCAAGGTGTTGGGCGACAAGGCGCAGGCGATCCTGGTTTTCCCGAGCATCACCAAGGCGGGTCTGGTGATCGGCGGGCAATACGGTGAGGGCGTGCTGATCAAGGACGGCAAGACGGTCGGCTACTACAGCACCGCCGGGGCGTCCTATGGCCTGCAGGCCGGCGTACAGAAGTATGGCTACGCGATGATGTTCATGACCGACGCGGCTTTCCAGGCGTTCAGCAAGGCGGAGGGCTTCGAGGTGGGTGTCGGCCCGACCGTGGTGGTGGTGGACGAGGGGATGGCGCGCAACGCCACCACCGCAACCATGAAGGAAGACATCTATGCCTTCGTCTTCGGCCAGAAGGGGCTGATGGCGGGGATCGGCATCCAGGGCACCAAGATCACCAAGATCGCCAAGTAATCCGTCCTGTTCCTCGGCAGACAGGTCAGTCCCTGCAGGGCGCGTGGGGAGCGAGCCTTGGGTGGTGGGCGCTGATCTGTCTTGCCATCAGCGGTGAGCATTTCGCTGGGCGTCAGGGGCGGGCGAGTTCGACCATGTCCGGCGTCACCTCGATGACCCGCACCTGCTCCGGAGCCTGCGCCAGCAGGGCCTTTTTCGCCACTGCGTAGCAGTCGTCGACGTGGGCATTGCCGAGCAATTTCATCGCGCCGAAGCTGATCGAGGCGGCAAGGGCCTGGCCGAGGATGGGCACGAAGCGAGCCACCGTCTTGGTGGTGACGCGGATGCCGACGCGCTTGAGCGCCTGCATGACCAGTTGCCGGGTCACCCATTTGCCGATCAGGTTGTTGCCGATGCTGGTGGCACCGATCAGGATCACCCGTTTGATCTGCGGGTCGAGGCCTTCGATCTGGTCGGGGTTGAGGCCGAACTTCTTATTGATCGCCGGGATCATTTCGATCAGCAGGCTGACGTCGGCGCCCAGGTCGAGGCCGGGAATCGGCAGCACCGCCGCGCCGGCAGAGAGGCCGGCGCGCCTGGTGACCATGGCCTTGCACTCGTCGCGCAGGGCGTCCAGTTGTTCGAGGCTATGGGGCAGCATGGACTCTCCTGAGGGTGGGGCTGGAACGTTTCCAGTATGCGGCAAATCGCCCGGCGAGGGGGCTGCGCCGGGCTGACGGTGTGGGCGCTCAATCCGGGGCGTCCAGCTCCTCGCGCGCGGTCACCTCGAAGCACGTCGGCGCCGAGCCATCGGCATTCAGCTGGCGAATCTCGCTGGGCCGGCCGCGCTCGTCCAGACGCACCTGGCCGAGGCCGGCGCCGTTCCACAGGCGTTCGCCGCGCCGGCTGCGGCTGGGGATGCGCGGGGTGATCTGCATCTTGCGCCGCTTGGTGAACCAGTTGAGCGGCGAGTGCGGGGCGTACAGCCAGCGGTTGAGGCGGTCGAACCAGTCGAGCAGGCGCGCGGGGAATTCGTTCTTGATGCCGCTGCTGGTGATCTGCCAGATGCGCGGACCACTGTCGCGGTGGCGGATGTGCACCTCGTAGGCGAAGGAGTAGTGCACATCGCCGGAGAGGATCACGTAGTTCGCCGGGGTGCGCGAGTGGCGGAAGATGTTGAGCATGACGTGGGCCGCGCCGCGGTGGGCCATCCAGTTTTCCGCATCGACCAGCAGCGGCTGGCCGGCCCAGGTGAACAGGCGCTGGACGATCTCGATCAGCTTGACGCCGAACACCGGCGCCGGCGAGACGATGACCACCGCCGGCTCGTCGAGCAGGGCGTGCTGCAGCTCGCACAGGGCCTCCCAGTCCATCAGGCCGGAAGGCCGGCTGAGGGTGCTTTCGCTGCGCCAGCGGCGGGTGCGGGTGTCGAGCACCAGCAGGAGCGGCTGGCCGGGCAGGCTGTAGTGCCAGTGGCTGAAGGCGAGCAGGCGGCCGATGATGGCGTCCTGGGCTGGAGCGCCCAGCCGCTGTTGGTGGTCCGGCGTGGCGAGCAGGTTGCGGATCGCCGGCAGTTCGCTGGCGAAGGCATCCGGGCAGTTGCCCCAGCCCTGGCACAGCAGGTAGCCGAGCAGGGCGTTGCCGACGATGCGCCGCGAGAAGGGATGGCCGTAGGCGACCCGCTCCCAGTGGGCGGAGAGGTTCCAGTCGTCGGTGATGTCATGGTCGTCGAAGATCATCAGGCACGGCAGCTGGGCCATGGCCCGCACCGCCTGCGGCAGGTCGGCGACGAAGGCGCGGATCACCTGTTCCTCGTCGCGGTAGCGCGCGGCCAGATGCTCGGGCAGCTCCGGCAGGCGCGGGTCGATCAGTCGCCAGGGCACGGGCGACCAGACCAGCAGGTACATGGCCAGCACTTCGGCGAAGGTGACCAGGTGGTTGTGGGCGTTGGCGCTGGTGAACACCGGCTTTTCCACGCCGCCGAAGAAGCGTTCGCGCAGTTCCTCGTTGGCGGTGTAGGCGGGCAGCAGGTCCTCGCGCCGGTAATAGCCGGCCGGGTGGGCGTAGAGCGCCTCGCTGGTGCTGACCGTGGCGCCGTCGAGGTGTTCGCCATACAGGCCGAGGCGTTCGATCAGACGGTGGATGGCTACCAGCATCGGCCCGGCGACGTCGTCGGCATAGATCTGGTCGCCGCTCAGCATCAGCAGTGCCGGACGCTCGGCTGGCTGTTCGCGGCTGACGGCGAGCAGGGCGTCGGCCTGCAGCAGGCCGTCCTGGCTTGGGTGGTGCGGCTTGCGGCAGGAACCGTGCAGCAGGTGATCAAGCCGGCCGCGGCGCACGAAGCTCGGCCGGGTCTGGCCGGGATACAGCAGATGCGGCGCCCAGTCGGCGATGGTCAGGGTTTGGCCGTCCTCGTCTACATGCAGGTCGTAATGGATGAAGGTGTCGGCCGGCAGCGGCTCGTCCAGCGGCACATCGATCAGGTGCAGCCAGGCATGGCGGCCGATGGCCAGGCGCTGGCAGCGGGAGTCGTCGAGCGGCAGGTCGAGTTCGACCAGGCCGCGCTGCGGGTCGTCCCAGGCCAGCCGCAGGCGGGCGTCAAGTGCTCGCGTGGCGACCAGCCAGAGTACCAGGCGCCGGGCTTCGAGGCGGCGCAGCAAAGGGCCGGCCAGGACGAGAGGCAGGTCGGTGGAATGAGCGGCGGCGGTGCTGGGCATGGTGTTCGGCAGTGCGGAAGAGAGCTGCATTGGGCCACGCGGCGGCGGTTCGGTTCAATGCCTGTGGCGTCCTTCGGGCGAGGCTGTGGTGGGCGTGATGGCTGCCCAGGCGTCGCGTCGTGCCCTTTGCTAGGCTGTGTCCCTTTGTCAGCCGATGCGAGGGATCGCCATGCTTGTTCGTCTGGTGCTCACGGGGCGCGCGTTGCCCGGGCACACGCCAGAGAGTATTCGTCAGGGGTTGCAGGAGCGGCTGAAGTTGTCGCCCGCGCAGAGTGCGGCGCTGTTGCCGCCGGCCACGCGGGTGGTCAAGAGTCAGTTGGCTCGCGCGGATGGCGAGCGCTGGCTGGCGCTGCTCCGGCAGGTGGGGCTGGAGGCGCGCGTGGAAGCACTCGAAGTCTCGTCTGCGCCGGAGACGGTAACCGCTCCCGCGCCGCTGCCGACGCCCGAGTCTGCCGTACCTGCACCCATGTTGCCGCCCGTTGCCGCCGTCGCGCCTGATCCCCTGCTGGCGTTGCAGGCGCTGGCCCGCGACGGGCTCAAGCGTGCGCCGCCTGGGGTTGGCTATGTCCTGCAGTTGCTGCTGGTGACGCTGTGCTGTGTGTTGGTGCCGGTACTGTACAGCGCGCTGGTGGTCGGTCTGGCGGTGGCGCTGGGCTGGTATCTCATGCATATCCACGAGTATCTCGGCCGGCTGCACAATATCTGGCTGCTGCTGGCGATCTACGCCATCCCGGCGCTGAGCGGCGGCATTCTGCTGCTGTTCATGGCGCGTCCGCTGTTTTTCGGCGGCCAGCGCGAGGCGCCGCCGCGCGAACTCGATCTGGCCCGCGAGCCGCAGTTGCAGCAGGTGATCGAGCAGCTGTGCCAGGCGATCGGCCTGCGTCCGCCGGTAGCGGTGCACCTGTGCAACGAGGTCAACGCCAGTGTGCATTTCCAGGGCGGCTGGAGCGGCTTCTTCAGCGGCGACAAGGTGCTGACCATCGGCATGCCGCTGGTGGCGGGGACCACGGTGCAGCAGCTGGTCGGGGTGCTGGCCCACGAGTTCGGTCATTTCGCCCAGCGGCTGGGCATGCGTTGCAGCTTCCTGATCAACCGGGTCAACGCCTGGCTGGAGAGCCGCGCTTACGCACGCGATCCGTGGGACGACCGGCTGCAGGGTTGGCTGGAGAACGAGGACACCTGGGAGTTGCTGCGCTGGGCCGGCTGGGTGGCGCAGTACGGCATCGCCCTGGCCCGCGGGCTGCTGCGCGGTTGCTTCGCGCTGAGCTTTCGCCTGTCGCGCGCGTTGTCGCGGCAGATGGAGTTTGACGCCGACCGCTACGAGACGCTGATTGCCGGCAGCGCAGCCTTCCGCCAGGGCGCGCTGCGTCTGCACGCCCTGGCCCAGGCGCAGGCCGAGGTGGATCGACAGAACGCGCATACCTGGCGCGAGCGCCGGCTGCTGCGCGACATCCCCGAGGCGACGGCGCTGCAGGTGGCGCGCCTGGATGCGCAGACCCTGCAGCGTCTGGAACAGAGCCTGGAGGAGGGCGACACCCGCTACTGGGACAGCCACCCGGCCGACCTCGAGCGTATCCGCCACAGCGAGGGCCTCAAGGCGCCGGGGCACCTGCATGACCCGCGTCCGGCGGCTGGACTGTTTGTCGATTTCACCGGGCACTGCCAGCGCGTCACCCGCGACTACTACGCTGCGCTGGGCCTGGACTACCAGGCCGAGCAGTTGCAGGACAGCCAGGCGATCCTGCAGCTCAACGATCAGCGCGAGCAGGCGCTCGACCGGTTGTACGAGTGGACCGGCCGGCAGTGGCGGGCGCTGCCCTGGCTGCCTCTGCACCTGCCGGTGGCGGAGGCCCATCGGCAACTGGGTTGGCAGGCGGTGGTGGACGAGCTGCGGCGCCTGTCGCCGGAGATCAGCCGGGCCTGGGAGGAGGCCGAGGCGCAGGAGGAGCAGCGTGTGGCCCTGGGCTACTGCGCACGGATGCAGCAGCAGGGCGTCGAACCGCGCCTCGGCGAGCACGAGCCGTTCGTGGCCGAGCGTCACCTGCCGTTGTACCGGCAGATCGAGGCGGGGGATACGCCGGCACAGCGCCAGTTGCAGGCGGCCGCCTCGCTGTATCGGCGGCGCCTGGAGCTGAGCCTGATTCAGGCGACGGCGTCGGTGCGCGAGGCCGCCCGGCTGCTGCTGGCGCTGGGCCGGCTGTATGGCGATTACGCCCGGCTGCGGGAGGCGCGGGAGCTGGCCGAGCGTTTCCTGACATTGCATCGCGAATACGCCGACCAGGTGACCGACCGGCTCAGCCAGGATGCCCTGCTGCGCTTCCAGGACCTGGCGCTCAAGCTGCTGGACCAGGCCGACGCCATAGCGCAGACGCTGTTCGACGGCGCCACCCTCGGCGGCTATCTGCGTCTGCGCTGCACGCGGTTGAACGCGCAGCCCGGCGAGCCGCTGGACTTCTTCCGCCACAGCGGCACGATTCTCGACAGTCTGGGCTACGCCTACCGCAGAGCGTTGGCCGAGGTGGCCAGCCACGGCATCGACGCCGAGACGCGCCAGGGCATCCGCGGGATTCGTCTGCTGGTCAAGGCTGAGGAGGCCGGCCGGTAGGGCGGATTCGGCGTGCTGCGCCAGTTGGTGTGGGCAGTTGGTGGCATGCGGGGCCGGGACGCGGCGCTTTACGAGGCGTCGCGCTCCGGCGCCAGGGCGATCCACGCCAGCAGCGGGTAGGCCAGGTAGTGGGCGGCGAACAGCAGTTGGCCGGGCAGGCCGGGTTCCTCTTTGATATACATCAGCGCCAGCAGGCCCGCATACAGCAGGCCGAGACCGAGGGCGTAGAGCCCGACCAGCACGCGGCGCTCCACCGGATAGGGCCGACGACCGGTACGCCAGCGGAATACCAGGGCCAGGCTGAACGCAACCAGGGCAGCAACCAGCAGGGTGGCGAACGGGCCGCCGACCTTGAGCAGGGTGCGTACCGGCAGGTTGAGCAGGATACAGGCGGCGATGCCGCCAAGGGCATAGTGGCCGAGCCTGGGGGATGCGGTGGACATGGGGCGCCTCCGGTCTGCGCGTGGGCAGTGTTTTGCTGGCGTCGATGGGGGGCACGGATAGCGGCCTGCCGTTCGGTCGTCACACTACGGGATGCCCCGCCCATCGCTCAAGCAGGATCGCTCTTGCGCTGGAAGCCGCGTGCTTGACGCTTCGTCGCGAGCGCTCGGGTCCCCGGCTGGACGCCTGCAAACAGCGAATGGGAAAAGTTCCGCATTCACAAAACCTTCACAATTCGGTCTCGGGCCTGTAATGAGCGGTCACCAAGATTCCCCCCAACACAACTAAGCCGCTGGCTGACGTGTTTTGGACGCCAACAATTGTCGAGGGGAATTTTCTGATGGGTCGTATTGTTTCTAAGCACGTTGCTTCGGGTCTGTGCACCGGCCTGCTGCTGGCCATGAGTGTACCGGCCAGCGCGGCTGTCGATGCAAAACTGCTCGAGATGCTCAAGGCCAACGGCTCGATCACCGCCGCCCAGCACTCTGAACTGCAGGCTGAACTGGCCAAGGAGCAGAAGGAAACCGCTGCACAGAAGACCGCTGCCGCCAAGTTCGAAGAAAAGATCGCCTGGGCGACCAAGACCCAGTTCAAGGGCGATGTGCGCCTGCGCCAGGAGATCACCAGCACCGATGGCCGTAACGCAGCAGGTGTGGATGATAGCAGTGACCAAGACCGTCAGCGTATCCGCATGCGCCTGGGTGCCTACAGCCAGGTCAACCCGGAAGTCGACGTAGGCATCCGTATCGCCAGCGGCAGCAGCGATGATCGTCGCTCCACCAACCAGACCATGGAAGGCTTCTTCACAAAGAAGAGCATCTGGATGGACCAGGCCTATATCGACTTCCACCCGGAAGCGGTGAAGAACCTGCACCTGATCGGCGGCAAGATGGCCCAGCCGTGGTTCAGCGTGGCCGACGTGATCTGGGACGGCGACATCAACCCGGAAGGTCTGGCCGCCACTTACAAGTATCCGCTGGGCGGCAGCGCCGAGCTGTTCGGCAGCGCCGGCTACTACAACATGGATGACAACGTCGACGGCGAGGGCGTGGAATTCCGTCACGATACCCAGATGTACACCGGCCAGCTGGGCGTCAAGTTCGCCCCGGCCGACAAGGTCGGCGTGACCCTGGGCGGCAGCGTATACAGCTTCGACAACGATAAGCTGCGCGACAGCAACGGCAACGGCATCATCGACCTCGCGACTGAGGCGTCCGCGCTGACCGCTTCCGGCAATACCACCAGCGAGTTCCAGCTGTGGGAAGGCTTCGGTCAGGTCGACTTCACCGGCCTCGCCGTGCCGCTGTCGTTCTATGGCCAGTACGTAGTCAACAGTGATGCCAACGACGAAATCCGCGTAAACGGCCGTGACGGCGATGGTGGCAACGATGGCGACACCGCCTGGCTGGTCGGCTTCAAGACCGGTTACGGCAAGGTCAAGTTCGACTACAACTACCGCGATGTGGAGCGCAATGCCGTGGTCGGTATCTTCACCGACTCCGACTTCGCTTCCGGTTTCACCGGTTCGCGCGGTCACAAGTTCAAGCTGGGTTACGACCTGAGCAAGAACTTCGCCGCGGGCGCAACCTACTACATGACCGAGACCGACGGTATGCGGGGCTTTGTCGCCGACACCGACACCGACACCCTGCAGCTGGACCTCGAAGCCAAGTTCTAAGCGCCAGGCTTCATCCGTACAAATCCCATTCAAGCCCCACTCCGGTGGGGCTTTTTTTCGTCCGCACGGCGCGCCAGACTGTGTCGATGACGATCCAGACGCTGCCATCTCTCGCCCTGATTTCCGCCCATGATTGGGATCGGCTGTTGCCCAGCGGGCAGCCGTTTCTACGCCATGCCTTTCTTGCTTCCCTGGAAGAGAGCGGCAGTGTCGGTGACCGCAGCGGCTGGCAGCCGGCCCATCGTTTGCTGCGCGATGCCCAAGGCAAGCTGCTGGCGGCCATGCCGGCCTACATGAAGAGCCATTCGCGCGGCGAGTACGTCTTCGACTGGTCCTGGGCCGAGGCGTGCGAGCGCGCGGGGATTGCCTATTACCCCAAGTTGCTGGCGGCAGTGCCCTTTTCCCCGGTGGGCGGTGCACGGGTGCTGGCGCGCGAGGCGGCGGATGCCGGGCGTCTGCTCGATGGCTTGACCGCAGGACTGTCCGATCAGGGGTTGTCCGGTCTGCATGTGAACTTTACCGATGCCTTCGCCGATGGTGTGTTCGGCGCTCGCGCGGGCTGGCTGGAGCGACTGGGTTGCCAGTTCCACTGGTTCAATCGCGGTTACCGGGACTTTCAGGACTTTCTTGATGCCCTGGCCTCGCGCAAGCGCAAGCAGATGCGCAAGGAGCGCGAGCAGGTGGCGGGGCAGGGGATCGATTTCGACTGGCGTGAGGGCGGCCAGCTTGCTGAGGCCGAGTGGGATTTCGTTTATGCCTGCTATGCCAATACCTACGCGGTGCGTGGGCAGCGGCCGTATCTGAGCCGCGACTTCTTCAGCCTGCTGGCTGCACGCATGCCCGAGTCTATCCGTGTCGTGCTGGCGCGGCAGGGCGGCCGGCCGGTGGCGATGGCTTTCTTCCTGCTGGATGGCGATTGCCTGTACGGGCGCTACTGGGGCTGCCTGGCGGACTTCGACCGCCTGCACTTCGAAACCTGCTTCTATCAGGGGCTGGAGCAGGCAATTGTGCTGGGGCTTGGGCGCTTCGATGCCGGTGCGCAGGGCGAGCACAAGCTGATCCGAGGCTTCGAACCGGTACTGACCCGGTCATGGCATTACCTGGTGCATCCCGGCTTGCGCGCGGCAGTGGCGGATTTTCTCGACCAGGAGCGCGCTGGGGTATACGCCTATGTCGAGGAGGCGCGTCAGGCGCTGCCTTACCGGCAGGCGTAGGGTGCGCGTGGCGCACCCATGCCAGGCCTGTGGGTTACAGGCGCTTGGCTGACTCGATCAGGACCGGCTGGACCGGCACGTTCTGGTGCATGCCGCGGTTGCCGGTGCGTACGGCGGCGATCCGGTCAACCACGTCCATGCCGCGCACTACCCTGCCGAACACCGCGTAACCGAAGTCGCGGCCGCCGTGATTGAGGAAGTCGTTGTCGGCCAGGTTGATGAAAAACTGGCTGGAGGCGCTGTTGATATCGCTGGTGCGGGCCATGGCCAGACTGCCGCGTGTGTTCTGTAGGCCGTTGTCGGCTTCGTTCTTGATCGGTGCCCGGGTTTCTTTCTGCTGCATGTCGGCGGTGAAGCCGCCGGTCTGCACCATGAAGCCGGGGATGACCCGGTGGAACTGCACTCCGTTGTAGAAGCCGCTGTCGACATAGGCGAGGAAGTTTTTCGCGCTGACGGGGGCTTTCTCCGCGTCCAGTTCAACCTCGATCTCGCCCAGGTTGGTGGTGAGCAGTACGTGAGGGGCTTCGGCGGCCAGCAGGCTGGCCGAGAAGATCAGGGTGCTGGCGGCTATGACGAGTTTTTTCAGCATGTGTGGATTTCCTGTGGTGGTTGGACGAGTGCAGTTGTTCTGTGGGTAGCGGTGGCAATTGGCATGTCCGCGGCTCATGGCGATACGGCCGGCTCCGGGCTCTGTGCATGGCGAAGCAATAGCTCACTGAGAATACGGGTGGCAGGCCCCATCTGTCGGTCTTTGTTAGGGTAGAGGAAGAAGCGGATTTCCCGGCGCGCGCCGTTGGTAAGTGGCAGCGGCTTGAGGGTGCCTTCTGCCAGTTCGCGGCCGACCATGTGCTGCGGTAGCCAGGCGAAACCGAGGCCGCTGCTGACGAAAGTGGTGGCGGTGGCCAGGCTCCCGACGGTCCAGCGCTGCTCGGAGCCGAGCCAGCCAACGTCGCGCGGCTGGCGGCGCCCTGAGTCACGGGTGACGATCTGTAACTGGGTTTCCAGGTCCTGGTAGGACAGCTCGCGCTGCAGGCGATGCAGCGGGTGGTCGGGGTGGGCGACGGCGATGAACTGGACGTTGGCCAGGTCGGTGCCGAGTTGATTGGGGAGAATCAGCCCGCTGATGGCCAGGTCGGCTTCGCCTTCGTTCAGTGCCTCCTCGACGCCGGACAGCACCTCCTCGCGCAGCAGCACGCGACAGCCGCGACTTTGCGGCATGAACGTGGAGAGGGCACTGACTACCCGTTGGGTCTGGTAGGCGGCATCCACCACCAGGCGCACTTCGGCCTCCCAGCCTTGCTCCATATGGTGCGCGAGTTCCTCCAACTGGCTGGCCTGCTTGACCAGCTGTCGTGAGCGGCGGAGGAGCAAGGTGCCGGCTTCGGTGAGTGCGGCCTTGCGTCCGTCGATACGCAGCAGGGGGACGCCGAGTTGCTCTTGCATCCGTGCGACGGTATAGCTGATCGACGATTGCGAGCGGTGCAGGGCTTCAGCTGCCTGGGCAAAGCCGCCGTGATCGACCACCGCCTGCAGGGTGCGCCACTGTTCGAGGGTCACACGGGGGGCTTTCATCGCTGGTTTCTCCGGGGTGCAGGCTTAGGGCACTAGATGAGGATGGAAAATACATCAATCAGCTCGATTGTTTGTAGCGGGTTTTTCGGCTTTTTTATCGATCCTCTGCGTAATAAGCTTCCCACCATCGATCCAGTGCATGACCCGGTGGAGTTAAATGCAAATGTCCAAGGTTCTCGTAGTCGAAAGCAGTGTCCGTCAAGAGGGTTCGGTCTCCCGCCAGCTGACTGCCGAGTTCGTCGCTCGGTGGCAGAAGGCGCATCCGCAGGATCAGGTGACCGTCCGCGATCTGGCCCGCGACGGGGTACCGCATCTGGATGCCGATCTGCTTGGCGGCTGGATGAAGCCGGCTGCCGAACAGAGTGCTGCCGAGCAGGCGGCGCTGGTGCGCTCCAATCAGCTGACTGACGAGCTGCTGGCCGCTGATGTCTTGGTGTTGGCGGCGCCGATGTACAACTTCGCGATTCCCAGCACCCTCAAGTCCTGGCTGGACCACGTGCTGCGTGCCGGCGTTACCTTCCAGTACACCGCGCAGGGGCCGCAAGGCCTGCTGCAAGACAAACGCGCCTTTATCCTGACAGCTCGTGGCGGCGTCTATGCCGGCGGCCCGCTGGATCAACAGGAACCCTATCTGCGTCAGGCGCTGGGCTTCATCGGCATCACCGATGTCACCTTCATTCATGCCGAAGGGCTGAACATGGGGGGCGATGCCGCCGAGCAGGGCCTGGCTAAGGCGCGCAAACAACTGGAGGCGGTTGCCTGAAGCCCGTTTGCTCCGCTGCGTGTCATGGAGCGCGCAGCTCTTTCACGGTCGCCTGCGGGCGGCCGTTTTTTTATCCTGACGGGTGAGCGATAAACAACTCCTGAGTGATGGCACGCATTGGGGTAGTCTATGTGCCAGCGATTTTTATCATTCGAGGTAGGTTGTGTTTGCTGATTACGGTTTGCATGAGCGTCTGCTCAAGGCGTTGTCGTCCCTGTCCTTCACCGAACCGACAGCGGTTCAGGCTGCCGCCATTCCGCCTGCTCTGGAGGGGCGTGATCTGCGCGTGACTGCCAAGACCGGTAGTGGCAAGACGGCTGCCTTTGTGCTGCCGCTGCTGCACCGCCTGTTGCAGACCAGCAAGCCGCAGGCCGGTGCGCGGGCACTGATCATGTTGCCGACCCGCGAGCTGGCACTGCAGACACTCAAGGAAATCGAGCGGTTTGCCCAGTTCACTTTCATCAAGGCTGGCCTGGTTACCGGTGGTGAAGGTTTCAAGGAGCAAGCTGCGGCACTGCGCAAGAATCCCGAGATCGTGATCGGTACGCCTGGTCGCCTGCTCAACCATATCGAGACGGGGAGCCTGCGCCTGGGTGACGTCGAGGTTTTGGTGCTCGACGAGGCGGATCGCATGCTGGACATGGGGCTGAGTGAGGACGTGCTGAAGCTGGCCAAGGCCTGCCCGGTGGAACGGCAGACCTTGCTGTTCTCGGCGACGGCAGGCGAGCGGGCGTTGAATCATGTGGTCAGCGAGATCATGCGTGACCCGCAACAGCTGTTGCTCAACCGCCGCGACGATCTGAACGAAAATCTCACCCAACAGATCATTACTGCGGACGACCCATCGCATAAGGAGCGACTGGTGCAGTGGCTGCTGGCCCACGAGGCGTTTGCCCAGGCCATCATTTTCACCAATACCCGGGCTCTGGCTGATCGTCTGGGGGGGGTGCTGCGCTCTCGCAAGTTCAATGCCTATGTTCTGCATGGCGAGAAAACCCAGGAGGAGCGCAAGGAGGCAGTCGAGCGCTTGCGCCAGGGCAATATCAACGTGCTGATCGCTACCGACGTGGCGGCACGTGGCCTGGATATCGAAGGGGTCGATCTGGTGATCAACTTCGACATGCCACGTAGTGGTGACGAGTATGTCCATCGCATCGGTCGCGCCGGCCGTGTCGGGCAGCAAGGCTTGGCCATCTCTTTGATCTGCCACAACGACTGGAACCTGATGTCCAGTATCGAGCGCTACTTGAAGCAATCCTTCGCGCGCCGTGTGGTCAAGGAGCTGCCTGGCAGTTACCAAGGTCCGAAGAAGCTCAAGGCCTCGGGTAAGGCTGCTGGCAGCAAGAAGAAAAAGCAGGCGAAAAAGACTGGGGCGACTGGCAAGGCGGGCAGCAAGCCGGCTGGGCGTAAGAGCGACAAGGGGCGGTCCGCCCCTGTTGCGCTGGGGGATGGCTCCGTTGCTCCGAAGCGCAAGAAGCCAACCCCGGCAGCTGAAGGCTGAAGCGACGCTTTAAAAGCCTGACTGCTGCACTGGGAGCTCTATGATTCGCCCGCTTCCAGCGGCAAGCTGAACCCAAGCTCCTGACAATCAATGGATCAATGGATCAATGGATCAATGGATCAATGGATCAATGGATCAATGGATCAATGGATCAATGGATCAATGGATCAATGGATCAATGGATCAATGGATCAATGGATCAATGGATCAATGGCTTGTGTTCTATGGCTGAATGGCATGCGCTGGGATGAAGGTCTCGCCAGCGCTGTCGGCGATTGGCGAAAAGTGTAGCGAGGGGTGTTGACATCGGCGCTCAGGGCTGTATGATTAATCTCCTCGCTGCAGCGGCCTTCGGGTTGAAGCTGGCGCAAGTGGTTGAAACGAAAAGAAATTTTCACGAAACGCTTGACAGGTTGTAAGGCTGCTGTAGAATTCGCGGCCTCGGTTGAGACGAAACACTGACTCGGTCGAAACGCTCTTTAACAAGTTGAA
>NZ_JAHRGL010000041.1 GCF_019097855.1 Geopseudomonas aromaticivorans
CTGAACCCCTTTCCACCTTTCGAGTCCTCAGGTCCTTGCCACCAGGAAATTCCTTCCACTGGCTCTGGTGTCCCCCATTCCTCAAGACCTCCCTGTGTTCCTTGCAATTCTGGTCCATTATTCCCCTTTCACACCTTTGCTCAAAGGGATGTCCCAGCATGAAAAGGAAACTAGAAAATAAATAAATAAATAAATAAATAAATAAATAAATAAATAAATGGAAAGAAGGAAGGGGAAGTCCCTCTGATTATACATTGAACGACCTGTTACCAATTGATCCTGGTAGCCACTACTAGGCATTGACAAGAAAGGCAGGCTCGCATCTCCAAGAAAATGTGCTTATCTGGCCTGAGCATTCCCAGTGGCCAATAGAGTGTAGAGACCTGGAGGCAGGGAGGGAGACCTGGTGGGGGTCCACTTCAGGCAGTATCTTGTCTGTGGAGTCTACTGAGGGGTTCTCAGGCCACTTCATTGGAGAGATGTCTTCCTGTGTATGACTGGGGAAATTTCCCTCTAGTCTCCAGCAAACGCCTCCTGCCAGGGAATTTTCTAGTCCTCGGCCTCCTGGGATGGCCTTCCACACCCGACTTCCTGTTTCTGGTGATTTTTCCCAGTTGCTTAGGGTCAGGGGATTCCTGTCCATGGGCTCCGGAACAGGGGCAGGGGCGTTGGAGGTCCGTTTTGTCCTGTGTTGGGATTTGGAGTAAGGATCTTACTTTCTGGGCGTGGACGGCATCCGTGATGAGACGATGAAGCCTTGCGGTGTGTGTTTCAGAGGACTTCCAGTAGAGCATGATAGACTGCTTGGTACAGAGGGGCCTCAAGGGTTGGCTGAATCTGCTCCCATTGATTGTAGCGTTCCTGAGAGTCCTGCACGTGTCGGAGATCTTGGTCATCTTGCATCTCTTTCATCACTGGATCAAGAAAGAGCTGGCCAGCGCAGGTGTTCCTTGCAACTGTGAATGTCTCTGGGACGTCTGGTGGAGAGGGCTGTGCCGTCTCTGCAGGCCAGGACATTCGGCAGGAGGTTGATGGGCAGGTCATGGTCAAAGTGCCTGTGCCCACAGGTGATGCAGCAGCCAGTGGCAACAAGCTGTCCTGTGCACGCTCAGTCTCGCTGCCGTCCACTGCCTCATTGGGCTCAGGCGAGGAAAGGGAATCTGGACTCGGAACTCTACCCGTGCCGGCGGCACGCTGGCGTGCTCTTCTGTTCTGGAACCATATGTGAATCGTGTCTTCGGGCAAAGCGGTCTTTTGGGCGAGCTCTTCTCTGGCAGCAATGCCCGGGTACGGGCTCCTCTCAAAAGCCTGGAGCAGGATCGCCAACTGTGTCGAGCTGAGTCGAGTGCGAGGCCTCCTACGTCCCGACGGGCTGCTCCTTCTACCTTGTGCCCTGGCATCAGACATTTCAGGCGGCTTCGGGGACTCCAGGACGCTTCGGCTCGCTGAGGATTCTGGGCCTCGCCTCACCATCCCCGAACGACTTCGGCGGTTCTGAAACCACACCCGCACGCGGGACTCAGGCAGCCCGATTTCCCTGGCTAGTTGCTCCCTGGCCCGGAAGCTTGGGGAAGGGCTCTTGGCGAAAGCACTTAGAAGGGCCTCCTTCTGCATGCCTTTCAAAAGGGTCTTTGGGCGCCGGGATTCCCGGGCCACCCTGATTTTTCCCACACGGCTGCGACCTTCCATCCTGCCAAGCAACGAAGGAAGACTTGCCAGGAGCTACTTCTTTCACTTGCCACTACCAAAACAGACCTCCGCCCCAGGAGGAAAGAGCAAGCAAGTCCTTTGCTTGTCTGGGCCTCAGCGTGCTACACCCTGGCCTTTTATCTACCCGCTGGGTGGAGGCCCCGCCCACTCCCCTGCCTGCTCTCTTGGACTGCTGCCAAGGCCGGCCCCTCCCAAGAGATCTGCCCTTATCTCCACAGCTACCGCTGACCTTGACTCCTTGAGCTGAATCTTCCGGTAGGCCCGCAGTGAAACGGACCAGAAGGTAGCAGTCTTCTTTACCTGCCACCACACGACAATTCTCCAAGAAGAATAGGGAACTCGAGGAAGGAAAGGCCCACCTCCTATCAAGCTCAACCGCTGAATGGAGAATGTGGAAGCCGAAGCTTAGCTTGGCAGCTTCCCTTCCTAAAGCCAGGCACCTTTGGGCAGGATGGGAGAACCCAGTCAAAGAACTGCATCCCTGCTGGGAGACAAGAAGTGATCTCGGGGTGCAAGTGAGGAATCACGGCAGCACAGGTGGCGACAAGGGGGCAGGCAGAGATGGGCTACAGAGTGTTTATTATCCCGAAGGTGGGAGAATCAGCCTGAGCCGCTTGCAGTTCGGCCACACCCTTCATCCAAGACCCGCAGAAGCTGATCTAGGGGATCTCCCCAGTGTTTGTAGTAAACCTGTCTGCATACATCAGAGCCAAACACAAAAGCCCCACTTTCACAGTACAGATATCAGAACACTAGACTCCGGAGGAAGCCTAGATGCTTACAGCTTGCCCTCAGACACAATCCACTTTGTGTATCCGTGTGTGTGTCTGTGTGTGTGTGTGTTTGTGTTGTGTGTGTTTTTCGGTGGCTAATGAGGAAATTTAGCGGTTTGTGTAAATTGAAATCTATTTTCAAAGAGAAATGCTCCAAAACACCAAATCTCCACAATATGTGCAAAAAATAAAAATTGCAAGATTAGAAGAGAACGGATGTAAGAAAGAAAGTCTTAACATGAAACCAAAATGAGTTTATCCCATTTATTCCAT
>NZ_JAHRGL010000042.1 GCF_019097855.1 Geopseudomonas aromaticivorans
TGCGGATTCCACGCCATCCGGCCACCCAGTCCACGCTTATCCGGCCGGGCATTCCACGCACATCCGGCCACCTGTTCCACGGCCATCCGGCCGGGCAGTCGGAGCGCAGCGACGCTAGGGTGGCATTGTTAGTCCGAGGTGCTCGGCGTCGTCAATTTCTTCGCCCGTTTGCGCATCGACTCGCCCTTGAGGTTGATCCGGTAGGCGTTGTGCACCAGGCGGTCGAGGATGGCGTCGGCCAGGGTCGGGTCGCCGATCAGTTCGTGCCAGTTGTCCACCGGCATCTGGCTGGTCACCAGGGTCGAGCGCTGGCCGTAGCGGTCGTCCAGCAGCTCCAGCATGTCGCGCCGTTGTTCGGCGGTGAACGGGGCCAGGCCCCAGTCATCGAGGATCAGCAGGTCGGTTTTGGCGTAGCTGCTCATCAGCTTGGCGAAGCGCCCGTCGCCATGGGCCAGGCCCAACTCTTCCAGCAGGCGCGGCAAGCGCAGGTAGCGCACGCTGTAGCCATCTCGGCAGGCCTGGTGGGCCAGGGCGCAGGCCAGCCAGGTTTTGCCGACGCCGGTGGGGCCGCCGATGATCAGGTTGAGGCCATCGCGCAGCCACTGGCCACTGCTCAGCTGGAGGATCAGCGCCTTGTCGAGTCCGCGCGGGCTGCGGTAGTCGAGGTCTTCGAGGCAGGCGTTGTGGCGAAGTCTGGCCTGGCGCAGGCGGCTGCTCAGGCGCTTGTCGTCGCGTTCGGTCAGTTCGCGGTCGACCAGCAGGCCGAGGCGTTCCTCGAAGCTCAGGCTGTCGATGTCGGCGGTCTTCAGTTGCTCGTTCAGCGCCTTGAGCATGCCGTGCAGGCGCAGGGTCTGGAGCTTGTCCAGGGTCGGATGGGGCAGCATGGTGGGCTTCCTTGGGGTCAGTGGTAGTAGCCAGGGCCACGCAGGTTGGCGTGGTCGTCCGGTAGCAGAGGCAGGTTGGCTTGAGCCAAGGGCAGGTTTTCCAGACCCTGGCGCAGGATCGATTCGAGGCTCTTGTAGCTGCACGCGCCGAGATTGATGGCGCGACGGCAGGCCAACTCCAGACGCGCCTCACCGTGGGTTTTACCCAGGCGAAGGATGCCCAGGCAGGCCCGGTAACCGTGAGTCGGATGAATGCGGCGTTCGAGGATGTGGCTGATCACGCCGGCGGTATTCGGCCCGGTCTGTTCGGCCCAGCGGATCAGCCGTTGCGGCGTCCATTCGGCGTGCTCGCGATGGCTCTTGGGCATATGCTCGGTCTGCGTGCTGTGCCGGCCTTTGTGCAACGAGCGCAGGTGGCTGGCCACCCGCTGGTTGGCGTGGAAGCACTCGACGGTGCGCGCCGTCAGCCGTACCTCCAGTTGCTTCTTCACCAGTTGGTACGGCACTGAGTAGTAATGCCCATCGACTTCGACGTGGTAGTCGATGTGCACCCGCACCTTCTTCCACTCGGCATAGACGTAGGGCTGCTCCGGCAGCGAGCGTAGCGCCGGCCGATCCAAGGCCTCGAAGGCCGACTGCCGGGAACCCGGCAGCTTGCGAAACGGTCGTCGGTTGAGCCGCTCCAGCAACACGGAGATGGCGCTGTTGAGTTCATCCAGGGAGAAGAACTGCCGATTCCTCAGCGCGGCGAGGATCCAGCGCTCGACCACCTGCACGCCGACTTCGGCCTTGGCCTTGTCGCGCGGTTTACGTGCCCGCGCCGGCACCACCGCCACGCCATAGTGCTCGGCCAGATCGCGGTAACTCGGGTTGATATCCGGCTCGTAGCGATGGGCCTTGCTCACCGCGCTGCGCAGGTTGTCCGGCACCACGATCTCGGGCACGCCGCCGAGGAAGGCGAAGCAACGGGCGTGAGAACCCAGCCAGTCCGGCAACTGCTGCGACCAGGTGGCTTCGGCGAAGGTGTAGCTGGACGCGCCGAGCACCGCGACGAACACCTGCGCCTGGCGGATCTCGCCGCTGTGACGGTCGATCACCGGTACCGTCTGGCCGGCGTAGTCGACGAACAGCTTCTCGCCGACGCGGTGCTCCTGGCGCATCACCACGTCCAGTTTGCCCTGCCAGGCTCGATAGTGTTCGCAGAACCAGCTGTACTGGAAGCCCTGCGGCTGGCTCAGGCGGTACTCCTGCCAGAGCAGCGCCAGGGTTACGCCGGGGCGACGCAGCTCGGCATGCACCCATGCCCAATCGGGTAGTGGCCGCTGCTCGCTGGACACCACCGGCGCTGGTGGGAACAGCTGCTGCTCCAGCTCGGCATCCGACAACGAACAGGGCCAGCTGAGGCCACTGGCGGCAAAACGGTTGAGGTAGTCGCCGACGGTGACACGACCGACCTGCACGCTGACCGCAATCTGCCGAGCTGATAGGCCGACCTCGAATTTGAGACGTAGTACTTCGCGAATCTTACGCATGGATAAACGCTCCACGACGACCTCTCTGCTTCGAAAAAGAGATCGATGGTAGTGAAGAAATCCTGCGTTGCTGCCTGCCCGGGAGGGTGGCCGGATGGCCGTGGAATCAGTGGCCGGATGCGCGTGGAATGGGTGGCCGGATCACCGTGGAATCGGTGGCCAGATGCTCATGGAATGGGTGGCCAGATGACCGTGGAATCCGCA
>NZ_JAHRGL010000043.1 GCF_019097855.1 Geopseudomonas aromaticivorans
AAGGGAAAAAGGCCAAGTAACATATAAAGGCAAACCTATGAGAATTACACCAAACTTCTCCATGAAAACTCTGAAAGCCAGAAGGAGCTGGATAGATATTCTACCAACTCTGAGAGAACATGGATGCCAGCCCAGACTACTATACCCAGCAAAGCTTTCAATCACTATAGATGGAGAAAACAAGATATTCCATGACAAAACCAGATTTAAACAATATGTAACCACTAATCCAGCCCTACAGAAAGTACTGGAAGGAAAACTCCAACCTAAGGAAATTAACTACACTCACAAAAACATAGGCAATAGATAATCCCACCTTACCAAAACCCAAAAGAAAAAGCAGGGTAAATCCACATACAATACCACTACCAACAACAAATCAAAAACAAACAAGAATAAACACTCAATGGACCTTAATTTCCCTCAATATTAATGGTCTTAACTCGCCTATAAAAAGACACAGGCTAGTTTGTAGGGAGCCGGTTCCTGCATTATCCATTACAATAATGGTGCCTGAAGACACCAAGATGTAAATTACTTCACAGGCGCTGGGTAATCTCCATTCCTTTGATCTCTGCCTATCCCGTGGCTCATTTGGCCTGAGGAGCTGAAGCCATTCATAGGGTAACACGTCCCAGGCGGCTGCTTGCCAGCCTTTATTAAGGAACGGGATTCTTGGTTCAAGGTCTCCGCTCTGGTAAGCTTATGCTCTCCCAACTCTCAAGATGCATTAAAGCTTGTCTGCAGAAGGATCCGAGTGTCCTGCGTGTATTTCTTGCTGGCGAGGAATACAGAGCGGGCGCGGGACATCTGGTGCCGAAACCAGGGACTTGTTAACATCTCCAGCACCTCGGAGACCCCTTGGCTACAAGGCGGATTCAGAACTGCAGGGTGGTAAATTCGGAGAGGTATGATTTTTCTGGACTTTGGCTTGGGACAATCTTAAAGAAGTCCAGAATTACATATCAGAAACCGAATGTAATGAGAGAAATTCGGAGAGGTATGATTTTTCTGGACTTTGGCTTGGGAATGTTGCTATTGTGGGAGGTTAATATAGAGGCTTCTATGCTTTTACTAGGAGCTATTTTGACTTTTCTCACTGTTGTAGCAATCTTAAAGAAGTCCAGAATTACATATCAGAAACCGAATGTGGTGAGAGATGGGGCGCGCCTAACAATAAAATATAAGAAAAAAGGACCTCCCGGGATGTCTAGTGACAAGGGAGTGAATAATTTGTTAACAGAAAAAACAACAAATAAGAAAAAAGGACCTCCCGGGATGTCTAGTGACAAGGGAGTGAATAATTTGTTAGATGATTCTGTAAATAAGTTTAAAGCTTTAAATCTTGATAGCTCTAATGACTCTAAAAGCTCAAGAGATGGGGTTTTGGAAGGAACAGCTCAGCTGGATGAGGGAGAGACAGAGAAGGAGGGAGAGAAAATAGGGAATAACCGGTCACACCCCGGTAAATTTAAGAGACCTGTTAATCCAGCGGGTGTACTTCCATCAGCACCCCCATTATTTGGTACCGACTCCTTTTTACCATTAGAGGAGCGAAGGAAATTGCAGATGGCTTTTCCAGTCTTTGAAAATGAGGGGGCGAGAGTACATACTCCCGTAGACTATAATCAGATTAAAGAATTGGCTAAATCAGTCTGAAAGTATGGGGTCAATGCCAATTTTATAACAATACAAGTAGAAAGGCTAGCCAACTATGCTATGACACCCACTGATTGGGAGACAACAGTAAAGGCAGTGCTCCCCAATATGGGACAATATATGGAGTGGAAGGCTCTTTGGTATGATGCAGCCCAGGCACAGGCAAAGGCCAATGTCACAGCAGAAAATGAAAATCAGAGACAATGGACCTTTGAAATGCTGACAGGACAGGGGCCACATGCCCTCAATCAAACTAATTACATTTGGGGCGTATATGCCCAGATATCAGCTGCCGCCATTAAAACATGGAAGGCACTGACAAAAAGGGATGAATCAGGTGGACATCTTACAAAGATAGTCCAGGGGCCCCAGGAGCCATTCTCAGACTTTGTGGCCAGAATGACAGAGGCCGCTAGCCGGATATTCGGTGATGCAGAACAAGCCATGCCTCTGATTGAACAATTAGTCTTTGAACAAGCAACTCAAGAATGCCGAGCAGCCATAGCTCCACGGAAAAGTAAAGGTTTACAGGACTGGTTAAAGATCTGCAGAGAACTCGGAGGGCCACTTACTAATGCAGGCTTGGCCGCAGCCATCTTACAAACCCAAAGGCGCCGAAATACATCTGCCTGCTTTAACTGTGGAAAAACAGGGCACCTTAAAAAGGACTGTAGAGCCCCTGAAAGGATGAGAGAAGTGGAGTTGTGCAGGCGCTGTGGAAAAGGTTATCATAGGGCCAGCGAATGCAAATCTGTGCGGGACATAAAAGGTAGGCTTTTACCCCCTAGAGAGGAC
>NZ_JAHRGL010000044.1 GCF_019097855.1 Geopseudomonas aromaticivorans
GTAACCGTCCGGGCATCCCGTCTGGTTTGACCCCGCCAAGCTAAGAGATGGTGTCCACCTATTTATCGTGGACACCATTTCAAGGCTCTCATGCGGGAAATCAAGCAGCGGCGTTCTTATTCCAAGGCCCTCAAGGCGCAAGTCGTGCAGGAGTGCAGCCTGCCTGGCAACTCGGTTGCCAGCGTGGCCCTGAGTCACGGCATCAACACCAATGTGGTTCATCGATGGCGAAGGCTGGCGGCCTGCCGACCGACGGCCGAAGCACTGCCCGCATTTCTCCCGGTGACACTGGAGTCGCCCATTCAGCCTGTGGCATCCAACCAGGCGGAGATCCGCATCGAGATTCCCCATCGCCGCACGACCGTGACCCTGCACTGGCCGGCAGCCGATGCCGAAGGCTGTGCCCGGTTCGTGCGTGAGCTCCTGCAATGATCCGCATTGATCGTATCTGGCTGGCTACCGAGCCCATGGACATGCGTGCCGGAACGGAAACGGCCCTGGCCAGGGTGGTGGCGGTTTTCGGTGCGGCGCAGCCGCACTGCGCTTATCTGTTCGCCAACAAGCGGGCCAACCGCATGAAGGTGCTGGTGCATGACGGCTTCGGTATATGGCTGGCCTCGCGCCGCCTGAATCAGGGGCGCTTCGTCTGGCCCGGCAACTGGCAAGGCAGGCAGATGGAGTTGAATCCCGAGCAACTTCAGGCTCTGGTGGTCGGACTGCCGTGGCAGCGGGTCGGTGCCGGAGCCGAAATCCGTCTGCTGTAGTGAGTCCTGCGGTGCGCAATTGACCGAACGACCTATCGTCGGGCGCCGTCGAGGCCGGCACAATCACGGCGATGGCTCCTTCTGCTTTCGACCACCTCACTCCCGAGCAACTGCGCGCACTGGCGGCGCAGTTGACAGAGCGTGTCGCAAGCCTCGACCAGCAGGTCTCCAGCCTCGATCAGCAAGTCCGGTATCACAAGACGCGCAACGAGCAGCTGGCTCACGAGATTGCCATCCTCAAACGCCACAAGTTTGCCCGGCGCAGCGAGCAGCTCAGCCCTGACCAGATCAGCTTGCTGGACGACCTGCTCGATACCGACATCGCGGCCATCGAGGCCGAGCTCAAGGCGCTGAGTCCCGCACCGGTGGCGGCCGAGCCACGCCAGCAGCCCAAGCGCACCACCCTGCCACCGCAGTTTCCGCGCACCCTGGTCCATCACGAGCCGGACACCACGCAGTGTGCCTGCGGCTGCCAGCTCAAGCGCATCGGCGAGGATGTCAGCGAAAAGCTCGACTACACCCCAGGCGTCTTCACGGTGGAGCGGCATATCCGCGGCAAATGGGTCTGCGCACAGTGCGAAACGCTGATCCAGGCGCCGGTTCCGGCCCAGGTGATCGACAAGGGCATCCCGACCGCCGGCTTGCTGGCCCAGGTCATGGTGGCCAAGTACGCCGACCATCTGCCGCTGTACCGCCAGGAAAAGATCTTCGGCCGCGCCGGCCTGGCCATCCCGCGCTCGACCCTGGCGCAATGGGTCGGCAGCTGCGGCGTGCAGCTGCAACCGCTGGTCGATGCGCTGCGGGATATCGTGCTGAAGCAGAGCATCGTCCATGCTGACGAAACCCCGGTGCAGATGCTGGCTCCGGGGATGAAAAAGACCCAGCGCGCCTATGTCTGGGCCTACGTACCCAGCCCGTTCGCTGATCTGCGTGCGGCGGTCTACGATTTCAGCCCCAGCCGTGCCGGCGAGCATGCCCGCACCTTCCTGGGCGACTGGAAAGGCCAATTGGTCTGCGACGACTTCGCCGGCTACAAGGCCTGCTTCGAGCAGGGCGTGACCGAAGTCGGCTGCATGGCCCATGCCCGCCGCAAGTTCTACGACCTGCATGTCGCCAACAAGAGCCAGCTGGCTGAGCAGGCTCTGCGCCACATCGGTCAGCTGTACGACATTGAGCGCGAGGTGCGCGACCTGCTGCCCGATGAGCGACAGCGAATTCGCCAGGAAAAAGCCAAACCCATCGCCGATGCCCTGCACGGCTGGATGCTCGCCCAGCGCCAGTTGGTGCACGAAGGCACGGCCATCGCCAAGGCGCTCGACTACAGCCTCAAGCGCTGGACGGCCCTGGTGCGCTATCTCGATGACGGCATGCTGGCCATCGACAACAACTGGTGCGAAAACCAGATCCGCCCGTGGGCCATTGGCCGCTCGAACTGGCTGTTTGCCGGCTCGCTGCGCAGCGGTAAACGTGCGGCGGCGCTGATGACACTGATTCAGTCAGCGCGACTGAACGGCCATGACCCGTATGCCTACCTGAAGGACGTGCTCACACGCCTGCCAACGCAGAAGACCAGCGCACTGACTGAGCTGCTGCCGCACAACTGGATGCCTGCCAGCAAGGTGTGATGCCCGGCCGCTTAC
>NZ_JAHRGL010000045.1 GCF_019097855.1 Geopseudomonas aromaticivorans
CCATGACCCGTATGCCTACCTGAAGGACGTGCTCACACGCCTGCCAACGCAGAAGACCAGCGCACTGACTGAGCTGCTGCCGCACAACTGGATGCCTGCCAGCAAGGTGTGATGCCCGGCCGCTTACTGTTCAACACCCTTGATGCCGAGCATTTCTTCAACGCTCGCACGCTGGCATCTGGCCTGAGTGGGAGCCGCTTTCTCGGCTCTTTGCCCGGTTTGCTGGTAGGGCTGGGGGTACTGGCTACTTTCGTGGGGCTGACCATCGGCCTGTCGAAGCTGAAGCTGGACAGTAGCGGGGGTGTCGAGCAGTTGCGAGAAGGCATCTCCGTGATGATCCAGGGTGCAGCGGTGGCATTCATGGCCTCTGTATGGGGGGTAGGCTTCAGCCTGGTACTCAACCTTATCGAGAAGCTCACCGAACGCTGGGCTCTGGGGCGGATACAGAATCTGCAACATCACATCGACTCGGTCTACCCGCTCATTCCGGCCGAGCAGTCGCTAGTACATATCGCCGATCACAGCCGCGAGAGCAAAGAAGCCTTGCAGGAGCTGCACGAGCGTATCGGCGATCGTCTGCAGGAAAGCCTCAATGGCATGAGCGAGGGGATGCAGCTGGCGATCACCAATGCGCTGGACAACGTCATGGCACCTGCCATCCAGACTCTGGTCAACAGCGCCAGCCAGCAGTCCAGCGAGGTACTGGAGAAGCTGGTCAGCAATTTCATGAGCGGCATGACCTCGGCCGGACGCGAGCAGGGGCACCTGATGCAGCAAGCCGCCTCGGATGTGCATGCAGCGGTGGGGAGTATGAGCGAGCGCATCAATCAGCTGGCGCAGACTCTCGATGAGCAGCAGAGCCGCCAGTTCAGCAGTGCCGAGCAGCAGAGGGAGCGTTTCGAGGCGCAGCTCGAGCGGATCACCAGTGTTGCCGATCACCGCCAGCAGCAGATGGAGCAGCGCTTCGGGGATCTGATGGGGGGGCTGGGCGGCCAGCTGGATAGCCAACTGGGGGCCGCGCATCGCCGCGATGAAGAGCGCCAGGCGATGTTCGAGCGCTTGCTGGTCGAAACCCGTACCAGCCAGGCCGATCTGCTGGAGAGGTTCGCTGCGTCGACTCGCGAGCAGATGCAGACCATGGGGGAGGCAAGCAACCAGCGGCATGACAATCTGGATAAGGTGTTCTCCCGCTTGATGATGACCCTCAATTCCCAGCTGGATGCGCAGATGAATACTGCGGAGCAGCGCGAGCAGGCGCGTGCAGCCCATCATCAGGCACAACAGACCGCCGTATTGAACCAGCAGAAGCAGCTACTCGATAGCTTGGGAGAGACAGGGCAGAAGCAGATCGCGGCGATTGCTGAGACCTCGGCGGCTCAGCAACGCAATCTTGAAGACACAGTCGGCAAGCTGCTGGCCGCCCTTAACTCGCAGATGACTAGCCATGGCCAGCAGGCAGAGGAGCGCGAGCAGGCGCGTTCTGCCCGCCACCAGGCGCAGCAGGCCGCGGCGCTGGACCAGCAGAAGCAGCTGCTCGATAGCCTGGGACAGACCGGGCAGCAGCAGATCACGGCGATTGCCGAGACCTCGGTGGCTCAGCAGCGCAATCTCGAAGACACCGTCGGCAAGCTGCTGGCTACGCTCAACGAGCAGATGAGTAGCCATGGTCAGCAGGCGGAAACGCGCGAGAAGGAGCGTCAGCAGCGTCTGAACGAGCAGCTGGAAACGATGGCAGCCCAGCAACAGCAGTTGCTGGCCGAGATCGCTAGGGCAGTGCAGGCTACCCAGCTGCAAAGCCTCCAGATGGCCGATCAGCACCGGCAGCTGATGGCGGATTTGCAGCAGACCAGCGCTGCCGCTGCGCAAAGCAGCAAGCATATGAGCAACAGCGCCAGCCAGCTGGGTGTGCTGGCGGTCAATGTGCAGAGGGCGGCGGAGCTGCTGGGGCAGCGTCTGGAGCAGGTCACCCTGCGTATCGAGGAGGCCGGCAGCCAGAACGCCGCACTGGCTGGCCAGCTGCAGACTCAGGCCGGCACCCTGCAGCAGCTGCAGAAGGCCCTGCTGGAAAGCGCACAGCGCTTCGAGCAGGCCGCCAGCGAGGCGCGCAACGGATTTGGCGAGATGAGGAGCCACCAGCAGGAGTTCCTCACTGGTGTACGGGGCGAGTTTGCGGATTCCACGGTCATCTGGCCACCCATTCCATGAGCATCTGGCCACCGATTCCACGGTGATCCGGCCACCCATTCCACGCGCATCCGGCCACTGATTCCACGGCCATCCGGCCACCCTCCCGG
>NZ_JAHRGL010000046.1 GCF_019097855.1 Geopseudomonas aromaticivorans
CTGATAGGCACCAGACTCAGGCACCTGCTCAGAAGGGCTACGTAATATGAAAAGATATCCTTATGGCTCTATGGCATGGACCAGACCCAGTGTTAGCATGGGCGAGAGTTTCTGTTTGTGTTTTTCCCCAGGATCAGCATGACCCATTGTGGATTCCAGAGAGACTATCGAGGCGGTGCAACAAACAAGATGAAGCCTCCGTTATTGATCCTGCTGCTGACCTTGACAATTCCTTGGCTAATCCAGGCCAAGGAACAATCCTGTGGGCCATAGCGAAAGTGTGGCCAATTCCCTTGCCTGTTCATACCGTATCTAAAGTTTTGCCTGTTTTCTTTTCTACTAGTTGTGAATTGGGCTTGCCTTGTGTCAATTTAGATCCTGACACTGCCCAGTATTCAGCCACTAATATTTCTCTCCATGGAGCATTATGCTTCTCCCTTATTAATAATTCTAATCCATGTATTTGGATGAAAAATGGCTTGATCGGCAGTTGGATTGATCCTCTTGGTAATTCTCAGTTCCAGAATCTCACAATAAGACTTCTTAATGTTTCTGGTACTAGGGATGAGAAGGGACCTTCCCTTAAGAATCTATCAATACATAAAACTTTGGATAATTTCACTGTTCCAGCTAGCCCAGTATGCTTAAACTCTCCCTTTTTCTTTCTGCTCTCTAATGCTACTAATGCTATCAAAGAAGTGATCTTGTGTAATTTGACTAACGTCTCCTGTATTGCTATTCAGTGTTTGAATGGTTCTGCTAATACAGCAGTAGTGATGAGGATTCCAATGTATGTTCCTATTCCGGTTAAAGTGGATACAGGAACATTTCCCATTACGGAAATCATCAGAACGAAATGGGATTTTGGCATAACTACAGCAATGGTTACTGCCATAACCCTTTCTGCAGCAGCAGCTATGACTGCTGCAGTTGCCATGGCTGCACAGGTCCAATAAGCTGAGACAGTCAATGACATTGTGGAAAAAACAGCTACAACATTAACTACCTTAAGATCTATTGATGGCCACTTAAAAGCTGGCATTCTAACTGTGAACCAAAGAGTGGACCTGTTGCAGGAGCAATGGATGATTTAGTAACCTTAACTTCCATAGGATGCATTCATTCCTTTTCTTCTTTATGTATCACCTCCAGGATAGCCAACAATTTCAACTAGAACAGCAACCTGAGTTGGCAGATGTGTGCCTACCTTCAGGGAAATTGGAGTCAACAGTTCGAGAACCTGACAGACACCCTGACACAACAGATTATTGCCGTGAATGCTACACGCCTGAGCCTGCCCACTGTTAATACCCTCTTAACTACCCTTAAGCGAGCCTTTAGTTTAGTTAAGGAATGGGCTGGAATAGGGGTTATGTTTTCCATGATGCTGTTAGCCATTTTTGTTTGCTTGTGGTGCCTATGCAGGATCAGGAAGTCGCAAAAATCCCAAGCTGCTATGTTGGTACAGGCCTTTGCTGCTGTGGAAGCAGGACAGTCCCCTCAAGCATGGTTATCCATGCTGACAGACAAATAGATGTCTGTCTCGCCCTTGCTGAGTGAGTGATGCGTATCTGAATCAGTCATGCTCAATGACGGGCACCTACCCTCATGCTGAGCGAATAAGCATACATGTGTTCCCTTCAACCTAAGACATGAGCCTGTGAGGGCGACACAGTGACTCTTTGACGGGTAAGATAGGGACACTGGGGTTGAACCTAAGACAGAGATGACTGAAATCTGACAACAGATAGATACTGCTACTCCTATAATATTAAAACAAAAAGGGGGAACTGTAGGGAGCTGCAGAAAACCGCACCCAAAAGATGGCGCCGGTTTCCGCCCTCCGCCAGCCCGACGGCGAGCGCTCTCTGTGGTAAACAACTCCAAATTTGGTAAAGGTCATGTATCCTCTTAATTCTGCTTGGAGACAACCTATCCTGGCGCGCCACGTAGGGTTAGGTGATTGGTAGATGTAGACTATATCAGGCCCCGTCTCCCTCGGCCCGGGGCCGCCGCCGCCATTATACACTGTACAAAGCAAAGAGGTTCCCGATTAAACTGTGTTTGAAGAAGATTCCTCGGTGTGGCGTCTTTCTTGCTGGTCAAGGGTGGACACCGCAGGAGAGCTCACAGCTCACCCCTGTCCCCTGTTCCCCCTGCAGCAATCAGGAGAGAGGACCCTGA
>NZ_JAHRGL010000047.1 GCF_019097855.1 Geopseudomonas aromaticivorans
ATTCAAAGGCAAATATGGGCTGGTTGGTGGGATGTAGGCGGAGGCAGAAGAAAGCGTCTTTAAGATCTAAGACTGTGTACCAGGTATAGTTAGGTGGCAATCCACTCAGCAAATTGTAAGGGTTGGGGACAGTAGGGTGCATGTCCTCTATCCTTTTATTGACTTCTCTCAGATCCTGCACTGGCCTATAGTCATTAGTTCCCGGCTTCCTAACGGGTAGCAAGGGTGTATTCCAAGGAGATTTACAGGGCACCAGAATCCCTTGTTCAAGTAACCTTTTAATATGTGGCCGAATTCCTTCGCGGGCTTCTTTAGGCATTGGATACTGTCTGACGGATGCAGGAAGGATGGCAGCTTTTAAGGTTACTATAATTGGGGCCTGGTTAATGGCAAGGCCCATTCCTCCTGTTTCAGCCCAGGCTTGGGGAAATTCCGCAAGCCAGTGATCAAGGGTTTCCTGATTGTTCGAATTAGTCCTCTTTTCATGGAGTCTATATTCATCTTCTATGGACATTGTCAAGATGGTAAGGGGAATTCCCTCTGGCCCTGTGACTTTGACTTCTGACCTCTCAAAGTGTATTTGAGCTTTTAATTTGGTCAATAGGTCCCGTCCTAGTAAGGGGTAGGGGCAATCTGGCACATGGAGGAAAGAATGCATGACCTTACCGGTCTCGAGCTGGAGCTGCCGATCTGTGTTCCAACGGTCCTGCTTTCCGCCTGTAGCTCCCTGTACCCATGCAGTCCGGTGACTCAGGGGTCCGGGTGACCGATTCAGAACGGAATGTTGTGCCCCTGTATCGACTAGGAAGGTGACCGGATGCCCCCCGACTTGCAGTGTTATCCTGGGCTCAGGGGGGGGGGGGCTCCTGGCCCTGACTCCTCTAATCTTCTAGGTTCAGGAGGTCAGAAGCCCTTGGCCGTGGAAGCTTGGCCCGGGGGTTCTTAGGGCATTCTCTTGCCCAATGTCCTTTTTCTTTGCAGTAAGCACATTGATCCCTGTCCAGGTGGGGCCCCCTTCTGTCATCCCTCTGCCTATTCTGTCTCTGGCCTGTCATACTGTGGCCAATAGCCTACTCATTTCTTTATTCTGCTTACGGTCTCTTGCAACCTCTTTTTCCTCTGCTTCGTGTCTTAGTCTTTCCTCTCTCTCCTTGGTTTCCTTCCTCCAGCGTTCTTCTCTTTCTGTCTGTGTTTCCCTCTTATTAAAAATACGTTCTGCTTCCTTCAACAAATCTTGGAGTGTATATCCCTGTAAATTTTCTAGCCTTTGAAGCTTGTTTCTTATGTCCGGGGCTGACTGCCAAATAAAGGACATAGAAACGCTGGTGGCCTGCCCTGGATCTTCCGGATCATAGGGAGTATACATTCTATATGCTCCTTTTAGTCTCTCTAGAAAAGTGGCGGGCGATTCCTCCGCCCCCTGTATTACCTGCTTTACCTGGGCCAAATTGGTAGGTCGGCGTCCTGCCCCCCGGAGACCCGCTACCAGCAACTGGCGATAGAGACGCAGATGGGTCCTACCTGCTTCAGTAGTAAAATCCCATTCAGGTCTTTCAAGAGGGCAAGCCTCATCAATTTCATTGGGCAGCTGGGTGGGCTGCCCGTTGGCTCCTGGGACATTCTTTCGTGCTTCTAGTAGCATGCGCTGTTTCTCCTCCGAGGTTAAGAGGACCTGCAACAGCTGCTGACAATCATCCCAGGTGGGTTGGTGAGTCGTGAGGACCGACTCTATGAGAGATGTCAGCCTCACGGGGTCTGCAGAAAAAGAAGGATTATTATTTTTCCAGTTATAGAGGTCCGATGCTGAGAATGGCCAATACTGAGGTTGGCCGTTCAGCCCAGTTCGGAGGGGCAGAGTGGTTGAATCTGGAACGGGCTGCTCCCTACGACCTCTTAGTCGATAAGCCATTGGTGAAGGGTCAGGGGCCGCTTCCGCCAAGGCAGCGGCGGAGTCCGCTTCTGCCTCTGGTGGGGGCGGCAGTGGCGGATATGGCGGGGGCTCCTCCGTTAATAGATCAACCAACTGGTCTTCTCCCGGAGGGAGTACCTTAGGTGTCTTCTTTTCTTTAGCCTTAGTGTCTTTCACCACGGTAGGGTAAAGGTTGGAATGGGAAGGGGGGTTGGGAGGAATCAAAGGAGTGGGAGGTGTAGGGGCCGAAGGAATGGGTCGGTTGGAG
>NZ_JAHRGL010000048.1 GCF_019097855.1 Geopseudomonas aromaticivorans
CGTAAGTGCTCCACAAACCCCACATTCAAAGCGAAAAGCTGATGCCTGATGCTGTGCTCCCGATCTCTTTCTGGAGCCAGCCTCGCCATGATGCGACCCGACGCCAAAGTCGAAAAAGTCTATCTTTATCCCAAACCTGTCGATTTCCGAAAATCCATCGACGGCCTCGCCGCGCTGGTCGAGCTGGATATCAAGGTGGCGGTGTTCGACCCCGTACTTTTCGTTTTCCTCAACAAACCCCGTAATCGAGTGAAGATATTGTATTGGGAGCGCAACGGCTTCTGCCTTTGGCTCAAACGCCTGGAGTCGGAGCGTTTCAAAACATCGCCCGATGCCACTGACACGGCGATTGTCCTCAGCGTCCAGGACCTGAACTGGTTGCTCGACGGTTTTGATCTCTGGCGCAACCGCCCTCATCAAGTTTTGACCCCGCGCTACGTGGCGTGACCCGGTATAATCCGGGCCATGATTTCTTTGCCCGATGACCTTCCTGATGATCCTGTCCTGCTCAAGCAACTGCTGCTTGAGGCGCTCACTCGCCAGGAGGAATCCGCCCAGGCTTACCAGACCCACATTGTCGACCTGAAAGAACAGATCAAGTTGTTGCGCGACCGTCTGTTTGGGCGCAAGTCCGAGCAAACCGTTGAGCCCAATACGCCGCAACTGGCCTTGTTCAACGAACCTGAAAGTGAGCCGATGCCTTCAGTCGGTGATGCTGATGAAGAAGTCGTTGCACCGACACCTCGCCGTGGCAAACGCAAGCCGTTGTCGGCTGATTTGCCGCGTATCGAAGTCATCCACGAACTGCCCGAACACGAACTGACCTGTGCCTGCGGTTGCCGCAAACACGCCATCGGCGAAGAGACCAGCGAGCAGCTGGACATCGTGCCGATGCAGATCCGCGTCATCAAACATATCCGCAAGGTCTATGGTTGCCGGGGCTGCGAAGCAGCCCCGGTGACAGCTGACAAACCTGCGCAAGTGATCGAAAAGAGCATGGCCAGCCCGAGCGTATTGGCCATGCTGCTTACCACCAAGTATGTCGACGGTTTACCGTTGCACCGGTTTGAAAGTGTGCTGAGCCGCCACGGTATCGAGATCCCTCGGCAAACGCTGGCTCGCTGGATTATCCAGTGCAGCGAATACTTCCAGCCGCTGATCAACTTGATGCGTGATCGACTGCTGGAAAGCCCGGTCATCCACTGCGATGAAACGCGCGTGCAGGTGCTGAAAGAACCGGATCGAGACCCGACCAGTCAATCCTGGATGTGGGTACAAGCCAGTGGCCCGCCGGATCGCAAAGTCGTGTTGTTTGACTACACGTCCAGTCGTGCGCAGGAGGTGCCGCTGCGCTTGCTGGACAGTTATCGCGGTTATGTCATGACCGACGATTACGCCGGTTATAACGCCTTGGCGTTGCAGCCGGGCGTGGAGCGTCTGGCGTGCATGGCCCATGCACGACGCAAGTTCGTGGACGCGCAAAAAGTGCAGCCCAAGGGGAAGACGGGAAGGGCCGATATCGCGCTGACGATGATCAACAAGCTGTACGGCATCGAGCGGGAGCTCAAGGACGTCAGCGATGAACAGCGATTTATCGGTCGTCAGGAAAAGAGCCTGCCGATCCTGGCGCAACTGAAAAGTTGGCTGGATAAAACCCAGTCGCAGGTGACAGCCCAAAGTGCGTTGGGAAAGGCCGTGCATTATCTGGCGAATAACTGGAGCCGGCTGGAACGCTATGTCGAAGCGGGTTACTTGCCCATCGACAACAATGCCGCCGAAAGAGCGATCAAGCCGTTTGTCATCGGGCGCAAGGCCTGGCTGTTCAGCGATACCGTCAACGGTGCCAGTGCCAGCGCGAAGATCTACAGTTTGGTCGAGACCGCCAAGGTCAACGGCCAGGAGCCTTATACGTGGCTGCGCCACGTACTGGAGCGACTGCCGCACGCTTCCTCAGTAGCAGACTACGAAGCCCTGCTGCCGTGGAACTGCTCGTCAGAGATGCCACAGTAAACCGCTAACCCGCTGATGGGCAGGTGGGGTTTATGGATCGCATACGAT
>NZ_JAHRGL010000049.1:0-99757 GCF_019097855.1 Geopseudomonas aromaticivorans
GATCCAGGCGGGCATCGTGTTCGACCAGTTCGTCGTGCAGCTCGGCGAGCAACTCTCGCATCCGCCCCGGCAGGCCGTTCCCCGCATCCGCCAGCACCGTCTGGATCAGTCGGCGGGTTGCCGCGACACCCAGGCACGGTTCGACCAGACCGAACTCGCCCAGCAGGCCACGGATCTCGTTGACCAGCGCGGTGCGCGCGCGAATCAACCGGCTCCTGATCCGGTGCAGGGCCTGGTTGGCCTGCTGCTCGGCACTCTTCACCTCGACGTAGCGCATGTTCGGGCGGCTGGCTGCCTCGCAGATCGCCTCTGCGTCGTTGGCATCGTTCTTGCCACTCTTGACGTAGGGTTTGACGAACTGCGGGGCTATCAGCCGCACTTCGTGCCCCAGCACGCGCAGCTCGCGTGCCCAGTAGTGCGCGCTACCGCAGGCCTCCATGGCAATCAGACAAGGCTCGAGCTGGCGGAAGAAGTCGAGCATCTGTGCGCGCTTGAGTTGTTTGCGGCAGATCACCTGCTCGTGGTTGTCAACGCCGTGAACCTGGAACACCTGCTTTGCCAAATCGATGCCGATTCGCTTAAGTTTCATGGTGACTCCCTCCTCCGGTGACTGCTGTTTTCAGCAACTTCAGTCTGGCGCATTGACGCCGTTAGGAGGAGGGAGTCCATTTCATTGCCCTACCCTACGCCCGGACCTTGTCGCAGGGTGAGTCTCGCCCTACTCCACCCCGCCGCCGAGCGCCTTGAACAGACCGATCTCGCTGCCCAACTGGGCCAGGCGGGTGTCGATCAGCCGCTGGCGGCTGACGAACAGCTGGCGCTGGGCGTCGAGCAGGGTCAGCTGGCTGTCGACGCCGGTGCGGTAGCGGGTCTCGGCCAGGCGGTAGTACTCGGCGCTGGCCTCGACCAGATCGCGCTGCGCCTGCAGCTGCTGCTGGTAGGTGCCGCGCGCCGCCAGACCGTCGGCGACTTCGCTGAAGGCGACCTGGATGGCCCGCTCGTACTGCGCCACCTGGACCTCCTTCTGCAGCCGGCTGTAGTCGAGATTGGCCTTGAGGCGGCCGGCGGTGAAGATCGGCAGGTTGATCTGCGGCTGGAACAGCCAGGTGCCGCTGCCGCCATCGAACAGGCCGGACAACTGGCTGCTGGTGGTGCCGCCCCTAGCGGTCAGGCTGATGCTGGGGAAGAAGGCCGCCCGCGCCGCACCGATGTCGGCGTTGGCCGCCTTCAGCGCGTGCTCGGCCTGGAGGATGTCCGGGCGGCGCTGCAGCAGCTCGGAAGGCAGCCCCACCGGCAGCTCGGCGAGCAGCGGCTGATCCAGCGCCTGCGCGGCCGGCAGGTCGGCCGGCATGCCACTGCCGAGCAGCAGCTGCAGGGCGTTGCCGTCCTGGGCGACCAAGCGGGTGTACTGGGCGACGCTGACCCGCGCGCCCTCCACCGCGGTGCGCGACTGCTGCAGCTCCAGCGCCGAAGCCACGCCGACGTCGAAGCTGCGCCGGGTCAGCTTGTAGCTCTGCTCGTAGGTCTGCAGGGTCTCCTGACTGAGCTTGAGCTGCGCCGCGTCGGCCTGCAGGGTCAGCCAGGCGTTGGCCACGCTGGCTACCAAACTGATCTGCGTACCACGGCGCGCCTGCTCGGTGGCGAAGTACTGCTCCAACGCCGCCTGGCTCAGGCTGCGCAGGCGGCCGAACAGGTCCAGCTCCCAGTCGGTGACGCCAAGGGTGGCGCCGTACTCGCCGTTGGTCTCGGCCTGGCCGGTGCGCGTCAGATCGGCCGGCAGACGCTGGCGGGTGCCGCTGCCGCGGGCATCGACCTGCGGGAACAGCTCGGCGCGCTGGATGCGGTACAGCGCCTGGTAGGCCTCGACGTTCAGCGCCGCCACGCGCAGGTCGCGGTTGTTGTCCAGCGCCGTCGCGATCAGCCGCTGCAGTGCCGGATCGCGGAAGTAGTTGCGCCACTCGGGCAGCACGGCCCCGGCCGTGCCGACCTCGTTGTAGGCCGCGCCCTGCGGCCATGCCACGGCCACCGGCGCGGCGGGGCGCTGGTAGTCGGGAATCAGCGAACAGCCACCCAGCGCCAGGGCCATGCTCAGGGTCAGGATCGACTTGTTCACTGCGCGGACTCCTTCTCGGCCTGCACCGCCGGTTTGCGTTTGCGCTCGCCACCCGAGCAGACCAGCACATAGAACAGCGGCACCCAGAACACCGCCAGCACGGTGGCGGTCAGCATGCCGCCGATCACCCCGGTGCCGATGGCGTGCTGGCTGCCCGAGCCGGCACCGCTGGAAATCGCCAGCGGCAGCACGCCGAGGATGAAGGCCAGCGAGGTCATGATGATCGGGCGCAGACGCATGCGGCTGGCCTCGATCGCCGCGTCCAGCAGGCTCATGCCCTGCTCGTGCAGCTCCTTGGCGAACTCGACGATGAGGATGGCGTTCTTCGCCGCCAGGCCGACGGTGGTCAGCAGGCCGACCTGGAAGTACACGTCGTTGGACAGGCCGCGGCCATAGGTGGCCAGCAGCGCACCGACCACGCCGAGCGGCACCACCAGCATCACCGAGAGCGGGATCGACCAGCTCTCGTACAGCGCCGCCAGGCAGAGGAACACCACCAGCAGCGACAGCGCGTACAGTGCCGGCGCCTGGGAACCGGACAGGCGCTCCTCGTAGGACAGGCCGGTCCAGGACAGGCCGATGCCCGGCGGCAACTCGGCGGCGATCTTCTCGACCTCGGCCATCGCCTCGCCCGAGCTGTAGCCCGGCGCGGCGGCGCCGAGGATCTCGAGCGCGGGCACGCCGTTGTAGCGCGACAGCTTGGGCGGACCGTAGGTCCACTTGCCGCTGGCGAAGGCGCTGAACGGCACCATCTGGCCCCGGTCGTTGCGCACGAACCACTTGTTCAGGTCCTCCGGGTTCATCCGCGCATCGGGCTGGCCCTGCATGAACACCTTCTTCACCCGACCGCGGTCGATGAAGTCGTTGACGTAGTTGCCGCCCCAGGCAATCGACAGGGACTGGTTGATCTCGGCCAGCGACACGCCCTGGACGCGGGCCTTCTCGTCGTCGATCAGCAGCTGGAACTGCGGCTCGTCGCGCAGGCCGTTGGGACGCACCCCGGCCAACTTGGGATTCTTCGCCGCCAGCCCGAGGAACTGGTCGCGCGCCTGGGTCAGGGCCAGATGGCCGAGACCGGCACGGTCCTGAAGGAACACGTCGAAGCCGTTGGCGTTGCCCAGCTCCATCACCGCCGGCGGGGCGAAGGCGAACACCATGGCGTCGCGGAAGCCGAAGAAGCGCATCTGCGCGCGCTTGGCCAGCTCGAAGATGCCCTGCCCCGGCGCGCCGCGCTCGGCCCATGGCTTGAGGCCGATGAAGGCCATGCCCGAACTCTGGCCGCGGCCGGCGAAGTTGAAGCCGGTGATGGCGAATACCGAGCGGACCGTGTCCTTCTCCTCGGTCAGCAGGTAGTCGCGCATCTGACTGACCGCCTGGTAGGTGCGCTCGGCAGTGGAGCCGGCCGGCGTCTGTACCTGGGCGAACAGCACGCCCTGGTCCTCTTCCGGCAGGAAGGCGGTGGGGATGCGGGTGAACAGCAGGCCCATGCCGACCACGATGGCCACGTACACCAGCAGATAGGGCGCCTTGCGCTTGAGCACCGCTTTCACCCCGCGCTCGTAGCCCTGCACGCCGCGCTCGAAGTTGCGGTTGAACCAGCCGAAGAAGCCGCGCTTGACGTGATGCTCGCCCTTGGCGAGGGGCTTGAGCATGGTCGCGCACAGCGCCGGGGTGAAGATCAGCGCCACCAGCACCGACAGCGCCATGGCCGAGACGATGGTGATGGAGAACTGCTTGTAGATCACCCCGGTGGAGCCGCCGAAGAACGCCATCGGCACGAAAACCGCCGACAGCACCAGGGCGATGCCGATCAGCGCGCCCTGGATCTGGTCCATGGACTTGCGCGTCGCCTCCAGCGGCGACAGCCCCTCCTCGCTCATCACCCGCTCGACGTTTTCCACCACCACGATGGCGTCGTCCACCAGCAGGCCGATGGCCAGCACCATGGCGAACATGGTCAGGGTGTTGATGCTGAAGCCGAACGCCGCCAGCACGCCGAAGGTGCCGAGCAGCACCACCGGCACCGCCAGGGTCGGGATCAGCGTGGCGCGGAAGTTCTGCAGGAACAGGTACATCACCAGGAACACCAGCACGATGGCTTCGGCCAGGGTCTGCACCACACCCATGATCGACGCCGAGATCACCGGCGTGGTGTCGTAGGGCACCTCGAGCTTGACGCCCGGCGGGAAAAACTTCTGCAGCTCGCCGAGGGTCGCGCGTATCGCCGCGGCGGTTTCCAGCGCGTTGGCCCCGGTGGCCAGCTTGATCGCGATCCCCGAGGCCGGCTTGCCGTTGTACTCGGAGCTGATGCTGTAGTTCTCGCCGCCCAGCTCGACGCGGGCGACGTCGCCCAGACGCACCTGCGAGCCGTCGGCGTTGACCTTGATGAGGATTTTTTGGAACTGCTCGGTGGTCTGCAGGCGGGTCTTGCCGATGATGGTGGCGTTGAGCTGCTGCCCGGCCACCGCCGGCAGGCCGCCGAGCTGACCGGAGGAAATCTGCACGTTCTGCGCCTGGATCGCGCTCTTCACATCCACCGGGGTCAGCTGGAAATTGTTCAGCTTGGCCGGATCCAGCCAGATGCGCATCGAGTACTGCGCACCGAACACCTGGAAGTCACCCACCCCCTTGGTCCGCGACAGCGGGTCCTGGATGTTGGCGACGATGTAGTCGCTCAGATCATTGCGGCTCAGGCTGCCGTCTTCCGACACCAGGGCGACCACCATCAGGAAGTTCTTCACCGCCTTGGTCACCCGGATGCCCTGCTGCTGGACCTCCTGCGGCAACAGCGGCGTGGCCAGCTGCAGCTTGTTCTGCACCTGCACCTGGGCAATATCCGGGTTGGTGCCCTGGTTGAAGGTCGCCGTGATGGTCATGCTGCCGTCGGAGTTGCTCTCCGAGGAGATGTAGCGCAGCCCGTCTATCCCGTTGAGCTGCTGCTCGATCACCTGCACCACGGTGTCCTGCACCGTCTGCGCCGAAGCACCCGGGTAGATGACCTGAATGCCCACCGCCGGCGGAGCGATGCTCGGGTACTGGTTGATCGGCAGCTTGAGGATCGACAGCCCCCCGGCCAGCATGATCACCAGGGCGATCACCCAGGCGAAGATCGGCCGATCGATAAAGAATCTAGACATCAGCGAATCCCCTTAACGGCCCTGCACGGGCGGCTGCCCGACCTGAGCGCCGGCCGGCTTCTGCTCCGCGGCCTTGGCCGGTGCGCCCAGCGCCGGCACGTTGTTCGCCGGCTGCACCTGCACCTCGACACCCGGCTTGACGAACTGCAGGCCCTCGGTGATCAGACGGTCGCCGGCCTTGAGCCCCTCGCTGACCAGCCAGGCACTGCCGGCGGTACGCTCGGCCTTGAGAATGCGCACCTCGACCTTGTTCTCGGCATTGACCACCATCGCCGTGGCCTCACCCTTGGCATTGCGCGTCACCCCCTGCTGCGGCGCGAGGATCGCCGCGCTCTTGCTGCCCGCCTGCAACTGCGCGCGGACGAACATGCCCGGCAGCAGCACCTGCTCGGGGTTGGGGAATACCGCGCGCAGCGTCACCGAACCGGTGCCCTGGTCCACCGACACCTCGGAGAACTCCAGACGACCGTCATGGGCATAGGCGCTGCCGTCCGGCAGGGTCAGACTTACCTTGGCCGCATTGGCGCCGACCTTTTCCAGCTGCCCGCTGGCCAACTCGCGGCGCAGGCGCAGCAGCTCGCTGGCCGGCTGGGTCACGTCGACGTAGATCGGGTCGAGCTGCTGGATTTCCGCCAGCGCCGTGCTCTGCCCGTTGCTCACCAGCGCACCTTCGGTGACGGCCGAGCGGCCGATGCGCCCGCCGATCGGCGCCAGCACCTTGGTGTAACGCACATCGATGCGCGCCTTTTCCAGCGCCGCCTCGGCCTGCAGCTGGGCGGCCCGCGCCTCGTCGTACTGCTGGCGACTGACCGCCTGATCGGCCACCAGCACCTTGTAGCGCTCGGCCAGCGAGCGGCTCGACAGCACGCTGGCCTCGGCACTCTTCAGCGTCGCCTCATAGGTCGCCGGATCGATCTGGTACAGCTGCTGCCCGGCCTTGACCTCGCTGCCTTCCTTGAACAGGCGCTTGTGCACAATGCCATCGACCTGCGGCCGCACTTCGGCCACCCGGTACGCGGCGGTGCGCCCGGGCACCTCGGTGGTCAGGGTGAACGGCTGCGCCTCGAGGGTCACCACGCCTACCGCGGGGGCCGGGCGGGCCTGCGGAGCGGCCGCCTCTTTCTGGCAACCAGCCAACAGCAGAAGCGACAGCAGGGCAGCCGTGCCCAGCGTCGCGCGTGTGGATACGCTATTCATCGGAAAGCCTCGAAGTTTCGTGTGCACGGGCAAGAGAAGAAGTATGGGGGAGATGAAATCTCCGATGCTGCCCAATATACTTACATTCGCGACTGTTTGTAAGATCGCGAATATTACAACTTTCGGGTAACACAACAAATCACGGACCGAATGTACCCGGCCAACCCTGCCGCCACCGACACCGCTCGCACCGCCAGCCTCATCCTGCCGGTGCACGCACGTCCGGATGCCAGCGACGAACCTGCCACGACCGGCTCAGAGAACCCCGATGGCCCGCAGAACAAAAGAAGAAGCCGAAATCACCCGCCAGCAGATCCTCGACAGCGCCGAGCGCGTGTTCGCCGCCAAGGGCGTGGCCCACACCACCATGGCCGACATCGCCGTCGATGCCGGCGTTTCGCGCGGCGCCCTGTACTGGCACTTCACCAGCAAGACCGACATTTTCCATGCCATGTTCATCCGCCAGCATGACGCCAACAAGGTCGTCTGCGCCGCGGCCCGCAACCCCGAGGAAGCTGACCCGCTGAGCCAGATGCGCAGCATCCTCAGCCATTTCCTGCGCAAGGTGGTGGACGATCCGCAGCAGCGCCGGGTCAGCGAAATCCTTCACCACAAGTGCGAACTGGCCGGCGAACAGGCCGACCTGCGCCAGCACCTGCAGGCCACCGGCGACGAGATCGACCAGGACATCGCTCTGTCCCTGCGCAACGCCGTGCAGCGCGGCCAGCTGCCTGCCGACCTCGACCTGCGCCGCGCCGCCATCGCCATGCATGCCTACATCCACGGCCTGATCGACAACTGGCTGCTGCGCCCCGACAGCTACCCCCTCGAGCGCGAGGCCGAAGCCCTGGTGGATGCCCTGCTCGACATGCTCAGATACAGCCCGGCGTTGCGGCATAAGCCATAGGTTCAGCCGACAAATACCTGCTGCCGATGCCAGGCGAGGAACTCGACGCTGGGCATGAAGCGCTCGGGTAGCTCGATCTGCCGGCCGGCCAGCGGCCAGAGCACCTCGCGGACGAAGGGCTCGTCGCGCTGGCGCAATTGTTCGGCGAGCGTGATGGTAAAGTCGTCCTCAAGGGTCATCAGCCCCTGATCGAACGCCCGGTCGTGCAAGGCCGACAGGCACAGGCCATTGGCCGGGTTCAGGCGATTGGCCTGGTCCGCACGCCAGGGCACGATATGGCTGGCCAGCAACAAGCGCGGCTCGGCCAGCCCCGACATGCAGCAGCGGCCGCGATAGCTGCTGAGCACCGCGCGGCGGAAGAACTGCTGCTTGATGCGCTGCTCGACCAGCACCTGGCGGGTGGCGCCGGTGAAATCATCCAGCGCCAGCCCGTCGCCGGCCTCATCCAGGTCGTCAGCCGGCATGCTGTGTTCGCGGCGCAAGGCGGCGAGCAGGCCGGCGCACTCCAGCGCCAGCCCTTCCCAGTCGGAATGGAACTGCGCCCAGATGGCTTTATCCAGGTTGGAAGCCCCAGTCAGCCCCTTGCGCCCGCTGGCGGTAATCACCGGATCGAGGCTGGCCAAATTGCTCAGCTTGTACGCCACCGCCCCCGGTGAGCGACCAATCAGCCCGGCCAGCTCGATCACTTGCGAAGTTCGCTGATCCAGGCGGCCGAAGGGCAGCTGGCAATACAAATGCAGCGCCAGCTTGACGTGATCTGCCGGCCATAAATCCTTGCGCATACTGCCGCCTCCCTGCTGATTGCGACGACTTACATAGTTCAGTTGAGCAATTCGAATACCACGCTCATCGGCGCACTTCCGCTATGGCTGCGGTAGCGCACCGGGCCGTGATAGATGAAGGGCACAGCCTTCCCTTTCTGCTTTCCATCCTCGCGAATGAACAGGTGAATACTCAGCCCGAGCTTTTCATGCTCGATGATTTCCCGGCCACGCTTGCTTTCCGGCGTCGTTGCATTCTGGCTTTGCCAGTGAAAGGTGCGCTCGTCGATCCAGTGATCCAGATATCGGTGCTCTTCGGTCTTGCCCTGCTTGTTCAAAGTCACCAGCAATACGTGGGCTTTAGCCTCGCGCAGAAACACATGCCCGACATTCCAACTACCGGTATTGAACTCCACGCCGAACAGCGGCGGAATCTCCTCGCGCATCAGCCGCTGGCCCACCGCCATTTCCAGCGGATCGAGCACTGCCCTGAGGCGGGCAAAGGTGCGCAGTTGCTCGCGCAACTCCTCGGTCACCGGCATATCGGCGTAGTCGGGGTTGTTGGCGCGCAGCACATAGCTGCCATCGCGCTCCTTGAGGATGACCCGTAGCAGGTATTGGTTGTCGCCGGCACCGTCCTGGCGCTCGATGGCCATGATCGAGCCGGTGATGGAGCCCGCGCTGCTCGGGTTAATCTGCTCCAGCAACAGATAGTCGCCATCGTGGATGGGATTTTTGCCACCATTCATCGAGTTGCCCGAGGCGCGGGCGATGAAGTGGCGGGCCGGATCGAGGCGGCCGTGGCCTTCGCCGAGAAATCGGTACTCCTCGCAATCGGCCGTGCCGGTCTTGAAGTGGCCGCAAGCGATTTTCAGGTTGGGGAAGAACGGCAGTTCGGTGCCAGGGCGCTCGATCGGGACGGGCGGATGCCCAGCTTTCTCAGACACCACGTAGGCTGCCAGCCGGTAGTCCACCAACTCCTGCAGCCACTCGGCAAATGTCTCGCGGTGCGCCTCGGCAACCGCCCGCGTGGGGCACATCGCTTCGCCGTCGATACGAAAAAACACCTGCTCACCGGGTTTGCGCTGAGCGCCCGTCCAGGCGGCGACGGGATGGTCCAGCCAGTGACGTTGCCACGGCGCATCCACACCGCTATTTCCCTGACGCAACGCTGCCGGCAGATCGGCCAGCAACCCGCGGCGGCGCTGCAGCGTCTGCCAACCGCGCGCGGCTAAGGCGCTCAGCGGCGGCGCCACGCGCCAGCCGTCCAGCTCCTGAAAAGCCTCCAGCAAGAGGATCTCGAGGCTGCCGGCGACTTTGCGCACCTCGACTTCCGCCAGCAGCTCCTGCTGGGCGCTCAGCACCTCGCATTCGCTTGCAGTCAGATCGCCCATCGCCTCGACCAGCGCGAACCAGGAACCGAACTGCTGGCGCATCTCGCGCAGGCTGGCGCCGAAGCGATAGAACTCGCTAAGGCTCGGCCGCCGTCCCAGGCCTTCACGCAGCGCCTGGTAATCCTTCTGCACGCCCTCGCCATCCAGGGCCTTGAGGAATTCGATCAGTTGCAGGTCGTAATTGATGAAACAGCCGTCCGGCAATTCCAGGCGATGATCTTCGGCCGCACGCGCATAGTCGGCCAATTGCCGATGGTTCATGCTGCGGCCCATCAGCGCCTGCGGCTTGTGCAGGAAGCTCTGGTGATTACCGATAAAGTCGAGCACCACCAACTGCTCTTTACCCTGAGCTTTGCGCAGACCACGACCCAATTGCTGCAAAAAGAGGATTTTCGATTCGGTCGGACGCAGCATCATCACCGTATCTATGGCCGGCAGATCGACGCCTTCGTTGAACAGGTCCACCGAGAAGATCGTTTGTAGCCGACCGTCAGCCAATTGCTCCAATGCTTCGCCACGCGACAACGGGGAGGTGGCATATACCGCCGCGGCCCGTACCCCCTGCTGCTGGAAATACTCGGCCATGAACTCGGCATGACGAATCGACACGCAGAACGCCAGCGTCTTGCTCTGTGCGTGGCTGCGCCAGGTTTTCAAGGCGTGCCGGGCACGACTCAGGGTCGCCAATTTGCTGCTCAGTTGCGAGGGGTCGAAACGGCCGTTGCGCCAGGGGATTTCCGCGTAATCCACGCTGTCGTCGAACACCCCGTAATAGTGGAACGGCGCGAGCAACTGGCTGTGGATGCCGGCGAACAAGTCGCGGGTGAACACCAGGTTGTCGTCGCACAGGGAAAGAATATCCGACTGGTCGGTGCGATCCGGCGTGGCGGTCAGGCCGAGCAGGAAGCTCGGCGCAAAGTGGTTGAGCAGGCGGTGATAGGTCGGCGCGGCGGCATGGTGGAATTCGTCGATCACCACGTAATCGAAGTGCTGCGGTGCGAAGCGCTCGAGATGGGCGACGCGCCCCAGGGTCTGCACCGAAGCGCAGAGCACATCCACCTGGCTATCGCGCTGCTGACCCCGATAGAAACCAACCCGCGCAGTCGGCCGAATGCGCAAGAAGGTTTCCGCCGCCTGATTGAGGATCTCCTCGCGATGGGCGACAAACAGCACCCGCCGCGCGCCGAACTGCTCGGCATCGAAGGCGGCCAGCCAGGTCTTGCCCAGGCCGGTGGCAAGCACCACCAGGCCGCGGCGGTAGCCCTCGGCGCGACTATCCAGCAGGGCCTGCAGCGCCTCGACCTGGATGGCGCTCGGCTGTGGTGGTGGCTCCTGCTCCTGACTCCCCGACGCAATCGCCCGCGGCGGCGGGATGCGCCGGGCTTCGTAGGCGTCGATCCAGGCATCGGACAGCGGCCTGGCCCGCGGGTGGGCGAACAACTCGTCGAAACGCCGGCGCGCCTCGAGAAAACCCGCATCGCCCGGATAGTCGATGCGGTAGTTCCACTCCAGGCCATCCTGCAGCGCCTGGCGGCTGATATTGCTGGAGCCGATAAAGGCCTGGCCACGCAGTTGGCCTTGCCCATCCGTAGCGGCGAACAGGTAAGCCTTGATATGGAAGCTGCTGCCGGCGCTTTCATAGACGCGCACCTCGGCGCCCTGCTCTTGCAGCAGCATCAAGCGGCGCAGCGCGTCTGGATCGGTGATGTCGAGATAATCGCTGGTGATGATGCGCAGCCGCGCCGCTTCCCCTGCCGCCGCGGCCTCGTCGCTGCGCGTCAGCGCGCCCAGCAAGTCCGGCAACAACAGGCGCAGGCCGGTGCTTTTGACGAAGGCCACCGCCATGTCGATTTCGCTGGCGGCGTTGATCGCCGCGCACAGGTGCGGCAGGAAATGATCGGCTTCGCCGCCGGTGACCAAGCGTGCCGGCGCGCTGACGGCGCTGACGCTGCCGTGCTCGGAAGGGTCCCACTTATCGTTCACGCATCACGTCCTTGCCCTGCCGCTCTCCCATCGAGCGGCCATGCTATCACTCCGCCAGCGCCTAGATCCCCGCCACCCGCTCCCTCTGCGCCGCGATGCAACGGATGCCGACGGCCAACCTGGAAGCCATCCACAGCTGCAGCCCGGCGCGTCCCTCTTGCCTGCCCGGCGCACATGGCCAACACTCGCAGCAAGCGGTGGTGCCCAGCTGCACCACCTCGTTCAATCCAGGAAAATGTGAGCACTAGCATGTCGGACAGAACAGGCAGCACTGCCAGCTACAGGCAGCGCGAATCGGGGTACCGGGACAAGGCCCTGAAGATGTATCCGTGGGTTTGCGGACGCTGCGCGCGGGAATTCGCCTATTCCAACCTGAGCCAGCTGACGGTCCACCATATCGACCACAATCACGACAACAATCCGGCCGATGGCAGCAACTGGGAGTTGTTGTGCCTGTACTGCCACGACCACGAGCATTCCAAGTATTCGATCTACAACGGCGAAAACGGCAGCGCGGTGATTCCCGGCGAAAAATCGCCGCAGGTGAAGCACAATCCGTTCGCCAATCTGAAGTCGCTGATCGACGAAAAGAAGTAACTCGTCGAGCCACCGCCGCCCCCCGGCCGCGGTCGCCCCGTGGCACCGAACCCCCTCGCCACCCGGCTGGATTTCCCGCTGGGCCGGCGGCGCTCCTGCTAACATGCGCGCCAACCAGAATGACCAGGAAAATTCCCATGCAAGAACACGAAAAGCCCCTCGACGAAGCCGAAATCGACGAACTGAACGAGCTGCTGTTCAGCTACTCGGAAAAGGCCGAGCAGGAACATGGCAAGGAAGGCGAGGAGGTGGATTGCATATTCAGCATCTCCGAGCTGGACGGTTTCCTCACCGCCGTGCTGACCGGCCTCAATCCTATTTCGCCGTCGGAATGGTTGCCGGCGCTGTGGCGCGGCAAGCTGCCGAAGTTCGAATCGGAAGCCGAGTTGCAGAAACTCACCGACCTGCTGATGCGCCACATGAATGCTCTGGCCAACAGCCTGTTCGAGGATCCGGACAGCTTCGCACCGATCTTCGAGATCGGCGAAGACGAAGACGATGTACTGGTCGACGAGTGGTGCTACGGCTACATGCGCGGCGTGGAGCTGCGCAACAACGACTGGCAGGCCCTGCGCGACCAGCAGCCGGAACTGCTGCTGCCGTTCATGCTGCTGAGCGGCGCCTACTCGCTGGAAGACGGCGAGGAAGTATCCGATGAAGATATCGCCGAGATGAGCGACAACCTGCCGGACCTGGTGTTTGCCGTGCGCGATTTCTGGCTGGCCGAGGCGGAGAAGCCCAAGGCTCCGAAGACTGGCCGCAACGATCCGTGCCCGTGCGGCAGCGGCAAGAAGTTCAAGCAATGCTGCCTGCACTAAAGCGCCACTGAAACGCTCCACCCCGCTGCCCGCCGTCAATTCCACTACTATTTGAACTATTGACGGTGGGCAGCAGCCCCGATAAAAAGCACACGCTTATCCGCAGCGAAAAATAATAGGATGCAGGGATTGCACGGTTTTCGCTCATGCGGACTTTCTTATTGCAGACCCTTTATCTACATCCTGGAGACACTTGATGTCCAAACTGCTGGAATTTCGCAAGGCCGAACAAGCCCTCAGGGACCAACTGGCGCGACTGGAATCGCTCAAGCACGACACCGAACTGAAGCGCGAAATGGAGTTCGAAGACAAGCTCAAGGAATTGCTGCAGGAATACGGTTTCAAACTGCAGAATATCGTCGACATTCTGCAGCCGCAGCCCCTGCATATCGCGGAGCTGGATCTCCTGGCACAGGACAGCGGTCGTCGCGTTCGCAAGATCCAGATCTGGAAGAATCCGATCACCGGCGAAGTGCTGGAAACCAAGAGCGGCAACAACAAGACCCTCAAGGCCTGGAAGGCCGAACACGGCGAGAAGTTCGTCGCCAGCTGGCTGCAGAAGGACTGACGTCCGCCTGCCCTGATCGCTCCCATATTCCTCTATGGGAGCGGCCAATGCCGCGTGGCTCGCGCCAGAACGTGGCACGCTCATCCCCGCCCCTGCGACTCCCCCGCCTGTAGCCGGCCGACCGATTTTCTCGCACACTGCCGGCCATCCATACCGGTTCTGTCAGGGAGTGATCCGTGTCGCCTGCCGCCCTCCGCCGCCACCCTGCCCTCCTGCTGATGTTCCTGCCGCTCGTGCTGCTGGCGTTCCTCGCCTGGCGCCACTGGCAAGGCCCCCTGCTGCCCGGCTATCGGGTCGAGGCACGGCCACTGGTGCAGCGGGTGGTGGCCAGCGGCGAGGTCAGCAGCCAGTCGCTGGCGCGCATCGGCAGCGAGCTGACCGGGGTGATCAAGGCCCGCCATGTGCGCGAAGGCGATGCGGTGAAGCCGGGCGACCTGCTGCTGGAGCTCGACGACGCCGAGCAGCAGGCCAAGCTGCGCGAGGCCGAGGCGGCGCTGCGCCAGCTGATCGAATCCGAGCGCCCGCAGGCCAACGCGACCCTGCGCGAGAGCGAAAGCCTGCTGGCCCGCGCCACCCGCGAGCGCGAGCGCCGCGAGGCGCTGTTCGACCGCCAGCTGCTGGCCGCCGAAGTCCGCGACCAGGCCCGCCACAGCGAAACGGTGGCGCGCGCCGTCCGCGCCCGCGCGCGGCTCAACGCCAGCGCGCTGGCCGAGGGTGGCAGCGCCGAGCAGCAGCTGCGCCAGCGCCTGGTCCAGGCCCGCACGGCCCTGGACAAGACCAAGCTGCATGCCCAGGTCGCGGGCACCGTGCAGACCCGCAAGGTCGAGCCGGGCGACCTGGTGCGTCCCGGCGATACCCTGCTGGAGATCGCCCGCAGCGGCAGCCAGGAGATCCTCCTGCCGCTGGACGAGAAGAATCTCGCCCCGCTGGCCCTCGGCCAGGCCGCCCAGGTGGTCGCCGATGCCTGGCCCGAACGCGTGCTCGCCGCCCGCGTCAGCTACCTCGCCCCTGCCGTGGATACCGCGCGCGGTACCCTCGACGTGCACCTCGACCTCACCGAGCCGGCCGACTTCCTGCGCCAGGGCATGACCGTGTCGGTGAACATCGAGACGGCCCGCCGCGAACGCGCCCTGGTGATCGCCAACGACGCCCTGCAGGCCGTGCAGGGCAACCGCGCCGAGGTCCTGCGCGTGCGGGACGGCCGGGTCGAGCGGGTGGCGGTCAAGCTGGGCCTGCGCAGCACCAGCCTGAGCGAAGTGGTCGAGGGCCTGGCTGAAGGCGATCAGGTCCTCGCCGGCGCGGCCAGCGCCGGCCAGCGCGTGCGCCTGGCGCTGCAGGCCCTGCCGGCCGGCGTGGCGGAGTAGGCCGATGCGCCTGGTCGATTCGCTGTGGACCGAGTGGAAGATCGCCCTGCGCTTTCTCGCCGACAACCGCATGCAGACCCTGCTGATCATCGTCGGCATCGGCGTCGGTTCGGCGGTGATCGTCTTCATCACCGCGCTGATCACCGGCCTGCAGGCCAACGTCATCGAGCGCACCCTCGGCACCCAGGCGCACATCCGCATCCTGCCGCCGGACGAGGTCAACCGCGTGCTGCCGGTGGCGGACGGCGCGCTGGCGCTGGATCTGGCCAACCCGCGCGCCCAGCGCCTGCGCTCGATCCTCAACTGGCAGGACGTGCGCGACGTGCTGGACACGCAGGCCGAGCTGCTTGCCGTGTCGCCGCTGATCAGCGGCCCGGCGATTGCCCGCCGCGGCGTGGCGCGCGCCTCGGTGAACCTGCTGGGCATCGACCCCGAGCGCTACCAGCGCATCATCCCCATCGCCCCGGACCTGATCGCCGGACGCTTCCTGGTCGACGCCGACCATGCGGTGATCGGCAAGGAGCTGGCCGAGGACCTCGGCATCGAGGTCGGCGACAAGCTGCGCCTGGACGCCGGCGAAGGGCGCGAGACCATCGTCGACGTGGCCGGCATCTTCGAGAAAGAAGTGCGCGAACTGGATGCGCGCTACGTGTTCCTCAGCCTTAAGCAGGTGCAGACCCTGCTCGACCTGCCGGGCGGGGTGACGGTGATCGAAACCACGGTGGGCGAGATCTTCCAGGCCGAAACCATCGCCGCGCGCCTGGCCCGCCTCACCGGCCTGCAGGCGGAAAGCTGGATGGCCACCAACGGCCAGCTGCTCAACGCGCTGCGCTCGCAGACCATGACCACGCAGATGATCCGCCTGTTCGTCGGCCTGTCGGTGGCCTTCGGCATCGCCAGCGTGCTGGCGGTGAGCGTGGTCCAGCGCACCCGAGAGATCGGCATCCTGCGCGCCATGGGCAGCCCGCGCGGGCAGATCCTGCGCGTGTTCCTGCTCCAGGGCGGCCTGCTCGGCATGGCCGGCTCGGGCCTCGGCGGACTGGTCGGCTGGTCACTGGTGCAGGTGTTCAACACCTTCGGCCCGGGGCTGTTCTTCATTCCCGTCGACCCGACGCTGATTCCGCTGGCGATGGCGGTGGCCACAGTCACCGGCGTGCTGGCCGCCGCGGCGCCGGCGCGCCGCGCGGCGCGGCTCGATCCGGCAGTGGCGATCCGTTATGTCTGAGTTCATCCGCAACGAGGAAGTGCTGCGCCTGGCCGCCCTGGGCAAGACCTACAACCCCGGCACGCCGCTGGAGCAGCAGGTGCTGCACGACATCGACCTGCGCCTGGGCCGCGGAGAGCTGACCGCGCTGATCGGTCCGTCCGGCTCGGGCAAGAGCACCCTGCTCAACCTCATTGGCCTGCTCGACTCGCCCAGCGCCGGCGAGCTGTACCTGCTCGGCCGGCCGACCCACGCGCTGGACGACGCCGCGCGCACCCGCCTGCGCAACGAGGCGATCGGCTTCGTGTTCCAGTTCCACCACCTGATTCCGGCCTTCAGCGTGCTGGACAACGTGCTGATGCCGCTGATGATCCGCCACGGCAAGCCGACCCCGGCCGAGGTCGAGCTGGCGCTCGAGCTGCTGCAGGCGGTCGACCTGCGCGGCTTTGCCGATAAGAAGGCCAACCAGATTTCCGGCGGCCAGCAGCAGCGCGTGGCCATCGCCCGCGCGCTGGTGACCCGCCCAGCGCTGCTGCTGGCCGACGAGCCGACCGGCAACCTCGACACCAAAACGGCGGAAAGCGTGTTCGCGCTGTTCCGCCGCTTCAACCGCGAGTTCGGCTGCGCGGTGCTGGTGGTGACCCACGACCCGCGCCTGGCGGCCAGCTGCGCGCGCACCGTGCAGCTGGTCGACGGGCGCATCGTCAGCGACCAGGCCAACGCCTGAGCGGGCGCTGACGGCCGGCAAGGCGCCGCGGCCATCGCCGCACCTGGCCCTTGCCGGCCGTTCGCTCACTTGAAGTTGCGCCGCACCAGCTTGTGCAGCCAGCCGACGATGCCGGCGCGGAACAGCAGCACGCAGAGCACGAAGATCAGGCCGAGGATCACGTGCACCCAGTCGCCCAGCGGGCCATTGGACAGGTAGCTCTGCAGGGTCACCACCACGCCGGCGCCGACCAGCGGACCAAGCACGGTGCCGACGCCGCCGAGCAGGGTCATCAGGATCACCTCACCGGACATGTGCCAGTGCGCGTCGGTCAGCGAGGCCAGCTGGAACACCACGGTCTTGGTCGCCCCGGCCAGGCCGGTGAGGGTCGCCGAGATGACGAAGGCCAGCAGCTTGTGGGCATCGACGTTGTAGCCCAGCGAGATGGCTCGCGGCTCGTTGTCGCGGATCGCCTTGAGTACCTGGCCGTAGGGCGAGTGGATAGTGCGCTGGATCACCGCGAAGCCGAACACGAACACCGCCAGCACGAAGTAATACAGCGCCAGGTTGCTCGACAGGTCGATCAGGCCGAACAGGTGGCCGCGCGGCACTCCCTGCAGGCCGTTCTCGCCGCCGGTGAACGGCGCCTGGACGAACAGGAAGAACACCAGCTGGGCCAGCGCCAGGGTGATCATCGCGAAGTAGATGCCCTGGCGGCGGATCGCCAGCAGGCCGAAGCCCAGGCCGAGCACCCCGGACGCCGCGGTGCCGGCGAGGATGCCCAGCTCGGTGGACAGCCCGCTGTAGTGGCTGAGCATGAAGCCGGTGACATAGCCGCCGCAGGCGAGGAAGGCGGCATGGCCGAAGGACAGCAGTCCGGCGTAGCCGAGCAGCAGGTTGAAGGCGCAGGCGAACAGGGCGAAGCACAGCAGCTTCATCAGGAACACCGGGTACACCGCCAGCGGCGCGACCAGCGCCACGCCGAGCAGTGCCAGGCAGAAGCCGTGCTTGCGCCAGCGCGCGGCACGCTGGCGTTGCTGCTCGACGCTGTGCATGGCCGCCGCCACTTGAATGTTTTCCAGACTCGACATGGTCATGCCTCCTTCCCGAACAGTCCCGCAGGACGGAACAACAGGACGATCACCATCACCAGGAACACCACGGTGCTGGCCGCCTGCGGATAGAACACCTTGGTCATGCCCTCGATCAGGCCCATGGCCAGGCCGGTGACGATGGCGCCCATGATCGAGCCCATGCCGCCGATCACCACCACGGCGAACACCACGATCAGCAGGTTGGCGCCCATGGTCGGGCTGACCGGGTAGATCGGCGCGGCGAGTACGCCGGCGAATGCGGCCAGGGCCACGCCGTAGCCGTAGGTCAGGGTGATCAAGAGCGGCACGTTGATGCCGAAGGCCTGCATCAGTTTGGGGTTCTCGGTGCCGGCGCGCAGGTAGGAGCCCAGGCGGGTGCGCTCGATCAGGTACCAGGTGATCAGGCACACCACCAGCGCGGCCACCACCACCCAGGCGCGGTAGGTGGGCAGGAACATGAAGCCGAGGTTGACCCCGCCCTTGAGCAGCTCGGGCAGCGGGTAGGAAGCGCCGGACACGCCGAACAGCTTGACGAAGCTGCCCTCGACGATCAGCGCCAGGCCGAAGGTCAGCAGCAGGCCGTAGAGGTGATCCTCGCCGGCGATGCGGCGCAGCAGATGGCGCTCGACGGCCATGCCGACGGCGCCGACCAGCAGCGGCGACAGCAGCAGCGCCGCCCAGTAGTTGACGCCCAGGTAGTTGAGGCCGAGCAGCGCGGCGAAGGCGCCGAGCATGTACAGCGCGCCGTGGGCGAAGTTGATGATGCGCAACAGGCCGAAGATGATCGCCAGGCCCAGGCTGAGCAGCGCGTAGAAGGCGCCGTTGATCAGGCCGAGCAGCAGCTGGCCGAGCAGCACGCTCAGGGGAATACCGAACAGGAGAGTCATGAGTCACCACCCAGAGGAAGTCCGCGACACCCGGCCGTGAGCGGCCGGGCGGATGGTTCGGTGCAGCCCGGCAAGTCGCCGCGTAGCGGCCTTGCCGGGCCGCGCCCGCAGCCGATCAGTTCTGCGCCACCTTGCCGTTCACCAGCTTGCACTGGCTCTCGCTCAACGGGCGGAAGGCCTGCTCGCCGGGGATGGTGCTGACGATCTTGTACAGGTCCCACTCGCCCTTGGACTCGGCCGGGGTCTTCACCTGGGCCAGGTACATGTCGTGGACCATGCGGCCGTCGGCGCGGATCTGGCCGCCCTTGGCGAACATGTCGTTGACCGGGGTGGCGGCCATCTTGGCGCGCACGGTGGTGGTGTCGTCGCTGCCGGTGGCCTTGACCGCGTTCAGGTAGTGCATGGTCGCCGAGTAGACGCCAGCCTGGGACATGGTCGGCATGCTGCCGACGCGATCAAAGTAGCGCTTGGCCCAGGCGCGAGTCTCGTCGTTCATGTCCCAGTACCAGCCGGTGGTCAGCATCAGGCCCTGGGTCACTTCCAAGCCCATGGCGTGGATGTCGTTGAGGAACACCAGCATGCCGGCCAGCTTCTGCCCGGACTGGGTGACGCCGAACTGGCTGGCGGTCTTCAGCGCGTTGACCGTATCGGCACCGGCGTTGGCCAGGGCCACCACCTCGGCGCCGGAGCCCTGGGCCTGGAGGATGTAGGAGGAGAAGTCCTGGCTGGGGAACGGATGGCGCACGGTACCGACCACGCTGCCACCGCCACCCTTGACCACCTTGGTGATGTCGGCCTCCATGGCGTGGCCGAAGGCGTAGTCGGCGGTCAGCATGTACCAGCTCTTGCCGCCGGATTCGAGCACCGCCTTGGCGGTGCCGTTGGCCAGCGCGTAGGTGTCGTAGGTCCAGTGGATGTGGTTCGGCGAGCAGGATTCGTTGGTGATGCCCGAGGAGGCGGCGCCGGAGATCAGCGCCAGCTTGTCGGCCTGCTCGACCACCTTGACCGCCGCCAGCACCACCGAGGAGGCAACCAGGCCGGTCACCATGTCGACGTTGCGCTCGTCGACCCACTGGCGCACGGTATTGGCGCCGACGTCCGGCTTGTTGAGGTCGTCGGCGTTGAAGATGACGATCTTCTTGCCGTCCACGTTGCCGCCGAAATCCTCCACCGCCATCTTCAGCGCTTCCAGACCGCCCGGACCGGCGAGGTCGCGGTAGGTGCCGGACATGTCGGCGAGGTAGCCGATGCGGATTTCGTCGTCGCTGACCTGGGCCTGGGCGGCGCCGGCGATCAGGCTGGAGACGAGCAGAGCGCTTGCGGTCTTCTGGAATACCTTCATGTGTTCACCCACTTTTCCATGGTTATTGTTGTTGTGCAGGCCGACAGCGGCCCGTGGCGACGCGGCCGGAGCCACGCCGCCGCAGACATGCCGCGGGGTATTACGGGGATTCAGACGCCCAGACAGGTGTTGAGCAGCTCCTTCTTCGCCGGCAGCTCGGCGGCGGTGATTTCCTCGACGATCTGGCCGTGCTCCATCAGGTAGTGGCGGTCGGCCAAGGGCGCGGCGAAGCGGAAGTTCTGCTCGACCAGGACGATGGTCAGGCCCTTGTCCTTGAGCTTGAGCAGCACCTCGCCGAGCTTCTGCACGATCACCGGGGCGAGGCCCTCGGTGATCTCGTCGAGTAGCAGCAGATTGGCGCCGGTGCGCAGGATGCGCGCCATGGCCAGCATCTGCTGCTCGCCGCCGGACAGCCGGGTGCCCTGGCTGAAACGGCGCTCGTAGAGGTTGGGGAACATCGCGTAGATCTCGTCGAGGTCCATGCCGCCGCTGCGCACCGTGGGCGGCAGCAGCAGGTTCTCCTCGACGTTGAGGCTGGCGAAGATGCCGCGCTCCTCCGGGCAGTAACCGACGCCCAGGCGCGGGATCAGGTGCGCGGCGACGCCGATGGTCTCGTTGCCGTTGACCATGATCGAGCCGGTGCGCCGGCCGACCAGGTTCATGATCGCGCGCAGGGTGGTGGTGCGTCCGGCGCCGTTGCGCCCGAGCAGGGTCACCAGCTCGCCGCGGCGCACCAGCAGGTCGATGCCGTGGAGGACGTGCGACTCGCCGTAGAAGGCGTGCAGGTCGCTGATGCGCAGCTGTTCGAAGTCCGGGGTGGTGTGCAGGCCGCTCATGCGTGGGCCTCCTCGATGGCAGCCGCTTCGCTGCCCAGATAGGCCTCGCGCACCTGCGGGTGGGCCGACATTGCGGCGTAGTCGCCCTCGGCGAGGATCGCGCCGCGGGCCAGCACGGTGATGCGGTCGCACAGGCGGCTGACCACGCTGAGGTTGTGCTCGACCATCACCACGGTGCGGCCGAGCGCGGCGCGGCGCACCAGGCCGACCACCATGTCGACGTCCTCGTGGCCCATGCCCTGGGTCGGCTCGTCGAGCAGCAGCACCTTGGGCTCCAGCGCCAGGGTGGTGGCCAGCTCCAGGGCGCGCTTGCGGCCGTAGGGCAGCTCGATGGTCAGGGTGTCGGCGAAGCCGAGCAGGTCGACCTCAGCCAGCAGCTGCTCGGCACGCGCATTCAGCGCGTCAAGGCAGCGCGCCGACTTCCAGAAGTGGAAGGAGTTGCCCTGCTGGCGCTGCAGCGCCACGCGCACGTTGTCGCGCACGCTCATATGGCCGAACACGGCGGAGATCTGGAACGAGCGCACGAGGCCGAGACGGGCGATCTCGTTGGACTTCAGCGCGGTGATCGGCTTGCCGAAGTAGAGGATCTCGCCACGGGTCGGGGTGAGGAACTTGGTGAGCAGGTTGAACACGGTGGTCTTGCCGGCCCCGTTGGGGCCGATCAGCGCATGGATGTGGCCCTTCTGCACGCGCAGATCGACCGAGTCCACCGCGGTGAAGCCGCGGAATTCCTTGGTCAGGCCGCGTGTTTCCAGCACGAACTCTGGTGCCATGGGGTGCCCTCTAACCTTGATTGTTTTTGTTGGTTATGGCGCAGGTCGCTGAATGACCTTTACGTAAACGATAACAACGCGTGTCAGTGCCGACAAGCCGTTTCTGCACGCGTTGCCGGGCGTGCTTACCAGAATTTGAAGGTGTAGTTGACGATCAGGCGGTTCTCGTCGATGTCGGTGGTGTGGCTGCCGCGATAGGCGACGTTGCGCCAGCGCAGGCCGACGTTCTTCAGCGGGCCGCTCTGCACCACGTAGCTGAGATCCACATCGCGCTCCCACTCGTGGGCGTCGGCGCCGCGGATCTGGAAGTCGTCGCCGCGCACGTAGCGGCCCATCAGGGTCAGGCCGGGCACGCCGAGAGCGGCGAAGTCGTAGTCGTAGCGGACCTGCCAGGAGTCTTCCTCGGCGCGCAGGAAGTGATGATAGGTCAGCGTGTTGAGGGTGAAGGGATCGGTGCCGCCGCCGATGAACGGCATGCCGGTGTCGCCGCGCTGTTCCTGGTAGTCGAAGCCCAGCGAGTGGCCCTGATAGACCAGGGTGAACATGCCGCCGAGGTTGCGGTTGTCGACCGTGGTGTTGCCTTCGTCGCCGCTGTCGAAGTAGCGGATATCGGTCTTCAGCTTGAGGCTGTCGCCCAGCGGCAGGCTGTACAGCAGGTTGGCGTAGTGCTGGTGGTAATTGTCTTCCAGCTCGGCATAGAAGTAGCTGGCGGTCAGGTTGGCCAGCGGCGCGTAGCTGGCGCCGGCGTAGTTGAAGCGGTCGCTGGTGACGCCGCCTTTGGCGCCATCGGCGAACATGGTCATGTCCTGGTAATCGGTGGAGTCGCGCAGGCGGGTGCTGCGGAACTGGCCGCCGGTCAGGGTCAGCTGCTCGATGTCTTTGGACACCAGCTGGGCGCCTTCGAAGGTCTGCGGCAGCATGCGCGTGTCGTTGCGATAGGCCACCGGCAGCACTGGCGTGTGGGTGCCGACGGTGAGCACGGACTGGGCGAGCCGCGCCTTGGCGGTCGGGCCGACGAAGCTGAACTCGTCGGCCGCCTCGCCGGTCCTCGGGTTGCGCAACAGCGCGCCGGTGCCGCTGGTGCCGCCGCCGGAGTCCAGCTTGATGCCGAGCAGGCCGAGGGCGTCGACGCCGAAGCCGAGCGTGCCCTCGGTGAAGCCGGACTCGAAGCGCAGCATGAAGCCCTGCCCCCAGTCCTCCGCCTTGTGCTTGGCCGCGCCCTTGTGCCTGGGCGTGTCGGCCTTGTCCGCATCGCGATAGTCGCGGTTCATGTAGAAGTTGCGCGCATCGAGGCTCAGGTGGCTGTCCTCGACGAAGGCCGCCGCAGCCGGAGTCGCGGCGCCCAGGGCGGCGGCCAGGCCAGTGAGCAGGAACAACGGGGTAGAGGGTTTGACGTGCATATCGAGTCTCTCTTGTTATTGTTGGACTGTTGATTCAGCACTTTCGGTGCCCGGCCGCCATCAGGCACGACCGGGCTTGCCGCAGACGTTGCGGCGGGACACCCCGCGATCAGGCGCGCGGGGCCCTGGGCACGCGGCCCATCAGGTAGAACTCGTCGTTCGGCGGCGTGCCGGCCAGCGACACCAGGCGGTTGGACAGACTGAAGAAGGCGGCCACGGCGCCGATGTCCCAGATGTCGTTCAGGCTGAAGCCGACGCCTTGCAGGCGGGCCTGCCAGGCGTCGTCGAGCACGCCGTGGTCGAAGCTGAGGTGCAGGGCGAAATCGAGCATCACCCGTTGGCGCGCGCCGATGGCCGCGGTGCGGTGGTTGATCGCCAGCTGGTCGGCCAGCTGCGGCTGCTTGCTGTAGATGCGCAGCACCGCGCCATGCGCCACCACGCAGTACAGGCAGCCATGGCGCGCGCTGGTGGCGACCACGATCATCTCCTTCTCGGCCAGGGTCAGGCTGTCGGACTCGCGCTCCATCAGCGCGTCGTGCCAGGCGAAGAAGGCGCGGAACTCCTCGGGGCGGTGCGCCAGCATGAGGAACACGTTGGGGATGAAGCCAGCGCGGTCCTGCACGGCGAGAATGCGCTCGCGCAGGTCGAGGGGCAGATCGTCGAGCGACTCGGGTACGGGGAAGCGGCTGATCGGTGCGGTCATGCAATGATCCTTCATTGTTATGGTTGTCGATCGCTGGCGCCGGCTTGCTCCCTCTCCCGCCAGCGAGAGAGGGAGCACACGCAGCGCAGTCTTTACTGATGACGCCGCCCGCTCAGTGCTGGCTGATCCCCAGCTCCAGCACGCTGATTTCGCGCATGCGGAACTTCTGCACCTTGCCGCTGATGGTCATCGGGAAGTCGTCGACGAACTTGATGTGCCGCGGCGTCTTGAAGTGGGCGATGCGGCCCTTGCAGTAGCTGCGCAGCGCCTCGGGCTCGACCGCCTGACCGGGATGCAGCTTGACCCAGGCGACGATCTCCTCACCGTACTTGCTGTCCGGCACGCCGATCACCTGCACGTCGGCCACCGCCGGGTGGGTGAAGAGGAACTCCTCGACCTCGCGCGGATACACGTTCTCGCCGCCGCGGATGATCATGTCCTTGTTGCGGCCGACGATCCTGATGTAGCCCTCGGCGTCCATGGTCGCCAGGTCGCCGGTGTGCATCCAGCGCGCACCGTCGAGGGCCTCGCGGGTGGCCTCGGGGTTGTTCCAGTAGCCGAGCATCACACTGTAGCCGCGGGTGCACAGCTCGCCGATGGTGCCGCGCGGCACGATGCGCCCATGCTCGTCGACGATCTTGCTCTCCAGGTGCGGCTGGGTGCGGCCGACGCTGGTGACGCGGCGCTCGAGGTCGTCACTCGGACCGGTCTGGGTCGACACCGGGCTGGTCTCGGTCATGCCGTAGGCGATCTGCACCTCCTTCATGTGCATCTCGGCGATCACCCGCTTCATCACCTCGATCGGGCAGGTGGCGCCGGCCATGATCCCGGTGCGCAGGCTGGACAGGTCGAAGCCGCCGCGCTCGGGGTGGTCGAGCATGGCGATGAACATGGTCGGCACGCCGTACAGCGCGCTGGCGCGCTCCTCGGCGACCGCCTGCAGCGCCGCCAGCGGCTCGAAGGCGGCGCTCGGGTAGATCATGGTGGTGCCGTGGGTCAGGCAGCCGAGGTTGCCCATCACCATGCCGAAGCAGTGGTACAGCGGCACCGGGATGACCAGGCGGTCGTGCTCGCTGAGGCCGAGGCTCTCGCCGACCAGGTAGCCGTTGTTGAGGATGTTGTAGTGGCTGAGGGTGGCGCCCTTGGGGAAGCCGGTGGTGCCGGAGGTGTACTGGATGTTGATCGGCTCGTCGAACTGCAGCCGCTCGCCGCATTCGCGCAGCTGCTCCGCGCCGACCTGCTCGGCCAGCGCCTGCAGCTGCTGCCAGCCGAGCATGCCGTCGGCCGGCTGCGCGCCGAGGCTGATCACCCCGCGCAGCTCCGGCAGCATGTGGCTCTGCAGCGCGCCAATGGCACTGGCGGCCAGCTCCGGCAGCAGCTCGCCGAGCATGCCGTGGTAGTCGGAACTCTTGAAGGTATCGGCGCAGATCAGCCAGCGGCAGCCGGACTGCTTGAGCGCATATTCGAGTTCGCTCAGCCGGTAGGCGGGATTGATGTTGACCAGCACCACGCCGGCCTTGGCGCTGGCGAACTGGGCGATGGTCCACTCGGCACGGTTCGGCGCCCAGATGCCCAAGCGCTCGCCCGGCTGCAGGCCGAGGGCGATGAAGGCTCGCGCACAGCGGTCGACCGCAGCGGCCAGCTCGGCCCAGGTGAAACGCAGGCCCTGCTCGCGCACCACCAGCGCCTCGCGCTCGGCAAAACGCGCGACCGTGCGATCGAAGGCGGCACCGATGGTCATGGCCAACAGCGGTTGCTCCTGCGCTCCGCAGGTGTAGCTCGGAAGATTCATAGAATCCCTCAGTCTTATGTTTGTTATGAGGTTTGCCACTTCTGAGTCTTGCTGTGCCGGCGCCGACTTCGCAGTTGACAGTCGCCGCGGGGTTTGTTTACGTTAACGTAAAGGTGACAGCCTGACAAGCCACCAGAAAGTGCCGCCGGACACACTTCGGCACTACGCTGAAAGCAGGGTTCACAATCTCTGCGGCGCGTCAGGATCGACAGGCCGAAGCACCCGGCAACGGCCACCGAACGGCTCCGCAAACCGCACAACTACAAGACAGACAAAGGTGGTTCCATGACGTACTCCAGCCTCAACTTCGCCCTCGGCGAAACCATCGACATGCTGCGCGACCAGGTGCGTGCCTTCGTGGCCAGCGAGCTGGCGCCGCGCGCCGCCGCCATCGACCACGACAACCTGTTCCCTGCCGACATGTGGAAGAAGTTCGGCGAGATGGGCCTGCTGGGCGTGACCGTGGCCGAGGAGTACGGCGGCGCCGGCCTCGGCTACCTGGCTCACGTGGTGGCCATGGAGGAAATCAGCCGCGCCTCGGCGTCGGTCGCGCTGTCCTACGGCGCCCACTCCAACCTGTGCGTCAACCAGATCAACCGCAACGGCAACCCGGCGCAGAAGGCCAAGTACCTGCCCAAGCTGATCAGCGGCGAGCACGTCGGCGCGCTGGCGATGAGCGAGCCGAACGCCGGCTCCGACGTGGTCTCCATGAAGCTGCGCGCGGACAGGAAGGGCGACCGCTTCGTCCTCAACGGCAGCAAGACCTGGATCACCAACGGCCCGGACGCCAACACCTACGTGATCTACGCCAAGACCGACCTCGACAAGGGGCCGCACGGCATCACCGCGTTCATCGTCGAGCGCGACTGGAAGGGCTTCAGCCGCGGCAACAAGTTCGACAAGCTGGGCATGCGCGGCTCCAACACCTGCGAGCTGTTCTTCGACGACGTCGAGGTGCCGGAGGAGAACGTGCTCGGCCAGATCAACGGCGGGGTGAAGGTGCTGATGAGCGGCCTCGACTACGAGCGCGTGGTGCTGGCCGGCGGCCCGGTCGGCATCATGCAGGCCTGCCTGGACGTGGTAGTGCCCTACATCCACGACCGCAAGCAGTTCGGCCAGAGCATCGGCGAGTTCCAGTTCATCCAGGGCAAGGTCGCCGACATGTACACCCAGCTCAACGCCAGCCGCGCCTACCTGTACACCGTGGCGCAGGCCTGCGACCGCGGCGAGACCACCCGCAAGGACGCCGCCGGGGTGATCCTCTACACCGCCGAGAACGCCACCCAGATGGCCCTGCAGGCGATCCAGATCCTCGGCGGCAACGGCTACATCAACGAGTTCCCCACCGGACGCCTGCTGCGCGACGCCAAGCTCTACGAGATCGGCGCCGGCACCAGCGAAATCCGCCGCATGCTGATCGGCCGCGAGCTGTTCAACGAAAGCAAGTGATGGCGTGCGCGTGGCCCCGCCGGGGGCACGCGGACCGTAGGGTGCGCCCGGCGCACCACAACCATTTGCGACGGTGCGCAAGGCCTGGGCGGCCCCGCACCCCCTACAGGAAGCGAACATGGCCATCCTGCATACCCAGATCAATACCCGTACACCGGAGTTCGCCGCCAACAGCGCGGCCATGCTCGAACAGGTGAACAACCTGCGCGCCCTGCTCGGGCGCATCAGCGAGGGCGGCGGCGTCGCCGCCCAGCAGCGCCACACCGCGCGCGGCAAGCTGCTGGTGCGCGAGCGCATCAACGCCCTGCTCGACCCGGGCTCGGCCTTTCTCGAACTCTCGGCACTGGCCGCCTTCGACGTGTACGGCGAGGACGTGCCGGCCGCCGGCGTGGTCGCCGGCATCGGCCGGGTCGAGGGCGTCGAGTGCATGATCGTCGCCAACGACGCCACCGTGAAGGGCGGCAGCTACTACCCGCTGACCGTCAAGAAGCACATCCGCGCGCAGACCATCGCCCGCGAGAACCGCCTGCCGTGCATCTACCTGGTCGACTCCGGCGGCGCCAACCTGCCGCGCCAGGACGAGGTGTTCCCCGACCGTGAGCACTTCGGCCGCATCTTCTTCAACCAGGCCAACATGAGCGCCCAGGGCATCCCGCAGATCGCCGTGGTGATGGGCTCGTGCACCGCCGGCGGCGCCTACGTGCCGGCGATGGCCGACGAGACCATTATGGTGCGCAACCAGGCGACCATCTTCCTCGCCGGCCCGCCACTGGTGAAGGCCGCCACCGGCGAGGTGGTCACCGCCGAGGAACTGGGCGGCGCCGACGTGCACTGCAAGACCTCCGGGGTGGCCGACCACTACGCCGAGAACGACGCCCACGCCCTGGCCATCGCCCGCCGCTGCGTGGCCAATCTCAACTGGCGCAAGCAGGGCCGGGTGGAAAGCGTCGCCCCGTGCGCGCCGCTGTACGCCGGCGAGGAGCTGTACGGCATCATCCCCGCCGACGCCAAGCAGCCGTTCGACGTGCGCGAGGTGATCGCCCGCCTGGTCGACGGCAGCGAGTTCGACGAGTTCAAGGCGCTGTTCGGCACCACCCTGGTGTGCGGCTTCGCCCGCCTGCACGGCTATCCGGTCGCCATCCTCGCCAACAACGGCATCCTGTTCGCCGAGGCCGCGCAGAAGGGCGCGCACTTCATCGAGCTGGCCTGCCAGCGCGGCATCCCGCTGCTGTTCCTGCAGAACATCACCGGCTTCATGGTTGGCCAGAAGTACGAGGCAGGCGGCATCGCCAAGCACGGCGCCAAGCTGGTCACCGCGGTGGCCTGCGCCAAGGTGCCGAAGTTCACCGTGATCATCGGCGGCAGCTTCGGCGCCGGCAACTACGGCATGTGCGGCCGCGCCTACGATCCGCGCTTCCTGTGGATGTGGCCGAACGCGCGGATCGGCGTGATGGGCGCGGCCCAGGCCGCCGGCGTGCTCACCCAGGTCAAGCGCGAGCAGGTCGAGCGCAGCGGCCAGCAGTTCTCCGCCGCCGAGGAGGAAGCGATCCGCCAGCCGATCCTCGAGCAGTACGAGCACCAGGGCCACCCCTACTACTCCAGCGCGCGGCTGTGGGACGACGGCGTGATCGACCCGGCACAGACCCGCGAGGTGCTGGAGCTGGCGCTGTCCGCCAGTCTCAACGCGCCCATCGAGCCGACGCCGTTCGGCGTGTTCCGGATGTAAGGGGCCCACCATGAGCTACCAGGAAATCCAACTCGAACGCGACGCCCATGGCGTCGCCACGCTCTGGCTGAACCGTCCGGAAAAGAACAATGCCTTCAACGCCGCGGTGATCCGCGAGCTGAACGCCGCGCTGGCCGCGGTGCAGGCCGATCCGGCGATCCGCCTGCTGGTCCTGCGCGGGCGCGGCAAGCACTTCTCCGCCGGCGCCGACCTGGCCTGGATGCAGCAGTCGGCCAGGCTCGACTACGCCGCCAACCTCACGGATGCCCACGAACTGGGCGAGCTGATGCACCGCCTCTACCACCTGCCGCAGCCGACCCTGGCCGTGGTCCAGGGCGCGGCCTTCGGCGGCGCGCTGGGCCTGATCGCCTGCTGCGACATGGCCATCGGCGCCTCTGATGCGCTGTTCTGCCTGTCGGAAGTGCGCATCGGCCTGGCGCCGGCGGTGATCAGTCCGTTCGTGGTCAAGGCCATCGGCGAGCGTGCCACCCGCCGCTACGCCCTCACCGCCGAGCGCTTCGACGGCCAGCGTGCCCGCGAGCTGGGCATGCTCGCCGAGTGCTACCCGGCCAGCGAGCTGGACGCCGCGCTCGAGCAGTGGCTGGCCAACCTGCGCCTGAACAGCCCGCAGGCGCTCAAGGCCTGCAAGCAGCTGCTGGTCGCGGTCGGTCCGGCGCAGCTCGACGACGAGCTGCGCCAGTGCACCGAACAGGCCATCGCCACCCTGCGCGTCAGCGCCGAAGGCCAGGAAGGGCTCAACGCCTTCCTCGACAAACGCACCCCCGCCTGGCAGGAGAGCCACTCATGACCCGTCACATCGACACCCTGCTGGTGGCCAACCGCGGCGAGATCGCCTGCCGGGTGATGCGCACCGCCAAGGCCCTGGGCCTGACCACCGTGGCCGTGCACAGCGCCATCGACCGCGATGCCCGCCACGCCCGCGAGGCCGACGTCCGCGTCGACCTCGGCGGCGCCAAGCCGGCCGACAGCTACCTGCTGGTCGACAAGCTGATCGCCGCCGCCAAGGCCAGCGGCGCCCAGGCCATCCACCCCGGCTACGGTTTCCTCTCCGAAAACGCCGGCTTCGCCCGCGCCATCGAGGACGCCGGGCTGATCTTCCTCGGCCCGCCGGCCAGCGCCATCGACGCCATGGGCAGCAAGTCGGCGGCCAAGGCGCTGATGGAGACCGCCGGCGTGCCGCTGGTGCCCGGCTACCACGGCGAGGCCCAGGATTTTGAAACCTTCCGCACCGCCGCCGAGGTGATCGGCTATCCGGTGCTGCTCAAGGCCACCGCCGGCGGCGGCGGCAAGGGCATGAAGGTGGTCGAGCGCGAAAGCGAGCTGGCCGAGGCGCTGGCCTCGGCGCAGCGCGAGGCGAAATCCTCGTTCGGCGACTCGCGCATGCTGGTGGAAAAGTACGTGCTCAAGCCGCGCCACGTGGAGATCCAGGTGTTCGCCGACAGCCACGGCAACTGCCTGTACCTCAACGAGCGCGACTGCTCGATCCAGCGCCGCCACCAGAAGGTGGTCGAGGAAGCCCCGGCCCCCGGCCTGTCCCCCGAGTTGCGCCGCGCCATGGGCGAGGCGGCGGTGAAGGCAGCCAAGGCCATCGGCTACGTCGGCGCCGGCACCGTGGAGTTCCTCCTCGACGCGCGCGGCGAGTTCTTCTTTATGGAGATGAATACGAGGCTCCAGGTGGAGCACCCGGTCACCGAGGCGATCACCGGCCTCGACCTGGTTGCCTGGCAGATCCGCGTCGCCCGCGGCGAGGCCCTGCCGATCACCCAGGAGCAGGTACCGCTGATCGGCCACGCCATCGAGGTGCGCCTGTACGCCGAGGACCCGGACAACGACTTCCTGCCGGCCACCGGCACCCTGGCGCTGTACCGCGAGCCGGCCGCCGGCCCGGGCCGCCGGGTCGACAGCGGCGTCGCCGAAGGCGACACGGTGTCGCCGTTCTACGACCCGATGCTCGGCAAGCTGATCGCCTGGGGCGAGAACCGCGAGGAAGCGCGCCAGCGCCTGCTGGCCATGCTCGCCGAAACCGCGGTGGGCGGGGTGAAGACCAACCTGGCCTTCCTGCGCCGCGTGCTGGCCCACCCGGCGTTCGCCGATGCCGAACTGGACACCGGCTTCATCCCCCGCCACCAGGCGCAGCTGCTGCCGCTCGCCGGCGAGCTGCCGCAAGCCTTCTGGCAGCTCGCCGCCAGCGCCTTCGTGCAGAGCGAGGCCACGCGGGTGCGCGCGGACGATCCGCACTCGCCATGGAATGCCGCCGCCGGCTGGCGCGCCGGCCTGCCCAGCGAAACCGACCTGGCGCTGCGCTGCGGCGATGACCAGCAGGTGGTGCGCCTGCGCCCGGCCAGCGCGCCCAGGGCGCAGCTGGTCGGCGAGCAGCTGGTGATCGAGCAGGACGGCCTGCGCCGCCAGCACCTGGCGATCCGCCGCGGCGCCAGCCTGTACCTGCAGTGGGCCGGCGAGCTGCGCGAGGTGCAACGGGTCGACCCGATCGCCGAAGCCGGCGCCGCGCACCAGGCCCACGGCGGTCTGACCGCGCCGATGAACGGCAGCATCGTCCGCGTGCTGGTCGAGGCCGGCCAGCACGTCGAGGCCGGTGCCGCGCTGGTGGTGCTGGAGGCGATGAAGATGGAACACAGCATCCGCGCGCCGCAGGCCGGGGTGGTCAAGGGCCTGTACTGCAGCGAGGGCGAGATGGTCAGCGAAGGCGCCGCGCTGGTGGAGCTGGAGGAGGCCTGAGGCTGGTAGGGTGTCCGCTGTGCCGTTGCCCACGCCGGGAACCGTAGGGTGCGCCATGCGCACCCTTGGCCGGCGCAGGTGGTGCGCACAGCGCACCCTGCAACAGGGCATGCCCGACCGCGCAGCGATTGCCCAGTACAAGCACCGCTGCATCACAGAGTCCGAACTTCGACACGGAAACCGCAGATGAAGACAACCGCCATTGCCCTGCCCCAGCACGTCCGCCTGGTCGAAGTCGGCCCGCGCGACGGCCTGCAGAACGAGCAACAGCCGATCAGCGTCGCCGACAAGGTACGCCTGGTCGACGACCTGAGCGCCGCCGGCCTGGAGTACGTCGAGGTCGGCAGCTTCGTGTCGCCCAAGTGGGTGCCGCAGATGGCCGGCTCCGCCGAGGTGTTCGAGAGAATCACCCGCAAGCGCGGCGTCACCTACGCAGCGCTGACCCCCAACCTGCAGGGCTTCGAGGCGGCGATGGCCGCTGGAGTCAAGGAGGTGGCGGTGTTCGCCGCCGCCAGCGAGGCCTTCTCGCAGAAGAACATCAACTGCTCGATCAGCGACAGCCTGCAGCGCTTCGTGCCGGTGATGGACGCCGCCCGCGAGCAGGGCATCCGCGTGCGCGGCTACGTGTCCTGCGTGCTCGGCTGCCCCTACCAGGGCGAGGTCCCGGCGCAGCAGGTCGCCGCGGTGGCCAACGAGCTGTTCGAGATGGGCTGCTACGAGATCTCGCTGGGCGACACCATCGGCACCGGCACCGCCGGCAAGACCCGCGCGCTGTTCGAAGCGGTCGGCCGCGACATCCCGCGCGACAAGCTGGCCGGACACTTCCACGACACCTACGGCCAGGCGCTGGCGAACATCTACGCCAGCCTGCTGGAAGGCATCCACGTGTTCGACAGCTCGGTGGCCGGCCTCGGCGGCTGCCCCTACGCCAAGGGCGCCAGCGGCAACGTCGCCAGCGAGGACGTGCTGTACCTGCTGAACGGCCTGGGCATCCACACCGGCATCGAGCTGGACGCGCTGGTCGCCGCCGGCGAGCGCATCTGCAGCGTGCTCGACCGCGACAACGGCTCGCGGGTGGCGCGCGCGGCGCGGCTGCTGAGCCGTGGTGCGCCGTGCGCACCGACACCGAGCGCCCAAATTAGAACAACAAGCGAGGCATCCCGATGAACAAGCTCTACCCCAGCGCCCACGCCGCCCTCGACGGGCTGGTGGCGGACGGCATGACCCTCGCCGTCGGCGGCTTCGGCCTGTGCGGCATTCCCGAAGCGCTGATCGCCGCCCTGCGCGATTCCGGCAAGAAGAATCTCACCGCGATCAGCAACAACGCCGGCGTTGACGGCTTCGGCCTCGGCCAGCTGCTTGCCACCCGGCAGATCCGCAAGATGATTTCCTCCTACGTCGGCGAGAACAAGGAGTTCGAACGCCAGTACCTGGCCGGCGAGCTGGAGCTGGAATTCACCCCGCAGGGCACCCTGGCCGAGAAGCTGCGCGCCGGCGGCGCCGGCATCCCGGCGTTCTACACCAAGACCGGCTACGGCACCCTGGTCGCCGAAGGCAAGGAGACCCGCCAGTTCGACGGCGAGTGGTACGTCATGGAGCGCGCGCTGACCGCCGACGTGGCGCTGGTCAAGGCGTGGAAGGCCGACCGGGCCGGCAACCTGCTGTTCCGCAAGACCGCGCGCAACTTCAACCCGCTGGCGGCGATGGCCGGCAAGGTCTGCGTGGTCGAGGTCGAGGAACTGGTCGAGACCGGCGCGCTGGACGCCGACCAGATCCACCTGCCGGGCATCTACGTGCAGCGCATCGTGGTCAACCCGACCCCGGAAAAACGCATCGAACAACGCACGCTTTCCAACGCAAAGGCAGGGAGCTGAATCATGGCCTGGACCCGTGAACAGATGGCGCAGCGCGCTGCCGCCGAGCTGCAGGACGGCTTCTACGTCAACCTCGGCATCGGCCTGCCGACCCTGGTGGCCAACTACATCCCCGCCGGGATGGACGTCTGGCTGCAGAGCGAGAACGGCCTGCTCGGCATCGGCCCGTTCCCCAGCGAGGAGCAGGTCGACCCGGACCTGATCAACGCCGGCAAGCAGACCATCACCACCCTGCCCGGCAGTTGCTTCTTCGACAGCGCGGCGAGCTTCGCGATGATCCGCGGCGGCCACGTCAACCTGTCGATCCTCGGCGCCATGCAGGTGTCGGCCCAGGGCGACCTGGCCAACTGGATGATCCCCGGCAAGATGGTCAAGGGCATGGGCGGGGCGATGGACCTGGTCGCCGGGGTCAAGCGCGTGGTGGTGCTGATGGAGCACACCGCCAAGGGCGGCGCGCACAAGATCCTCGAGCGCTGCGACCTGCCGCTGACCGGCGTCGGCGTGGTCGACCGGATCATCACCGACCTGGCCGTGCTGGATGTCAGCGAACAGGGCCTCACGCTGGTCGAACTGGCCGAGGGCGTCAGCTTCGCCGACCTGCAGCAGGCCACCGGCTGCCCGATCCGGCGCTGAACGCCGCCGGTGCAGCAGCGGCGGCGACAGTGTAGCCTTGCGCAGCGAACGCCCCTGACTGCCACACGCCCGGCGCCCTTCAGCGCCGGGCGTGAATGCCGACGAATCCGGAATCTCCCATGGCGAAACAGACCTACAGCATCTCCGACCTGGCCCAAGAGCTGGACGTAACCACGCGCACCATCCGCTTCTACGAGGAGCAGGGCATGCTTGCCCCGACCCGCCGCGGCCAGGAGCGGATCTACAGCCCCAAGGACCGCGTGGCCCTCAAGCTGATCGTGCGCGGCAAGCGCCTCGGCCTGTCGCTGGCCGAGTGCAAGACCCTGATCGAACTGTACGACCCCAAGACCGGCAACCAGAAGCAGCTCAACATCATGCTCGGCATGATCGCCGAGCGGCGCCAGCAGCTGGAGCAGCAGCTGCTGGACATCCAGCAGATGCAGCTGGAACTGGATAGCGCCGAGGAACGCTGCCGCGCGGCGCTGGCGGAAACCGTCGGCAAGGCGGCCGCGGCCAAGTAATTCCCCGCGCCATGGAGCGGCGCCCTGCACCCGCCAACCGTTCAGGAGCTACCCCGATGACCGACAGCCACGAGCTGGGCCTCAAGACCCGCCGCGAAGTGATGGGCGACGCCTTCGTCGACCGCGCCCTGGGCAACGCCACCGAGTTCACCGCGCCGCTGCAGGAGTTCGTCAACGCCCATGCCTGGGGCGCCGTGTGGACCCGCGAGGGCCTGCCGCGCAAGACCCGCAGCCTGATCACCCTGGCCGCCCTCACCGCGCTGAAATGCCCGCAGGAACTCAAGGGCCATGTGCGCGGCGCGCTGAACAACGGCTGCACGGTCGAGGAGATCCGCGAGGCGCTGCTGCACTGCGCGGTGTACGCCGGCGTGCCGGCGGCCATGGAGGCGTTCCGCGCCGCCCAGGAAGTGATCGACAGCTACCAGGCCGACAGCTGACGCGGCCACGCCAGCCCCGCACGGGGCTGGCGACAGGTCGCGCCGGCCTGTCGATCCGGGCGGCGGCGCCGACACAAAGTTTTACATCGGCACACGGAGATTTCTGCTTTGCGCCGTGGTCCTACTGAATGACCGGCAATACCGGCCTTCAGGAGACCCGTTGATGCTTTTGCGTATTTCCCTTGCTATCGCCCTGCTCGCCGGTCTGGCGCTGTTCATTCAAGCGCCGGCCCAGGCCTCCGACCGCGATGGCTACTACTACGGCCACGACCGCCGCGCCGAGCTGTATCAGGCGCCGATGCGCAACGAGCGCCCACGCTACTACCGCCCGGCACCGGTCTACTACGCCGCGCCCCGGTACCGCCACGAGCGCTACCGCGATGACCGCTACCGCCATGAGTATCGGCATCACCACCACCGTCACCACCGCGACTACGGCTATCGCGACCGCCGCTGGTAAGCGCCGCCAGGACGCAACCACGCAAGAGCCGCGTCCCCGGCAACGGGGGCGCACGCCAGCCCTGCCGGTGCTCCGCGCCGGCGAACAGATCGAACGACTCGCCACTCACTGCTGTGCTTCGCGCTCCAGCAACGCGCGCTTGCGCGCCACGCCCCAGCGGTAGCCGGACAGGCCGCCGTCGCTGCGCAGCACGCGATGGCAGGGAATCGCCACCGCCAGCGCATTGGCCGCGCAGGCGCCGGCCACCGCGCGCACCGCCCGGGGCGCGCCGATGCGCACGGCCAGTTCGGCATAGCTGAGCGTGCTGCCCGCCGGGATTTCCCGCAGCGCCTGCCAGACGCGCTGCTGAAAGGCGGTGCCGCGCAGGTCGAGCGGCAGATCGAGGCCGCGCTGCGGCGCCTCGACGAACGCCACCACCTGCGCCAGCAGCGCCGCCAGGCCGGCCTGGTCCTCGCGCCGCTCGCTGCGCGGGAAGCGCGCCTGCAGCTCGTCCGCCAGGGCGGCAGCCTCGTCGCCGAGGAGGATCGCGCACAGGCCGCGCTCGCTCTGCGCCACCAGCAGCGCGCCCAGGGCGCAGTGGCCGCTGGCGAAACGGATGACGGCGGTCGGTTGGCGAGGGCTGGCGGTGTGCATTGGACGTTCCTTTCGCGGCAGCAGTGGACGAAGATGACTGTACCCGCCGCGCTGCCGCGGCGCACCCTGCTCCCGCCTGACGGACCACGCCGATGCCGAGCCCCGACTACCACGCCGCCAGCGCCCACCTGGCGGCCATCGACGCCGACTGGGCGCGCCTGGTCGCCCAGGTCGGCCCCTGCACCCTCGCCGCCGAGACGACCGGCGAACCCTACGCGGCGCTGGTGCGCGCGGTGGCCTACCAGCAGCTGCACGGCCGCGCCGCCGAGGCCATACTCGGGCGCCTGCTCGCGCTCTATCCGGACAGCACCTTTCCGACGCCCGAACACCTGCTGGCCACCGACTTTGCGCGCCTGCGCGCCTGCGGCCTGTCTGCGCGCAAGATCGAGACCATTCAGGGCCTCGCCGCGGGCGCGCTGAGCGGCCTGGTGCCGAGCCGCGCCGCCGCCGCGGGCATGGACGACGAGGCGCTGATCCAGCGCCTGGTCAGCCTGCGCGGCATCGGCCGCTGGACCGTGGAGATGCTGCTGATCTTCAGCCTCGGGCGCCTGGACGTCCTGCCGGCCGACGACTTCGGCGTGCGCAACGGCTACCGCCGGCTCAAGCGCCTCGACGCCCTGCCCACGCCTCGCGAGGTCGCGCGCGCGGGGCTGCCCTGGAGCCCCTGGCGCAGCGTGGCGGCCTGGTACCTGTGGCGGGTGCCGGCCGCGTGACGGCGATGGACGGCTGCCGCTAGACTCGAGGCCCCTTCAGCCACCGAGCACCGCTCCATGGCACGCCTGCAGCTTGAATTGCCCGAAGACGGCTTTTGCTATGCCACCCGCCTGCACGTGCGCAGCACCGACATCAACTCCGGCCACCACCTCGGCAACGATGCGCTGATCTCGATGCTCTCCGAAGCACGCTCGCGCTTCCTGTTCGCCCACGGCATCGACGACAACCAGGGCGGCAGCCTCGGCGTGATCGTCACCGACCTGGCCACCCTGTACAAAGCCGAGGCCCGCGCCCGCGACGAGCTGCTGTTCGAGCTCGGCGTGACGGACCTCAACAAGTACGGCGGCGACGTCATCTTCCGCGTCAGCCGCCCGGCCGACGGCACCCTGATCGCCCTGGCCAAGACCGGTTTCGTGTTCTTCGACTACCGGGCCGGCAAGGTGGCGCCGATGCCCGCCGAGTTCCGCGCGCACTTCCCGCACGCCGCGCAGAGCTGCTAGCCCGGCCCCGGCGCGCGCGGCAGCAGCCGAGGCAGTCCTCAGAAGAGCCGGCAATCAGCAACGCCGGCGATACTCCCTATGGGTCCATGGCCCGGGGTCGGGCACGGTCGGCGGCTGGCTAGACTGTCATCCAGGCGGTACGCCCAATCGCGCCACCCGAGCAGACGGCCTGTGCCTGGCGCCGCTGACCGCCGCCCCAACCACAGCCGCGCCGCCTGGCGGGTAGCGTAGCCGCGGCTGTCACTTCCCGCCCGCGAGGGATGACCATGGACAGCCCCAGCGCCAGCCCCCCCGCGGCCCGCCGCCCCAATCGATCAGCGCGAGGTCGCAGCACCTCGACGCGCCTGCTCATCCTGCTCGGCGTGCTGGCCGGCCTCGCCCTGGCCCTGACCCTGGTGGTGCAGCAGGACCTGCTGGGCCGGCGGCCGCCACCAGCGCCACAACCGGTGCCGAGCGTGGCCGTGCCCAGCCCCGCGCCAGCGGAAGTGGCGCCGCCGGCCCCGGTCGCGGCAAAGCCCAAGGCCGCCGCGCCAAAGCCGCACAAGCCGCCCGTCGAGCGGGAGCTGGCGCAGTGCCTGCCACGCAGCGGCGTGCTCGACAATCGGGTGGCGCGCTGCCGCTTCGGCACCGCGGACGGCGCCCCGGCCGAAGCCGCCCGCAGCGGGCCGGCCAAGGGCATGGTTTCCGCCGAGTACCTCGCCCGCTATCGCGCCGAGCGCGAAAATCCGCCGCCGGCCGCCGCCGACGGCCGCCTCGAGCGCACCAGCCAGCCGATCCAGCACAGCGACGGCAAGAACTACCTGGCCGAATGGAGCGTGCGCGACAACCAAATCGACCACGCCAGCGTCTGCGGCAACTACCTGCAGAACTCCATCGAACACCGCGAATGCCGCAAGGCGGCCAAGGCGTGGTATCGGCAGGAATGCCGACGCTGGGAGCAGCGCCAGGACCCCGAGCGCGCGGAGCGGGCCCAGCGCATGCGCGAGCGCTATTGCAGCGCGGCCGCCAGCTTCCGGCCGGCAGGCTGATTGCCGGCGCTCAGAAGCGCCGGCAATCAGCGCCGCCGCCGCTACTTCATATCAGTCGAACGCCGGCCCCTTGCGCCGCACACGGGCTGGCTAGACTTTCAGCGAGACGTCACGAACCAGGCTGCACACGGGAAAGTCAGCTTGATCTGGGTAGGGAGGCTTTCTGTCGGACTACCGAGGTACCTATGAACTGCAAATATCTTCTGCTGCCACTGACGGTCTGCTCCGCCCTGGCCATGGCCGGCGAAGCGCAGGTACAGAACTACGTCTACGGCATGCCGCTGGATATCAACAAGGTCGTCAGCATCAGCGAGCCGGAGGCGGTCTGCGGGGTGGTCACCGCGCAGATGACCTACGAGGACTCCCAGGGCGTCCAGCGCGAGCTCGACTACCAGAAGTGGAGCAACGGCTGTGGCATCTTCGACGACGGCGGCCTGGGCATGGGCTATTGATCGCCAGGCGCAACGGCCACCCGCACCGCACGCGCGGCCAGGGTGGCCAGCGCCCCGGGTTATCCCGCCCCCGGTCCCGCCTCAGCCCTGCAGCGCGAGGATGCGCCGCGCGCCGTTGAGCACCAGCAGACCGACCACGCTGCCGATCAGCAGGTCGGGCCACGCCGAGCCGCTCCAGGCCACCAGCGCCCCGGCCACGATCACTCCGAGGTTGGCCAGCACGTCGTTGGCCGAGAAGATCCAGCTGGCGCGCATGTGGGCGCCGCCGTCGCGATGCCCCGAAATCAGCCACAGGCAGGCGACGTTGGCGAGCAGCGCCAGCAGGCCGATGGCCATCATCGACAGCGACTGCGGCTCGCTGCCGTAGACGAAGCGCCGCCCCACCTCCACCAGCGCGCCGAGGGCGAGGATCAGCTGCAGCACCCCGGCAAAGCGCGCGGCAGCGACCTGGCGCGCCACGCTGCGCCCCACCGCGAGCAGCGCCACGCCGTACACCGCGGCGTCGGCGAACATGTCCAGCGAGTCGGCGATCAGCCCGGTGGACTGCGCCAGCCAGCCGCTGCCCAGCTCGACCGCGAACATCAGCGCGTTGATCGCCAGCAACCACCTGAGCACGCTGGCCTGCCGACTGCTCTGCGCGGCGGCGCGGCGCTGTTGCTGTTCGAGCACGGCGCCATCCACCGCCTCGCTGGCCTCCAGGCGCGCGCCCAGGCCGAGGCTTTCCAGCCGCGCGCTGATCGGCGCTACGGCGCCGGCATGCACCACCTGCAGGCGCCGCGCGGGCAGGTCGAAGACCAGCGCGGTCACCTCCGGCAGCGGCTCGAGGGCCAGGCGCACCATGCGCTCCTCGGCGGCGCAGTCCATCTTCGCCACCACGAAATGACTGACCTGGCCGCCCGCACCGGCCGCCACCCGCGGGCTTTCCGGCGGTACGCCGGCGCTGCAGCCGCAGTTGCCCTGGCACTCAGCCATCGACCGCACCCTCGGCCAGCTGCAGCAGGCGCTGCACGCCGATCGGCTCCTGCTCCAGCAGCGGCACCACCGCGTAGCGCGGCGCATGGCGGTTGGCCACCGCCTCGATCTCGGCCAGTTCGTTGCGCGCGCGCAGGCGCAGCAGCGGCGAGCGCGGCCGCGCCGCGGCGACGCTGTTGTTGATAACCCAGGCCCACGGCTGGATGCCGGCGCGGCGCAGGTCGGCCTGCAGGTTGGCGGCCTCCAGCACCGGGGTGGTTTCCGCCAGGGTCACCAGCAGCACCTTGGTCTGCCTGGGGTCCTGCAGCTGCATCATCGGCGTGGAGAAGCGCATGCTGCTGCCCTCCATCTGCCGAGCGATCTCGCGGTGGTAGGCGCCGGTGGCGTCGAGCAGCAGCAGGGTGTGGCCGGTGGGCGCGGTGTCCATCACCACGAACTTGCGCCCGGCCTCGCGGATCACCCGCGAGAAGGCCTGGAACACGGCGATCTCCTCGGTGCACGGCGAACGCAGGTCCTCGGCCAGCAGCGCCCTGCCCTGCTCGTCCAGCTTGGCGCCCTTGCTGTCCATGACGTGCTGGCGGTAGCTCTCGGTCACCGTGTGCGGGTCGATGCGGCTGACGGTGAGGTTGTCCAGCGAGCCCTCGAGGGTTTCCGCCAGGTGCGCCGCCGGGTCGGAGGTGGTCAGGTGCACCGGCAGGCCGCGCTTGGCCAGCTCCACCGCCACCGCGGCGGCCAGGGTGGTCTTGCCCACCCCGCCCTTGCCCATCAGCATCACCAGGCCGTGGCCGTCGGCGGCGATGTCGTCGACCAGGCTGGCCAGGCTGGGCGCTTCCAGCAGGTCGGCCTGCTCCAGCAGCGGCGCCGCCGCGGTCGGGGCGGCGGCGAACAGCTGGCGCAGGGCGTCGAGGCCGACCAGGTTGAACGCCTTGAGCGGCAGCTGGTCGCACGGCAGGGCACGCAGCGCCTCGGGCATCGCCGCCAGCGCCGCCGCCTCGCGCTCGCACAGCGCCGCGGCCAGCGGGTCGCCGGCGGCCTCGCTGCACGGCAGCACGCCGTTGATCACCAGGTACTGCTGGCGCAGGCCGATGGCGGCGAGTTCCTCGTGGGTGCGCGCCACCTCGCGTAGGGTGGCCTGCTGGGCGCGCGCCACCAGCACCAGGCGGGTGCGCTGCGGATCGGCCAGCGCTGCCACCGCCGCGCGGTACTGTTCGCGCTGCTTGTCCAGCCCGGCCAGCGGGCCGAGACAGGAGGCGTCACCCTTGCCGGCCTCGAGGAAGCCGCTCCAGGCGCCGGGCAGCTGCAGCAGGCGGATGGTGTGCCCGGTCGGCGCGGTATCGAAGATGATGTGCTCGTAGGCGGCGGTCAGACTGGAGTCGACCAGCAGCGCGGTGAACTCGTCGAAGGCGGCGATCTCGGTGGTGCAGGCGCCGGACAGCTGCTCCTCCATGCCGCGCACCTCCTCCGCCGGCAGGCTGCCGCGCGCCGGGCCGACGATGCGCTCGCGATACAGCTGGGCGGCGGCCTGCGGGTCGATCTCCAGTGCGGCGAGGTTGGCCACCGCCGGCACCGGGGTGATGCGGTTGCCGATGGCGATGCCGAACACCTGGCCGACGTTGGAGGCCGGGTCGGTGCTGACCAACAGCACCCGCCGGCCGCCTTCGGCGAGGCGGATGGCGGTGGCGCAGGCGATCGAGGTCTTGCCGACCCCGCCCTTGCCGGTGAAGAACAGGAAGCGTGGCGCTTGCTCGAGAAATTCCATGCGAAGGCTCCGGGGCGGACGACGGTGCAGGCGATTGCAGCACGGTCTGTGCAGACCTGCAGTCTAGGCCGACAGCCTCCCGCCTCGCCCTGCGCGGCGTCAATCGCCACAACGACAAAGGGGCGCCCGAGGGCGCCCCTTTGTCTGCAGACGGCAGTGGAAGCGGCGATCAGCCGTTGTCGCAGCCGCTGCCCATCACCAGGTACTCCAGGGTATGCCGCTGGCCCTGATGATCCTCGTACACCATCTGCACCGGCGCGGGGCCGCAGATATTCGGGGTCTCGGCCGGGCGGATAACCCGGGCGACATCCAGATCCATCCCATAGTTGTAGTGCTCGACGTTCTGCAAATCCTGATTTTCAACATTTGCCGGCCGTTGTTCGGCCGCAACCATGCACGAGACTCCAGTCAGAGCCAGAGCCAGCAGGGTCAGCGCTTTCATTGACAGTTACCTATCGGGCGAAACTTCATCGAGGGGCATCGACAGGCCCTTGTGAGGCCTGTCGAAGTTTTCTTGCGCAGTACTGGAAAACAGCGGCCGGGCAAACCGCGTGGCGCATGGTGCGGGCTTGCCCGTCCGTATTACTGCCTTTGCCTAGAAGGCGCGGCCATTTTAGGAAAGAAGGCCGAGCGCTTACACAACCAATGCAGACAGGGACTTTTGTCTGATTCGACAACAATGCCCGGCCATCCGTGGGCTACCGCGAGCCGCCTACCAGCGCAGCGGTACCGCGCGCGCCTCGCCGGTCGGCGGCGTGATGATCACAGTGCAGGTCATCCCGGCCGCCAGTTCGAGGCCCTCGGGCAGGTCGTCGAGGTGGATGCGCACCGGCACGCGCTGGGCCAGGCGCACCCAGTTGAAGGTCGGGTTGACGTCGGCGATCAGCTCGCGGCTTTCCGGGTTGTCGCGGTCGTAGATGCCGCGGGCGAAGCTGTCGACCCGGCCGCTGAGCTGCTCGCCGCTCATCAGGCGCATCTGCGCCTTGTCGCCGACGCGGATCAGCGGCAGGCGGGTTTCCTCGAAGTAGCCGTAGACGTAGAAGGAGTGGCGGTCGACCAGCGCCATGGCCGCCTCGCCGCGGTTGGCGAAGTCGCCCTCGAACACGTTGAGGTTGGTGATGTAGCCGTCCACCGGCGCGCGCACCTCGGTGCGCTTGAGCTGCAGGCGCGCCTCGTCCAGCCGCGCCTGGGCCTCGAGCAGGTCGGCGCGCGCGGCGGCGGCGAGGTGGCTGGCGTCGCTGCGGCTCTCGCGCGACACCACCCGCTCGTTCATGTCGGCGCGCCGTGCGGCGTTGTCCTCGCGCATGCTCAGCTCGGCCTTGCGGGCCGCGACCAGCGCTTCGGCCTGGCGCACGGCGGTGCGGTAGTGCTCGGCATCGATGCGCAGCAGCAGGTCGCCCTTGCGCACCGTCTGGTTGTCGTGCACCGCCACCTCGACCACCAGGCCGGCGACGTCGGGGGCGATGTTGACCACCTCGGCGCGCACCCGGCCGTCGCGGGTCCAGGCCGAGTCCATGTAGTGCAGCCAGAGCGTGCGCACCAGCAGCACGGCGGCGGCAAAGACCAGCAGGGTGAAGACGACGCTGATGACTCTTTTCCAGGGCATATCCAGGCTCTATCGCGGCAGATCAGTGGTAGACGAACAGCATCAGGGCGCCGTACAGGCAGGTGAACAGGCTCACCCGCAGCAGCGTCGGATGCCAGGCATGGCGGTACAGGCCGCTCCAGGCCACCAGGCGGTCGATGCCCCAGCCGACGGCCAGGGTGATGACGAACAGCAGGGTCAGGTTCGGCAGGTAGACGCCGAACAGGGCGATTTCACGCGGCATGAGCGGGGCTCCCGGCGGCCAGCGGCGAATTGGGATCGAGCAGCGAGCTGCGGATGAAGTGCAGGTAGCTGAGCACTCGGCGCAGCGGCGAACTGTCGAACTGCGGCGGGCGCGTCTCCGGGGTCTGGCGCACGGTGGCGATGGCCTGCTCCACCGCGGCCAGGGCGCGCAGGCGGTTGCTCTCGTCGGGCTGGATGAACAGGCGCACCAGCGCGCGGCCGAGGGCGCGGATGCCGACCTGCCAGGGCATGCCCTCGCCGTAGCAGGGTTCGGCCGGCAGGCGCGCCTGCTCCTGGCGCAGCTCGATCACCGCCTGGCCGATCTCCAGCACCGCGAACATCCAGCGCAGCAGGCGGCGCTGCACCTCGGGGCGGCCGGCCGCACTGACCTGGGCCTGATTGAGCAGATCGCGGGTGCCGCTCTCGAAGCCGGCGACCAGGCCCTTGAGCCGGCCGCTGACGGCGAACACCACGCGCATGCGCAGGTCGTGCTCCAGGCGCTGCCACAGCCAGGGGCGGTCGGGCGGCAGCAGCAGCGCCAGGGTCAGGGTGGTCAGGCCGATCGCCAGCAGCGCGGCCAGGTACTCGTTGAGCAGGCGATGGAAATCGTAGCCCGGCAGGTTGGCCGGCAGGGCGACGATGCAGAACCACAACAGCAGGCCGGTGCCGTAGCCGGCGGTCTGGCTGCGCGCCAGCAGCCAGGCGCCGAGGGCGAACACCGGTGCCAGCGCGCAGAACAGCAGGGCGAAGCCGTCCAGCCACGGCAGCACCCAGAACTGCAGCAGGCCGCCCAGCACGGCGCTGCCCATTGCCCCGATCAGCAGCCGGAGCGACTGCTGCCACGGGCTGGGCGCACTGGCCATCAGGCCGGCGACCATCGCCGCGGTGAGCACGCAGGTTTCCCCGCTGGGCCAGGCCGTGGCGATCCAGAAGCCGCCAAGCAGCAGCACCAGCAGGGCGCTGCGCATCCCGGTCACCGCCGTGGCCAGGCTGTTGGCGCGCGGGGTGAAGCTGTCCTGCCACTGCTCGCGGGCATGGCGGTGGACCAGCAGCGAGGCGTGGGTCAGCGCGTAGTCGTGCAGGTCGCTGGTGAAGCGATACAGCTGCTCGGCGGCGGTGTTGAAGTCGAGCAGCTGCTCGTCGCTCGGCTGCTGCGCGGCCAGTTGCTGGCGGGCTTCGCGGATCTGCTGCATCAGCTCGCGCTTGCTGTCGCTCAGGCGCTGGGCCAGCACCTCGGCGTCGGCCTCGCTGCACAGGTGCTGGCCAAGCGGCGCCAGTACCGCGCCGACCCCGGCCAGGCACGGCGCGAGCGCCGTGCGCACCTGCTCGCCAGCCTCGCCCTGCAGGCGCTGCAGCAGCTGGTGCAGGCCGTGGAAGCGGGTCGAGAGCACCATGAACTCGTGGTTCAGGCGGCCCAGCCGGCCGCTGCGCATGCGGAAATGCGGGTCCTCGAAGGCGCTGGCGTTGCGCAGGTTGTCGAGCACCACCGCCTCGCCGGCGAAGCGCGCATTGAGCTGCTCCAGGCGCTGGCCGTCGAGCTGGCCGGCCAGCGCCGCGCTGGCGAACCCGGCGAAGTCGCGAAAGCGCGTGGCCAGCAGGCGGCGCAGGCTGGTGCTGCTGCTCTGCGGCAGGATCAGTGCGCTGACCAGCCCCGAGCAGAGGATGCCCAGGCTGATCTCCAGCACCCGCCACAGCGCCTGCATGAAGGCGCCTTCCGGGGCGGCGATGGCGGGCAGGCCGATCAGCGCAGCGGTGTAGCCGGCCAGCACGCAGCCGTAGCCGCGAAAGTCGCGGTAGCGCGCCGCACCGGCGGTGCACACGCCGATCCACAGCGACAGGCAGAGCAGGAACAGCACCCGTTCCTGGGCGAACAGGGCGATCAGCGGCACCGTCACCGTCAACCCCAGCAGGGTGCCGAGGATGCGGTAGAAGCTCTTGGCCAGCACCTGGCCGCTCTCCGGCTGCATGACGATGAACACCGTGGCCAGTACGGTGTTGGCCTGCGGCAGCTCCAGGCGATAGGCCAGCCACAGGGCGATGAAGGCGGTGAGCAGGGCCTTGAAGATGAAGGCCCAGATCATCCCCTCGCTCTGTGCCCATTCGTCCAGGCCGCGGCGCAAGGCTCCGGGCAGCGCGGGCGCGCTCGAAGTGCTCATCGCGCGCTCCTCACGGCTGGCCTGGCACATGCAGACGGACCGCGCGCGCCTGCAGGTCGGCGTCCGCCGGGGCGCTGCCGGCCGCCAGCACGCCGCCGCCGAGCGCCACCCACAGCTCGGCCTGGGCGCTCAGTTGGCCGGCCAGCACCTGCTGCTGCAGGCGCCGCTGGGCGAACACCAGGCTCTGCGTCTCGAGCAGCTCGCGGGCGTCGCTGAGGCCGCGCTCGTGGGCTTCCTGGGCGAGCAGGTAGCGCCGCTCGGCGGTGGCCCGCGCGCTGGCGACGAAGCCCTCCTGCTCGTGCAGCGAATGCAGGCGGATCAGCAGGTCGGAGACGCCCCGCAGCGCCTGCACCAGGGTCTGCTTGTACTGCTCGACCGCCAGGTCGTAGGCGGCGGTCTCGGCGCCGAGCCGGCCGCGCCGCGCCCCGCCGTCGAAGATCGGCAGGCTCAGCGCCGGGCCGAGGCCGTAGGTCAGCTTGTCGTAGCGCAGGAAGTCCAGCATACCGCCCTGGGTCGCCGCCGAACCGAGGCTGCCGAGCAGGTCGATGTTGGGATAGAAGTCGGCCTTGGCCACCTCGATGCCGCGCGCCGCCGCTGCCACCTGCCAGCGGCCGGCGACCACGTCCGGCCGCCGGCCGAGCAGCTCCAGCGGCAAGCGGCTGGGCAGCCGCGGCGCCGCGTGCAGCGCCAGCCGCGGGCGCTTGAGTTCGGCGGCCGCGCCCGGCCCGGCGCCGGCCAGCGCCGCCAGCTGGTTGCGGGTCAGGGCGATGGCCTCGTGGGCCAGGTCGAGCTGGCGATGGGCCTCGGGCAGCGGCGCCTCGGCCGTGCTGACCTCCAGCTCGGTGCCCAGGCCGATGCGCTGGCGCTCCACCGCCAGCGCCAGCAGCTCCTCGCGCTGCTTGAACTCGGCCTTGGCGATGTCCAACTCGGCGTACTGGCGCGCCAGCTGGATATAGGCGCGCACCACGCTGCCCTGCAGTTCCAGCGCCGCGGCGCGCGCCTCGGTAGCCGCCACCCGCGCCTGGCTCAGCGCCTGCGCGCGCTGGCTGCGCAAGCGGCCCCAGAGGTCGAGGTCGTAGCTCAGGCCGAAGGCAGCGGTGTTGTTCCAGCTGGTGGTGCGCGCCAGCGGGCCGGGGCCGTAGAAGTTGTCGTCCGGCCAGCGCTTGCGCTGCACACTGGCATCCAGGCCGACCTGCGGCGCCTGCGCCGCGGCGGCCACCCCGGCCAGCGCCTGCGCCTGGCGCACGCGCGCCGCGGCCATGGCCAGGCCGGGACTGCCGGCCAGTGCACGCTCGACCCAGGCGTCCAGCTGCGCATCGCCGTAGGCCTGCCACCACTGCGCGCGCGGCCACTCGGCGCTCTCGGCGGCGTGGCGAATCGCTGCGTCGGTAGGCAATTCAGCGCTGTCGGCCAGCTCGGCCTGGGGGGCGATGCCGCCGCTGTCGATGCAGCCAGAAAGGGAAACGAGCACGGGAAGAAGCAGACTGGCGAGGAACAGACCGGGCCGAACGATGGCGGGCACTGCAGCACATCCTGGATTGGAGCGTGGGGGCGGGAAGGCTGGCGATTCTAAGAGCGCCCGCAGGCGAGGATAAGCACGCAGATAGATGATGGATTGTGTCCGAAACGGTCATAATCTTTGGCAAGCTTCGTGACAGAATTCACGCCAGCCGACAGCCTGCTCCACAAGGCCTGCAACCGCGGCCCTCCTGCCCACGGTCAAGGACTTCCAGCGCAGCCAAACCGCCCCCCGCCCGGAAGCGATCAATGGACATCCTCTTCAACATGCGCGCCTTCGTCTGCGTGGCGGAAACCGGCAGTTTCACCGCTGCCGCCGCGCGCCTCGACCTCACCACCTCCTACGTCTCGCGCGCGGTCGCCACCCTGGAAACCCACCTGCGCACGCGCCTGCTGCACCGCACGACGCGACGCATCGCCCTCACCGAGGCCGGCCAGCGCTACCTGATGCGCTGCGAGCAGATCCTCGGCTACATCGAGGAAGCCGAGGCCGAGGCCAGCGACGCCCACGCGCGCCCGGCCGGCACCCTCAAGGTCCACGCGATGACCGGCATCGGCCAGCACTACCTGATCGACGCCGCCGCCGACTACAACGCGAAATACCCGGACGTCAGCTTCGACCTGACCCTGGCCAACCGCACCACCGACATCCTCGACGAGGGCTACGACATCTCGGTGGTGATCGCCCGCGAGCTGCCGGACTCCGGCTTCATCTCCAAGCAACTGGGCAAGACCTACAGCGTGCTGTGCGCCGCGCCGGGCTACATCGACAAGCACGGCTTCGCCCGCCAGCCCGCCGACCTGGGCAAGCACCGCTGCCTGCGCCTGGTCAACTCGGTGATGAGCCTGGACAAGTGGCTGCTCGACGGCCCCGACGGCGAGGAGCTGGTGACCGTCAGCCAGACCCCCTTCCAGGTCAACACCGCCGACGCCATGAGCGTGGCGCTGAAGGCCGGCATGGGCATCGGCGCCCTGCCGATCTACGCGGCGCTGCAGAGCCTGCAGGACGGCAGCCTGGTGCGCGTGCTGCCCAACCACACGCTGTTCCCGCTCGGCGTGTTCGCCCTGTACCCGTCGCGCCAGTACCTGGACGCCAAGACCCGCACCTGGGTCGAGTTCCTGCGCGACTACATGCCGCAACGCCTCGCCGCCGACGAAAGCCGCCTGCTCGCCTGCAGCACGCAGCTGATGGGCTAGCGCCAGCGCCCGGCGCCGAGCGCAACGCGGCGCTCACTCGCCGGCCGGCGGTGCCTCGGCCATGCGCTGGAACGCGGCGCGGAACTCGCTGGGCTTGATCCCCGCCTGCTTGCGGAAGTAGCGGCTGAAGTAGGAGGTGTCGCGGAAGCCGAGGTCGTGGGCGATCTGCTTGATCTCCAGCTCCGTGTAGGCCAACTGGCGCTGCGCCTCGCGCATCAGCCGCGCATTGATCAGGCCCATCGCCGACTCGCCCAGCTCCTCGCGGCAGATGCGCCCGAGCTGCGCCGCGCTGATGCCGAGGCGCTCGGCATACAGCTCCAGCGGCCAGTGCTGGCGGAACTGGCGGTTGACCAGCTCGCGGAACTGCTCGAGGAGGATCGCCCGCCGGCCCTGGCCCGGGCGCGGGGCATCGGCCGGCTGCGCCAGGCGGGAGATCTGCACCAGCAGGGCGAGCAGCAGCGACAGCCCGGCGGCGACATGCCGCGGCGCCTCGCTGCGCGCCTCCGCCTCGAGCAGCTGCAGCAGCGGCCACAGCGGTTCGTCGCCGTCGACCGCCTCCGGCAGCGGAATCAGTGCCGGGCGCTGCAGCAGGGCGAGCAGCTCGACCGAGACGATCCGCGCCATCGACTCCAGCGGCTGCTGCACGGCGGTGATCACCGGCCCGTCGGTGTCCTGGTTGTGGCTGAAGGCATGCACCGTACGGCAGGGCAACAGGATCAGGCAGGGCGCGGCGAAGCTCATCCGCCTATTCTCGATACTGACCGCGCCCGTGCCGCTGCGCACGTAGAAGATCTGCAGCAGGGCGTCGTGGCGATGCGGGCGGATCTCGCCCTGGTAGAGCGGGCTGCGTTCGCGGATCCATTCGACGTGCAGCAGGTCGCACCACACCGGCGGGGCCGCCTCGCCGTACAGGGCATAGTTGGGAATGCTCTTCATCGGAATCGCTCGCGGAGGCGGCGTGGCCGGCGACGGACGCCTTGCCCAGGCCAATCTGCACGGATTGTCCTGTTCAAAGTGCCGTTTTTTCTGGCGCACTGACGTTTAATGGGCAACGTATGGTAATTAAGTCTACCTCCCCGCGTCTCCCATGCCGCCCGCCGGCATGTTGTCCGAGCTTTCCGCATCGATGAACATCCCTACCTTGAGGGAATGGCTGTATTCGGCCAAAGCGCTGATCGCCGCCTTGCTCGCGCTCTACATCGCCCTCGCGCTGCCCCTCGACAACCCCTACTGGGCGATGGCGTCGGTGTACGTTGTGTCCCATCCGCTGTCCGGTGCGACCCGCTCCAAGGCGCTGTTCCGCGCCCTCGGCACCCTGCTCGGCGCCGCCGCCGCGGTGGCCATGGTGCCGCCGTTCGCCCATCAGCCGGTGATGCAGAGCCTGGTCATCTCGCTGTGGGTCGGCGTGCTGCTGTTCCTCTCGCTGCTCGACCGCAGCCCGCGCAGCTACATCTTCATGCTGGCCGCCTACACCGTGCCGCTGATCGCCCTGCCGCAGGTCGAGCATCCGGGGGCGATCTTCGACGCGGCCCTGGCGCGCTCCGAGGAAATTCTCCTCGGCATCGCCTGCGCCGCGGTGGTCAACGCCGTGCTGTTCCCCAGCCGCCTCGCCCCGGTGATCGCCGCGCGCATGGACACCCTGCTCGGCGACGCCCGCGCCTGGATCGCCGACAGCCTGGACCGGCAGCAGTTCGGCGCGGCTGCGCCGCGCACCCTGCACAAGCTGCTCGGCGACGTGATGGCCCTGGACGGCATGATCATGCAGCTGTCCTACGACAGCGCCAGCCACCTGCCGGCCCGGCATGCCCGCGAGTTCCGCGCGCGCATGGCCATGCTGCTGCCGCAGCTGAGCTCGCTGCTCGACCCGCTGCACCGTCTGCAGAACGAGCTGGGCCAGCTGCCGGCGGAGCTCGGCGAACTGCTCGCGCGCCTGGAGAGCTGGCTGCAGAGCGGCGATGCCGAGGGCGGCCGCCAGCTGCGCGAGCACAGCCTGCGTCTGGAGACCTGGCTCGACGCCAGCCACCCGTCGCAGGCGCTGCTGATCGGCAGCGCCCTGCGCCAGCTGCGCCAGCTGCTGGTGCTCTGGCAGGACTGCCTGAACCTGCGCCAGAGCTTCGCCGAAGGTCACCCGGAACAGCCGCCGGTCCTGCACTACAAGGTGCGCCAGCTGATCGGCGAGCCGCGCTACTACGACTTCGGCCTGCTGGCCTTCAGCGCCGCCTCGGTGGGCCTGTCGGTGTTCGTCGCCTGCCTGCTGTGGATCGCCATTGGCTGGGACTACGGCTTCAGCGGCATCTTCCTCGTCGCGGTGGCCAGCTGCTTCTTCGCCGCGCAGGACAATCCGGCGCCGTTCATCAAGTCGTTCCTCAACTGGACGCTGATCTCCACCGTCGCCGCCGGCGTCTACCTGTTCGGCCTGCTGCCCAACATCCACGACTTCGGCATGCTGGCCATCGCCCTGTCGCTGCCGCTGCTGCTGGCCGGCACCCTCTCCGGGCGCCCGCAGTTCACCGCAGCGGTGATGCTGTTCGCCGTGCAGACGATCTCCACCATCACCATCCAGGAAACCTACAAGGCCAACTTCCCGCTGTTCGCCGATGTTGCCCTGAGCAACATCCTCGGCCTGGTCTACGCCGTCGTCTGGACCCGGGTGAGCAAACCCTTCGGCGCCGAGTGGGCCGCGCGGCGCCTGGCGCGCTCGACCTGGCGCGACCTCGCCGACCTGGCGCGCAGCGAGCGCGAGCACGACCATGACCGCGTCGCCGCGCGCATGCTCGACCGCATCAACCAGCTGGTGCCGCGCCTAACCCTGGTCAGCGACCCGCGCCTGGCGCTGACCGACCTCACCCGCGACCTGCGCGTGTGCTTCCGCCTGCTCGACCTGCAGCGCAGCCTGCCCGTCGCCATCCGCCGCCAGGTGAGCCCGGTGCTGCAGGAGGTGCACGACTACTTCCAGGCCTGCGCCGACGCCCGCCACCAGCTGCCGCCGTCCGAACGCCTGCGCGATCAGCTGGACGCCAGCCTGGCGGCACTGCTGGCGCTGCCCGGCGGCGCGGCGCACAAGAGCGCCGAGGCGCTGGCCGGCCTGCACATGGCGCTGTTCCCCGAGCAGCCGCGCCGGCCCGCCGCCGACGCCGAAGCCGACGCGCCACTCCTTGCCCCCGCCCTTGCTGGAAAGCCCGCATGAACGGACATTTCGATATCTACGGCGTCTACGTGCCGACCCTGCTGCTGCTGCTGCTGGGCGCCTACGTGGTGAAGAGCCTGCTGCACAACGTGCTGCTGCGCATCGGCTTCTACCGCTTCGTCTGGCACCCGCCGCTGTTCAACCTGGCCCTGTATCTGATGGTACTCGGCGCCCTGTTCACCCTCGTACCCGGACTCTGATCGTGAAGAAGTGGCTCCCCACCCTGGGCTCCGTGCTCCTGACCCTCTCGGCCGTGGCCGTCGGCATCGTCGTCAGCCTGCATCTCTGGGACTACTACATGAAGGAACCCTGGACCCGCGACGGCCGCGTGCACGCCGACATCATCCAGGTCGCCCCGGACGTCTCCGGGCTGGTCACCGAACTGCGGGTGCGCGACAACGACAAGGTCAGCCGCGGCCAGCCGCTGTTCGTCATCGACCGCGCGCGCTTCGAGCTGGCGGTGCAGAAGGCCGAGGCGACGGTCAAGGAACGCCGCGCCCAGCTGGAACAGGCGCGCCGCGAAGCCAAGCGTAACAAGGTGCTCAAGGACCTGATCGCCGCGGAAACCGTCGAGGAAGGCGACACCCGCGTGCAGCAGAGCGAGGCCGCGCTGGCCGACGCTGAGTCCGCCCTCGGCGTCGCCCGTCTCGACCTCAAGCGCACCGAGGTGCTCAGCCCGGTGGACGGCTACCTCAGCGACCGCACCATGCGCGTCGGCGACTACGTGAAGACCGGCGTGCCGGTGCTGTCGATCGTCGACACCGGCTCGCTGCGCGTGGAAGGCTACTTCGAGGAAACCAAGCTGCACGCCATCGACATCGGCCAGCCGGTAGACATCAAGCTGATGGGCGAGCGCGAACACCTGCGCGGCCACGTACAGAGCATCGCCGCCGGCATCGAGGACCGCGACCGCAACCGCGGCGAAAGCATGCTCCCGGACATCGACCCGAGCTTCAACTGGGTGCGCCTGGCCCAGCGCATTCCGGTGCGGGTGGCCATCGACGAGGCGCCCGTCGACATCCGCCTGGTGGTCGGCCGCACCGCCACCCTCACCGTGCAACCGTGGCCCGCCGGCCAGGCGCCGGCCGCCGCGGCCCAGGGCCCGCGCGAGCAGGCCGCGCAATGAGCGCGCGCGCCCGCCTCGCCCTCGGCGCCCTGGCCCTGGCGCTCGGCGGCTGCACCATGGTCGGCCCGGACTACCACTTGCCCAAGTGGGCGGTGTTCAACCAGCCGCAGGCCCAGGCCCCCTTCGATGCGCAGGCCAATCCCAAGGTCAGCCAGGCCGCGCTGCCCGCCGACTGGTGGCAGCTGTACCACGAGCCGCTGCTCGACCATCTGGTGCAGGAAGCCCTGGCCAAGAACACCGACGTGCGCCTGGCCTACCACAACCTGCGCCGCGCCTACGAAAGCTACCAGATGGCGCACCACGCCAACGAGGTGGAGTTCGGCGGCAAGGCCGCCAGCGGCCGCGGCCAGGTCAGCAGCGAGGCCCTCGGCGAGCACGAACAGCTCCCGGTGATGAACCTCAGCAGCGCGGTGGTCGGCATCGGCTATCAGGTCGACCTGTTCGGCAAGCTCAAGCGCGCCGCCGAAGCCGCCGGCGCCGGTGCCGAAGCCAGCCAGGCGGCGCTGGACGCCGCGCGCATCAGCGTGGTCGCCCAGGTGGTGGGCAGCTACATGGACTCCTGCCATGCCAGCGAAGAGCTGGAGATCGCCGAACACTCGCTGAATATCCAGGAACGCCAGCTCGAGGTGGCCCAGCGCCTGCTCGCCGGCGGGCGCGGCAACGAGATCGACGTGGCCCGCGCCCAGGCGCAGACCGAGGCCCTGCGCGCCCAGCTGCCGCCCTACGAGGCGAAGAAGGCCAGCGCGCTGTATGCGCTGGCCGCCCTGCTCGGCCGCACCCCCGGCGATCTGCCGGCCGGCGTCGCCGCCTGCAAGCACGCGCCACAGCTGGCCGCCGCCCTGCCGACCGGCGACGGCGCCGCGCTGCTCAAGCGCCGCCCGGACATCCGCGCCGCCGAACGCGAGCTGGCCGCGGCCACCGCAGAGATCGGCGTGGCCACCGCCGCGCTGTACCCGGAGATCAGCCTCGGCGCCAACTTCGGCTACACGGGGATGACCGAGCACATGGGCAGCGCCATCACCCGCGAATGGGCGCTGATGCCGAGCATCTCCTGGCACATCCCGACCAAAGTCGACCATGCGCGCATCCGCGCCACCGAGGCCGGCGCCGACGCCGCCCTGGCGCGCTTCGACGGCGTGGTGCTGGCCGCCCTGCGCGAGACCCAGACCCTGCTCAGCCACTACGCGCACAACCTCAAGCGCAGCCAGTCGCTGCGCCAGGCTCGCGACGCGGCGCGCGCCGGGGCCGAGTACAACCGCCGGCTGTACCGCGAAGGGCGCATGCCCTACCTCGACAGCCTCGACGCCGACCGCACTCTGGCCGAGGCCGAGGCGGCGCTGGCCGCGGCGCAGGCGCAGCTGTCGACCGACCAGGTCAACCTGTTCCTCAGCCTCGGCGGCGGCTGGGAAAACGCTCGCGACAGCGCCGGCCAGGAGCCGCGGCCGGCGGCCAAGCACTGAGTGCCGCCGCGCTGCAGCGCGGCGGCGGGCGATCAGAACAGCGGTTCGTCGTCGCGAATCAGCACGCACTGGCGGCCGTGGTCGTCCTCGTGGCAGTCCTGCACGTAGAACATCGCCACCTCACCGCTGGCCAGGGTCGCCGCCACGTAGTCGCCGATCTCCGCTGCGAAGTAGCCGCGCGCGGCCGGCGCAGCCTCGCACTCGATCAGCGCGGTGACGAACAGCTCGGGATCGGCATCGTCGAAGAACTCGGCGCACTCCAGCTCGCTCCACTCCGCCGGCACCTGGAACGGCCCGGTGAACAGGATGCGGGCATCGCCCAGATCCTCCTCCTCGGCGTCCGGGTCGTTGTCGTCCGGCCGGTACACCGTGCAGTCCTGAGCGTCCGCGCTGCCCAGCACCGCCAGCCGGGCCGCCAGGCGCCGCTCGGGGTCCAGCCCCTCGGCCGTGCACATCTGCACCCACACCGCGTCGAGGGCGGATTCCTGATCGTTTTGCTTCACGTGAATCTCCATGGTCATGACTGCCGCTGGCAGCAGCGGGTTCGTCCGCACTATGCGGCCAACAAGGTTACCGATTATCGCGGATAGCGCCGTGCCCGCGCCGAGCGGCTGAGCGGCGCAGGCGGCTCAGCGCGGCTGCTCGCTCATCCGCTGCAACTCGCGGCGCACCATGCTGGCGAACGGCGGCGGGCTCAGCGCATACAGCTCGCCCGCCACCCACGCCAGCCAGCGCCCGCCCAGCGTCTCGCGCGCGGCTAGCAGCCGCTCGGCCTCGGCCAGCGCGCGCGCCTGGTGGGCGCGGTGATAGTCGGCGCGGGAGAAATTGGGGGCGTCGTGGTCGTGGTCGTGGTCGTGGTCGTGGTCGGACATGCTCTACCTCGGCAAGCGCGCCCAGCGGCGACGGGCGGCCAGGCACCGAACGCGGCAGTCTATCCGATCGGAGCGAGCGCAGCCGCCCGGCGGCGCGCGCCTGGCTACTTCTGCACCGCGGCACTGGCGGGCTCGGCGACCTCGTGCCAGCTGCTGTCCGGATCGAAAGCGCTCATCGCCAGGGCCTGCTGCTCGCTGTCCGCGCCCATGTCCTTCTCGAACACCAGTCCATCGTGGCTGATCATGAAGCTCATCACCCCGCTGTCGGCATACCTGGCCGGCCAGGCGATCAGGGCGAAGCCGCGGCTCATGTTGGCGCCGAGCATGTAGGCGTAGGCACCGCCCGGCGCCGACGGTCCCTGGGCCTGGAGGATGCGGTAGTGGTAGCCATGCCACTCGCCGTCCGGCAGCTCGTCACCGAACAGCGGGCCGAGCGGGCTTTGCGCGATGCCCGGCTCGTCGGGCCAGTACAACCCGTCGTACTGGCCGTCGCTGCTCATGAACTTCTGCGCGTACTCGAGCACGCCGTCGCCGTCGCGGTCGACCTCGGCGTAGTCCATCTGCGCGTCGTGGTAGGCGCGCACCGCCTGCATGGTGGCCAGCTCGTTGCGGCCGATGCGCCGCGCGCGGATCTCCTCGCCGCCGGCCTTGGTATCGAAGACCCAACCGTCCTTGCCCTGGATCAGCGGCAGGGGGAAGGTCAGGGGGGCGTTGCCGACCACCAGACTCGCCCGCCCCTGCCCCGCCGGCTCGATAACACGCTTCTCCCGATAGAGGGCGAGGAAGGCGTCGACATCCTTGCGCTCGATGTCGTTGGTGGGAATCCAGGTTTGCCAGTCGTCGCCGAGCAGCGCGGCCAGGCGCACGGGATCCCCTTTCTCGGTGCCCAACGCACCGATCAGCGCCTCTACGGCGGCATCCGGGGTGGGATAGGCCTGCTGGGCGCGCGCGTCCAGCGTCAGCAGGGCCAGCAGCAACGGCAGGACAATACGCAATGCGGCATTCATGACGAGCCTCCTTTCAGCGCCCACGGGCGCCGCCACGGGCGCCACCCCGTGAAGACGATGGAACCGAGCGTTGTACCGACCGACCGCTGCTGCGTTCTGCCTGCGGCCGACTGGCCGAGACGCGACTGGTCTGGCCGCGGCTGGCGGATACCTGCGAGCGCGCGGGATTGCGCGCATCGGCGAAGGCGTTGTTGCGCGTCCCCTGCCCGCTGGAATACTGCTGCCGCGCCTGCTGGCGCGCCTGCGGACTGCTTTGCGTGCGCTGGCGCGGCTGGGCGCTGGCCTGGGGTCGCTGGCCGATCCGCTCGGGCTGGTTGCGCATCTCGCGATCCGCGACCTGGGCCCGCTCACGCGCCTCGCGGTTGCTGGTGGCCGGCGCCTCGATGCCGCGCTCGCCCAGTGCTTGGCGGGCACCCTCGCGCTCGGCGCTCTGCGCCCGTTCGCGCGCTTCGCGATTGCTGGTAGCCGGCGCGTCGAGGCCGCGCTGGCTCAGGGCCTGGCTGGCCCGCTCGCGGTCGGCGGTGCGCGCCGGCTCGCGACCGCGCAGGGCGTCGCGCTGCTCGCTGCCGGGCAGGCGCTGGCCGTACTGCTCGCGGCTGGCGCGGTCGCGATAGGGCACGCCGTCGCGGTTGGCCGCATTGTGCTGCCACTTGTTCTGACTGGCGTCGATCTTCCGGTTGCTGTTGATGTTGTTGTAGTGGTTGACGTCGATGTCGACGTCGCCGCCTCCCCAGTCGCAGTCGCCCCACAGCGAGTCGACAATCGCCACCCCCGCGGCGAAGCCCAGCCCGGCGACCAGCGCGGAGCCGAAGTAGTAGCCCGGCGGCGGCGGGTAGTACGCCGGCGGATAGGACGGGTTGGGCCAGGTGCCGTAGACCTCGCTGGGGTTGTAGCTGGGCACGTAGACCACCTGCGGATCGGCCGGCTCGATGATGATGGTCTGCTCGGCAGGCGGTGCCTGCACCACCGTGGTGGTGCTGGACGGCGCCTCCGTCTGCACGACGGTGGTGGGGCCGCCCGACGCCGCCTGCACGGTGACGCGCTGCTGCTCGTTGGACTCGAGGTGGCCGGCGGCCTGGGCCTGGCGGCGCAGGCGCTGCACCGAATCCATCAGGTCGTCGGGCTGGGCGAGAAAGGCATCGCCGACCCGCTGTACCCACGCCGGGTCCTGGCCGAGGGTGACCAGCACCGCCGGGAAGGCGACCAGCGACTGCACGCTCGGGTCCCAGGGCTGCTCGGCGACCTGGCGCACGGCGGCGTCGCCGTTGGCCTGCGGATTCGCCTTGGACCAGGCCACGGCGTCGGCGACATCGCCCGGGTAGGTCGAGGCCATCAGCACCTGGGCCAGCAGGGAGTCGGGATACAGGGCGATCGGCGCCATCATCTGGTCCAACTCTTCGGCACGGAACACCGCCTTGACCGACGCCGGCGCAGCGGTGGGGGGCGCCGCGGGCACGGGCACAGCAGACGCGGCTGCCGGTGCCGGGGCGGGCGGCGCCACCGCCGGGGCATTCTGGGCTGAGGGGGCATCCTTGTCCGGGCAGCCGACCAGGGCCATCACGGCGAGCAGGACGGCGCTGAAACGACGATCGATACGCATGGCCCTTCTCCTTGGGAAGAAAAGCGGGGCGAAATGCTTTAGACATGGCACGCCGCCATCCGTGCAACGGGTAGCGGCCCAGAAAAGCATAGGCGCTGCGCGGGGAGGCGCCGGAAGAGCCGACCGGGTGCAACGGGCTTGCGTAGCAGACGGCAGGGCCGTTGGCAGGACCGGGCCAGTCCGCAAGCACGCCAGCCGGCAAATGGCCGGCGCGGGGATCGGACGGGGGATGAAGCACCGCGCAGTGTCGGTAGCGGCAGGCCCTCAGCGGTGCGCGGGAGCGATAGTCGCGTGGCGGGGAGGGAATCAGCCGCGCAGCGGGCCGGCGTAGCGGGCCTGGGTGTATTTCTCGATGAGCTGCGCTTCGCTCAGCATCGGCGCCGCCGGACGGATGCCGCTGAGTTCGCTGAGGCGCTCGCCCAGGGCGCGGGTTTCATCGACCGACGATGCCACGCAGGCCTCCAGCATGCGATCCACCGCGCCCTCCTGGCTGATGCGGATATCCACGGCCTGCTCCTCTCGCAGCCGACGGCGGACCTTCTGCATGCAATCGAGTACTTCTCTGGTGAATTCCATCTGCATCCCCTCTGTTGTTGCCACCTCAGGCGTCGGCAAGGCTAAAGCAAAGCCCGTACCAGCCCTCCACAGCCCGCTCGGTGCGGCCTGTGGAGGGCATTCCAGAGCGGCCCGCGGGCAGCATCGGTGCGCCATGCACCGGATCGGCGCACCCCGGCGCACCGAAAACGATCTGCGCGTTCGCGCCGCCAGGAGCGGATCGGCCATAGCCCCGCATGCGGGCAGCACTCGAGCTCGGCGCGGGTCCTGGCCAGCGCGGCCTCATGCTCCAGGGCGAGCTGCTCGGCCCTCTGCTGGTTGCTCTCCAGCGGCTGGCGGCTGTCGCCCAGCTCGGCGCGCAACGGCTCGGTCTGCTCGCGCAGCGGGGCGCTGGGGTCGGCGGGAGTAATGAAGGGGGCCGGGCTTGAAGGCGCTGCCGTCCTTGCCGAACGACTGCTGATACCCGATGGCCAGGGCGCGGGCGACCTTGATTCCGTCCAGCGTCTCGCCGAGCTGACGCAGCTTGATCGGCGTGGCGTTGGCATCGCTGGCGAATACCCGCTCGGCTGTGCGGGCGAGCGGGAAGAACACCGGGTCGCGCTCCTTGAGGACGGCGAAGTTACTGCTTTCGGCCATGTTCCATCCCTTGAAGATCGTCCCCCCCGGATCGGCTGTGCGGTGGGCAAGATGATGCCAGCCCAAGGATGCTACGGATACTTGACGGACTACGGCTCGGCGGGCGGCAGAATGGTGCGCGCGATGCCGTCCGGGATGCCTAGACCTCTACCAGCCGTGACAGTGCGCGCAAAGTCCCAGACGCATACCGAGAGACAGATCACGCCCGCGGCAAGGCCGGGGTCGGACGCTGCCCCTGCCGGCATGCGACAATCGCCCCCTCGCTTGCAGATCAATACAGTGAAATACCGACATGAGCACAGATGCCTTCACGGAACGCTTGGGCACCATCAAGACCGACTTCATCCAGGGCGATGACGGCCGCGACCTAATCATCGGACGACACGGCCGCGACGTCCTGCTCGGCGAAGGCGGTGACGACCGCATCGAGGCCGGCCACGGCAACGACATCCTGGCCGGCGGCGCCGGCAACGACATGCTGTACGGCGGCAAAGGCCGCGACACCTACCAGTGGAATTTCACCGAGATACAGCCGGGCGACCGCGACACGCTGTTCGACGACCGCGGCAGCCGCCTGCAGCTCGACGATGACCTGCTGGCACAACTGCTGCTCGATGGCAAACCCCTGGACAGCCTCAAGAGCCGCAAGGTTGTCGGCGACACCATCGACGCCGACAACAGCATCGCCTGGCAAAACGGCAGCCTGCTGATCGATCTGGACGGCAACGGCCAGTTCGATCCGACCACCGACACCCAGATCGAGATTGTCGGCAACGCCACCCGCCTTACCTTCGCAGCCAGCAGCGACTTGCTGATACTTGGCTAAAGGGGGCATGCACCCTTTGACTCCCCCTGCGTCGTGGGACCAAGCAAGTACGCGCCATGGCCGGCGAGATTAACGTCGGGGAATTGGCCGTCGTACTGACGCGGATTCGCGTCGAGCGGGTAGTCATCGAGGGGAGCGGCAGCAGGTAGGCGAGAAGCATGTCGCCATCCTGCCGCCGCCGCTTCAACCAACCGAGCAGCTGTGACCCAATCAGGGGATTCAGGCCCAAAAACGACTTAGGCCCGCATCGCTGCGAGCCTAAGTCGTTAATTTAGATGGTGCCGGCACCAGGAATTGAACCCGGGACCTACTGATTACAAGTCAGTGGGCGTACCGATACCTGCTGATTTACGAAACACTACAAACCTATACAGAATGCGGCTTTCAGCCTACTCTTGCCTTAACGGGCTAACACGAAAATCGACCAAATTTGTTAGCCCGTGTTAGCCCGGTGTTAGCCCGGCACAGCAGAGGCAGGATCATGGCAAAGCTGAAATTCACCAAAACGGCACTGCTGGCGCTGCAACCGCCAGAGGCAGGCAAGCGCCTGGCCGTATACGACACCGAAGTGCCGAAGCTGGCGATGCGGATCACTTCGGCCGGCACCCGCACCTTCTACGTCGTAAAGCGTGCCGGCTCCTCGATTGCCTGGGTGAAGCTCGGCACCTTCCCCGAGATGACCGTCGAGCAGGCCCGCGGCGAGGCGCAGAAGATCCTCGGCGAGTTCGCCACCGGAGCCAACCCAGCAGCAGCACGTCGCGCCATTCGTCAGGAGCCGACTTTCACCGAGATGCTGGCCGACATGCTGACGCACAAGAAGAAGCGTGACGGCTCGCCGATCACCGAGCGCACCAAGAAGGACTACCTCGACACCGCGCGGCTTCACATGGGAGCCATCGCCAACAGCAAGCTGTCGCACATCACCCGCTCCGAGGTGAAGGCGATTCACACCAAGGCGAGCAAGAAGAGCGCACGCCAAGCTGACAAGTCCGTTGCCATCATTTCCTCGGTGTTCAACTACGCCGCCGATCATGAGCACTTCAGCGGCACCAACCCGGCCAGCCGCATCCAGAAAAATGCCGTATCCGAGCGCGACCGCTTCGTCCAGGCCGCAGAACTACCCTACCTGTTCGATGCCATCGGCGAATCCAGCCTGAGCGACTTCTTTCTGCTGTCACTGCTGACTGGCGCACGCCGCTCCAACGTACAAGCGATGGCCTGGCGCGAACTCGACCTCGACGCGCGCATCTGGCGCATCGGCATGACCAAGAACGGCACTCCGCAGAATGTCACCCTGCCGCCCGAGGCCGTGACTGCCCTGCATGCCCGCAAGCGCACGACCGGCACCTCGCAATTCGTGTTTCCTGGCGACGGCAAGACCGGCCATCTTGTCGAGCCGAAGAAGGCATGGGCAGCGATCCTGCTCCGCGCCAGCCTGCGCCGCCTGCTCGACCACCTGGAAAGCCTCGGCAAACTGACTGCCGAGGAGCGCCAGCGCGCCGACAAGCAGATCACCGAAGCGCCAGCCGCCACCAGCAAGCGTTATCGAGCCATAGCCGACGCGCTGGAAATTGACCCGCCGCTCTATGACATGACCGACCTGCGCATCCATGACCTGCGCCGCACCCTAGGGAGCTGGCAGGCCAAGACCGGCGCATCGATGGCTATCATCGGCAAGAGTCTGAACCACAAGAGCCTGCAATCGACGGCGATCTATGCCCGACTCGACCTCGATCCGGTACGTCAGTCTGTCGAGACGGCGACGCAGGCCATGCTTGAGGCAGGAGGCATCAAACAGCCGGCTGAAGTAGTGAATCTGCTGAAACGAGCCCCGAAAAAAAGAAATTGAGAGACAGCTTGGCCAAGTACTAACCAGTCTAGCCTGATGGGTAAAAACGGATTACTCAACCGCCTGACTGGTTACCGTTGCGAATAGATTAAGGATGACATAGGGAATGATGGAAACTCCAACCGCCGACCAGTTTAATGAGCTAGCAATGGCTGCAGAGCGGTATAGCAAACTCTTTTACGAGCGCGGAGCTGCGCTGGCGTATGGAACATTCGACGAAGAAATAAGCGAAGATGAGATAGTTTCACTATCGATTCACCTATCCAATGCCAACAATGAAGCATGGGATCTATCCTTAGGCACAGAAGGCCTTTTCGTGCTTAGCTGGCTGCATGAGCAACCAGCCTTCTGCCTCGCAAGAGAGGCATTAGGATTCGTTCCACTGGATCAGGATAAAGGCTGGCAGCCTCGCTTCGAGCAGATCATCCGCCGATGGGCTGCGCGCAAGAAGCGTCATGGCGGGACGCTCGTATGGAGCATTGAGAGAGAAAGTAAAAAGTTCCTCACCTATTTATCTGGAATTGCAAAGGCTGCCCACGGCTATATAACAAAGCGTCGCGTTCGCGCCGCAATAGATGGCCCTGAAAAAATTGAAAAAATAAAGTCACTACTAACTGAAATTGAGCAGCTACTTGCTGCGGAATGGATACCAGAAAATCACAGAAAAAATCTTTTACGCCTAATCAATACAAGCAAAGCAATTGATCTCCTTGAAAATCAAGAAATAATCAGCACCCCATTGAGCCGCCGAAATGATAATGACCTACCAGCAAGACTTATGGCATCTGAAATAATCCGCCTTCATCACGAACTATTCTCAGCCACACACAAGCGTGCAGTATTCCATTTGATGGGCATGGCATTCATTGAGCGCCCGCTAGAAATGCGAACAATTGAGCGCCTAGCCAAGGCTGAAAAAGACCGCCTATCCCAAAGCTGCGACAGAAGAAACCCATAGCAGCCACCATTTCTGACGACACAGCCAGCGCTTATTTACATAAATTTTAGACGGCAGGATACCGGCGATATAACTCCTCCTTTGCCGTCGTCAAGCGGATCTTTTTTTCCGAGCATAGCCCCGTAAATTTTATCCACACGGGGCTTACTCTATGACCACCACCCACACCACCAACATCTCGGCCATCAAGGCCGAGATCGCCGCCCAGCTCGGTTTCGACCCGAACAGTCCGCCCGCCCACATCGATGACAAGCTGGCAGCCGACGCCCTCGGCCTGAAGCCGACCACCCTCGCCGTCTGGCGCTCGACCGGGCGCTACAACCTGCCTTACCTCAAGGTTGGCCGCCTGGTGAAGTACCGCCTGAGCGACCTTGCCGAGTTCCTCGCTCGCCGCACCGCCAAACACACCGGCGAGGTGCGCTAATGATCGTCATCAACAACCACCGCATCGAAGAACATCGGGAGTTCGTTCTCGAGCAACTGATTCCGCTGATCGTCGGCCATGCCCGCAACAGCGGCTCCCCAAGCGAAGCCGTAACCCTGGCGTCCTTCTTCGCCCTGGCGACGATCCTCCAGGCAGAAGGCATGTCGCGCAGCACGCTGCTTCAGGCCATCGACACCGCGCGCCTCTCCGAGCACGAGGCATCGGAGGTACTGCACTGATGCCCTCCCCCATCGATTTGGTCCTCTCGCGCCTGGACGGCGTGAAACCTACAGGCAGGGGCAAATGGATGGCCCGCACTCCGACCCGCAAGGACAAGACTCCGAGTCTGTCCATACGGGAGCTCGATGACGGCCGCGTGCTGCTGAAAGACTTCGGTGGTGACGACACCCCTGATGTCCTGGCAGCCATCGGCCTGACCTTTTCCGACCTGTATCCGGACAGTGTCCGCCGCCCCGCCCGGTGCAGGCCGAACAGTACCGCCGTCGAAGTCGAGCGCCGCATCGTCACCTACGGCACATCCTTGCTGGAACAAGGCTCCAAGCTGCCGCAGTCCGACCTGGAGCGCCTGGAGGTGGCTCGCCGCCGCCTCGCTCAACTGGAGGGCCGTGCATGACCGTACAGCAAAAAGACCCCTTCAAAGATCAGTGGACCGAGATCGACCAGCGCCTGGCCAGCACGCCGCCGTTCCGCTTCATCGCGGCCTGCGAGATGCCGGTGAACCCCATCGCCTGGCTGATCGAAAGCTACATCGAGGCGGATGCGCTCGCGGTGCTGTACGGCCCTCCCGGCAAGGGCAAGTCGTTCCTCGCCCTGGACATGTCGTGCTGCATTGCTACCGGCCAGCCGTTCCATGGGCACGACGTGAAGCCGGGGGCCGTGTTCTATATCGCCGGTGAAGGCCACAACGGCCTAGCACGGCGTCTGAGGGCCTGGGCTCAGCACAACGACACGGAGATGCCGGTGCTGCTGTTCATGTCCGAAGCCCCCACCGATCTGGCCAGCGCCAGCAATGCCGCGAAGGTGGCTGAGGCCGTTCAACAGCTTGCCGACAGGACTGGCGAGACCCCGGCACTGATCGTTATCGACACGATGGCCCGTAACTTCGGCGGCGACGAAAACAGCGCAACCGATGTGGGACAGTTCATCCGTAATGCCGACGCGCTGCGCCGGCACTGGAAAGCCACCGTGCTGATCGTCCACCACAGCGGCAAGAACGGCGAGCGCGGCGCACGCGGATCTTCGGCGCTGAAAGGCGCTGCCGATGCCGAGTACGAGGTCAGTCGCAGCGAGGATGACCAGTTGATCCGCCTGACCCCGCGCAAGATGAAGGATGCCGAGGAGCCGCCGCCGCTCGCCTTCGAGCTGATCGGTGTGCCGGTACGCGATGACGCCGGGAGCCTGGTCGGTGGTGCAGCGCTGAAGCTGGCGCAACACTCCGAACCCGACCCGGTCACGAAGCAGCTGGGCAAGCACCAGAAGGCCGCGCTTGATGTTCTGCAGCAGATGCACACGGAGATTGCCGACCGACTCGCCCGCCAAGGGCGGGAGGGGCATCCGGTCCTTATCCTGGTTGATGACTGGAGGGCGAAGTGTGAAGCGAACGACATGCCTCGCAACCGCTTTCATGATGCCAAGAGCAGCCTGGCTGATCGCCAACAGATCCGCCTCGACGGACCGCACGTGCTTCTTGTCCGTCCGGTCCTGCCCCACATAGGGAGAACGGACCGGACGGACAGCTCGAAGGATGTGAATACCGGACAGATCGGACGGGAACCGGACGCAAATCGGACGGATACCGGACAGCCCACCGAGGCACCGGACTACGAGGACATCTGAGCCATGGCCGCACTGGACTATCTGCGCCGGGCCGGCCTGACTGTCGAAGCCGTTGCCGACAAGCTGCGAGTCTCGCCGCGTGAGCGGATCACTCCGGAAGCTCGCCAGTACATCACCGACCACAAGGCAGCGTTGCTGGCCGAGCTGACAGCTGCCATGCCGCCGCAGCCTCGCGCCTGGCTCCACCTGCTGGCGCTGGCCGATGGCCGGGTGACCCAGCGCACTGGCGACCTGGACACCACCAGCGTCGAGGGAGAGGTACGACTGCAGTTCGGCGAGGAACTGCTCGCCGTGGTGCCCGTCCCGGGATTCGAGCGGCTGCTGAGCCTCGAAGAGATCGCCAAGGCGCTAGCTGGCACCCTCGCTGCGCCGGCAGCACTGCCGCCGCCGTCGAATACATGGCTGACACGTGTCGCCCGCCTGCTCGGCACCCGACCGGCCGAGCTGCTGGATGGCGAGTATCTGGAGCAGCACGATCTTGTCGAGCTGGCCGGCAGCGATGCGGCCCTGGTGGTCGAGACGATTCGGAGCAGCCCGGCCTGGATCAACCGCAGGGCGCATTCGGCCCCGTCGACTGCGGTGATACCCGTAGAGGAGGACACCGAGCCTCAGCGTACCGTCCACACGGCTGCTACGGCGTCGGTGGACTGGCTGACAGCCCGCGATCAGTTCTACCAGCACCTGATGACCTGCAGGGACTGCCACGCTCCTGCGGGCCGCTACTGCCCCAGCGGCAGCGACCTGCGCCTGCACTACAACAACACCTCACAGGAGACGAACGAATGACCGACAAAATCAAGGTGTCTCTGCGTAAGGGAGAAACACAGTCCCAGGCCATGGCCCGCGTAGCCCTGACCCCGGAATGCCTCAGCGCCGCCGTACTGGTAGACAGCAAGCTGATGGGCGATGTGGATGTAACCGAGGTCGTGGACGAACTGCGCCGGCAGACCGCCGCGCTCAACAGCGGCGACCTGACCCGTGCCGAGGACATGCTGCTGGCGCAGGCCCACACACTGGATAGCCTTTTCGCCCAGCTCACCGGTCGGGCGCTGCGCTCGCAGCAGCGCGATGGCCTGGAATCCTACATGCGACTGGCGCTCAAGGCCCAGAACCAGGCCAGGGCTACCCTGCAGACCCTGGCCGAGCTGAAGGCACCCCGGCAGGTCGCCTTCGTACAGCAGGCCAACATCGGCCATCAGGTGCAGGTCAACAACGGCACGACCAGGCAGCCCGCGCGCACGCGGAAATCCGCAAAAGCGCCGAACGAACTATTGGAGGTGGAACATGGCGAACGGCTGGACACCCGAGCGAAGAGCTCGACAGGCAGAACTGATCAGGCAGTGGCAACCCTGGAAGCAGAGCACCGGCCCGAAAAGCCCGGAAGGCAAGGCCACAGCCGCGCATAACGCCTGGAAGGGCGGCACCAGAATGCTGCTGCGCGACCTGGCTCGTGAGCTGCGCGAGCAGGACCAGGCCCGACGCGAGCTGCTCGAATGATCATTGATACTCCGCCTCGCAAGACGTGCCACCACGGGTACCAGCCTCTACGCAACAGGCCATTGGCTATGGCACCCACGGCATCATGGTGTGTATCTTTCCCCGCACCATGAGCGCCCGCACCCACCGATGCGCTCACCACGCGATCTACGCAGGACACGCCCCTCTGCACCAGAGGGGCTTAGCTATTAGGGAGTGATCCGATGAATCCCATCGAGCAACAGTTTTTCAACGACCTTGAGAAGAGGCTCTGGACCGCAGCCGACAAGCTGCGCTCCAACCTTGATGCTGCCGTGTACAAACACGTCGTGCTCGGGCTGATCTTCCTGAAGTACGTCTCCGATGCTTTTGAAGAGCGCCAGCGGGAGCTGCGCGCGCAACTCACCAACCCGGCCGATGAATACTTCATGGACCCGGAGGATTACGGGGATCTAGGCAGCGAAGAATACGAGGAGAATCTCGCCGCCGAACTGGAAGTGCGCGACTACTACACCGAGAAGAACGTGTTCTGGGTGCCGCTCGAAGCGCGCTGGCAAACCCTGCGCGATTGCGCCCAGCTGCCGCCCAAATCGCCCCTGCCCTGGGACAAGCCTGGCAAGGACGAGCCGGAAGAAATGCGCAGCGTGGGCTGGCTGATCGACAACGCCATGGAAGCCATCGAGCGCGAAAACGCCAAGCTCAAGAACGTGCTCAACAAGGACTTCGCCCGCACTCAGATCGACAGCCACAAGCTGGCCGACCTGATCGCCCACTTTTCCGACACGAACTTCAGCCAGCCCAGCTACAACGGGCAGCCGCTAGACCTCAAGAGCAAGGACATCCTCGGCCACGTCTACGAATACTTCCTTGGCCAGTTCGCCTTGGCCGAAGGCAAGAAGGGCGGCCAGTACTACACGCCCAAAAGCATCGTCACGCTCATCGTCGAAATGCTGCAGCCCTTCAAGGGCCGCGTGTACGACCCGGCCATGGGCTCGGGCGGTTTCTTCGTGCAGAGCGAGGAGTTCATCGAATTGCACGGCGGCAAGGTGGCCAACGGCAAGACCGGCCAGATCAGCGTCTACGGCCAGGAGAGCAACCCCACCACCTGGCGCCTGGCGGCCATGAACATGGCCATTCGCGGCATCGACTTCAACTTCGGCGTCCAGCCCGCCGACACCATGCTCAACGACCTGCACCCCGACCTGCGCGCCGACTACGTGATGGCCAACCCGCCCTTCAACATGAAGGAATGGTGGAACGCCAGCCTGGACAATGACCCGCGCTGGCTGGTGGGCACACCGCCACAAGGCAACGCCAACTTCGCCTGGCTGCAGCACATGCTCTACCACCTGGCTCCCACCGGCAGCATGGCGCTGCTGTTGGCCAATGGCTCGATGAGCAGCAACACCAATAACGAAGGCGAGATCCGTAAGCAACTGATAGAGCGCGACTATGTGGAGTGCATGGTCGCCCTGCCCGGCCAGTTGTTCACCAACACGCAGATTCCGGCCTGCATCTGGTTCCTGACCAAAGACAAGGCCAACGGCTTCAACCTCGACAAGAAAAAGCGCGACCGGCGCGGTGAGTTCCTGTTCATCGACGCCCGCCAGCTCGGCTACATGAAGGACCGCGTGCTACGCGATTTCACGGTGGAGGACATCCAGAAGATCGCAGACACCTTCCATGCATGGCAGCACGGCGAGGGCTACGCAGACGTGCCCGGCTTCTGCTACTCGGCCACGCTTGAAGACATCCGCAAGCATGAACACGTGCTGACGCCGGGGCGCTATGTGGGGACAGAAGAGCAGGAAGACGACGGCGAAGCCTTTGCCGACAAGATGTCACGGCTGACGGCGCTGCTGGCGGAGCAGTTTGCCGAAAGCGCCAAGCTGGAAGGGGAAATCAAGAAGAACTTGGCGGGGTTGGGTTACGAATTGCCGGCGGAGGCCATCAATGTGGACTGAAATTCCGGCAAAAGAATTTTGCGCCTCAGTAAGAGATGGAACTCACGACTCGCCCAAGCCAGTTGAGAGCGGACGATTTCTTATTACCTCGCGCCACATCATTGGAGGGCAAATCGACTTATCGAATGCCTATCTCATATCAATCGATGATTTTGAGGCCATCAACAAGAGAAGCAAGGTTGATAGATGGGACGTACTGATCTCGATGATTGGCACGGTTGGTGAGCCATGCCTCGTGAGAGAGGAGCCAGAGTTCGCCATCAAAAATATTGGTCTTTTCAAGACTAAGGGCGAGCTGGATGGCAAGTGGCTTTATTACTACCTAACGAGCCCACAAGCACAGGCATTGATTCGTCAAAGTTCGAGAGGGACGACGCAAGCCTATGTTCCTCTAGGAGCTCTGCGAGATTTTCCCGTTAGAGTTCCAAGGGACCGAGAGGTCATGCGAGCCATAACAAATGTGCTTGGCGGGCTTGATGAAAAAATCAACCTCAACCGCCGCATCAACCAAACCATCGAAGCCATGGCGCAAGCCATCTTCAAATCGTGGTTTGTCGATTTCGACCCGGTCAAAGCCAGGATCGCCGCCATTCAGGAAGGCCGCGACCCGCGGCGCGCTGCCATGAGTGCCATCAGCGGCAAGCCCGACGCTGAACTAGACGCCCTGCCTCCCGAACAATACGACCAACTCGCCGCCACCGCCGCGCTGTTTCCGGATGAACTGGAGGAGTCGGAGTTGGGGGAGATTCCGAGGGGGTGGATCTGTGGTGCACTCGGTGATATTTGCAGCTTCACCGCGGGCAGCGCGTTTAAGCCGGAACACCAAGGAAGCACTGAAGGGGACTATCCGTTCATCAAGGTTAGCGACATGAACCTTGCTGGCAACGAGGTGTTCATTCAATCGGCTAACAACTACGTCAGCAGAGCTCAGCAGTCTGAAATGAAGGCCAAGTTGCACCCGTTGGGCGCGACGGTTTTTGCCAAAATTGGTGTGGCACTGATTTCAAATCGCAGGCGACTGCTAACAACTCCGACGATCATAGACAACAACTTGATGTCTGCCAGTCCCATTGAAGGCAAGTCGGGGAAGTACTTTTTGTACTCGATGCTCAGCACAATCGACTTCAACACCTTGGCTTCAGGTACTGCACTGCCATACATCAACGTTTCCGACCTGAAAAAAGTAGCAATTATTCGTCCGCCGTCCGATGTGTGGCGTACTTTTGAGGCTAAAGCGTCATCCATATTTTCGATGATGCAGGCTCTGACCGCACAAAGCTTAACCCTTGCAACAACTCGGAACACCCTGCTGCCTAAGTTGCTGTCAGGTGAGGTTGAGGTATTTGGAAAGTCCGAGAGCTAATCATGGAATTTTGGCGCCCAAAATATCACGAATACCTCAACTCCGAAGGGGATATAGAAATCATTGGCTCCACCTTCCAGCGGAGTCGAATACTGAAAGAGCTAGAACCAGAAACGTATCAATTGTCTTTCGAGGATTGGGTAGAGGAGCGAAAAAGCAGCCTTCGCGATTTGGCGAATCAGGTGCTTGCTGCGCACGACAATGCAAATCGCTTTAGCGCTCTTAAAAAAGCATATAGCTCTCGGAACGTTATTCCTTTCCTCGGTGCGGGCCTCTCAATCCCCAGTGGCTATCCGGGATGGACGAAATTTCTGTGGGATCTGCAGATTGAGTCGCACGTCAACGCGGATGAGCTGGAGTCGCTGTTAAACGACGGAGATTATGAGGGGGCCGCCCAATTAATTCATGACGATCTTGGCCCTGCATTGTTCAACAAGCAGCTTCAGGAATGCTTTGACAGAAACTGCATTGCGACTGGCGCAATCAATCTGCTCCCATTTGTATTTCCTGGCTCCAATGTCATCACAACCAACTTCGACAAGTTACTTGAATCTGTCTTTCGGGGTCAAGACCAAGGCTTTGATCAGCCTATTTCTGGTGGCAACCTAGGCGAAGCATTACGAATTATAAATGCTGGCGGAAGATACCTGCTAAAACTACACGGCTCATGCGAAACTGTTGCGAATCGTGTGTTGCTTCGTGAGGAGTATGAACAAGCCTATGGCGATGCCGGCATCGTTGCGCGATTTTTCTCTCGATTTCTATTCGGAAAGTCACTGCTGTTTGTTGGATGTAGCTTGCTGACGGACCGCACGCTTCGGACTATGGAACAGGTGGTCACCGCAGAGGGAGCACACACCCTTCCGCAGCACTACGCCTTTCTTGAATTAAAGGACGGTGTTGATCGCGTAGAGCGCAAGAAGGCTTTGGCAAGAGCCAATATATTTCCGATCTGGTATCCAGAGGGTGAGCATGATGAATCTATCGAGGCTCTTCTGCTGGCATTGATGGAGGGTGAAAAATGATCCCCTTCAACTCTCTGGATGATCTCTCCCTGCTGCGCGAATCCGTCTCGCTCGAATGCAAATTGGCCAACGGCCGTGACGGCAAGGGCGCATTGCCGGAGGACTTCTGGCCCACCTACAGCGCCATGGCCAATACCGATGGCGGCGTGGTTATACTCGGCATGCGCGAGCGCAAGGGGCATTTCGAGCCGGCGGGTATCGAGAACGTCGACAAGGTACGCACCGAACTGTTCAACAACCTGAACAACCGCCAGAAGGTCAGTCTCAACCTGCTGACTGACAGCCAGGTGCGCGAATGGGTTGTGGATGGCAAGACCCTGCTGGTCGTCGAGATTCCCCGTGCCAGGCGCCAACAGCGCCCTGTGCATCTCACCCGCAACCCTTTTGACGGCAACACCTACCGGCGGCTGAACGAGGGTGACCGCCCCCTGCCCGACGAAGAGGTCAAGCGCATGCTGGCCGAGCAGGTGGAGGACAGTCGCGATGACCGGATTCTGCGTGGCTTCGGCTTTGCCGATCTGGACATGGACAGTTTTCGGACTTACCGCCAGGTGTTTGCCAATCGCGAACCCGGCCACCCCTGGAACGAAAAGGACGACCAGGAGTTTCTGCGCCTGATCGGTGGCTGGCGCCGTGATCGGGAAACCCATGAAGCCGGCCTGACCTTGGCGGGCCTGCTGATGTTCGGGCAGATGAGCGCCATTCAGGAAGTATTGCCCAACTACATGCTCGACTATCAGGAGCGCCCCGAGGCCCGCACGGAACGTCGCTGGATCGACCGTCTGACCCTGGACGGCAAGTGGTCAGGCAACCTCTATGATTTCTACCGCAAGGTCTACCTGAAGCTCACGGCCGACCTGAAGGTGCCCTTCCAGCTCGAAAAGGGTGAACGCCAGGACGAAACGCCCGTGCACATCGCCCTGCGCGAGGCGTTGGCCAATGTCCTGGTGCATGCGGATTACAGCGAGCGCGCCTCGGTGCTAGTGGTCAAGCGGCCCGACATGTTCGGCTTTCGCAACCCCGGCCTGATGCGTATTCCGGTCGAGGTGGCCTTACATGGTGGCGAGCCGGACTGCCGAAATCGCAACCTGCACAAGATGTTCCGCTTTGTCGGGGTTGGCGAGCAGGCGGGCACGGGTATCCCCCGGATCTTCCAGGGCTGGAAGTCGCAGCACTGGAACCCGCCCAAACTGTACGAATCATCGGTTCCGTACAACCAGACCTTGCTGGAACTGCGCATGATCGACCTGTTCCCGCAGGAGGTCATCTCCAGCCTGCGCTCGCGCTTTGGTACCGAGTTCGATCAGCTCGAAGATGGGGAGCGGGTCGCCCTGGCATTGGCCGCCAGCGAGGGGACGGTCAACCACGCCCGTTTGTGCACGGTCTCCTCTGCGCATCCGGTTGAGCTGACCCGCACCCTGCAACACCTCACCCAGCTCGGCATGCTGGCTTCGACCGGCAGCGGTCGCGGCGCGGTCTATTACCTGCCAGGCCAGGACATGCCAACGCCAGACGATGTGTTTGGCCCGGCATTCATACCGATGAGCAGCAGCTCCTCAGCTTCTGATCAGAGCTCCTCAGTTTTGACGCCCAGCTCCTCAGTTCTGGCCGCCAGCTCCTCAACTTCGCCCCAGCAATGGAACGAGCACGGTTACTTCCTCACCGATCAGCTTCCCTTGCCGGTGATCAATGACCTGAGCCGTCTGTCACCCGCCCTGCGGGAGCGCCTGGAGGGGCTTGCTGCAGAGCCACGGCGGAAGAAAAAAATGCCCAGAGAAGAGCTGGAGCAGGTGATCCTGGCCGTCTGCCAGGGGCACTACCTGACGCTGCAGGCCCTGGCGGAGCTGCTCTGCCGCAAGCCGGTCTCGTTGCGCAATGACTACCTCTCGCCGATGGTCCGGGCACGCACCCTGAGTCTGGCTTTCCCGACCACGCCGACCCACGAACGGCAGGCCTATTGCGCCACCGACACCCTGCCACGTGCCTCTGATGCCGAGTCCTGAGCCATGATGAACGAACAGCAACTTGAAGAATTGTGCCTGGGCTGGTTTCAGGAGACTGGTTGGCGTTTTGTCCACGGCCCGGACATCGCGCCGGACAGCAGCGCCCCGGAGCGCACAGACTACCGAGAGGTAGTCCTGCGTGAGCGCCTTCTGGCATCGCTGGCGCGCATCAACCCGCATATCCCTGCAGCCGCACTGGAGCAGGCCGCGCATGTGCTGAAAACGGTGAGTGAACCGCAGATGGTGGTCCGCAACCGCAGCTGCCATCGCTTGTTGCTGGACGGCGTGCAGGTGGAATTCTCAGTGGGTGATGAAAAGAAGATCGACCTGGTTCACTTCATCGACTTCGCCCAGCCGAACAACAACGACTTCTTGGTGGTGAACCAATTCACCATCACCGGCACCAAGCAGCCGCGCCGGCCGGATGTGATCGCCTTCGTCAACGGCCTGCCGCTGGCCGTGATCGAGCTGAAAAATCCCTCCAACGAGCAGACCGATATCTGGGATGCGTTCAACCAGCTGCAGACCTACAAGGACGAAGTCAGCGACCTCTTCAACTGCAATGCCGCGCTGGTGGTGAGTGACGGTTTCACTGCGCGCGTGGGCTCCCTGACTGCCAATGCCGAGCGCATTCTGCCCTGGCGCACCATCGCCAACGAGGATGATCGGCCACGTCTGCAGATGGAGCTGGAGACGGTGGTGCGCGGCTTCTTCAACCCCGAACTGTTTCTCGACTACGTGCGGCACTTTGTGTTGTTCGAGAAGGATGGTGACCGCCTCATCAAGAAGATCGCCGGCTATCACCAGTTCCACGCTGTGCGTGAGGCGGTACATGCCACTGTGATTGCGGCCAGCTCGCCTGACAAAGGCCTGCTGGAGGTCCGCGAGGACCGCGCCACCTGGGGCAAAGAGGTCAGCCCAGGTTCACGCAAGGCCGGCGTGGTCTGGCACACCCAAGGTTCGGGCAAGAGCATCACCATGGCCTGCTACGCCGGCAAGCTGCTGCAGCAGCCAGAAATGAAGAACCCTACGCTGGTTGTGGTGACCGACCGCAACGACCTGGACGGTCAGCTGTACGCCACCTTCTGCGCGGCGAGCGACCTGCTCAAGACCACCCCGGTACAAGCGGGCAGCCGCGACGAGCTGCGCGACATGCTGGCCTCACGCCAGGCAGGCGGCATCATCTTCACCACAGTGCAGAAGTTCGCCCTGCACGACGACGAAGACGCACACCCGTTGCTTTCCGATCGCACCAACATCGTGGTGATCTCGGACGAAGCCCACCGCAGCCAGTACGGCACCAAAGGTCGACTGGACACGAAAACCGGCAAGTACGTGTTCGGCTACGCCAAGCACCTGCGCGACGCCTTGGAGAACGCCACCTTCATTGGCTTCACTGGCACCCCGATTGCGCTGGAGGACAAGGACACCCGGGCAGTATTTGGCGACTACGTCAGCATCTACGACATCCAGGATGCGGTGGACGATGGTGCCACGGTGCCCATCTTCTACGAGAGCCGCCTGGCCAAGCTGGACGTAAACCAGGCCGAGATTGACGCGCTCAACGAGCAGGTAGATGAAGTCGTCGAAGATGAAGAAGACATTGCCGCCCGTGAGAAAACCAAGAGCGAATGGGCCGCACTGGAAAAGCTGGTAGGAGCAGAACCTCGCCTGCAGCAGGTGGCCCGCGACCTGATCCAGCATTTTGAAGCGCGCATCGCCGTGGCGGATGGCAAGGCCATGATCGTGTGCATGAGCCGCGACATCTGCGCTCATCTGTACAACGCCATCGTGGCACTTCGACCAGATTGGCACAGCGGCGACCCCGAACAGGGCGTCATCAAGATCGTGATGACAGGCTCTGCAGCCGACAAGCCACTGTTGCAGCCTCATCTGTACAGCAAGCAGGTGAAGAAGCGGCTGGAAGCGCGCTTCAAGGACGTGAACGACCCGCTGAAGCTGGTAATCGTGCGGGATATGTGGCTGACAGGCTTCGATGCGCCGTGCTGTCACACCATGTACATCGACAAGCCCATGAAGGGCCACAACCTGATGCAGGCGATTGCCCGCGTCAACCGGGTGTTCAAGAACAAACCGGGTGGCCTGGTGGTCGATTACATAGGCATCGCCAACGAGCTGAAGGCCGCGCTCAAGACCTATACCGATGCCAAAGGCAAGGGTGACCCCACGCACAACGCTGCTGAGGCGCTGGCGGTGCTGCTGGAGAAGATGGACATCGTGCGCAGCATGATGCACGGCTTTGACTACAGCACATTCGAGACCCAAGCCATTCAGCTACTGGTACCGGCAGCCAACCACATCCTGGGCCTGAAGGATGGCAAGACGCGCTTTCTCGACACTATGGTCGCCGTGGCAAAAGCCTTCTCGCTGTGCAGCACGCTGGATGAGGCCGCTGCCTTGCGTAAGGAGATCGCCTTCTTCTCGGCCATCAAGGCGGCCATCGCCAAGTTCACTACGGTCGACAAAAAGCGCAGCGATGCCGAGAAGAACAGCGCGCTCAAGCAGATTCTGGACAACGCCATCATCGCGGATGGCGTGGCCGATGTATTCGCGCTGGCCGGCCTGGATAAGCCCAACATCGGCCTGATGTCGGATGAATTTCTGGAAGATGTGCGGCAGATGAACAGCCGCAACCTGGCAGTAGAGCTGCTGGAGAAGCTGCTGCGCGACGAGATCAAGGCGCGCGCGCGCAACAACGTCGTGCAGGAGAAGAAGTACGGCGACCGCCTGCTGGAGACGCTGCGCAAGTATCACAACCGTGCCATCGAGACGGCGCAGGTGATCGAAGAGCTGATCCAGATGGCCAAGGAGTTCCAGGCCGCACTGGAGCGGGAAGCCGCACTGGGCCTGGGGCACGATGAAATCGCCTTCTACGACGCCTTGGCCAACAACGAGAGCGCCGTGCGCGAGCTGGGTGACGATACGCTCAAGAAGATTGCCGTGGAGATCACTGAGAAGCTGCGCGCTAGCACGACTATCGACTGGCAGGTGCGCGAGAGCGTGCGAGCGAAATTGCGCCTCTTGGTACGCCGCTGCCTGCAAAGGTGGAAGTACCCACCAGACCAGCAACCCGATGCAGTGGAGCTGGTGCTGAAGCAGGCAGAGACGCTGTCGAACGCGTGGTCGATGTAGGCCGTCAGCCACTGCAAGCGCTATCGCACAGGGCAGCGAACCTAGGTTTGCTGCCCTTTTTTTCTTCGTCACGGGGCTCATCACAGGCTGTGCTGCTTGCCACCAGTGTTAGCCCGGTGTTAGCCCGCTCCAGAAACTAAAAAGGCCCGCATCGCTGCGAGCCTTGATTTAGATGGTGCCGGCACCAGGAATCGAACCCGGGACCTACTGATTACAAGTCAGTTGCTCTACCAGCTGAGCTATACCGGCAATGGGTCGGGATTATAGCGGCTGGGGCGGCGGAGTAAACCGGAAAATGCCTGAATCCTCAGTGCGTTGCATCGTTCGCTGAGGTCGGTCGCACAAATTGAAGAGCATGTTTCAGGCTCGCGGTGGACAGCTCGCCCAGGTGGCTGTGCCGCAGCTGGCCGTCGGCAGCATAGAACAGGGTGGTCGGCAGGGCGCGCGAGCCGGCGAACTGGCCGAGACGGTTGCCGCTGTCGAGCAGCACGTCGCGCTCGCTCAGGCCCTGCGCGGCGAGGAAGCGCGCCACCTCGGCGGCGCCTTCGCCCTGGTTGACCAGCAGGAAGCGCACGCCGGGATTACCCTGCCGAGCGGCCAGCAGCACCGGCATCTCGCGACGGCACGGCGGGCACCAGCTGGCCCACAGGTTGACTACCAGCGGCTGGCCGGCCAGTTCGGCCAGGGGCACCGGGCGGCCGGCGAGGTCGTGGAGGAGCAGTTCGGGCAGCCGGCTGCCGCGCTCGAGCTGTTGCAGGGCCAGGCTGCCGAGGCCCCAGAGCAGGCCGCCGGCCAGCATGCCGACCGCCAGCGGACGGCGCAGCACGGGGCGCCGCCAGGCGTAGCCGAGGCCGACCAGCAGCGCGCCGCACAGGCCGGGCAGCGCCAGGAAGCCGCCGTCGCGGATGTCCAGCATCTGCCAGGGCGCGGCCGCGTAGTCGCCGGCGTACTGGGCGACGAAGGCTAGCCGCGCCAGCATGAGGCCGCCGAGCAGCATGGCGAACAGCGCGGGCTCGGGGTCGGCCGCGTGCCGGCGCCCCACCCACCAGCCGCAGCCCCAGGCCACGGCAAAGGCCAGCAGCAACAGCATGGAGCGCACCGGCAAGGCCAGCGGGCCGAGATCGAGGGTCAGCATCGGCACTCCAGGGCGGCAGGCGGTGGCATCGGGCATCCTTCTTGAAGCGATTCGGGCGGTCATCTTCGCCCGCTGCGCGTAGCGGAGCCAGCCCGGGGCGGTTACCGGAAATGACCGGCGAGGACGGTCCATCCGCATCCTGCTCAGCGCCGGCCTCGGCCTGGGCGCCCGCCTGTCTGGCCGGCGCAGACCGGGCACCGCATAATGCCGGCAGACTCCCTGCCGACATCCGCCATGGCCCGCACGCTCAACCTGTTCCATCGCCCGCGCTGGCGCACCCTGGTCCTGCTCGCCCTGCTGCTGGCGCCGCTGCTGTGGCCGATCGAGCATCTGGCCATGCGCTACTACCAGGAGCGGGTGGCCGAGCAGAGCGCGCAGACCCTCGAGCTGTACGTCGCCAACCTGCGCGGCACCCTGCGCCGCTACGAGGCGCTGCCGCACATCATGGGCGACCTGCCGGCCCTGCGCGGCGCCCTGCGCGCCCCTGAAGACGCCGACAGCGTCGGCGCCGCCAACCAGCTGCTCGCGCGGGTGCGCGAACAGAGCGGCGCCGAGGTGATCTATCTGATGACGCCGGCCGGCCAGACCCTGGCGGCGTCCAACTGGCGCGAGTCCGACGCCTTCGTCGGGCGCAACTTCGCCTTCCGCCCGTACTTCCGCGAGGCGCTAGCCGGGCGCCCGGGGCGGTTCTTCGGCCTCGGCACCACCTCGGGCAAGCGCGGCTACTTCTTCGCCGCCGCGGTGCGCGACGGCGACCAGGTGCTCGGCGTGCTGGTGGTCAAGGTCGATCTCGACCACACCGAAACCCTGCTCGGCAGCACGCCCGAACAGCTGCTGGTGACCGACGCCCACGGCGTGGTGATCCTCACCTCGCGCCCGGAGTGGCGGTTCCGCGCCACCCGCGCGCTGAGTGCCGCCGAGCGTGCGGAGATCGCCGCCAACCTGCCCTACCCGACCCAGGACCCGCAGCCGCTGGCGCTGGTGGAGCAGGACTGGCTGCGCCAGAGCAGCAGCCTGGCCGAAACCGGCTGGACGGCGAGCATCCTCGCCCCGCGCAGCCTGGTCGAGCGCCCGGTGCAGAGCGTGATGCTGATCGCCGGCGGCGGCCTGCTGACCCTGCTGCTGCTTTTCGCCGTGCTGCTGCAGCGGCGCCGCCACCTGCTCGAACGCCTGGCCCTCGACGCCCGCGCCCGCCAGGAGCTGGAGCGGCGCGTGGCCGAGCGCACCGAGGACCTGGTGGCGCTGACCGAGCGCCTCAAGCAGGAAGTGCTCGAGCGCGAGCAGGCCCAACAGGAACTGGTGCGCGCCCAAGACGAGCTGGTGCAGGCCGGCAAGCTGTCGGCGCTGGGCACCATGTCGGCGAGCATCAGCCACGAACTCAACCAGCCGCTGGCGGCGATCCGCAGCTACGCCGACAACGCCGGCGTACTGCTCGATCACGGCCGTGTCGACGACGCCCGCGGCAACCTCCGGCTGATCAGCGAGCTGACCGCGCGCATGGCCTCGATCATCAGCCATCTCAAGGCGTTCGCCCGCCGCGACCGCAAGGCGCCGGAAACCGTGGCCCTGCAGCCGGCACTGGACGACGCCCTGGCCCTGCTCGCCCAGCGCCGCCGGGCGCTGGAGGTGGAGCTGGTGCGCGACCTGCCGGACGCCACCCTGTGGGTGCAGGCCGGCGAGACGCGCCTGCGCCAGGTACTCGGCAACCTGCTGGCCAATGCCTTCGACGCCATGAGCGAGAAGGCGCCGCCGCGGCGTCTGTGGCTGAGTGCGCAGCCCCTGAGCGACGGGAGGATCAGCCTGAGCCTGCGCGACAACGGTCCGGGGTTCAGCGCCGAAGCCTTGGCGCGCGCCCGCGAACCCTTCTTCACCACCAAGACCACCGCCCGTGGCCTCGGCCTCGGCCTGGCCATCTGCGACACGCTGACCCGCGCCCTCGGCGGCGAGCTGCTGCTGGCCAACCACCCGGACGGCGGCGCGCTGGTCACCCTCAACCTGCTGCCGGCCAGTGCCGGCATCGGCACCCAGTCCCCGGAGGATCGCCCTTGAGTCCCGCTCCCGAGATCGCCGCCAGCACCGAGGTGCTGCTGATCGACGACGACCCGCATCTGCGCCAGGCGCTGAGCCAGACCCTCGATCTCGCCGGCCTCGCGGTGCAGGCGCTGGGCGACGCCCGCGGCCTGGCCGCCGCGCTGCCGGCCGACTGGCCGGGGGTGGTGGTCAGCGACATCCGCATGCCCGGCCTCGATGGCCTGCAGCTGCTCGAGCAGCTGCACGGCCGCGACGCCGAGCTGCCGGTGCTGCTGATCACCGGCCACGGCGATGTGCCGCTGGCGGTGCAGGCGATGCGCGCCGGCGCCTGGGACTTCCTCGAGAAGCCCTTCCCCAGCGACACCCTGCTCGACAGCGTGCGCCGCGCCCTGGCGATGCGCCGCCTGGTGCTGGAAAACCGCCAGTTGCGCCAGACCCTGTCCGGCCGCGACGCGCTGGAGGGGCGGCTGATCGGCCTGTCGCCGGAGATCGTGCGGCTGCGCCAGCAGGTCGCCGCGCTGGCGCGGACCAACGCCGACGTGCTGATCCTCGGCGAAACCGGCAGCGGCAAGGAGGTAGTGGCGCGCGCGCTGCACGACCTGTCGGCGCGCCGCGACGGCCCGTTCGTGGCCATCAACGCCGGCGCCTTGGCCGAGTCGGTGGTGGAGAGCGAGCTGTTCGGCCACGAGGCCGGGGCCTTCACCGGGGCGCAGAAGCGCCGCATCGGCAAGTTCGAGTTCGCCAACGGCGGCACCCTGTTCCTCGACGAGATCGAGAGCATGAGCCTCGACGTGCAGGTCAAGCTGCTGCGCCTGCTGCAGGAGCGCGCGGTCGAGCGTCTCGGCTCCAACCAGCTGATCCCGCTGGACATCCGTATCATCGCCGCGACCAAGGAGGACCTGCGCCAGGCCGCCGACCAGGGGCGCTTCCGCGCCGACCTCTACTACCGCCTCAACGTCGCGCCGCTGCGCATCCCGCCGCTGCGCGAGCGCGGCGACGACGTGCGCCTGCTGTTTCGCCATTTCTGCGAGGCGGCGGCCAACCGCCACGGCCTGCCACTGCGCGAGCCGGACGCCAGCCAGAGCGCCGCGCTGCTGACGCACAACTGGCCGGGCAACGTGCGCGAACTGCAGAACGTCGCCGAGCGCTTCGCCCTGGGCCTCGATCTCGGTCTCGGCGAAGTGCTCGCGGAGCTGCCCGCCGAGGGCAACCTGGCGGCGCGGGTGGAAGCCTTCGAGCGCAGCCTGATCACCTCCGAACTGGCCCACGGCCACAGCTCGCTGCGCAGCCTGGCCGAGGCCCTCGGCGTGCCGCGCAAGACCCTGCACGACAAGTTGCGCAAGCACGGCCTGAGCCTCGGCGAAAGTGGCGGAAATCCGCACGACGACCTCGACTGACCTGGCGGATTTCCGCCACCTCTTCCCGCCCGCGCACGCCGCCCCGGCCTGCGCGCGGCGCGGCCGGACACCCCTCGACCAAAGTCGAACCCCTGCTTGCAAGCCTCGCGCCAGAGCGGCTGACGCCGTCTGAGGAGTTCCGCCGCGGCGGCCTCCCAGCACGCTGGCATAGCGGTTGCTAAGCTCAAGGCATCTCGCGCCCGATCGCTCCGCCGGCATGCGGTCGCTGTCCGCGCCGGACAGGTCGCCGCCGAGGTAACGCCTTTCACGCCGCATGACATAACAACGAGGATGTCCCGCATGTTCAAGCTGACTGCCAAGGCGCTCGCCTGCGCCCTCTCGCTCGCCGTCGCCGGTCTGGCTCAGGCTGCCGAGTCTGCGACCGCTCCGATCGTGATCAAGTTCTCCCACGTGGTGGCAGAGAACACGCCCAAGGGCCAGGGCGCGTTGCTGTTCAAGAAACTCGCCGAGGAGCGTCTGGCGGGCAAGGTCAAGGTCGAGGTCTACCCGAACTCCTCGTTGTTTGGCGACGGCAAGGAAATGGAGGCCCTGATGCTCGGCGACGTGCAGATCATCGCCCCCTCGCTGGCCAAGTTCGAGCACTACTCCAAGCCGATCCAGATTTTCGACCTGCCGTTCCTGTTCGACAACATGGCCGCGGTCGACCGCTTCCAGGCCAGCCCCGCCGGCCAAGGCCTGCTGACCTCCATGGAGAGCAAGGGCATCACCGGCCTCGGCTACTGGCACAACGGCATGAAGCAGCTGTCGGCCAACAAGGCGCTGTACGAGCCCAAGGACGCCCGCGGCCTGAAGTTCCGCGTGCAGGCCTCGCAGGTGCTTGAGGAGCAGTTCAAGGCGGTGCGCGCCAACCCGCGCAAGATGAGCTTCGCCGAGGTCTACCAGGGCCTGCAGACCGGCGTGGTCAACGGCGCCGAGAACCCCTACTCGAACATCTACTCGCAGAAGATGCACGAGGTGCAGAAGTACATCACCGAGACCAACCACGGCGTGCTGGACTACATGGTGATCACCAACACCAAGTTCTGGAGCGGCCTGCCGGATGACGTGCGCGGCGAGCTGGGCAAGATCATGAGCGAGGTCAGCGTCGAGGTGAACAAGCAGGCCGAGGCCCTCAACCAGGGCGACAAGCAGCGCATCCTCGATGCCAAGACCACCGAGATCATCACCCTCAACGACGAGCAGCGTGCCAAGTGGCGTGAGGCGATGAAGCCGGTGTGGAAGAAGTTCGAGGGCGATATCGGCGCCGACCTGATCAAGGCCGCCGAAGCCGCCAACGCAGCCAACTGAGGAAGACGCTGAGCAAGCCGGCGCCCCCGCGCAGGCGGGAGCCCAGACGCCAAGGGCCTTCTGGATTCCCGCCTGCGCGGGAATGACGACTACTTCAGCGCTTCCTAAGCTTCACCAACGGGGCGGACGCAGCCTGGCAGCCGCATCCGCCCCGCGCTTCATCCACCGGAGATACCTGCCATGAACGCCTTGCGCCTGGTCTGGGATCGCTTCGAGGAAGGCTTCATCGTCTTCCTGCTGGCGGCGATGACCCTGGTGACGTTCGTCTACGTCATCCTCAACAACCTGTACACGCTGTTCTACAACCTGGCCGAGCGCTTCGAGGGCGCCAGCGACTTCTTCTTCACCATCGGCGACGCCATCCTCGACCTGGCCCAGGCGATGACCTGGAGCAACGCGCTGACCAAGGCGCTGTTCGCCTGGCTGATCTTCTTCGGCCTGGCCTACGGCGTGCGCACCGCCGGCCACATCGGCGTCGACGCGCTGGTCAAGCTGGCCAGCAAGCCGGTGCAGCGCCTCATCGGCCTGCTCGGCTGCCTGTTCTGCCTGGGCTACGCCGGCCTGCTCAGCGTGGCCAGCTTCGAGTGGGTCAAAACCCTGTTCGACGCCGCCATCGGCGCCGAGGACCTCGGCCACTTCGGCGTAATGCAGTGGCACATCGGCCTGATCGTGCCGGTCGGTTTCGCCATGGTGTTCATCCGCTTCGCGGAAATCTTCGTGCGCATCCTGCGCCACCAGCAGACCGGTCTGGGCCTGGCCGACGAGGCCGCCGAGGCGGTCAAGCTGACCGATCACCAGGAGCTGAACAAATGACCATCCTGTTCCTGTTCCTCGCCCTGTTCGCGCTGATGCTGATCGGCGTGCCGATCGCCGTGTCGCTCGGCCTGGCCGGCTCGCTGACCATCATGCTGTTCAGCCCGGACTCGGTGCGCTCGCTGGCGATCAAGCTGTTCGAGACGTCCGAGCACTACACCCTGCTGGCGATCCCGTTCTTCCTGCTCGCCGGCGCCTTCATGACCACCGGCGGCGTGGCCCGCCGGCTGATCGACTTCGCCAACGCCTGCGTCGGCCACATCCGCGGCGGCCTGGCGATCGGCGCAGTGTTCGCCTGCATGCTGTTCGCCGCGCTGTCCGGCTCCTCGCCGGCCACCGTCGCCGCGGTCGGCTCCATCGCCATCGCCGGCATGGTGCGCTCCGGCTACCCGCAGGCGTTCGGCGCCGGCATCGTCTGCAACGCCGGCACCCTGGGCATCCTCATCCCGCCGTCGGTGGTGATGGTGGTGTACGCCGCCGCCACCGAGACCTCGGTCGGCAAGCTGTTCATGGCCGGCGTGGTGCCGGGCGTGCTGCTCGGCGCAGTGCTGATGGTGGCGATCTACATCATCGCGGTGAAGAAGAACCTGCCGGCGCTGCCGCGCGCCACCTTCGGCGAGTGGCTGGGCGCCGCGCGCAAGGCGGTGTGGGGCCTGCTGCTGATGGTGATCATCCTCGGTGGCATCTACTCGGGCATGTTCACCCCCACCGAGGCCGCCGCGGTGGCCGCGGTGTACTCGGCCTTCGTCGCCCTGTTCGTGTACAAGGACATGACCCTGCGCGAGTGCCCGAAGGTGATCCTCGAGTCGGCCAAGCTGAGCATCATGCTGATGTTCATCATCGCCAACGCCATGCTGTTCGCCCACGTGCTGACCACCGAGCAGATCCCGCAGACCATCACCGCCTGGGTGATGGACGCCGGCCTGCAGCCTTGGGTGTTCCTGCTAGTGGTGAACCTGGTGCTGCTGGTGGCCGGCGCCTTCATGGAGCCCTCGGCGATCATCCTGATCCTCGCACCGATCCTGTTCCCCATCGCCGTGCAGCTGGGCATTGACCCGGTGCACCTGGGCATCATCATGGTGGTGAACATGGAGATCGGCCTGATCACTCCGCCGGTCGGCCTCAACCTGTTCGTCACCTCGGCGGTCACCGGCATGCCGGTCACCGCGGTGATCCGCGCCGCCATGCCGTGGCTGATGCTGCTGCTCGGCTTCCTGCTGATCATCACCTACGTGCCGGCGATCTCCCTGGCACTGCCCGAGTGGCTGGGGATGAGCTGAGTTTTCCGCGGTAGGCTTGAAAGGCATTCGACCCGGCGCTGCCGGGTCTTTTTTTGTCCGGCGAAAAGCGGCGCCAGCGCACAGCCGGCTCCCGCCGATCCCCCTAAGCTGGCCGCTCTCTCCCGAGCAAGGACGCTCACCCCATGCCCCGCCGCCTGTTGCGCGCGCTGCCGGCTGCCCTCGTGGCGCTGGCCCTGCCGCCCCTCCCCGTTGCCCACGCTGCCTGCCCGGACTGGTCGGCGGAGCGCGCCGCCCGCGAACTGCCGGCGCTGGCCAGCCAGATCGAGCGCTGGGATGCGGCCTACCACCGCGACGGCCGGGCGCTGGTCGACGACGCCCTCTACGACCAAGCCCGCGCCCGTCTCGAACAGTGGAGCCAGTGCTTTCCCGCCGCGGCCCGCACGCCGCAGGCGCTGGCCGCGGCGGCCGGACCGCTAGCCCATCCGGTGGCGCACACCGGCCTGGCCAAGCTCGCCGACCCGGCGGCGCTGGAAGCCTGGGTCGCCGGGCAAGACGATCTGTGGGTGCAGCCCAAGGTCGATGGCGTGGCGGTCAGCCTGGTCTATCAGGACGGCGCGCTGGTCCAGGCGATCAGTCGCGGCGACGGTCGCCACGGCCAGGACTGGACCGCCAGCGCCCGGCAGATCGCCGCCATTCCCGCGCAGCTGGACAGCGGCCCCGGCCGCCTGCTGCTGCACGGCGAGCTGTACTGGCGCCTCGACCGCCATGTGCAGGCGGCGAGCGGCGGCGCCGGGGCCCGCGGCAAGGTCGCCGGCCTACTCGCCCGCCAGGCGCTGAGCCGCGCGGAAGGCGCCGGCATCGGCCTGTTCGTCTGGGACTGGCCGGACGGTCCGCCAACCATGCAGGAACGGCTAGCCGGGCTGCGCCGGCTGGGCTTCGACAGCCCCGCCTACACCCAGCCCGTGCAGCAGGCCGCCGATGTCGCCCGCTGGCGCGAGCAGTGGTATCGCCAGGCGCTGCCGTTCGCCAGCGACGGCATCGTCATCCGCCACGGCACCCGTCCTCCGGCCGCGCGCTGGCAGGCGCAGCCGCCGCACTGGGCGGTGGCGTGGAAGTACCCGGCGGCGCAGGCGCTGGCCGAGGTGCGCACGGTGGAGTTTCGCATCGGCCGCCGTGGGCGCATCACGCCGCTGCTGCACCTGGTCCCGCTGCAGCTGGACGACCGGCGCATCGCCCGGGTCAGCGCCGGCTCGCTCACGCGCTGGCGGCAGCTGGATATCCGCCCCGGCGACCAGATTGCGCTGCGTCTGGCCGGACAGAGCATCCCGCGCCTGGACGGCGTGGTCTGGCAGGCGGCCGAACGCGTGGCGCTGGACGTGCCGGACCCGGCGCGCCATCACCCGCTGAGCTGCTGGCGGGCCAGCGAGCCGGGTTGTGCCGGACAGTTCCACGCGCGCCTGGTGTGGCTCGGCGGGCGCCAGGGCCTGGCCCTGGCCGGCATCGGCGCGGGCACCTGGCAGGCGCTGCAGGACTCGGGACGGCTGGACGGGCTGGCCGACTGGCTGGAGCTCAGCGAGGCGCAGCTGGCGGCACTGCCCGGCTTCGGCGCGGCGCGGGCCGGCACGGTCTGGCGCAGCCTGCAGGGCGCCCGCCAGCGGCCGTTCGTCAGCTGGCTCGGGGCGCTGGGCTTGCCGCCCAGCGGCAGTGCCCGGCTGGCGGCGGACTGGACGACGCTGGCCGCGCGCAGCGCGGCCGACTGGCAGAAGGCCGGCGCCAGCCATCGCCAGGCCGTGAGCCTGGCCACGTTCCTCGCCCACCCCGAGGTGAACGCGCTGCGCACGCGCCTGCAGGCGGCGGGCGTGGCCGGATTCTGAGCGAGCCGATCAGTAGACGCGGAATTCCTCGTGGCAGGCCTTGCAGGCCTTTTCCACGCGGTCGACCGGCGCGACCAGCGCGGCAGCCTTGAGCGGCGCCTGGGTGGTGGCGGCGACCAGCGCGGCAGTGCTCGCCTCTAGGTCGCGGGCCAGCTGCTGGAAGCGCTCCTGGCGCTGCCAGACCTCGTCGCGGGCGCTGCTGTCCTCCTCGCGCACCTGCGGGAAGTGCTGCCACGGCTGGCGCGCCAGCTGGTCGAGCTGGGTCGCTCCGGCGGCAAATTCCTTGGCGTCGAAGCCGATGCGGCCGCGCAGCATGCCGCCGAGGTCTTCGCTGGTGTTGAGCATCTGCTTGAACAGCGCCTGCCGCTGGCCCAGCGGCGAATTCGGATCGACGCGGTCGCAGGCGGTCAGGGTCAGGCCGCTCAGGGCCAGCAGAAGCAGGGTACGGGCAATCATGGCTATTCTCGGCTGCGGATCGGTAAGCGCGCGACAGTATCCGCGCATCGCCGGCACCGGCCAAGCCTGCGCGGCGTAACCGGGCGTGTCGGCACGCCGCAGGCAGCGCCGATCGCCTGTAGGAGCCAGCTTGCCGGCGGTGTTCTGCTGCCGACAATGGAGCGCCAGCAAGCTGGCTCCTGCCGGTCTGTGTACTACAAAGCTTGGGCGCAGCCGCCGACGCCGCTATAATCTGCACTCTTCGCGGCCCACGGCCGCACCCGCCTCCCGTCCGAGGGGCGCTGCAGCAGGTCATCGCCGGTCGTCGCACCGGCCCCCTGTCAGGCTCGGACGGGCTGTCGCCACGGCATGCACTGCGCAGCCGTTCCTGACTTCAACGGCGCCCATTCGCACATCACGAATGGAGATACGCATGAGCGCTGCTTTTGCCGATTACAAGGTTGCCGACATTGAACTGGCCGCTTGGGGCCGTCGCGAGATCATCATCGCCGAGTCCGAGATGCCGGCCCTGATGGGCCTGCGCCACAAGTACGCGGCCCAGCAGCCGCTGAAGGGTGCCAAGATCCTCGGCTGCATCCACATGACCATCCAGACCGCGGTGCTGATCGAGACCCTGGTCGCCCTCGGCGCCGAAGTACGCTGGTCGTCCTGCAACATCTTCTCCACCCAGGACCAGGCCGCCGCGGCCATCGCCGCCGCCGGCATCCCGGTGTTCGCCTGGAAGGGCGAGACCGAGGCAGAGTACGAATGGTGCATCGAGCAGACCATCCTCAAGGACGGCCAGCCGTGGGACGCCAACATGGTGCTGGACGACGGCGGTGACCTGACCCAGATCCTCCACGAGCGCTTCCCGGCGATGCTGGACAAGATCCACGGCGTGACCGAGGAAACCACCACCGGCGTGCACCGCCTGCTCGACATGCTCAAGGCCGGCAGCCTGAAAGTCCCGGCGATCAACGTCAACGACGCGGTGACCAAGAGCAAGAACGACAACAAGTACGGCTGCCGCCACAGCCTCAACGACGCCATCAAGCGCGGCACCGACCACCTGCTGTCCGGCAAGCAGGCGCTGGTGATCGGCTATGGCGACGTCGGCAAGGGCTCCGCCCAGTCGCTGCGTCAGGAAGGCATGATCGTCAAGGTCAGCGAAATCGACCCGATCTGCGCCATGCAGGCGTGCATGGACGGCTTCGAGCTGGTTTCCCCGTACCTGAACGGCGAGAACGACGGCACTGAAGCCAGCATCGACCGCGCCCTGCTGGGCAAGATCGACCTGATCGTCACCACCACCGGCAACGTCAACGTCTGCGACGCCGGCATGCTCAAGGCACTGAAGAAGCGCGCCGTGGTGTGCAACATCGGTCACTTCGACAACGAGATCGACACCGCCTTCATGCGCGCCAACTGGGCCTGGGAAGAGGTCAAGCCACAGGTGCACAAGATCCACCGCACCGGCAAGGACGGCTTCGATGCGCACAACGACGACTACCTGATCCTGCTGTCCGAAGGCCGCCTGGTGAACCTGGGCAACGCCACCGGCCACCCGAGCCGGATTATGGACGGCTCGTTCGCCAACCAGGTGCTGGCGCAGATCCACCTGTACGGCGCGCGCTTCGCCGATCTGCCGGCCGCCGACAAGGCCGCGCGCATCAGCGTCGAACTGCTGCCGAAGAAGCTCGACGAGGAAGTGGCGCTGGAAATGGTCAAGGGCTTCGGTGGCGTGGTCACCCGCCTCACCGCCAAACAGGCCGAGTACATCGGCGTCAACGCCGAAGGCCCGTTCAAGCCGGACGCCTATCGTTACTGATACGCCGCCGTAGGGTGGAAACCGCACTCTGCGGTTTTCCACCCGCTGCCAAGCCAAACGGACACATCGTAGGGTGCGCCATGCGCACCATCCGCAGCGATGATTACCTTGGTGCGCATCGCGCACCCTACGTCTGAACGGATCGACTCCATGTCCCAGGAACGCCGCTACAGCTTCGAGTTCTTCCCGACCAAGACCGATGCCGGGCACGAAAAGCTGATGACCGTGGCCCGCCAGCTGGCCGGCTACCATCCCGATTTCTTCTCCTGCACCTACGGTGCCGGTGGCTCGACCCGCGACCGTACGCTGAACACCGTGCTGCAGCTGGACGGCGAGGTGAAGGTGCCGACCGCGCCGCACCTGTCCTGCGTCGGCGACAGCAAGGCCGAGCTGCGCGAACTGCTCAACCTGTACAAGAACGCGGGAATCCAGCGCATCGTCGCCCTGCGCGGCGACCTGCCCTCGGGCATGGGCATGGCCAGCGGCGAGCTGCGCTACGCCAACGAGCTGGTGGAGTTCATCCGCAGCGAAACCGGCGACCACTTCCACATCGAGATTGCCGCCTATCCGGAAGTGCACCCGCAGGCGCGCAGTTTCGAGGATGATCTGCTCAATTTCGTGCGCAAGGCCCGCGCCGGCGCCGACAGCGCGATCACCCAGTACTTCTTCAGCGCCGACTGCTATTTCTACTTTGTGGAACGCGTGCGCAAACTGGGTGTCGAAATACCGATCACTCCGGGTATCATGCCCATCACCAACTACAGCAAGCTGGCACGCTTCTCCGACGCCTGCGGCGCCGAGATTCCGCGCTGGATCCGCAAGCAGCTGGAAGCCTACGGCGACGATCTGGACAGCATCCAGGCATTCGGCGAGACCGTGGTGACCGAAATGAGCGAGCGACTGCTCGCCGGCGGTGCTCCCGGCCTGCACTTCTACACCCTGAACCAGGCCGAACCGAGCCTGGCGATCTGGAACAACCTCAAGCTACCCCGCTGAGGCCGAGCCTTCCGGCTCACAATGCTACGGACCTCCGTCCAGACCACCACCCAGCGCAGGGCGGTGGCCGTCGGGCGGGGGCGCAGGTCTGACCTGCGCCCTGTTCGCAGCCGATGATGATGCGCGCGGGATCCACCGGCCAACTGCCGGGCCGATCCCCCCCGAGTCGGCGGGTTGCCGACATGAAACAGGAACCCCGCATGTCCTTTACTTCCCTCGGTCTCTCCGAGGCCCTGGCCCGCGCCCTCGAGGCCGCCGGCTACACCCAGCCCACTCCGGTGCAGCAACGCGCCATTCCCGCCGCCCTGCAGGGTCGCGACCTGATGGTCGCCGCGCAGACCGGCACCGGCAAAACCGGCGGCTTTGCCCTGCCGGTCCTCGAACTGCTGTTCCCCAACGGCCACCCCGACCGCGAACACCGCCACGCGCCCAAACAGCCGCGCGTGCTGGTACTGACGCCGACCCGCGAACTGGCCGCCCAGGTGCATGACAGCTTCAAGCTGTACGCCCGCGACCTGCCGCTGAAAAGCGCCTGCATCTTCGGCGGGGTCGGCATGAACCCGCAGGTCCAGGCCCTGGCCAAGGGCATCGACGTGCTGGTGGCCTGCCCCGGCCGCCTGCTCGACCTGGCCAACCAGAAGGCCATCGACCTGTCGCGGGTGGAAATCCTCGTCCTCGACGAAGCCGACCGCATGCTCGACATGGGCTTCATCCACGACGTCAAGAAGGTGCTCGCCAAGCTGCCGAGCAAGCGCCAGAACCTGCTGTTCTCGGCAACCTTCTCCAAGGACATCACCGACCTCGCCGGCAAGCTGCTGCACAACCCCGAGCGCATCGAGGTGACCCCGCCGAACACCACGGTGGAGCGCATCGAGCAGCGCATGTTCCGTATCGGCGCCACCCAGAAGCGCGCCCTGCTCGCCCACCTGGTGACCGTCGGCGCCTGGGAGCAGGTGCTGGTATTCACCCGCACCAAGCACGGCGCCAACCGCCTGGCCGAGTACCTGTGCAAGCAGGGCCTGCCGGCCGCCGCGATCCACGGCAACAAGAGCCAGAACGCGCGCACCAAGGCGCTGGCCGACTTCAAGGCCAACGCGGTGCGCATCCTGGTGGCCACCGACATCGCCGCCCGCGGCCTGGACATCGACCAGCTGCCGCACGTGGTCAACTACGAGCTGCCCAACGTCGAGGAAGACTACGTCCACCGCATCGGCCGGACCGGCCGTGCCGGGCGCAGCGGCGAGGCGGTCTCGCTGGTATCCCCGGACGAGGACAAGCTGCTCAAGGCCATCGAGCGTCTGACCAAGCAGCGCATCCCGGAAGGCGACATGCAGGGCTTCGACCCCAGCCAGGTGGTTGACGCCGGCCCGGCCGACAGCGACGAGCGTCCGCCGCGTCCGGCCCATGGCCGTGGCCGCAAGGACCTGCCCAGCGAGCGCAAGGAGCGTCCGGCACGCGGCGAGCGCAGCGACAAGCCCAAGGCCGACAAGCCCGCCCAGCCCGCACGCAGCGAGCAGAGCGCCAGCAAGCCGCGCGCCGAGCGTCCGCCGCGCGCTGACGCCAGCAGCGGCCAGGCCGGCGACAAGTCGCGCAATCGCCGCGGCGGCAGCCAGCAAGGTGCGGGCCGCGACGAGCGGCGCAGCAGCAAGCCGGCGGCCATCCAGCTGGCGCCCGGCGAACTGCCGCTGCCTACCCGCCCCGACCGCGATCCGGAAGCCTTCCTCGACGACGAGTACGACAACTTCGGCAACAGCGTCGAGTACGTCAGCCCCTACCAGGGCAAGAACCAGGGCCGTGGCGGGCGTCGTCCGGCTGGCACTGCTGGCACTGCCGCCAGTGCCGCTGGCGCAGCGCGTCCGGCAGCAGCACCGCGCAACAACGCCGGCAAGCCGGCCGGGGCTCGGCAGAACAACGGCGGCGGCAAGGGCCGCGCGCCACGCGACATCGGCCAGCGTTCGCGCGACAGCCTGCTGCGCGAGCTGCCGCTGAGCGAGCCGGCGGTGCGCGGCAGCCGCGACACCCAGCCGGTGATCGTGCACAAGCCCTCGCGCAGCGACCGTCTGCCCACCGCCGAGCAGCTCGAGCAGCTCGAGCAGGAAAGCCGCGTACGCAGCGAGAAGCCGGCCCTGCTGACCCGCAACAAGTAAGGCCTGCCGCACCACGCAAAACGCCGACCCCAGGGTCGGCGTTTTGCTGTGCGGGCAACAAGCGCCTTACGGCTCCTCGTCGTCCTCCTCCTCATGCATCAGTGCCAGGCTGCGCGCCACCAGCAGGGCAATGAACATCACCCCCATCACCGCCTCGGCCCCGGCCAGCAGCCGCGCCGCGGGCGCGATGGCATGGATGTCGCCGTAACCTACCGTGGTAAGGGTCGCCAGGCTGTAGTAGACGAAGTCGTCCAGCAGCAGCTTGTCCACACTGTTGAACGCCCCCGGCACCAGCCCGCTGACCACCTGGTAGGCGAAAGCGAAGGCCAGGCCCAGCTGCAGGTAGAGCGCACACAGGCCATAGAGCAGCTCCTTGGTCACCGGCCGCTCGCCGGTGACGCGGTGGAACAGGGTGGCGCAGAGCAGCAGGTAGAAGGCGATCAGTCCCAGGCCGTCGCTCAGCGCCTGCGGCAGCACAATCAGCTGATCGAGGCTGAGCAACAGCAGGTTGCCCATGCCGATCAGCAGCGCCAGCTGCTGGAACAGGCGCTTGTGGCGCAGGGTGTTGATCCCCGCCAGCACCAGGCCGAGCAGGCAGCCCCACTCCAGCCACAGCGGCGGCGCGGGCCAGCCCATCACCAGGGTCAGCAGGACGCTGGCGACCAGCAGCAGGCGAAAGCGGTAGCGCAGCAGGATTTCGTTCACACGTAGCAGCCCGGGAAGATGCAGGGTGAGGCGAGTCTGCAGAAGGCAACCCGCGGCGTCCAGCCGCCCACAAACGACAACGCCGCCCCGAGGAGCGGCGTTGCAGCAGGGTAGCGCAGCTTACTGGCGCACGCCTTCCACCGAGATGATCAGCTCGACGTCCTGGGACGCCGGGCCGAGGTCCTTCTGGATGTCGAAGTCCTTCAGCTTGAGCTTGGTGCTGCCCTCGAAACCGGCGCGGTAGCCGCCCCACGGGTCGTCGCCTTCGCCGACGAACTTGGCGGCGATCACCACCGGCTTGGTCACGCCGTTGAGGGTCAGGTTGCCGGTGATGTCGGCGCTGCCTGCGCCGGTGGACTTCACGCTGGTCGACTCGAAAGTCGCGGTCGGGTGTTTGGCGACGTTGAGGAAGTCGGCGCTGCGCAAGTGCTTGTCGCGCTCGGCGTGGTTGGAGTCGACGCTGGCGGTGTTCAGCTCGACCTTGACCTTGCTCGCCTCGGGCTTGGCGGCGTCGAAGCTGAAGCTGCCGTCGAAGTCCTTGAAGGTGCCGTACAGCCAGCTGTAGCCGAGGTGACTGATCTTGAAGTTGACGAAGGCATGCTGGCCTTCCTTGTCGATCTTGTAGTCGGCGGCCATGGCCTGGGCGCCGAACAGCAGGGAACCGAGGCTCAGGGCGAGCAGGGACTTCTTCAGCATGGGGATACTCCGTTGCAGGTGAGGATTCAGTCGCGCTCGCGACCGAGCATGCGGCTCAGGGTCGCGTCGCGATCGATGAAGTGGTGCTTGAGCGCGGCCAGGGCATGCAGGGCGGCCAGACCGACCAGGCCCCAGGCCAGCCAGCGGTGCACGACACCGGCGAGGTCTTCCTGGCCGTCCACGCCGCTCAGGGTGGCGGGCACGCTGAACCAGCCGAACACCTCGATGGCGCGGCCGTCGGCGGTGGAGATCAGGTAGCCGGAGAGCATCAGGACGAACAGGCCGAGGTACAGCAGGCCGTGCACCAGCGCAGCGCCGCGGCGAGTCAGCGCGCTGTAGCTGGCCAGCGCCGCGGGCGGCGGGCTGGCCAGACGCCAGAGCAGGCGCAGCAGCATGGCGAGCAGCAGCAGGATGCCGATGCCCTTGTGCAGCTCGGGCGCACGGCGGTACCAGCTGCTGTAGTAGTCGAGGCCGACCATCCACAGACCGAGGCCGAACAGGCCGAACACCGCCAGGGCGACGCCCCAGTGGAGGAGAATGCTGATCAGCCCGTAACGCCGGGCGGAATTGCGCCATTGCATGAGAAGGATTCCCGTTAAACGCGTGAAGGCAAGACTAACAACAAACCCATCGATATAAAGCGCAAATTTTGCGTCAAAGACATCCAGAATATCGATACCTTGCCCGGCAATCACGTCAACGTCCTGCTCATCCCGGGGCGGACGGGGCTAAACTGTGCGCCCTGCCCGATCCCGCCCGAGGAGAACCGCCGATGAGCCGCAACCAGCAGTGGATGGAGCGCGACCTTGCCGTGCTCTGGCACCCCTGTACGCAGATGAAGGATCACGAGCAGCTGCCGCTGATCCCGGTCCGTCGCGGCGAGGGCGTATGGCTGGAGGACTTTGACGGCAAGCGCTACCTGGACGCGGTCAGCTCCTGGTGGGTCAACGTGTTCGGCCATGCCAATCCGCGCATCAGCGCGCGGATCAAGGCCCAGCTCGACCAGCTCGAGCACGTGATGCTGGCCGGCTTCAGCCATCAGCCGGTGATTGAGCTGTCCGAGCGGCTGGTACGGATCACCCCTGCCGGGCTGGAGCGAGTGTTCTACGCCGACAACGGCTCCTCGGGCATCGAGGTGGCGCTGAAGATGAGCTTCCACTACTGGCGCAACTGCGGCCACGAGGGCAAGAAGCGCTTCGTCACCCTGACCAACAGCTACCATGGCGAGACCGTAGCGGCGATGTCGGTGGGCGACGTGGCGCTGTTCACCGACACCTACAAGCCGCTGCTGCTGGACACCCTCAAGGTGCCCAGCCCGGACTGCTACCATCGCCCGGAAGGGGTCAGCTGGGAGGCGCATTCGCGGACCATGTTCGCCCACATGGAACAGACCCTCGCCGAGCATCACCGGGAGATCGCCGCGGTGATCGTCGAGCCGCTGATCCAGGGCGCCGGCGGCATGCGCATGTACCATCCCATCTACCTGCAGCTGCTGCGCGAGGCCTGCGACCGCTACCAGGTGCACCTGATCCACGACGAGATCGCCGTCGGCTTCGGCCGCACCGGCAGCATGTTCGCCTGCGAGCAGGCCGGCATCACCCCCGACTTCCTGGTGCTGTCCAAGGCGCTGACCGGCGGCTACCTGCCGATGGCCGCGGTGCTCACCACCGACACCGTGTACCAGGCGTTCTACGCCGACTACGCCACCCTGCGCGCCTTCCTCCACTCGCACACCTACACCGGCAACCCGCTGGCCTGCGCCGCCGCCCTGGCCACCCTGGACATCTTCGAAGAAGACAACGTCATCGACAGCAACCGGGCGCTGGCCACGCACATGGGCCGCGCCTGCGCCCACCTCGCCGAGCATCCGCATGTCGCCGAGGTCCGCCAGACCGGCATGGCCCTGGCCATCGAGATGGTCCAGGACAAGGCGGGCAAGACGCCCTATCCGTGGCAGGAACGGCGCGGCATGGCGGTCTACCAGCATGCGCTGTCGCGCGGCGCCCTGCTGCGCCCGCTGGGCAGCGTGGTGTACTTCCTGCCGCCCTACGTGATCACCCCCGAGCAGATCGACTTCCTCGCCGAGGTGGCCAGCGAAGGCATCGACCGGGCCACCCGCCCCCGCGTCAGCGTCGCGGTGCCGGCCGGCGCGCCGGCCGAGTTCCGCGATCCGGGCTGATCCCGAGGCGGCGCACGCGGCATCGCAAGATGCTGCGGCCGGCTGCGGTGCACTCGGCGCACCCTGCGGTTAAACTCTGCGCTTTCCCTGCCGATCGTTCACGCCCATGCGCCTCTCCCGTTTCTTCATCGACGCTCCCCTCGCCCTTGGCCGCCATGCGCTGCCGGAGGCCCAGGCCCACTACATCGGCCGCGTGCTGCGCCTTGCCGTCGGCGATTCGCTGCAGCTGTTCGACGGCAGCGGCCAGGAATTCGTCGGCGAACTGGTCGAGGTGGGCAAGAAAAGCGTGCAGGTCGAGCTGCGCGAGGAACGCCCCGGCCTGGCCGAGTCGCCGCTGCGTATTCACCTGGGCCAGGGCCTGTCCCGCGGCGAGCGCATGGACTGGGCGATCCAGAAAGCCACCGAGCTGGGCGTCACCGAGATCACCCCGCTGGTCAGCGAGCGCTGCGAGGTACGCCTGAAGGACGAACGTGCCGACAAGCGCCTGGCCCACTGGCGGCAGATCGCCATCAGCGCCTGCGAGCAGTGCGGCCGCTCGGTGCTGCCGACCCTCCATGCGCCCGTTGTGCTGGCCGACTGGCTGGCGCAGACCGAAGCCGAGTTGAAGCTGGTGCTGCACCCGGTAGCCGAGGCGCTGGCCAGCCATTCCCGCCCGCAATCCCTGGCGTTCCTGATCGGGCCGGAGGGCGGCCTGTCCGCGGCCGAGGTGCAGCAGGCACAACGCGCCGGCTATCACGCCGCCCGCCTCGGCCCGCGGGTGTTGCGCACCGAAACCGCACCGGTGGTGGCGCTCAGCGTGGCGCAGCAGCTGTGGGGCGACTTCTAGGATCGCAAACGAACAGGCCCGCGCGCGGCGGGCCTGTTGCTTGCTCAGCGGTCGAGCGCCTCAGATCAGGCCGATATCCGCCAGTTTCTGCTCCAGCCCGACCAGGTCGGGGATTCTCGCCACGCCCCCCTCCACCTGTGCCGAGTCCAGCTCCAGCGCAGCCAGCGGTGCGCCGGCAGGCGCCAGGCTGGCGTCGAGCTTGTGCGGCCGCGGAATGCCCTGCACCAGCAGGGCGAAGAACTTCAGGTGCGGCCGACCACCGAGGGCGTTGATCACCGCGATGCGCGCGCCGGGCGCCGGCGCCGCCGGCGGCGTGCCACTCGAGGCGGTCTCGAAGGACAGCAGCGGCAGGCGCAGGTCGCGCCAGATGATGTCGCCCAGATACCAGTCCGGCACACCGATCCGCGGCTCGGCCGGGCGCTGGTTGATCAGTTCGGCCAGCGCCACGCTGGGCACCAGCAGGGTGCGATCGGTCAGGGGCAGCAACAGGCTGCTGAGGGTTTGCGGCGTGGTGCCGGCTGCGGGGGCTTGGTTCATGCCTGACTCCTGAAAACGGCGGCGCGGATCACTGGTCGTACTGCTCGGCCAACCGCGCCACCAGCGCTTCGGCCAACTCGCGCGGCGACGCGCTGAAACTGCTGTAACCACCTTCGCGCAGGCTGTCGGGCATGCTCGGGCAGGCGCAGCTGTCGGCCGCCTGGGTCCAGATCAGGCCCCCCTTGCGCAGCACGTAGGCCGCCGCTGCACTGCCGTCGCTGCCCATGCCGCTGAAGGCAATGACGCCGCAGCAGGACGGGAACTGCTGGGCCAGGTTGAGCATCATCTGGTCGATCGAGGGACTGTAGGGCTCCGGCCAGGGGCGCGGACCGACGCGCATGCGGCCGTCCTCGTCGAAGCTCAGCTCCTGGCCGATCGGCGCCACCACCACCTCACCGTAGCGCACCCAGTCGCCGGCACGGGCCAGGTTGACCGGCCACTGACTGTGGCGACCGACCGCCTGCGGCAGGCGCTGCTCGAACGAGGCGTCGATGTGCTGGGCATACACGAAGCCCAGCGGCAGGCCGCCGGGCAGGGCATCGAGGAACTCCTTGACCGCTTCCGGACCACCCAGCGAAGCCGCCAGCAGCCAGACCTGGCGCGCCGGCTCGCCGGCAGCCAGCGGCGTGCTGGCCAGCGCATCCGGCAGATTGAGCCGCGCGGGGCGCTGCCCTTGATTGAGCAACACCTCCAGGCTCGGACCGACCGCACGGGCCGGGTCGCCCACCAGGCGCTTGAGCTTGCCGAGCAACCGCCGCTCCCAGCGCGGGTAGTGCTCGGAGTGGCGCTCCGGAGCCTGCCCCTCGCCGAACAGCACGGGCACCGTGGCCTGCTCGAGCAACTGGTCGATCAGCGGCGAATCCTCCAGCTGCGCCAGATCGACTAGCCACAGATCCGGTGAGCAGGCGCTCAGCTGCTCGCCCTCGAGGCGCAGAGGATCGCTGTTGAGCAGCACCTGATAACCGTTGGCGAGCAGGGTCTGCTGCAGCACATGGCGCTGCAGAGAGGTATCGGCGATGACCGCCACGCGACCGCTGCTACGTTCAGTCATGGCGCGGCACCAGCTGCAGGATGTTCTCCAGCAGCACCGACTCCTGGTACGGCTTGCCGAGGTACTGGTTGACCCCGATGGCCAGGGCGCGCTCGCGGTGCTTATCGCCGGTCCGCGAGGTGATCATGATGATCGGCACCCCCTTGAGCCGCTCGTCGTGACGCACCAGGGTGGCCACCTCGAAGCCGTCCATGCGGGGCATCTCGATGTCCAGCAGCATGACGTCCGGCACGATTTCCTGCAGCTGGGCGATGGCATCCACCCCGTCCTTGGCCGTCACCACGTCCATGCCGTTGCGTTCCAGCAGACGGGTGGTCACCTTGCGCACGGTGACCGAGTCGTCGATCACCATGACCAGCGGCGGGCGCTGCTTGCTGCTCTCGTGCTCGAGCTGCGCGGCGCCGGCATGCCGCGGCAGCTGCTGGGCATGGCGGGCACGCAGGGCGGCCAGCAGGTCGAGAATCACCACCACCCGGCCATCGCCGAGAATGGTCGCGCCGGAGATGCTGTGCACGGCGGAGAACTGCGCGCCCAGGCTCTTCACCACGATCTCGCGCGAGCCGGCCAGGCTGTCCACCTGAACTGCCGTGGCGTATTCGGCCGAACGCACCAGAATGACCGGCAGCGGCAGGCTCTGCCCGTTCAGCTTGGGCCGCTGGCCATTGTTGAGCAGCTCGCCAAGGTACTTGACCTGATACTGCTGGCCGGCATATTCGAAGCGCGGCGAGTTCGGCTGATAGTAGGCCTCCAGCTCGTACGGCGGGATGCGCACGATACCTTCGACGGTGTTCAGCGGGATGGCGTAGAGGTCCTCGCCGGAGAGCACCATCAGCGCGCGGTTGACCGACACGGTGAACGGCAGGCGGACCAGGAAGCGCGTACCCCGGCCGCTGGCCGAGTCGATGCTGACCGTACCGCCGAGCTGCTTGACGCCGGCGGACACCACGTCCATGCCGACCCCGCGCCCGGAGATCTGGGTGACCTTGGCGGCGGTGGAGAAACCAGCCTCGAGGATGAACTGCAGCACCTCGTAGTCCGACAGGTCGGCATCGGCCGCCATCAGGCCACGCTCGATGGCCTTGCGGCGCACCGCGGCGATGTTAACGCCGCCGCCATCGTCGGCCAGGGTCAGCAGGATGTCGCCACCCTCGCGGCTCAGGCTCAGGCGGATGGTGCCGGCATCGGGCTTGCCCGCGGCGCGGCGCACGTCCAGCGGCTCGATGCCATGGTCGACGGCGTTGCGCAGCATGTGCTCCAGCGGCGCCACCATGCCTTCCAGCACGCTGCGGTCCATCTCGCCTTCGGCGTTGTGCACCACCAGCTCGACCTGCTTGCCCAGCTCGCCGGCCACCTGCCGGACGATGCGGCGCAGACGCGGCACCAAGCGATCGAAGGGCACCATGCGGGTACGCATCAGGCCTTCCTGCAGCTCGGTGTTGACCCGCGCCTGTTGCAGCAGCAGGGTTTCCGCATCGCGGTTGCGCGCGGTGAGGGTTTCCTTGAGGTCGAGCAAGTCGGACGCGGACTCGAACAGCGCACGCGATAGCTGCTGCAGTTGCGAGTAGCGGTCCATTTCCAGCGGGTCGAAGTCCTCGTAGCCGGCACGCTCCCCCTCGGCCTGGTAGCGCGAGAGAATCTGCGCCTGGGTCTCGGTGTCCAGACGCCGCAACTGGTCGCGCACCCGCTCGATGGTCGCTTCCATCTCGCCGAGCGTGAAGGCGGTATCGTTGACCTGCTGCTCGACCCGGCCGCGGAAGATCGAGGTCTCACCAGCGAGGTTGACCAGGGCTTCGAGCAACTCGGCCGGCACCTTGACCAGCTCCTGCGGGGCACGCTTGGCGGCGGCTTCGGCCGCCTCCTGCTGGGCCCGCTGGACGAAGGGCAGGATCTTGCGCGGCACCAGGCGGGTCGCGACCAGTTGCTGCACCAGCGGCTCGACCTTGACGGCCAGCGGCGCGACCGGTGCTGGCGAGGTAGCGGCAGCCTCCTCGACCAACCCGGCTCCACGCAGCCGCTCGACGTCGACCAGCAGACGCTGGTAACCGGCCTGCACCTCGGGGAGCAGGTCGTCCAGCTCGGCGCTCGCGCCGCCCGCTTCGCCCAGGCGCTGCGCGAGCTGCTCGCTCAGCGCGCCGAGATGCTGCTGGCCGGCCAGCAGCGCACCGCCCTTGAGGGTGTTCAGCACGCGGAGAAACTCGTCCACCGGCGCCGCACCGCTGCTTTCCCAGCGGCGCAGTGCCGCCTGCAGAGACTCCAGCTGATCGCCGGCCTCTTCGAGGAACAGCGGCAGGACTTCGCTGTCGCTCAGCGCCGGGGTGACGTACTCGGACCGCGCATCGCCCGCCGGGGCCGCGGCAGGCTCGACAGCCTGCTCCGGCTCGGCCGGCTGCGGCAACTCCGCCGGCGCCTCGACCAGCACCTCGGGCTCGGACTCGGGCACTGACAACTCGAAGGCCGCAGCCTGGCGGGCGTCGGCGCTCTGCTGCGCCTGGCGGCGGAAGCGGCTAATCGCCTCGATCTGCTGCGCGCCGTCCGGCAGCGCCTCGTCGTTGCGCAGCGCCTCGAGCATCAGCGCCAGCTGGTCGTGACTTTCCTGCAACAAGCCGAACAGCGCGCGCTCCGCCGGCAGGCGGCCGTCGGCGAGCCCTTCGTAGAGGAACTCCAGCTCGTGGGCCAGATCGCCGACTTCAGCGATCTCGGCCATCCGCGCACCACCCTTGAGGGTATGCAGATCGCGCTGCAGGGCTTCGAGACCGGCACCCTTGCCGCCCTCGGCAATCCACTGCTGCAACGCCTCGCTGGCCGAGTCGAGGATGTCGAAGCCTTCCTCGAGGAAAATCTGTACCAGCTCCGGATCGCGCTCGACAACCTCGGCGGCCTGGACGGCATGCGCCTGCACGGCCGGGGCGAACTGGCTGGCGCCGCCACCCAGCGACGGGGCTTGCGGCGGCTCGACCGGGGCGTCGAAAGCCAGCTCCGGCCATTCGGCCGCCGCTGGCGCAAAAACGGCAGGCTCGGCCGTGGCTT